>NZ_CDRVEU010000009.1:0-295782 GCF_977070315.1 Plantibacter cousiniae (nom. nud.) | reverse complement strand
ACTCTGGAGTTGCTCATCAGCGGGAGGCGAATTCTACAGCGTTACAACCGCGTGTCAAACTCTTTTTTCTCACCGCTGTCGATCAATTCAGACCCGACCTCCTCCCTCGCTGACTCTTCACTCCAAAACCTTGCAAACTATTGATCTACAAGGCTTTTTCGTTTCCGTCTGCGCCGGAAGTGGGGCGAATTATAGACGCATCACAGAGGGCGTCAACCGTTAATTTCAAAATCGCCGAAATTAACCTTAAAGGCCCCCTGGCTATATAGAAGAGCTCTTCGCAAACGCTTTCTTCTATATAGCTACAGCACCCCTGCCTCGCGCAGCACAGTGATCTCTTCCTCACCAATCCCCAGCAGCGCCTGCAGCACTTGCGCCGTATGCTCTCCCAGCAGGGGCGGCGCCCTTGTGTATTCGACTGGCGTTTCGGACAGCCGAATAGGGCTGGCCACCTGCGGAACACGCCCGGCCAGCACATGAGGAAGCTCTATGGCCAAACCCCGCGCCACCACGTGCGGATCGGCGAACACCTGAGCCAGGTCATTGACCGGCCCGCAGGGCACACCGGCTGCCTCCAGCTCACTGACCCACTGGGCAGTGGCCTTGAACACTGTCACCTGGCGAATCAAAGGAATCAGCTCGGCACGATGAGCCACTCGCAGCTTGTTGGTCAGGAAGCGAGGATCTTCCGCCCACTGCGGCTGCCCCGCCACAGCGGCAAACTTCCTGAACTGACTGTCATTGCCGACAGTAAGGATCAGGTCGCCATCGGCAGTGGGAAAATCCTGATAGGGCACGATGTTGGGATGAGCATTTCCCAAACGCTTGGGCGCTATTCCGGTAGTCAGGTAGTTCATGCCCTGGTTGGCCAGACAGGCCACCTGTACATCCAGCAGCGCCATATCAATGTACTGGCCGATATCGCTTTGATCACGATGGGCCAGAGCGGCGAGAATGGCCGTCGTCGAATACAGACCCGTCAGGATGTCGGTCAATGCGACGCCGACCTTCACCGGCCCCGCACCCTCTTCACCATCGGGCAAGCCGGTAAGACTCATCAAGCCACCCAGCGCCTGAATCATGAAATCGTAACCCGGACGCCGCGCATACGGCCCGCTTTGCCCAAAGCCGGTAATGGAGCAATAGATCAGCCTCGGGTTGACCGCCTTCAGCGACTCGTAATCCAGCCCGTAAGCCGCCAGCCCGTCGACCTTGAAGTTTTCGATCACGATGTCGGACTTCGCCGCCAGCTCGCGCACCAGCCTTTGCCCTTCAGGGCGCGTGAAGTCGATAGTGACTGACTGTTTATTACGATTGGCGGACAGGTAATAGGCCGCCTCGGTAGTGTTCTGCCCCGCAGCATCCTGAAGGAACGGCGGCCCCCATGAGCGAGTGTCATCGCCGCCCCCTGGGCGCTCGACCTTGATCACATCGGCGCCAAGGTCAGCAAGGATCTGTCCGGCCCATGGCCCGGCCAGGACTCTCGACAGGTCGAGCACCCGGATATGCGAAAGCGCGCCCATGATCAGCCCTCCTTAATAGAAAGCCTGAATGCCGGTCTGCGCACGCCCCAGAATCAACGCATGCACGTCGTGCGTGCCTTCGTAGGTATTCACAACCTCCAGGTTGACCAGATGCCTGGCGATGCCGAACTCATCCGAGATGCCATTGCCGCCCAGCATGTCGCGAGCCATGCGCGCGATATCCAGCGACTTGCCGCACGAGTTGCGCTTCATGATCGAGGTGATCTCCACGGCAGCCGTACCTTCGTCCTTCATGCGCCCCAGACGCAGGCAACCCTGCAAGGCCAGAGTGATTTCGGTCTGCATGTCTGCCAGCTTCTTCTGGATCAGCTGATTGGCCGCCAACGGACGGCCGAATTGCTGGCGATCCAGGGTGTACTGCCGCGCGGTGTGCCAGCAGAATTCTGCAGCACCCAGCGCGCCCCAGGAAATGCCATACCGTGCCGAGTTGAGGCAGGTGAACGGCCCCTTCAGACCGCGCACGTCGGGGAAGATGTTCTCTTCGGGCACGAACACGTTATCCATGACGATCTCGCCGGTGATCGATGCGCGCAAACCGACCTTGCCGTGGATGGCCGGAGCGCTCAGGCCTGCCCAGCCTTTTTCGAGAACGAAACCGCGGATATCGCCGGCATCGTCCTTGGCCCACACTACGAACACATCAGCGATCGGGCTGTTGGTGATCCACATCTTGCTGCCGCTCAAGCGGTAACCACCCTCGACGCTCCGGGCGCGGGTGATCATCGCCCCAGGGTCGGACCCATGATTGGGCTCGGTCAGGCCGAAGCAACCGATCCATTCGCCAGAAGCAAGTTTGGGCAGGTACTTCTGTTTCTGGGCCTGCGTACCGAACTCGTTGATCGGCACCATGACCAGCGAGGACTGCACACTCATCATCGAACGGTAGCCCGAATCGATACGTTCGACTTCACGCGCGATCAGCCCATAACACACGTAATTCAGACCGCTGCCACCGAACTCTTCCGGGATGGTCGCCCCCAAGAGCCCCACCTCGCCCATCTCGCGAAAGATGGCCGGGTCGGTTTTCTCGTGACGGAATGCTTCCAGCACGCGCGGGGCCAGCTTGCTCTGGGCGAACTGCTCGGCCGTGTCGCGGACCATGCGCTCTTCTTCGGTGAGCTGTTGATCCAGCAACAAGGGGTCAATCCAGTTAAAGCTTGCCTTACCGCTCATGCCAGTTCCTCGCGTTCAGATGAAATCCTGCAGTGATCCTAGTCCTGGCCCATGCCAGCGACAAACGAGGTTTTATCAAGCATGTGTGCTAATTTCTCACTCCGAGACACAGAAAGGCGCTCCAAAACAAAAATACCAGTGAGAAGAAAGTACATGAGACGCAAGATACCCAGCACGACTGCACTGGTCAGCTTCGAGGCAGCCGCCCGCCACGAGAGCTTCACCAAGGCCGCTCATGAGCTGTCCCTCACGCAAGGCGCCGTGTGTCGGCAAATCGGCGGGCTGGAAGAGTTTCTCGGCGTCGAGCTGTTCCGGCGTTCGCGCAGGGGCGTAAAGCTCACGGAAGCCGGGCTTTCCTATAGCCGTCGTGTTTCCCAGCAACTGGACGCGGTCGAGCGCGACACACTGTCGGTCATGGGCCAACAAGGCGCCAATGCCATCGAGCTCGCCGTGGTGCCGACCTTCGGCACTCAGTGGCTGCTGCCGCGCCTGAAGGACTTCCAGCACAAGCATCCCGACGTCACGGTCCACCTGACCAACCGCACCCGCCCATTCCTGTTTGCCGACACCGACTTCGATGCCGCCATCTATTTTGGCGATGCCGACTGGTCCGGCACCCAGTCGCATCGACTGATGAGCGAAAACTCCATGCCGGTCTGCAGCCCCTCTTTTCTTGAAGGTCGCGACAGTCTGGGAGCACGTGAACTGGCCGAACTGCCGCTGCTGCAACAGACCACCCGGCCCTACGCCTGGCGCCAATGGTTCAATGCGCAGGATCTGGATGTCGCGCGCGACATGACCGGTCCGCGCTACGAGCTGTTCTCGATGCTGGCGCAGGCGGCCATGCATGACATGGGCATTGCTCTGATTCCCCCCTTCCTCATTCAACGCGAACTGCAGGAAAAGCGTCTGGTGATCGCGAACACTCGGTCGCTGCCCGGCAGTAAGGCCTATCACCTGATGATTCCTGAGCGCAAAGTTGAATCGGCATCGCTGACTGCGTTTCGTGACTGGCTGATCGAACAGGCCCGGGCTTACCAGTTGCCCCAGGAAAAATCCGACCAATATCTCAGGTAGCCCATAGCTGTTGGCACCTACAGATATAAACTTATGTCGCCCTTAAGTAACTTCAGATCGCGCACAGAAAACGGGACATAACCCTTTATTTATAGGGTCTATAGGTCCATACGGCGCATTTATCGGATTTTCGGCAGAAAAACTTTTATCACCTGTTTTTCGTAAGGAATATCGTCGCAGCCCATACAGACAAAGGGCCCTGTCGAATAAGTGCGACAATAGGTCACAGTGTGACTTGTAGTTCACCTATAGTTTCGTTACAGAATGTATTGAAGCCTGCAAACTTCGCCTGCAAAATGCCCCGCCCCTGCTGCAAAGGGGTGTGCTGATTGGCCAAGCCAGACGCACCAGCCGTAGTGCACTGGCCTACATACGAACGATAAAAAATCGCGCAGGAGATTTGTCGTGCACATTGGCGTTCCTCTCGAAACACAAGCGGGCGAAACCCGGGTAGCTGCTACTCCGGAAACCATCAAAAAGCTGATCAGCCAGGGTCACCGGGTTACGGTGCAAAGCGGCGCAGGCCTTCATGCCAGCGTTCCAGACAGCGCTTACGAGGCTGCTGGCGCGGTGATCGGTGACACGCACCAGACCTATGCGGCCGAACTGATTCTCAAGGTCGTCGCACCTGACGAAGAGGCGCTGAGCCTGATCAAAAGCGGCTCGGTGGTCATCGGCATGCTCAACCCCTTCAACAACGAACTGATCGGCAAGATGGCCGCACGTGGCATTACCGCGTTCGCCCTGGAAGCCGCGCCGCGCACATCGCGGGCGCAAAGCCTTGACGTGCTGTCTTCGCAAGCCAACATTGCGGGCTATAAGGCAGTACTGCTCGCCTCGCATCACTACCCGCGCTTCATGCCTATGCTGATGACCGCTGCCGGCACCGTCAAAGCTGCCCGGGTGCTGATCCTGGGCGCAGGCGTCGCCGGTCTGCAGGCCATTGCCACCGCCAAAAGACTTGGCGCCGTGGTAGAAGCTTCGGATGTGCGTCCGGCAGTGAAGGAGCAGATCGAGTCGCTGGGCGCGAAATTCATTGATGTTCCCTACGAGACCGACGAAGAGCGCGAATGCGCCGAAGGCGTTGGTGGCTACGCGCGCCCTATGCCAGCCAGCTGGATGCAACGCCAGGCCGCCGCCGTGCATGAGCGCGCGAAACTGTCGGACATCGTCATCACGACCGCACTCATTCCCGGCCGCAAGGCCCCGGTGCTGCTCGGCGCAGAAACCGTGGCGCAGATGAAGCCCGGCTCGGTGGTGATTGACCTGGCCGCTGCACAAGGCGGCAACTGCCCGCTGACCGTTGCCGATCAAGTGGTTGTCGAGCACGGCGTGACCATCGTCGGCCACACCAACCTGCCCGCTCTGGTCGCTGCCGATGCATCGGCGCTCTACGCCCGCAACCTGCTGGACTTCATGAAGCTGCTGTTCGACAAGGACGGCACATTCTCGATCAACCTCGAAGACGACATCGTCGCCGCATGCCTGATGTGCCGCGACGGGCAAGTTGTCCGCAAGAACGGCTGAGGACACACCAATGGAAGAGCTGATTTCCCCCGGCGTCTACAACCTGATCATTTTCGTACTGGCGATTTATGTCGGCTACCACGTGGTCTGGAACGTCACGCCTGCGCTGCACACGCCACTCATGGCGGTCACCAATGCCATCTCTGCCATCGTTATCGTAGGTGCCATGCTAGCCGCCGCGCTCACGGTCACCCCGCTGGGCAAGACCATGGGCACGCTGGCGGTCGCACTGGCAGCCGTGAACGTGTTTGGCGGGTTTCTGGTCACTCGGCGGATGCTGGAAATGTTCAGGAAAAAGGCCCCCAAGGCAAAGGATGAGGCGCCCAAGTCATGAGCATGAATCTGGTTACCCTGCTGTACCTGATCGCATCGATCTGCTTCATCCAGGCACTCAAAGGCTTGTCGCACCCGACCACCTCGCGCCGTGGCAACCTGTTCGGCATGCTCGGTATGGGCCTGGCGGTCATCACCACGATCGGCCTGGTCTTCAAGCTCGCGGCACTGTCTACCGCTGAAGGGACCAGCGCGGGCATCGGCTACATCGTAGTCGGCCTGCTGGTGGGCGGAACCGCTGGCTCGATCATGGCCAAGCGCGTCGAAATGACCAAAATGCCGGAGCTGGTGGCGTTCATGCACAGCATGATCGGCCTGGCCGCGGTGTTCATCGCTATCGCTGCAGTCGTCGAGCCTCAATCATTGGGCATCGTTCGAAATCTGGGCGATGCGATTCCGGCCGGCAACCGTCTGGAGCTGTTCCTCGGGGCAGCCATCGGTGCGATCACCTTCTCGGGTTCGGTCATCGCTTTCGGCAAACTCTCGGGCAAGTACAAATTTCGCCTCTTTCAAGGCGCACCGGTACAGTTTTCCGGCCAGCACACGCTCAATCTGGTCCTTGGCCTGGCCACGCTGTTCTTCGGCCTGACCTTCATGTTCACCGGCAGCCTCACTGCCTTTGCGATCATGCTGGCGCTGGCCTTCGTCATCGGTGTATTGCTGATCATCCCGATTGGCGGGGCCGACATGCCGGTAGTGGTGTCGATGCTCAACAGCTATTCAGGCTGGGCAGCCGCCGGCATCGGCTTTTCGCTGAACAACTCGATGCTGATCATCGCGGGCTCACTGGTGGGCTCCTCGGGCGCAATTCTCTCCTACATCATGTGCAAGGCGATGAACCGCTCGTTCTTCAACGTGATCGGCGGTGGCTTCGGCGGCGCAACGGACTCGGCAGGCCCGGCGGGTGCAAAGGAAGCACGCCCGGTGAAGTCCGGCTCGGCAGACGACGCAACCTTCTTGCTGACCAACGCCGACACGGTGATCATCGTGCCCGGTTACGGCCTGGCAGTGGCTCGCGCCCAGCACGCGCTCAAGGAACTGACCGAGAAGCTCGTACACCGCGGCGTCACCGTGAAGTACGCCATTCACCCGGTGGCCGGACGCATGCCTGGGCACATGAACGTGCTGCTGGCCGAAGCCGAAGTGCCTTACGACCAGGTGTTCGAGATGGACGACATCAACTCCGAATTCGGTCAGGCCGATGTGGTGCTGGTGCTCGGTGCCAACGACGTGGTCAACCCGGCCGCCAAGAACGACCCGAAATCCCCTATCGCCGGGATGCCCATCCTGGAGGCGTTCAAGGCCAAGACTATCATCGTCAACAAACGCTCGATGGCCAGTGGTTACGCAGGTCTGGATAACGAATTGTTCTACCTGGATAAAACCATGATGGTGTTCGGAGACGCCAAAAAGGTGATCGAGGACATGGTGAAGGCCGTCGAAAACGCCTAGCCTGACCCCGCTCCATTGAAGCCCCGGCTCGCTTGGCGACCGGGGCTTTTTACATTCCGCGTAACAGTGTTTTGCGCTGGAACCCGCTAATTAGAGCGGTCAAATGCGACCTTGGTAGCAGGACGAAGATCGGCCAAGGCTCTAGACTTGTCGTTCGCTTCTATCTACGAGACAGACCCATGTACCGTGACCGTATCCGCCGGCCCTCCCTGATGAGCAAGGTTATGAGCGCAGCCGACGCTGCCGCCTTGATTGAAGACGGCATGACCGTCGGCATGAGTGGCTTCACCCGTGCAGGCGAAGCCAAGGCTGTGCCCCACGCGCTGGCCGAGCGCGCCAAAGTGACGCCGCTGAAAATCAGCCTGATGACCGGCGCCAGTCTGGGCAATGACCTGGACAAGCAGCTGACCGAGTCCGGTGTACTGTCCCGGCGCATGCCCTTTCAGGTCGACAGCACGCTGCGCAAGGCGATCAACAACGGCACTGTGATGTTCATCGATCAGCATTTGTCCGACACCGTCGAGCTGCTGCGCAATCGACAGATCAAGGCGGTGGACCTGGCCGTGATCGAATGCGTGGCGATCACCGAAGAGGGCCATCTGGTGCTGAGCACCTCCGTGGGCAACTCGGCCAGCTTTGCCATCCTGGCCAAACAGGTCATCGTGGAAATCAACCTGTCCCAGCCACTCGAGCTTGAAGGTCTGCACGACATCTATATACCCAGCTACAGACCGACACGCCTGCCGATTCCAGTCCTGGAGGCAGATTCGCGTATCGGCAGCCACGCGGTGAAGATCGATCCGTCAAAAATAGTCGGCATTGTCATCAGCAACCAGCCTGACTCGCCCTCCACGGTAACGCCGCCTGACGCCGACACTCAGGCCATTGCCAATCATCTGGTGGAATTCTTCAAGAAAGAAGTGCGCGAAGACCGGCTGACCGACAAGCTGATGCCATTGCAGGCCGGGATAGGCAACATTGCCAACGCCGTGATGCACGGCCTGCTGGCGTCGCCCTTCACGGACCTGACGATGTACTCCGAGGTGCTGCAGGACTCGACATTCGACCTGTTCGATGCAGGCAAACTGACCTTTGCCTCGGGCAGCTCCATGACCTTGTCGGCGGCCAAGCACGCTGAGGTCTTTGCCGACTTCAATCGCTACAAATCCAGGCTGGTACTGCGCCCGCAGGAAATCTCCAACCACCCCGAGGTGATCCGTCGCCTGGGTATCATCGGGATCAATACCGCGCTGGAGTTCGACCTGTACGGCAATGTGAACTCCACCCACATCTGCGGCACACGCATGATGAACGGCATTGGCGGTTCCGGGGACTTCTCGCGCAACGCGCACCTGGCGATCTTCGTCACCAAATCGATCGCCAAAGGTGGCGCGATCTCCAGCGTCGTGCCCATGGTCAGCCATGTCGACCACACCGAACACGATGTCGACATCCTGGTCACCGAGCAGGGCCTGGCGGACCTGCGCGGTCTGGCTCCTCGCGAACGCGCCAGAGTAATCATCGATAACTGCGTGCATCCGGATTATCGCGATGCGCTGAACACCTATTTCAGTGCCGCTTGCGCCGTGGGCGGGCATACCCCGCACATCCTGCGCGAAGCACTGAGTTGGCACATCAACCTGGAAGAAACCGGGCGCATGCTGCCAGCCTGAACAGGACAGTTGGAAGTGAGCAAGCGCTTTTCCGATTCACTTTCAACTGGCACCCAAGGGCTTATCGAAAAACTGTACTGCTGTACCGGTCATAAAACTGCCTTGAAAGGTCAAAATCACCACAATCGAACACAAAATGCACCCATAAAGTGCAGACCGGTACAGTTGCCCCATTTATGAACAAAACAGTGTCCAATCACAGTTAACTGAACCCTCACAATACAGGTGAACTGTGTCTATGGAAGCTGGACGCACGCGAGGAAAATGGGCACCAGTCAAGCAACTCACTTATCCCGCCACAAGCGGAAGGAAGTCACACCATGGAACGTACAATCAGTTCCGATCTGTTCAGCGAAAGCACCGTTACCACCGCAAAAGCCTCTCTGCCTCTGCGCGTATTCGCCAGCCTGATGCTCTGGCAGCGTCGCCTGTCCAGCCGCCACCAGCTGGCACGTCTGGATGCACGCCTGCTGGCTGACGCCGGTATCAGCGAATCCCAGCGTTACGAAGAGCTGAGCAAGCCGTTCTGGCGCTAAACATGCGCCCGCTGGTCCTTGACCTCTAGGTCTCCAACCAGCAACCCGAATTGCTTCATACAAAACCCGTCTCAGGCAACTGAGACGGGTTTTGTCGTTTCAGGGGGAGATTCAGAGCGCGCCGGCCAAACCAGTACAGATTTAACAAAATCAAAATACGGCAGGTACAGTCATCAAATATTGCAAACTGTGTAAGCCGAAACCGTCGACCTTCATGACAACTGCAGTATGGGTGGGATAGTCTAGCGCTCTACCTCAGCCCTTCGGCTTCACAGGCAGTCTGTGCCCACTTGTCCACAACGGAACTCGATCATGTCTCTGCTACGTAACCTTGGCGCTGTCTTTCTGTTGACCGCCGCAGCCGGTGCAAACGCCTCCAGCTTCATCGTCACCACCGACGCAGTGGTCGATGCCGTCAATGCATCGACCCGCGCGACCTCCAACGTGTCCTCGTCCCTGAAAGACGACAAGATCGTTCTTGCCGCCCGTGACGACGCCGCCAGCTTCGTGGCCAGCTCCGGCGACATCCGCAGCGCCCGCCTTGAAGGCGCCTTGCAGCATATCCGCCAGGTCCTGCCTGAATTGCAAGCCAGCGACAGCCAGCTGGCTCAGGCCATTCTGGCCATCTGACCGCTGCGCCCCGGCTACGTGCCGGGGTAGCTCTGGCCCGCGCATTGCGCTAGCCTTGGAGCCTGTTTTGCCGGTTCGTGAAAGTCATGCGTTTAGTGCACCTTCTGTATATCGCTCCCTTTGCCAGCCTGATGTACGTCAGTCAGGCTCAAGCGTTCGATACGACCACGCAAGGCCTGGTCAAGACCGCCTATGCCACCAGTCAGGTCTCGACAGGACCGTTCGATAACAAACTGATCATGGCTGCCCGTGACGATGCTGCTGCATTCATCGCCAGCGACGGAGAAATGCGTGGCGCCCGGCTTGAGTCAGCGCTGCACGCCCTGCGTCAGGCAGATGCAAAACTTCATGCCAGCGACCTTGAACTGGCGCAGGCAATCCTCGTCCAATAGCCACTTTCCCCTCTTCGCGTAACTGGAGACGTCACTACATGCGTACCCCGCTGATTGCTGCTTCCCTTGGCCTGCTCTTGCTGGCCGATTTTGCCCAGGCCCAGACTGTTGTGGCCACGAGCAACATCATCGTTCGTGCGTTCGGCCGTACCATCGATTTCACTTCCGACACCACCACATCGATCCGCGACTCCAAGGTCGTTCTCCAGGCCAAGGACGATGCTGCCAGCTACGTTGCCACCGGTGGTGATATCCACGGTGCCCAACTGGATGCTGCGTTCGACACGCTGCGTAGCCGCGTGCCGGAAGCGCGTGATGCAAGCGATCAGACCTTGGCTGAAGCAATCCTCGCATTGTGAGGCGGTTTCGCGCCTGGCTGCTTGCTGGCGCGCTGTCGCTGGTTGGTACGCATGCCTTTGCCAGCCTGAAGCTGGAACTGCACACCGACGGCCTCGATGCGCCCCAACAACAAGCCAGCCAGGCGCTGCTCGACGAAGCCCTGCACGCATTACCGCCCAGCTTCGTCGCAGCACTGGACCGCACCGTCGAGGTGAGCTGGTCCGCTGACATGCCGCAGAACGCCTACGGTCAGGCCGCCGGTCCCTATCAGCTGTACCTCAACAGCCACCTGCTGACGTCCTTGACGGACGGCTCGGCAGCCACCGCCCAGACGGGCCGGCCACACGGTACGGTGCGCCGGGAGCTGCTCGCTACTGTCCTGCACGAGCTGACCCACGTCTACGACCGCGCCCGCCTGTGGTCTCCCAGCGAGCGAGCGGCGATTTTTCGCTGCACATCACGTAGCAGTTCACTGGGCAAGGTCGGTCTGCCTGACGACTGCCGCGGCCAGACCGAGCGACGCTTCACCCTGAGTGACGATCCACGCCTGCTGGACCTGGCGGGCTGGCAGCAATATGTCGGACGTCGTGGCGAACGCGAGGAACATAACGGCCAGGTCGCCCGCAGCCCGGACATCTACGAAACCACCAGCCCGCTGGAGTTCGTGGCGGTGAACATGGAGTACTTCCTCCTCGATCCGGCCTACGCCTGCCGTCGCCCTGCCCTGTATGCCTATTACAAGGAGCGTTTTGGCTGGGCACCTGCAGCCCATAATGAATGCCCGACGTTTTACCCCTACCTGAATGCCGGCAGCGACTTCGGCCGAGAGCCACTGGGCAAGCTGGACCCGGAGCGGGTGTATGCGGTGGATTATCTGCTGGCCGAGGCGAACCAGAACTGGGCAAGCCGCTGGGGCCACAGCATGTTGCGCCTGGTGATTTGCAAACCCGGCCGCCCGCGTGGTCCGGATTGCCGGCTGGATCTTGATCAGCACCTGGTGCTGTCGTACCGGGCGTTTGTCGGCGACGTGCAGCTGTCCAGCTGGGACGGCCTGATGGGGGCCTACCCGTCGCGCCTGTTCGTCCTGCCACTGGCGCAGGTCATCGATGAATACACCAAAACCGAGCTGCGCAGCCTGGCGTCGGTACCAATCAAGCTGTCGCGTCCGGAAATAGAAGGGCTCGTGCAGCACGCCGCCGAGATGCACTGGAGCTACGACGGCAACTACTACTTCCTCTCGAACAACTGCGCCGTTGAAAACCTGAAGCTGTTGCGCGCCGGTACGCACAACCCCAAGCTCGTCGGCCTGGACAGCATCTTGCCCAACGGTTTGCTTGAAGTCCTCGAAGGCCGCGGGCTGGCTGACACCAGTGTATTGGACGATCCCAAGGAAGCGCTGCGTCTGGGCTATCGGTTCGACTCCTACCGGGATCGCTATCAGGCAATGTTCGAAGTGCTGAAGAAGCACCTGCCGATCAAACAGAACACCGTGGAAGACTGGATGGCGCTACCCGCCAGTGAGCGCAGCCAGTGGTTTGCTAAAGCAGACCTGCGTACCAGCGCTGCGATTCTGCTGCTGGAGCAGGCCAGCCTGCGCAGGCAACTGTTGTTGGCCCAGGACGAAGTGAAACAGAGCTATCTGGGTGCACGGGAGTTGAAAGACGGCAAGGTTTCCAACGCCACCAAAACGCTGCAGGAGATCCTCGCCAGCAGCGGGTTCCTCAGTCGGCCTGCCGAGCTGCTGGGCAGCGACGGGTACGGTTTGCCACAGGCAGGAGAATGGCAGCGTCTTGAAGCAGAAAGCAGTCAGCGCCAGAAGCAGCTCAAGCGCCTGACCGGTGATCTCGACAAAGAGGTGCGAGCCCTGCTGGAGCCTGAGCGCGCCAAAGAGATTGCCGCCAACGAAGCCAACCTCAAACAGGTGTCGGAGCACCTGAGGGCGTTGCACAAGGCTGCAGGCGGGCTGCAGCTGCCGTGATCAGGCTGCTTTCTTTTTCGGTTTGAGGTATTTGACCAGGCCCTGGAACCAGATCACCAGGGCCGGGTTGCCCTTGATCTGAATATCCTTGTCCTGAATGCCCTTCATGAACGCCAGCTGCTTGTTCTTCGCCTGGAGAGTATCAAAGCCAAAGGCTGCATCACGAAACACGATGGCAAAGGCCGGCTCTGCAACCGTACCACTTGCACTGCGGATCCGTTGATCATGGACCACGAAGTGACGTGAAATCTTGCCATCTGCAGTCTGCAACTGAAAGGTCAGGTCCTTGCCAGCCAATTGCTGCTGGAACGCCGGATTGTTACGACTGGCGCGGGCCATCAGCAGGCCCAGCATCCACAACAGGAAACGAAATTTCATACACGGCCTCTGAACACGCGGGTTCCGACTCGAAATCGGCGTAGCAGTGTAGCGGGTTATCGGCGCAAAACCTGTAGGACAAAAATCGATTTCAAGGGAGATCGGCACAAAACAGCCCTCGAATATGAGGAGGCTGCTCCACGTGGGGAGCAGCATCACACTGACATCAACGAATGCTGTTGATGCTGCCTTTGTTACCCGTGACCTTTACATCGACCTTCTTGAAGATGAAGTAGTCTTTGACGCTGACTTCGTAGCGCGGCGCAACAATCAGGTCGGCACCGGAGGATTTAACCGCCTTGAAGGCAGCTGCCGCTTTGGTCGTCGAGACAGGATCAGGCAACGCCAGCCCCAGGCCGCCACCGCCAGCTGCGCCGCCGTAGGTCACGCCGTCGGCGAACTGATTATCGCCGCCGAAGCTCAGGAAATTGAACAGCACGTTGGTGGACGACTCGCCGCTGATGGTGCCGCCAACCTTGACGTCAGCCTTCAGGTCGGTTTTGACCGTGCCTTCCAGCGGCGCGCTTGGCTGGCTGACGTCGTAGCTCACACAACCGCTGGTTGTGGCGATCAGAGCCGCAACAGCAGCAAACTTCCATGGCTTTTTCATTCTGGATTTCCCAAGAGTAATTGAAGGGGTGCAGCAGGGGCGGCACTCTAAGGGAATCAGCAACAAGAAAAAGTCAGGCAAAGCTGGGGCTTTGGAAGGCAATTACACGCAATGGAGTAGGACAATTCTCACAGGGAGCGAGAGGCATCATCGGCGTCATACGGCAGAAACAAGAAACGGGCACCCAATCCGATTGGTGTGCCCGCCTGTGGGTCGTGCGCCTCCCGCCGAGGCGCACACCGGGGTATCAAGGGTTGACGCTGTCTTTCAGGGCTTTCCCCGGCTTGAAGGCAACCGTGTTGCTTGCCTTGATTTTGACCGGCTCCCCGGTCTGAGGGTTCTTGCCAGTGCGGGCGCCACGGTGGCGTTGCAGAAAAGTACCGAAACCTACCAGCGTGACACTGTCCTTGCGGTTCAGTGCGCCAGTAATCTCTTCAAGGATGGCATTGAGAACGCGATTGGATTGCTCTTTGGTGAGATCCGCCTTTTCAGCGATGGCGGCTGCAACTTCTGGTTTACGCATATGAAGCCTCTTTTACGGTTTTTTGTTTTTATGTCCCGCGCCGCTTTTGTAAAACAACGGCCACAAGGCGCCGCGACAGCTCTACGTAGCGGCAGACAAGACCGAGGATGGCATGCCGAACTGACCCGCGCCAGTGCATGAGCGCGGTTTATTGGCAGAAATACGGGGTCAATCCGACAAAATGACGAGAAATCACGCCAATAACGCGGGCAGCACCTTGTTGAGTGCGAGTTTTTCCATAACCGCAGCGCCTGTCAGGGCATAGCCCAGCAGATGGCCGTCGGCGTCGTGACACAGCGCTTTGATATCAGCGCCCTGCCCTTCGACGCTCCAGTGGCCATCGCTGCCACGCGGCGGCGGCGAAACCACCAGCGGGCAGGCTGGCGTCTTCACGGTGATCGGCATGGGCCCGTATTTGACTGAGGTCGGGTTTCCGGCCAGCGTCTGGGCCAAGGCACGAGCGCAGCTCATCAACGGCATCACGTAGAGCAGGTTGAGACCATCGACCTCAGCGCAATCACCCAGCGCGTGGATGTTGGCGTGGGAGGTTTGCAGCAGGCGGTCGACCAGAATGCCGCGCCCGGTCTGCAGGCCGGCAGCAGCGGCCAGCTCGATGCGAGGACGCAGGCCGATGGCTGAGACCACCAGATCGCAGTCAATCACCTGCCCGTCCGACAAGTGCGCTTGCAGGCCCTCGCCATTGCGATTCAGACGGGTCAGCACCGGCCCCAGATGGAAACGTGCACCCAGGCTTTCAAGGCCGGTTTTCACCGCAGCCGCCGCCTCAGGGGGCAACAGGGTCGGCATGACCTGTTCGCACGGCGCCACCAGATCCACTTCATAGCCGCCCAGGATCAGGTCGTTGGCGAATTCACAGCCAATGAGCCCTGCGCCGAGAATCAGCACCCGACGCTTGCCCGACGCAGCCGCACGGAAACGGGCGTAATCCTGAAGATCGTTGATCGGGAAAATTGCGTCGCCTGCATCGCCTTCCACCGGTACACGAATGGCTTCGGCGCCCCAGGCCAGCACCAGATCGCGGTAATACACCGCCTCTTCGCCGATCCACAGGCGTTTGTGCCCGGCATCGATCCCGCTGATGCGCGTGTGCGTGCGGATCTCGGCCTTGAGCTGATCGGCCATGGCGCCGGCTTCAGCCATGCTCAGGCCGTCGGCTTCCTTGTTTTTGCCAAAGCCGGTAGAGAGCATCGGCTTGGAGTAGGAACGGCCATCATCGGCCGTGATCAATAGCAGCGACGTGTCTGCGTCCAGCTTGCGAAACTCCCGAGCAAGGTTATACCCCGCAAGGCCGGTGCCGATGATGACGACAGGTGCGCTCATTGTTCTTCCCTATTTCACTGTGCCTGGTGCTCGTTGTTGCCAGCCCTTGTCTGCAGGCAGCAATCAACCGATTTCGATCATTTCAAAGTCCATCTTGCCCACGCCGCAATCCGGGCACAGCCAGTCTTCCGGCACATCCTGCCAGAGGGTGCCGGGCGCAATTCCGTCATCCGGCCAGCCATCGGCTTCGTTATAGATCAGGCCACAGACGATGCATTGCCATTTCTTCATGTCAGGTTCTCTCGTTTATCAGGCTCAATAGCGTACGACGGTCGGTTGCCGTCTTCTGAAGGGGCGTTGTACTGATCGACAGGCGCGGATGCAAGTCTGATTCTATAACTCAGGCTCTACCGACCGTCGGTCGAGACCGGCAATCATGCTAAGCTCGCGGCCTCGTTGGCTGCCGGAACTGGCTTACCGTGACCCAGCAATCCCCCGCATTCATTGGCCCTGTCTGGTTTGAGCGCGAGCAATTGATCGACGTGCCGGACCCGGTAATGCTCGACTGGTTGTTCAATCAGGACTCGCTCTCTCGCCGCTTGGACCGTTTGTCTGATGGTCGTTTCAGCGTATTTCCGCAGTTTGAAGGCTGGCAGCCGTTGCGCCCTGACGAGTGCCTGGCGCTGGGCCTGCCAGAGGCTGGCGAGGGCTGGGTGCGCGAGGTGTATTTGCGCGGCAACGGCAACCACTGGGTGTTCGCGCGCAGCGTCGCCGCCCGTAGCGCCCTGCAGGATGGCGGCCTGAATATGGATGAGCTGGGCACTCGTTCTCTGGGTGAGTTGCTGTTCAGCGACCCGGCGTTCGTGCGCGGCACACTTGAGGTGTGTCATTACCCCGAGGCCTGGCTACCCGCTGCCGACGCAGCGCGCGGACTGTGGGCACGCCGCTCGCGATTCGATCGCGGCGCATTGAGCGTGCTGGTCGCCGAAGTTTTCCTGCCAGCCCTGTGCACTGCGATCCACGACAAGGACCACGCCTGATGTACCTGTCCCTCCTCAAATCCCTCAATCGTCTGAGCCCGCGCGCCTGGGACTTCATCCAGCTGACACGCATCGACAAGCCCATCGGCGTCTACCTGCTGCTGTGGCCGACCCTGTGGGCGGTCTGGATTGCAGGCAAGGGCGCGCCCTCGCTGCAGACCGTGTTCATTTTTGTGCTCGGCGTGTTTCTGATGCGGGCGGCAGGCTGTGTGATCAATGACTTCGCCGACCGCAAGGTGGACGGCCACGTCAAACGCACCGAGCAACGTCCGCTGGTCAGCGGCAAAGTCAGCTCCAGGGAAGCGCTGGTGCTGTTTGCGGTGCTGGTCGGCCTGAGCTTTGTGCTGGTGCTGTTTACCAATGCGGCGACCATCTGGCTGTCGTTCGGCGGTCTCGCCCTGGCGGCCAGCTATCCGTTCATGAAGCGCTACACCTATTACCCGCAAGTGGTGCTGGGTGCTGCGTTCTCGTGGGGCATGCCGATGGCCTTCACCGCCGAAACCGGCGAGTTGCCCGCTGCAGCCTGGTTGCTGTACATCGCCAACCTGCTGTGGACGGTGGGCTACGACACCTACTACGCCATGGTCGATCGCGACGACGACCTGAAAATCGGCGTGAAATCCACGGCAGTACTGTTCGGCGATGCCGACCGGGTCATCATCCTGACCCTGCAAGGGCTGGCACTGGGCTGCCTGATACTGGCCGGTGCGCGCTTCGAACTGGGCGCGTGTTTCTACATCGGCCTGCTGGCAGCGGCAGGCTGTTTCGCCTGGGAATTCTGGAGCACCCGTGAGCGCGGGCGAGACGCCTGCTTCAAGGCCTTCCTGCACAACCACTGGGCCGGGCTGGCGATATTCCTGGGCATCGTCGCCGACTACGCGGTGCGCGGATAACGGCCACTGCCAGCCTGCGCACGACGGAAATAAATTTATGATCGCGAGGCCTGCGGGCCCCCGCAGCCTGTCAGCGTGCTAGCCTCATCCAGACCTGTCACACGACTGCAATAATTCCGTTATCTAATGCGCCCCAAGACAGTTAAATGACAAGAGGTTCGAGCATGGCTGGCAGGAGCATCCTGATCGTTGACGACGAAGCGCCAATTCGCGAAATGATCGCCGTTGCGTTGGAAATGGCTGGATACGACTGTATTGAAGCCGAAAACTCTCAGCAGGCCCACGCGATCATCGTGGACCGCAAGCCTGACCTGATTCTGCTCGACTGGATGCTGCCTGGCACATCCGGCATCGAACTGGCCCGGCGCCTCAAGCGTGATGAACTGACCGGGGACATCCCGATCATCATGCTCACCGCCAAGGGTGAAGAGGACAACAAGATCCAGGGCCTGGAAGTGGGCGCCGACGATTACATCACCAAGCCTTTCTCGCCCCGCGAACTGGTGGCGCGCCTCAAAGCCGTGCTGCGTCGTGCCGGCCCGACTGACGGCGAAGCGCCCATCGAAGTCGGCGGCCTGCTGCTCGACCCGATCAGCCACCGTGTCACCATCGACGGCAAACCCGCCGAAATGGGCCCGACCGAATACCGTCTGCTGCAGTTCTTCATGACCCACCAGGAGCGCGCCTACACACGCGGTCAGCTGCTGGATCAGGTATGGGGCGGCAACGTCTACGTCGAAGAACGCACCGTCGATGTTCACATCCGCCGCCTGCGCAAGGCCTTGGGGGATGCGTATGAAAATCTGGTACAAACCGTGCGCGGCACTGGCTATCGTTTCTCGACCAAGAGCTGACAACCGCTGCGTCGATGCAAGGCAATGGCCAGTGCAGACCAGACAAGGATTTACCCCTAATTGAATCAAAATTGGCACGGCACTCTGATACGCCACATGTTGTTGCTGGTCACCGCCTGCCTGTTGGTCGGTCTGATCAGTGGGCAGTATGCCTGGAGCCTGGCCGCCGGGCTGGGACTGTATCTGGCCTGGACCCTGAAGCAACTGTTACGCCTGCACGACTGGCTGAGCAGCCACAAGGCTGACGAGCCGCCTCCGGACGGTTATGGTCTGTGGGGCGAAGTCTTCGACAGCATCTACCACCTGCAACGTCGGGATCAGCGCGTTCGTGGCCGCCTTCAGGCCGTCATCGACCGCGTGCAGGAGTCCACCGCCGCGCTGCGTGATGCAGTGATCATGCTCGACAGCGACGGCAACCTGGAGTGGTGGAACCGTGCCGCTGAAACCCTGCTGGGCCTGAAGACGCCACAGGACAGCGGTCAACCCGTGACCAATCTGGTGCGGCATCCACGCTTCAAGGAATACTTTGCGCTGGGCGACTACAGCGAACCGCTGGAAATCCCGTCGCCAACCAACGATCGCCTGCGCATTCAGTTGCTGATCACCCGTTACGGCAACAACGAACACCTGATGCTGGTCCGCGATGTGACGCGCATCCATCAGCTGGAGCAGATGCGCAAGGACTTCGTCGCCAACGTGTCTCACGAGTTGCGGACACCGCTCACGGTGATCTTCGGCTATCTGGAAACGCTGCTCGACAACGTCGACGAGGTCAATCCGCGCTGGGTACGTGCGCTGCAACAGATGCATCAGCAAGGCGGGCGCATGCAGACGCTGCTCAATGACCTGCTGTTGCTGGCCAAGCTCGAGGCCACCGATTACCCGTCGGACAATCACCCGGTGGTCGTCAATACACTGCTCAAGACCATCACCGCCGATGCCAACGCGCTGTCGGGCAGCAAGAACCAGCAGATCCACCTCAGCCTGGAAAGCGACATGCGCCTCAAGGGCAGCGAAAGCGAGCTGCGCAGCGCGTTTTCCAACCTGATCTTCAATGCCGTGAAATACACACCGGCCGAGGGCGTGATCCGTATTCGCTGGTGGGCCGACGAACGGGGCGCGCACCTGAGCGTGCAGGATTCAGGAATCGGCATCGAGACCAAACACCTGCCGCGCCTGACCGAGCGCTTCTACCGGGTCGATACCAGCCGCGCGTCCAATACCGGCGGTACAGGGCTCGGTCTGGCCATCGTCAAACATGTGCTGCTGCGCCATCGCGGCAACCTCGAGATCAACAGTGTTCTCGGCAAGGGCAGTGTTTTTATCTGTCACTTTGCCAGCGCTCAGTTGTCCAAACCCGCGAGCGACGATTCAGACTACTAGGCAATCCTGCTTCGAGCCGCTACATTGCCGGGTTCATGGCGTCTTCTCTGACGTGACACGACCCTCTTCCTGATTAATACGGACCCTGCAAAACCCCATCATGGACCCTTCCCCTAGTTTTAACCTGTCTTCACTCTTCGCCGATTTCGGCATGATTCTTTTTGCTTTGTTCCTGGTCCTGCTCAACGGCTTTTTCGTTGCGGCAGAGTTCGCCATGGTCAAACTGCGCTCGACCAAGGTTGAAGCCATTGCCGACAAGAACGGCTGGCGCGGGCACATCCTGCGCAAGGTCCATGGCCAGCTGGACGCCTACCTTTCGGCCTGCCAGCTGGGTATCACCCTCGCCTCTCTGGGTCTGGGCTGGGTCGGTGAACCGGCCTTCGCGCACCTGCTGGAGCCGTTGCTCGCGGCGATGGGCGTGGACACGCCGGAATTGATCAAGGGCGTGTCGTTCTTTACCGCCTTCTTCATCATTTCCTATCTGCACATCGTGATCGGCGAGCTGGCCCCCAAATCCTGGGCGATCCGCAAGCCGGAACTGTTGTCGCTGTGGACAGCGGCGCCGTTGTACTTCTTCTACTGGTTGATGTACCCGGCCATCTACCTGCTCAACGCCAGCGCCAACGCCATTCTGCGCATCGCTGGCCAGGGTGAGCCCGGCCCGCACCATGAACACAGCTACAGCCGCGACGAACTGAAACTGATCCTGCACTCCAGCCGTGGCCAGGACCCCAGCGATCAGGGCATGCGCGTGCTGGCGTCGGCAGTGGAAATGGGCGAGCTGGAAGTGGTCGATTGGGCCAACTCCCGCGAAGACATGGTGTCGCTGGACTTCAATGCGCCGCTCAAGGAAATCCTCGCCTTGTTCCGCCGTCACAAATTCAGCCGTTATCCGCTGTATGACGCTGAGCGTGGCGAGTTCGTCGGCCTGTTGCACATCAAGGACCTGCTGCTGGAACTGGCAGCGCTGGACCATATTCCGGAGTCGTTCAACCTCGCCGAGCTGACCCGCCCGCTGGAACGTGTTTCCCGGCACATGCCTTTGTCACAGTTGCTCGAGCAGTTCCGCAAGGGTGGCGCGCACTTCGCCGTGGTAGAAGAAGCCGACGGCAAGATCGTGGGCTACCTGACCATGGAAGACGTGCTCGAAGTGCTGGTGGGCGACATCCAGGACGAACACCGCAAGGTTGAACGCGGCATTCTCGCCTATCAGCCCGGCAAACTGCTGGTACGGGGCGATACGCCATTGTTCAAGATCGAGCGCCTGCTGGGCGTCGACCTGGATCACATCGAAGCCGAGACGCTGGCCGGTCTGATCTACGACACGCTCAAGCGTGTGCCGGAAGAAGAGGAACAGCTGGAAGTCGAAGGCCTGCGCATCATCATCAAAAAGATGAAAGGCCCGAAAATCGTTCTGGCCAAGGTACTGAAGCTGGACTGACCCAATCAGCGCCGCCTGTTCAGGATCGGACGCAGGGCGTGGAGCTATGAATAGCTCCCCCCTCAATGCCCGCCGACGGCGAAGTTGGGCAGACTCTGTACCGGTGTGGCGAATTCGTAGGGGATCGAGACCAGTTCGTTGCCCGAGTTGCGCTGCACGACGAAGTGCAGGTGCGGGCCGGTGCTGTTGCCGGTGTTGCCCGAACGTGCCAGCGCTGTTCCAACACTCACCCGTTGACCTTCCCTGACACTCACCGAGCCGCGCATCAGGTGCAGGTAGACGCCCATGGTGCCGTCGTCGTGCAGAATGCGCACAAAGTTACCTGACGCATTCGAGCCGCGCCCTGACTGGCTGTTTTCGATCTTCACCACCGTGCCGCCGCGCGCGGCAATGATCGGCGTGCCCTCCGGCATGGCGATGTCCATTGCATAGCGCCCCTTGACGCCGTAATGGCTGTATCGGCCATTCGGGCCCTGCGTCAGGCGAAACGGCCCGCCAATCCACGGCAGCGGGTATTTATAGGCTTGCACCGAGCCCTTGGGATCACCCAGGGTTGAAGTCAGCACCGAGGCGTAGTTCATCGGCTTGCTCCCCACCTTGGGGCTCAAGACCACCACGCGCTGGTTGCTGCGCGCAGGGATCGTGCGACGCAACGTTGCCGACGAGCCAGAGACCCCCAGCACGTTGGTCACACTGGAAAGCCTGAGTTCGACTTCGACCGGGGCGTACAGATCGTTGCGCACATACAGGCTGTGTACGCCCTTTTCACGCCTGACACTCAAGTGCACCTGGCCGTCGATACGCTCGACCATGCGGTCCCGAAACACCATGACCGATGCGCCGGGCGTCGGCCGGTCCGAAAAGGACACCACGCCATTGGCATCGGTGAATTTATAAATCGTGACAGCCCCGGCCGACTGCACAGTCAACGTCAGGGCAAACAGGATAAGCAGGCGTTCAAGCATCGGAGATGTTCGGGTTCAAGGGCACTGGGTGCCAAGCCTAGCAGCCTTGCAGGCAGAAGAGGACGCAAGGGTATCAATCGGACATGAATGAAGCGTCAAGGAAGGCGCGCCAGAGGCTCGGTACGCGGTGTCGTGTAACACCGCGCAAGGCTGACGCGCATGGGCATGCCACTCAGCTCAGAGGCAGGTATCAGGCACCCGGGATGAAGTGCTTCTGCGCCGTGCCACGAGCGATCAGACGCGACAGGTAATCGAGCTTCTGCGCGTCGTGATCGACAAAGCGGAAGGTCACTTGCAACCATTCGCTGTCGGGCTTCTGCTCGAACGCGGCAACAGAGTGCAGATAGCCGTTCAGGCGTGCGACCTCGTTTTCCTCGCCCTGCTCCAGGTCCAGCACCGCGCTATCGAGTACCTGTGGCAGGTTTTCGCTGACGCGAATCACCAGTGTGGCGTCTTTCAGGGTGAGGGCCTTGATCACACACGACTGAGTGCCGTTGGGCAGGCGCAACTGGCCCTGGCCGCGACCGGTCGGCTCTGCCGATCTGACGGGTGCAGGGGCTGGCTTGGGAGCAGCGGCGGCGGCAACAGGCGCGGCACGAACCACTTCGGCCTTGCCACCGGTCAATGCGCTCAGCGAGTCATTGAGCGGCGAGTTCATGCGTGCCGGGGCTGTGGACATGACGGCGTCGAGCTTGCCGACTTTTGCCAGTGCTTTCTTGACCTTGGTCAGCAGCTGTTCATTGGTGAACGGCTTGCCGACAAAATCGGTCACACCGGCCTGAATAGCCTGCACGACGTTTTCCTTGTCACCACGGCTGGTCACCATGATGAACGGCACGGTCCTCAGGTAATTGTCTTGCTGACGGCACCATGTCAACAGCTCCAGGCCGGACATTTCTGGCATTTCCCAGTCGCACAGAATCAGGTCGAACGCCTCTTTGCCCAGCAACGTCTGAGCCTTGCGACCATTGACCGCGTCCTCGGTATGAATCCCGGGAAAATAATTGCGCAGCCCTTTCTTGACCAAGTCGCGAATGAAAGTCGCGTCATCCACCACCAATACACTGACCTTACTCATCGACGCTCCTGCGGGCGTGTTCACCTGGAGGCGAACTGCGGTATGCCAACACGCCCTTTGTTTCGGCAAGCATAGCGTTGACCGATAGCCAACTGCCATATTGATTGACTGCGCCGCGACATTTAATCCGCAGGCGACGGGAAATACTGATCTGCGTAACGAAAAACGCCCAGCGCGTGCTGGGCGTTTTTCTCGCAGGCAATCTTACTTATCGTCAGCGTCGCCCGGAACATTAGCGGTTTCGCTCGATATACCCTGCACTTCTTCCTTCATGCGCTTGAGACCCATGTGCCGCACGTCGGTCCCACGCACGAGATAGATCACCAGCTCGGAAATGTTGCGCGCATGGTCGCCGATTCGCTCCAGAGAGCGCAGCACCCAGATGACGTCCAGTACCCGGGAGATCGAGCGTGGATCTTCCATCATGTAGGTCGCCAGCTCGCGCAGGGCCGTCTTGTACTCGCGGTCGATGGTCTTGTCGTACTGCGCCACCGACAGGGCCAGCTCGGCGTCGAAACGGGCGAACGAATCCAGCGCATCGCGCACCATGTTGCGCACCTGATCGCCGATGTGACGTACCTCGACGTAGCCGCGTGGTGCCTCGCCCTCTTCGCAGAGCTTGATGGCACGGCGCGCGATCTTGGTCGCTTCATCACCAATGCGCTCCAGGTCGATCACCGACTTGGAAATACTGATGATCAGGCGCAGGTCGGACGCCGCAGGCTGACGACGAGCCAGAATGCGCAGGCATTCCTCGTCGATGCTGCGCTCCATCTGATTGATCCGGTCGTCGACCTCGCGAACACGTTGGGCTAGACCGGAGTCTGCCTCGATCAGCGCTGTGACCGAATCGTTCACCTGCTTCTCGACCAGGCCACCCATTTCGAGCAAATGGCTGCGAACGTCTTCGAGTTCAGCGTTGAACTGTTGGGAAATGTGATGCGTATGGCTGTCTTTGTGGATCATGCTGGGTGTCCTTGGAACGTCCGGTTAATTGCGAAAACGCAGCGGTGGTTCAGGGCTGACGAAGCACGTACTACCCGTAACGACCGGTGATGTAGTCTTCTGTCTGTTTTTTTGCCGGGTTGGTGAACAAGGTATCCGTATCACCAAACTCGACAAGCTTGCCCATGTACATAAACGCGGTGTAATCCGACACCCGAGCCGCCTGCTGCATGTTGTGGGTAACGATCACAATGGTGTATTTCGATTTCAGTTCGTAGATCAGTTCTTCGACTTTAAGGGTCGAAATCGGATCGAGTGCCGAACAGGGTTCGTCGAGCAGCAGGACTTCCGGCTCCACGGCGATCGTTCGGGCAATGACCAGACGCTGCTGCTGCCCCCCGGATAAACCCAATGCCGACTCATGCAGTCGATCCTTGACTTCATCCCAGAGCGCAGCGGCTTTCAGCGCCCACTCGACAGCTTCATCGAGCACGCGCTTCTTGTTGATGCCCTGAATACGCAGCCCGTAGACCACGTTTTCATAAATCGTCTTGGGGAACGGATTGGGCTTCTGAAACACCATGCCGACGCGGCGACGCAACTCGGCGACTTCCTCGCCCTTGGTGTAGATGTTGTGCCCGTACAGGTTGATCGCGCCCTCGACCCGGCAACCATCGACCAGGTCGTTCATGCGGTTGAAGCAGCGCAACAACGTCGATTTGCCACACCCGGACGGACCGATGAACGAGGTCACCTTCTGCTTCGGGATATTCAGGGCAATATCGAACAGCGCCTGCTTGTCGCCATAGAACAGATTCAGGCCCGGCACTTCGATGGCCACGCTCTCGTCGGCCAGATCCAGACGTTGCTTGTGACGCCTCAGGGCCGACATGTTCATGCCACTCGTCGGGCTTTCATGCTGCATGGATTGCTCCTGTGCGAACTGTTCGCGTCATCACACGGCCGCGTTTGCCAAAGGGCGAATTCGGGATCAATTGTCGAGCGCCTTGTACTTTTCCCGCAAATGGTTACGGATGCTCACCGCCGACAGATTGAGCAAGGCGATGACCAGCACCAGCAGCAGCGCGGTGGCATACACCAGCGGGCGTGCGGCCTCGACGTTGGGGCTCTGGAAGCCGACGTCGTAAATGTGGAAACCCAGGTGCATGATCTTCTGATCGAGGTGCAGATAAGGATAGTTGCCGTCCAGCGGCAGCGACGGCGCCAGCTTGACGACGCCCACCAGCATCAAGGGCGCAACTTCCCCGGCGGCACGCGCCACCGCGAGGATCAACCCGGTCATCATCGCCGGGCTGGCCATTGGCAGTACGATTTTCCACAGCGTCTCGGCCTTGGTTGCACCCAGTGCCAGCGAACCTTCACGCAGGGTCAGCGGAATGCGCGCCAGCCCTTCTTCCGTCGCCACGATCACTACCGGCACGGCAAGCAGTGCCAAGGTCAGCGAGGCCCATAACAGGCCCGGCGTACCGAACGTCGGGGCCGGCAGCGCTTCAGGGAAGAACAGCCGATCCACCGAGCCGCCCAGCACATAGACGAAGAATCCCAGGCCAAACACGCCGTAGACAATCGCAGGCACACCGGCAAGGTTGTTCACAGCGATGCGAATCAACCGGGTAACCGGCCCCTGGCGCGCATACTCACGCAGGTAGACCGCCGCCAGCACACCGAACGGCGTGACGATCACGGCCATGATCAGGGTCATCATCACCGTGCCGAAGATCGCCGGGAAGATACCGCCCTCGGTGTTGGCTTCGCGTGGGTCGGCGCTGAGAAACTCCCACAGTTTCTCGAAGTAGAAGCCAAGCTTGGTCACCGTGCCCATCGCATTGGGCTGATAGGCACGCACCACTTTGCCCAGGCTGAGCTCGATCTCTTTACCGTTGCCATCGCGTGCGGTCAGGCTGTCGCGATCAAAGGCCTGGTGCAGCCCGTCAAGGCGCGCCTCGATCACCTTGTAACGCGCATCCAGCTCGGCCCGCTCGGCAGCCATGTCCGCTTGCGCGGCGGCATCCAGTCGGCCATCGAGTTCCAGCTTGCGGGCCTGCAGGCGCAGGCGCTCGATACCGTGATTGATGGCACCAATGTCTTTCTTTTCCAGGCTGTAGAGCTCGTCAGCCAGCTTTTCGACGCGTTTGATGCGCTCTTGCAGGACTGGCCATGCCGCCTCGCCTTCGGCCACGACACGCCCGCCTTCCTTGACGTTGACCAGATAGCCGTAGAAATTGCCCCACTCGCGACGCTCCAGCGTCATCAGGTCTGCAGGCCGGCTCTGCCCGGTCAGCCATTCGCCTACCACCCAGTTGAAGTCACTGGGGTTGAGATCGCGATTGCCGACCTTGAACAGCTCGCGGGTCATGAATTCCGGCCCTTGATCAGGCACCGGCAGGCCCGCGCTTTTCAGGCGCGCACGAGGTACTTGCTCCTGCTCGACCCGCTCGCCGACCAGGACGCTCGATTCCTGATTGGGCACCGCGTACTGCGCGCTCACCAGATCGGCGGGCCAGAAATGCCCAAGGCCACGCACGGCGATCACCGCCAACAGGCCGATGGTCATGATCACAGCGATGGATACGGCACCCGCACTCATCCAGACGCCGGGGGCGCCACTTTTGAACCAGTTCCTGAGGGAGTTCCGCTTCACCAACGCCTACCTTCCTTACAGCGACGAGTATTGCTTGCGCAGACGCTGACGAATCAGCTCTGCGAGGGTGTTCATCACGAAGGTGAACATCAACAGCACCAACGCCGCGAGAAACAGCACCCGATAATGGCTGCCGCCCACTTCCGACTCCGGCATCTCCACCGCGACATTGGCCGCCAGCGTACGCATGCCTTCAAACAGGTTCATGTCCATGATCGGCGTGTTACCGGTCGCCATCAGCACAATCATGGTTTCCCCCACGGCCCGGCCCATGCCGATCATCAAGGCGGAAAAGATGCCGGGGCTGGCGGTCAGAATCACCACCCGCGTCAGGGTCTGCCACGGCGTCGCGCCCAGTGCCAGCGAACCCAGCGTCAGGCTGCGCGGCACGCTGAACACGGCGTCTTCGGCAATCGAATAAATGTTGGGGATCATCGCGAATCCCATGGCGATGCCAACTACCAGTGCATTGCGCTGATCGTAGGTGATACCCAGGCGGTCACGAATCCAGGTGCTCATGTCACCCGCGAAGAACCAGTTCTCCAGATGCGGGCTCATGCTCAGTGAAAACCAGCCCACCAATAGCACGACCGGAATCAGAATCGCGCCTTCCCAGCCATCGGGAATACGCAAGCGAAACGAATCAGGCAGGCGGGTCCAGAAAAAGCCCACCAGCAAAATGCCGATCGGCGTAAGCAGCAACAGGCTGAAGATGCCGGGCAGATGCCCTTCCAGATACGGGGCCAGAAACAATCCGGCAAAAAAGCCGAGAATCACCGTCGGCATCGCTTCCATCAATTCGATCACCGGCTTGACCTTGCGGCGCATGCCCGGGGCCATGAAGTAGGCGGTGTAGATCGCGGCAGCCACGGCCAGCGGCGCGGCCAGCAGCATGGCGTAGAACGCCGCTTTCAGCGTGCCGTAGGTCAACGGCGCCAGGCTCAGCTTGGGCTCGAAGTCGGAGTTGGACGCCGTGGACTGCCAGATGTACTTGGGTTCATCGTAATTCTCGTACCAGACCTTGCCCCACAGCGAACTCCAGGAGACTTCCGGGTGCGGGTTGTCCAGCGTCAGCGGCAGCAGCTTGCCAGCGCTTTCAATCAGAATCCGGTTTGCGCGTGGCGATAACGCCAGAATACCGGGCCCCTCGGCGACCTTTTCGATCAGCAGGGTGCGGTGCGCTGTGCTGTGAAATACGCCCAGCTTGCCGGAAGCATCCAGAGCGATGAACCCCTTGCGGCGCTGCTCGGCCTTGATCTGCGCGATCGGTGCGCTGCCCAGGCTGAAATCGCGGATGCGCATCAGGCGCTGCTCACCGTCAGTGTCCCGGGCCATGAACCACTGGGACATACTGCCCTTCGAGTTGCCGATGATCAGCGAAATGCCGCCGACCAGTTGAGCGCTCGCCGTGATCTCGGCGTTGCCGTCTTCCAGCAATTTATAGCGGCCATTGAGGCTGCGATCGCGCAGGCTGAACACATCCGCCTGCGCGCGCCCGTTGATGACATACAACCATTGCTGACGCGGGTCGATGTAGATCGCCTTGACCGCTGCGGACATCTGCGGCAACTCGACACGCGTCTGCTCGCGGGTCTGCTCGCGGGTCATCTCGCCGGTCATCATGTTTTCTTTCTGTTCGAGCGAGATGACATGCAACTGAGTGCCGGTAGACCCTGCCAGCTTCAGGCTGTCGCCATCGGCACTGACGGTGACATGCTCGACCGCACGCCCGGCCTCATCCAGTACCAGGGGCGCTTCGCCGTAAGGCCAGGCCACGCTCGGGGTGATGGTTTTCTGATCGTTCGGGTAGGTCGTCAGGTAAGAGTGCCTGAACACCAGCACCTGACCGTTGGACAAACCCAGGGCTATCAAGGGCGCGCCGGGCTGATCCTTGCCGATGGACGCAACGGACACGCCCGCAGGGAGCGGCAAGGCAATGCGCCGCAGCTCTGCGCCGTCCTCGCTGTTGAAAAAAACCACTTCGCCCTTGTCGGAAATGCGCATGCCGATCTGGTTCTGCTCTTCGATGGTAATCATCAGCGGAGCGCCGGCGTCCTGCAGCCAGGCAGTATTCAGCGCAGGTTCGGCGGTCAGGCTGGCGCCTTTGAAGAGCGGCGCAACGACATAGGCCAGGTAGAAAAAGATCAGCGTAATGGCAGCCAGCACGGCAAGGCCGCCAATGGCGACGTACCAGTGAGTGAGCCGGTCGGTAAACGCACGGACACGACGCTTGCGCACCATCGCGGGCGTATTGAAATCAATACGCGCTGGAGGCGAGCTCTGGTCCATCGTCGATTTGAACAGCTCATTCATGCGCACACACCGTAGACGCCTTGTATGACAGAAACATTACAGCAAGGTGACGCAAGAAAGCCCGCTGCCTGCGAAACCGGCGGCGGACTGTTCAATTTGTATGCAGGCCAGTCCATTGAGCCCCGCTCCAACGCGTACGTGACTACTTTACCGCCACGCCGCCCGCGCCCTGCAGGCCAAGATCGGCCAGCGTCTTCTCGACGACACGGGCGGGCAGCGGGATGTAACCGTCCTTCATCACCACTTCCTGGCCCTGTCTCGACAGCACCAGTTTTACAAACTCGGCCTCCAGCGGCGCCAAGGGCTGGTTCGGCGCCTTGTTCACGTAGACATAAAGGAAGCGCGACAGTGGATAACTGCCGTTCAGGGTATTGGCTTCGCTGTCTTCGACAAACTCGCCCCCTTCCTTCTTCGCCAGCGGCACAGTTCTGACGTTGGATGTCTTGTAACCGATGCCCGAATAACCGATGCCGTTAAGCGAATTGCTGATCGCGCTGACCACCGAAGCAGAGCCGGGCTGCTCGTTGACGTTGGCCTTGAAGTCGCCTTTGCACAGCGCTTCTTCCTTGAAATAACCGTAGGTACCCGACACTGAGTTACGACCGAACAACTGGATCGGTTTCCCTGCCAGATCGCCGGTCACGCCGACATCACCCCAGGTTTTCGCATCTGCCCTGGCGCCGCACAGGCGGGTCGCGGAGAAGATCGCGTCCACTTGCTGCAGGGTCAGGCCCTTGATCGGGTTGTCCTTGTGCACAAAAACCGCCAAAGCATCCACCGCGACCGGGATGGCAGTGGGCTCGTAGCCATGCTTCTGCTCGAAAGCCGACAGCTCGCCGTCCTTCATCCTGCGGCTCATCGGGCCCAGATTGGCCGTACCCTCGGTCAGCGCGGGTGGCGCCGTGGAGGAGCCGGCCGCTTGAATCTGGATGTTCACGCTCGGGTATTCTTTCTTATAGGCCTCGGCCCACAGGGTCATCAGATTTGCCAGGGTATCGGAGCCGACACTGGAGAGATTGCCCGACACACCGGAGGTCCTGGTATAGGCCTGGATGGCAGGGTCGACCGCAGCCAGCGTATTGGCTGCCGTCACTCCGGCGGCAACCAATGTCAGTGCAGTCATCAAACGCTTGAGTGTCATCCTTGCGCTCCTGGCAGGGTGTGTAGGTGTCCACGAGCCTTTTTGGGCCAGTCTTATGACTACTCTATGAATTGATTATGACAATAAGATGAAAAGGCTATCGACCTGTGCAGGTAGATAGCCTTTGGCTGTAGCGGTGCCCGAGCGATTCAGCAGCGGCTGATGATCAGCGCTTTCGGCTCAGCAAAAACACACCGATGGCCATGCCCAGACCGCAGAGGATCGCGACGTACCACGCCGGCCCCATCGGACTGCTCTTGAGCATGAAGGTCACGACCATCGGCGTCAGACCGCCGAAGATCGCGTACGCCAGGTTGTAGGAGAACGACAGCCCCGAGAAGCGCACCACAGGCGGGAATGCCTTGACCATGACGTAAGGAACCGCGCCGATCGTACCGACAAACAGACCGGTCACGGCATACAGCGGGAACAGCACTTCCGGATGGCTGCCGAGGATGTGATAGAACGTCCAGGAACTGACCAGCAAACCTGCGCTGCCCAGCAGAAACACCCAGCCTGCGCCGAAACGATCCGCCAGCGCGCCCGCAGCGATGCAACCCACGCTCAGGAAGACAATTGCCAGGCTGTTGGCTTTCAGCGCGGTAGCGGCCGGAAAGCCATAGATGGTTTGCAGGATGGTCGGTGTCATCAGGATCACGACGATGATCCCGGCAGACAGCAACCAGGTCATCAGCATCGACAGCGCAACGGCGCCACGATGATCACGCAGTACCGCCTTGAGCGGCACCTCTTCGGCCAGTGCCTTGCGCAGTTGCAGCTCGGCAAACACCGGCGTTTCATGCAGCAGGCGACGCAGATACACCGACATCAGGCCGAACACGCCACCCAGCAGGAAAGGGATACGCCATGCGTAATCCGATACCTCGACGGGGGTATAGATGCTATTGATCGCCGTGGCGACCAGCGAGCCCAGCAGGATGCCCGCTGTCAGGCCCGCGGTCAGGGTGCCGCAGGCATACCCGACACGCCGTGCAGGCACATGCTCGGACACGAAGACCCAGGCGCCAGGCACTTCACCGCCGATGGCGGCACCTTGAATGACGCGCATCAACAACAGCAGAATCGGCGCCCACATGCCGATCTGTGCGTAGGTCGGCAGCAGACCCATGATCAGGGTCGGCACCGCCATCATGAAAATGCTCAGCGTGAACATTTTCTTGCGCCCCAGCAGATCACCGAAGTGCGCCATGATAATGCCGCCCAGGGGTCTCGCCAGATAACCGGCGGCGAAAATGCCGAACGTCTGCATCATGCGCAGCCAGTCGGGCATGTCCACCGGGAAAAACAGTTTGCCGACCACCGCCGCGAAAAACACGAAAATGATGAAGTCGTAGAACTCCAGCGCGCCACCCAGGGCCGACAGCGAAAGGGTTTTGTAATCGCTGCGAGTCAAAGGCCGCGCAGGCTGCGTGGAACTTGGAGGAACAGATGACATGACAAGGCTTCTCTTTACGTGTTCTTTGAAAAGGGGCGAGCGACAGCAACGCTGGCTGCTGCGGGGTGCCGTGCAGAAGCGATTGTCGGGAGCAACGGCGCAGATAGGCACCAAAATTGCGTGTACAGGCAGTCTTGTCACCTGTAGAGGTCCAGCAAGATAGCAAATTGCTACAAAAAACACATGGCAGAACTACCACTGACACAAAATGAAGACCCACGGTCGTTCTATGACGCAACGCCCGATATACTCGCAAGTCGTCAACAGCCTTGGGAAGTTGTGCGAAAACGTCTGAATCAGCGGGTTTCGCAGAGTTTCCCTTTGGGCCACACCGGCGCTGAACACATAATGTTCATGCTCATGGTTTTGAATGGCACCTGTTAACCGCGACATACAATAATGAGAGTCATGGGTCAGAGGCACCCTAGGCATGATCGAGCTCGAACAAGAAGATCCAACCCCGCAAGGCGACCTTGCACTGCAAATCACCGCCCTTCCCCGCGAAACCAATGGCTTTGGCGACATCTTTGGTGGCTGGCTGGTGTCCCAGATGGACCTGGCAGGCACAGCTATGGCCAGCAAAGTCGCGGGTGGCCGCGTGGCGACCGTCGCCATCGATCGCATGGCGTTTCTGGTCCCGGTCGCGGTCGGCGAACAGCTTTCCTTCTATACCCGCACCCTGGAAGTCGGACGCACCTCGATCAAGATGATGGTCGAAGTGTGGAGCGACGACCCGCTCACCAGCGAATGGCGCAAGGTCACCGAGGCCGCGTTCGTATTCGTGGCCATAGATGCCAGCGGCCGGACGCGCTCGGTTCCCGCGCGACGGTAAATTGTCGCTCGGCTCCAGGTTGGCTGCCCGGTTAAACTCGCCCTGCATGAAGCGGTCTATTTTCGTCACGGTCATTGAGTGAGAACTTTGCATGCCAACATCCCCGGTTGAACCCACCGTTGAATCCATCCTTTACGATGAGCTGAACTGCTGGCGTATTTGCCACGGCGAAGCAGAGCTGCTGGTTGCGCAACAAGGCGCACACATCCTCAGCTATCAAGTGGCCGGGCAGCAGCCGCTGGTGTGGCTGAACGAAGAGGCCGTTTTCAAGCGCGGCAAACCCATTCGTGCAGGCATGCCGATCTGCTGGCCGTGGTTCGGCAATCTGGAGCGCAACCCGCAAAGCGTGCAGGCCATGCGCGACAGCAGCGAACCAGCCAAGGCACATGGCGAAGTGCGAGCGCTCGATTGGCAGTTGCTGGGTATCGGCGCAGATGGCGATGCACTGCTGGTGGAGTTCGTCCTTCCCGAGGCCGAAGGCCACTTGCCGGGCTGGCCGCACAATGTCGCCCTGAAACTGAGCATTCGTCTGGACCACGCACTGAATGTCAGTCTGGTCAGCTACAACTGTGGCACTGAGCCTGTGGTGATCAGCCAGGCGCTGCATACCTATTTCGCAGTCAGCGATGTACGTCAGGTCAGCGTCGAAGGGCTCGACGGCCTGCGTTACATCGAAACCCTGGCAAACTGGGAAGAACGCGAGCAGACCGGCGACCTTACCTTCACAGGCGAAACCGACCGCATCTACAAGGACACACCAGGCGTGCTCAGCATCGTTGACCCGCAGTGGCAGCGACGCATCCACATCCGCAGCACGGGCTCGAACTCAGCCATCCTGTGGAACCCGTGGATCGAGAAGACCGGCAAGTTCACCGACATGGCAGCAGACGGCTGGCAGCGCATGGTCTGCGTCGAAACCGCCAACGTGCTGGACGACGTGGTCACCCTGGCACCGGACCAGATGCATGTTCTGGGAGTGAGTATCTGGAGCGAGGCGCTCTGATCAGTAATTGATCAAGCCCATCAAAGGTCCGACTCAACCACCACGCGGACCTTTGACGCATCCATCGCATACGCAGCATCGGCAAGGTCGTTACTGACCTTCTCGATTTTCAGGGTGCCTTCTACCCACAGTGGTGTGTAGATATCATCCAGTTTCAGACCCTTGGGGTAACGCACCAGCACCAGCTGGTTAGGCGGCGGTGGTGGAACGTGAATGCAGGCGCCTGGATAAGGCACGATGAAGAACAGCGTGCTGCGGCCCTTGGCGTCGGTTTCGAGAGGCACAGGGTAGCCGCCAAGACGAATCGTCTTGCCGTTCATTGCCGGGACGGTTTTGGTCGAATACATGACTGCAGGCAAACCCTTGCTCTGCTTCAGTCCACCCTTGCTGTCGAACGTGCCCATGGCTTCCGGAGAATTGTGGTCAATCTCGGGCATGGCTTCGAGGGCTTTTTGATCGGACTTGGGCATCAGCTCAAGCCAGTCGGTTTCCGGCAACTGGGCGTATGCGGGACCGCAGAGCGCGGATAACAGCAGAAGAGTCATCAACAGGAAGCGACGCATGATAAAGCTCGGCAAAGGGGTGGAAAGTTGCCGAGCATTCTAGCCCTCTGCGCACTGTAAAACAGAGGGCTGACGCCTAAGCGTTATTTCTTTTTGATCATGCCGTAGATAACCAGCAGGATGATTGCACCTACCAGCGCGCCGAGGAAACCTGCACCCTCGCCTGCCTGATAGATACCCAGCGCCTGACCACCGTAAGTGGCTGCAAGCGAACCGGCGATACCCAGCACGATGGTCATGATCCAGCCCATGCTGTCGTCGCCCGGCTTCAGAAAGCGAGCCAACAGACCAACGATCAGGCCGATAAAGATGGTTCCAATGATACCCATGCCATTTCCCTCTGTATTAAGTGAATACGCCCGGGCTGACAGCAGCCCCGACCTACTGCTATCTGAGAACGACGAGAGGGAATGGTTCCGGCGCAATGGCCAGTTTGCTTCGGGGTGGAGAATTCTTCATGAATGACGGGGCTGAACCTACCTGAACGGAGGCCAGGCGTCTCGAACAGTGCTTCAACGCGACGCATCGGCACGACAGTTAGAAACGCTCGTTGCGCACGCTCTGCGTGGGAATGCAGTTCTCGACGCTCCGCGTCGCAAAAGGACGCGGCGTCTCCTGAAACTGCGTGCCAACGCGGAGCATCGGCACGCTAGCCGTGGGCCTGATCAGCCTTTGATCAGCGCTTCTACCAACTTCACCTGACGATCCAGCGTTGCGCGGTCAGCGCTGCGAACCGTGGCGTGTCCGACCTTGCGGCCAGCCTTGAACGCCTTGCCGTAGTGATGCAGGTGGCAGTCTTCGACAGCGATGACCTTGTCCACTGCGGGCACTTCACCGATGAAGTTGAGCATGGCGCTTTCACCGACCTTGGCTGTAGAGCCCAGCGGCAGACCGGCAACCGCCCGCAGGTGGTTTTCGAACTGGCTGCACTCGGCGCCTTCGGTGGTCCAGTGACCGGAGTTGTGGACGCGCGGCGCAATCTCGTTGGCTTTCAGGCCACCGTCGACCTCAAAGAATTCGAATGCCAGCACGCCCACGTAATCCAGCTGCTTCAGGACGCGGCCGGCGTAGTCTTCGGCCAGTGCCTGCAAAGGATGATCAGTGCTGGCGATGGACAGACGCAGGATGCCGCTGTCATGCGTGTTGTGCACCAGCGGGTAGAACCGGGTCTCGCCATCACGCGCGCGCACGGCAATCAACGACACTTCACCGCTGAACGGTACGAAGCCTTCCAGCAGGCACGGCACGCTGCCCAGCTCGGCGAATGTGTCGACCACATCGGCTGCCGAACGCAGGACCTTCTGGCCCTTGCCGTCATAACCCAGGGTGCGGGTTTTCAGCACGGCAGGCAGACCGATGCTGGCTACTGCAGCATCCAGGTCGGCCTGCGACTGGATATCGGCGAATGCCGGCGTCGGGATGCCCAGGTCCTTGAACATGCTCTTTTCGAACCAGCGGTCACGCGCAATGCGCAACGCTTCGGCGCTCGGATAGACCGGTACGAACTGTGACAGAAACGCCACGGTCTCGGCCGGAACGCTTTCAAACTCGAAGGTCACCAGATCGACTTCATCCGCCAACTGACGCAGATGATCCAGATCGCCGTAATCGGCACGCAGATGCTCGCCAAGTGCCGCAGCACAGGCGTCCGGCGCAGGATCGAGAAAGGCGAAGTTCATGCCCAGCGGCGTACCTGCCAATGCCAACATGCGGCCCAGCTGGCCGCCACCGATTACACCGATCTTCATGGAAAAACCTCAGGCGTGGCGTGGGTCTGGATTGTCCAGGACGCTGTCTGTCTGTTCAGTGCGAAATTTCTTCAGCGCTGCGTGGAATTGCGGGTGCTTTGCGCCGAGGATGCTCGCTGAAAGCAGCGCTGCGTTGATTGCACCCGCCTTGCCGATCGCCAGGGTCGCGACCGGGATACCGGCCGGCATCTGCACGATCGACAACAGCGAGTCGACACCCGAGAGCATTGAAGACTGCACCGGAACGCCCAACACAGGCAGGTGGGTCTTGGCAGCGCACATGCCCGGCAAGTGAGCGGCACCACCAGCACCGGCGATGATCACTTCAATGCCACGGCCTTCCGCTTCGTCGGCGTACTGGAACAGCAGATCCGGTGTGCGGTGCGCTGACACCACCTTGACTTCAAAAGGGATGCCGAGCTTTTCCAGCATATCGGCGGTGTGGCTAAGGGTGGACCAATCGGACTTGGAGCCCATGATCACGCCAACCAGTGCGCTCATCGTCGTGCCTCTCATCGGGCGCCCGCAGGCGCGTCTGAAAACAACAAGCCACGCGGGGGAACCGGCGTGGCTTGTTGTACGAATAATGACCGGTTTAACCGGCCAAAGGCCGCGCAGTATACCGCAAAGCGCCAGGATGACAGCCCCCATACGCTCAACCGTCCAGGTTTTTATAGCGGAAGGCAGCACGGAAAAATCCGGCAGAGAATCGGCACTTGTACTGCACACCAATCAAACAAGCGCTACTGCGATAGATGTCGATCCTGATTTCCTGTCAACGCCAGTTGCTATTAGATCTCCGGCACCGGGCTACACACGGCCCGGCCACAATCCACCTACTCAAGGATGAGTGCGATGATCAAGAAATATACAAGCTGTCTGGTGCTATGTGCGCTGGCGCTGAGCCATGCGGCATGGGCCAACAATAGCGCCTCCAGGCAATCGTTGACGCTGTACCTGGTTCTCCACAACGACACGTCACATCACGGCACCCAGGAACTACGCCAGGACTACTTCGCCTGGCTCATAAAAGATCTGGAAAGCTTCACGGGTCGTTATGTGCGATTGGCGTTCATTCGCGACGTCCCGGGCCTTACTGACTTCGCTTATCAGAGCGACGATGTAGACGAAACCTATTACGCCTGGAAAAACAGGATGGATCGGTATGTCATCGACAACGGCCTGGAGCGCAACGCGACCACCAAGTACCTGCTGTTGACTCAGAACAGGATCAACTCAAAGACTCTGGGCGCCAGCACCGACAAAAGCTACACAGGCATAGCCTCACTGGAAACGTTCACAATCCCCGCGCACGAGTTGGGCCATATGCTCGGCGGCACTCATGAGGCCGCAGAGGTTATCTATAAGGGGGGATGGTGGTGTCAGACGAATATCATCGAAAGCCACGAAAAAATACGCTCCAATTGCTATGTCTACAGCGACGCCAACAAGCAAATCATTGCTGATCATCTGAACAGATTTCCCTGAGCAGACCAGGGTCGCTCTCCGGCATCGCCAGGAGCGGCGCTTGTCACCGGGAATCTGGCGCCGCCGCACCTTCAAGCTTGCGCCACAACAGGCGCACGTTGGCCTTGCGCACCAGTGCGCAGCGGTACAGGCGGATCTCCAGCGGCACATGCCACTGCGGTCCGCCACACACCACCAGTTCACCGCGCGCCAGCTCGGCGCGCACACTCAGTTGCGGCACCCAGGCAATCCCCAACCCTTCCAGCGCCATGCTTTTCAAGCTGTCGGCCATGGCCGTCTCGTAAACCGTCGTGAAGCGCAGATTGCGCTGACGCAACAACAGGTTCACCGACCGCCCGAGAAAGGCCCCGGCGCTATAGGCAAGCAGCGGCACACTGCCCTCGCCTTCCATATCGAATAACGGCCGCCCCTCGGCATCGGCGGCACAGACCGGCAACATCTCGGTGTGGCCCAAATGCAGCGAGGGAAAGATTTCGGCGTCCATCTGCAGCGCGGCATCGGGATCGTAGAACGCCAGCATCAGATCACAGCCACCTTCGCGCAACGCATGCACCGCGTCGCCGACGTTGGTTGCCACCAGCCGGGTGGCAATGTTCAGCCCTTCGTTGCGCAATTGGGCGATCCAGCGCGGAAAGAACCCCAGTGCCAGAGAGTGCGCCGCAGCCACCTGCATGACCTCGCCCTGCCCGCCTTCCAGGTGATGCAGATGACGCACGACTTCGCCCAGTTGCTCGACCACGGTACGGGCCGTGACCAGAAACAATTGTCCGGCAGCGGTCAACTCGATGGGTGTACGCGAGCGATTGACCAGTGTCAGCCCCAATGCCGACTCAAGACTGCGAATACGCCGGCTGAATGCCGGCTGAGTCACGAAGCGACGCTCGGCGGCCTGAGAAAAGCTGCGAGTGGCCGCCAGGGCGCTGAAATCCTCCAGCCATTTGCTTTCCAGATTCATCAGGTCCTCCCGGACAATGGATGACGGCTTCGACAGGCAATTGCGCATGCCCTGCGGCACCAGTTTGCAGCGTCCTGGTGGGACGCCCGGCGAAGCGAGGCGGATACATACCCCGACGGCGCAGCAAACGTGACCGAAGAAGCGCACCGGTGCGACATTTTGCCCCCTTTACGCACTGAACGGAATCCAGGTCACGCGCTGATTATGCCGTTATTGCATAGGCCAGCGTTTAACAGCATTGGTCAATCGAAGACGGCAAGCCCACTATTCGTGGCGTTCCGGCATTGTCCGTGCCTTTTTGAGACTTTTTTTATCATGTCCTCGCCTGCATCATCGCGCATCGAAAAAGACCTGCTTGGTGTTCTCGAAGTACCTGCCAACGCTTATTACGGCATCCAGACCCTGCGAGCGGTGAACAACTTTCACCTCTCCGGCGTGCCGCTTTCGCACTACCCGAAACTGGTAGTCGCGCTGGCCATGGTCAAGCAGGCGGCAGCAGATGCAAACCATCAGCTCGGACACCTCAATGACGCCAAGCATGCGGCGATCAGCGAGGCCTGCGCCCGCCTGATCCGCGGCGACTTCCATGATCAGTTCGTGGTCGACATGATTCAGGGCGGCGCTGGCACTTCCACCAACATGAATGCCAACGAAGTCATCGCCAACATCGCTCTGGAAACCATGGGTTTCGAGAAAGGCGAATACAAACACCTGCACCCCAACAACGATGTCAACATGGCGCAGTCGACCAACGACGCCTACCCCACCGCGATCCGTCTGGGTCTGCTGCTGGGTCACGACGCCCTGCTCGCCAGCCTGTCCAGCCTGATTCAGGCCTTCGCCGCCAAGGGCGAAGAATTCAACCATGTGCTGAAGATGGGCCGCACCCAGTTGCAGGACGCCGTTCCAATGACCCTGGGTCAGGAATTCCGCGCCTTTGCCACCACCCTGACTGAAGACCTCAACCGCCTGCGCAGCCTGGCACCCGAGCTGTTGACCGAAGTGAACCTGGGCGGAACCGCCATCGGTACCGGCATCAACGCCGACCCCGGCTATCAGAAGCTGGCGGTCGATCGTCTGGCGCTCATCAGCGGTCAGCCTCTGGTGCCTGCTGCCGATCTGATCGAAGCGACCTCCGACATGGGCGCCTTCGTGCTGTTCTCGGGCATGCTCAAGCGTACCGCGGTCAAGCTGTCGAAAATCTGCAACGACCTGCGCCTGCTGTCCAGCGGCCCGCGCACCGGCATCAACGAAATCAACCTGCCGGCACGCCAGCCAGGCAGCTCGATCATGCCCGGCAAGGTCAACCCGGTGATCCCGGAAGCGGTCAATCAGGTTGCTTTCGAAATCATCGGCAACGACCTGTCGCTGACCATGGCTGCCGAAGGCGGACAACTGCAACTCAACGTGATGGAGCCGCTGATCGCCTACAAGATCTTCGACTCGATCCGTCTGCTGCAGCGCGCCATGGACATGCTGCGCGAGCACTGCATCGTCGGCATCACCGCCAACGAACAGCGCTGCCGCGAGCTGGTCGAGCATTCGATCGGTCTGGTCACCGCCCTGAACCCCTACATCGGTTACGAAAACTCCACCCGTATCGCCCGCATCGCGCTGGAAACCGGCCGCGGCGTGCTGGAACTGGTGCGTGAAGAAGGTCTGCTCGACGACGCCATGCTCGACGACATCCTGCGCCCGGAAAACATGATCGCTCCCCGTCTGGCCCCCTTGAAGGCCTGACAGGGAATGACCTGCGCAACCTGCTCACCAGATTGAGGGCCTAGACACCCCTCAATTTTTTGAGGGTCTGGGAGTGATTCTCCAGACCCTTTTTTTTGCCCGCAGCAAAGGGCTCCGACACTGGACCCAGAGCCTTCGGCACACCACTTTTGCGGAGCCATCCGTGGAAGTATTCATTCATCGTCGCGAATGAAGAATCAGCCGTACAAGAAAGCGACTACAGACGTAAAAACTTTGCACCGGTATAGTGCGCCCCCTCAAAAGTAGCGAGGAATAACAAAAATGCTGGAAATGATTAACGACTTTCTCTCCGGTAAAGTACTGATCGTACTTATCGTAGGCCTGGGTAGTTACTTCACGATCCGCTCGCGTTTCGTTCAGTTTCGACACTTTTTCCACATGTTCTCGGTTTTTCGCGACAGTCTGCGCAGCAGCGCGGGCCAGTTGAGTTCGTTTCAGGCCCTGATGCTCAGCCTTGCGGGCCGCGTCGGTGCCGGTAACATCGCAGGCGTCGGCATTGCCGTGACGCTCGGCGGTCCGGGTGCCGTGTTCTGGATGTGGGTGACCGCACTGGTCGGCATGGCCAGCAGCTTCATCGAGTGCTCCCTCGCTCAGCTCTACAAGCGCAAGGATTCCGAAGGCCAGTTCCGTGGCGGTCCGGCGTTCTACATCCAGCACGGTCTGGGTAAACGCTGGCTGGGCATGGTCATGGCCGTACTGCTGCTGGTGACCTTCGGTTTTGCCTTCAACGGCCTGCAATCGCACGCTGTGACCGACTCGCTGAAAAGCGCGTTCAACGTCGACACCCGAACCACCGGCATCTGTCTGGTCGTACTGCTGGGCCTGGCCTTCATTGGTGGCATCAAGCGTATCGCGGCTATTTCCGACCTGCTGGTTCCGGTCAAGACCCTGATCTACATCGCGGTCACCATCTACGTCATCGTCCTGCAGATCGACCACGTTCCCGGCATGCTGATGACCATCGTCAGAAGCGCCTTCGGCCTTGATCCGGTATTCGGCGGCCTGATCGGCAGCGCGATCGTGATGGGCGTCAAACGTGGCGTCTTCGCCAACGAAGCCGGTCTGGGCAGCGCGCCCAACGTGGCTGCCGTGGCACACGTCGAGCACCCGGTAGCGCAGGGCGTGGTTCAGGCGTTCAGCGTGTTCCTCGACACCTTCGTGATCTGCACCTGCACCGCCTTGCTGATTCTTCTGTCCGGTATCTACGACATCGGCTACGACGGCAACGGTATCGTTCTGGCACAGAACTCGCTGGCAGCCGTAGTCGGTGACTGGGGCAGAATCTTCATCAGCGTGGCGTTGGCACTGTTCGTCTTCACCTCGATTCTCTACAACTACTACCTGGGCGAAAACAGCCTGCGGTTCCTGTTTGGCGAGAAGATCCAGACCATCATCATCTACCGTATCGCGGTGCTGGTATTGATCATGTGGGGTGCCGTCGTCGACCTGAAAGATGTACTGGCGTTCGCCGACATCACCATGACCATGCTGGCGTTCGTCAACCTGATCGCGCTCGCAATGCTGTTCAAAGTCGTCAAGCGCATTTTGAACGACTACGATGCGCAACGTCGGGCCGGAGTCAAGACGCCGGTGTTCGATTCCAGCCAGTTCCCTGATCTGGACCTGGACCGCAACGCATGGCCGGCCAATCCGACGCGTCAGTCGACACAGGATGCCGAAGCGGCAGCCAAGCCTGTACCCGAAGCACGATAACCACCGCGACACTACGCCGGAGTCGAGCCATGCCTCATGACGCACAACAACCAGCCCAACGCGTAATGGTTCTTTACACCGGCGGCACCATTGGCATGCAGGCCAGCGCCAACGGCCTGGCACCGGCCTCCGGTTTCGAAGCGCGAATGGCCGGGCAACTGGCCGAGCACCCGGAACTGGTGGTGCCGCAGTGGCACTTTCGCGAGATGTCGCCGCTGATCGACAGCGCCAACATGACGCCTTCCTACTGGTTGCGTCTGCGCGAGGCGGTAATCGAGGCGGTTGAGGTCGACGGTTGCGATGCGGTGCTGGTTCTGCATGGCACCGACACCCTGGCGTACAGCGCAGCGGCGATGAGCTTCCAGTTGCTGGGGTTCAGCGCACCGGTGCTGTTCACCGGCTCTATGCTGCCTGCCGGCGTGCAGGACAGCGATGCCTGGGAAAACGTCAACGGCGCCCTGCTGGCGCTGGGGTCGGGTCTGGTGTCAGGCGTTCAGTTGTATTTTCACGGGCAACTGATGACACCTGTACGCTGCGCGAAAATTCGCAGCTTCGGCCGTCAACCGTTCGCACCGCTGCAACGCTCGCGTGGCGGCCATGCGGTGGTTTCGCTCCCTGACGCATTGAACTATCGCCAGCCGAAGACACTGGCAGAGGTCGCAGTATTACCACTGTTTCCAGGTGTCGGTGCTGCTCAGCTGGACGGTTTGATCAATAGCGGTATCCGCGGTCTGGTGCTCGAGTGCTTCGGCAGCGGCACAGGCCCAAGTGACGATCCGCAATTTCTGGCCAGCCTGGAGAACGCCCGAGCGCTGGGTGTCTGTGTGGTCGCGATTACCCAGTGCCATGAGGGCGGTGTCGAACTGGATGTCTACGAAGCGGGGAGCCGACTGCGTGGTGCAGGCGTGCTCTCCGGTGGTGGCATGACCCGTGAGGCAGCGCTCGGCAAGCTGCATGCGCTGCTGGGCGCACGCCTGACGACCGAGGAAGTACGGCGCCTGGTCGAACTGGACCTGTGTGGCGAGCTGCGTTAAGCGGCTACTTCTGCTTTACCCGAGGCGTCACGCACTTGCGCGACGCCTCACCCCTTCATGAAGCCTTGCATTCTTCCTGCGCGCCCCTGAGCATCGAATCCAGATTGCGCTCGATGTTTTCGCACAACGCCGTCATCTGAATCTCATGTTCACTGGCACGGAACGGGCTCTGCAGGTCAGTACCGATCTTCTCGATCGCCAACAGCATGAAACCCACCACCGTCGACGCCAGCGGCGTGAACCAGCCAAGGGTCTCCACCAGACCAATCGGTACGATAAGGCAGAACAGCGTGATGAACAGGCGCGGAAAGGCTACGTACGGATAAGGCAACGGTGTATTGGCAATACGCTCCATGCCGCCCTGGCAATTGGAGATGTCCACCATGGTCGACTCCAGACGTGCCAGACGAATGCTGTCCAGCCGCCCGGCCTGATACTCCTTGGCCAACAGCGCAGCCGACGTATTGAGCAGGTCGTTGGGAAAGTTGTTGGTGTCGTGACGACGTTCGAATTCCTCGCGAGGAATCAGCATCTGAACCTCATCACCACATTTGGCGCCCTTCAGGTGCGCAGACAGGCACTTCACATACGCGACATGGCGACGCAACAGTGTGGCCTTGACCGGGTTGATCCCGTCATCATCCTCGACCAGCGTCAGCACTTGCCGAGCGAAGCTGCGTGAACTGTTGACCAGCGCACCCCATAGCGTCCTGGCTTCCCACCAGCGGTTATAGGCACTTGAGTTGCGGAAGCTGGTCAGCACCACCAGCGCCGAGCCCAGCAGGGTCAACGGCATGGACGGCAAGGTGATCTTGCGTTCCAGGTAGAGCATGAAGTCGACCGTGACAATCACGTCCCAGATCAACAGCCAGAAAAGCGACCATCCTACGTAGCCGATGGTCTTGCCGAGAAAACGGATTTTCGAAATGATCGTTTGCTGCAAAAGAACCACCCCATCGAAAAATAAGCGAACCGCATACGCACAGTTACCGCATGGCCTTTGAATACGAAACCGGCAGTTGGTTCGCAAGCGGCCCGCTTGTCTCGGGGTTTCAGACGTTTTCAGCAGCCATTAAGAGCCACCTGTGGACGCTCGCCGGTGAAGAAAATCGGCCGCAGGCGGACACCAACGACGTTACCGGCGTAGGCCGCTACCAGCCACAGCCAGCCGTGCAGGCTGCCGGATGCGATACCGCTGAAGTACGCACCGATGTTGCAGCCGTAGGCCAGTCGCGAACCGTAGCCCAGCAGCAAGCCGCCGATGACCGCCGCCACCAGCGAGCGCGTGGGGATATCGAGGCTGGGTGCAAAACGACCTGCCAGACCTGCCGCCAGCAAGGCACCGAGCATGATGCCGATGTCCATCACACTGGTGATGTCTTCCCACACCGGAGCTGCCAGCGCCTTGGCGTTGGCAGCGCTCTGCCAGAACACCCAGCTGCCGACGTCTACGCCCAGCCCGCTGGCCGCTTTTGCACCCCACAGCGCGAACGCCGAGGTGATGCCCCACGGACGACCGGCCAACGCCAGCGTTGCGTAATTGAGAAGCGCCAGCGCGACAGCGCCCCAGACCAGAATCCACGGCCCGCGCAGCACACGACTCAGACCGCGATGGTCCGTGGCTGGCGGCGTTTCAAGCTGGCCATGACGGCGCTTTTCGAGCTTGACGGTCACCAGGGCGATCAAGCCGAACAGCGCCAGATTGACCAGCAGCGCAGGCAGCACGCCGAAGGTTTTGACCACCGACACCGCCGGGAACGAAGGCAGGGCAAACCACCAGTCGACGTGATGGGTGGCAATCAGTGAGCCGAGGATGAAAAACAGCAAGGTCACCAGCATCCGCGCATTGCCACCACCGGCAGTGAACAGTGTGCCGGACGCACAGCCACCGCCCAGCTGCATGCCGATGCCGAAAATGAACGCGCCGACGACGACCGAAATCCCGACCGGAGCAACCAGACCAGTGACTGGCTGGCCAAACAGCGTGCCCGCGCCCAGTGCCGGGAAAAACAGCACAACGGCGACCGCCAGCATGACCATTTGCGCGCGCAGGCCTGCACCCCGCCGCTCGCGGATGAACACCCGCCAGGCCGAGGTGAAACCAAATGCCGCGTGATACAGCGTTACGCCCAACGCCGCGCCGACGATCCACAGCATCACCTGACGGGTGCCGACACTGAGCAGAAGGAACTGGGCGCCCATCAGCAGCAGGAACAGCGCGGCCAGCGGCGCGCCGAACTTGCGTCCGGGTGTTGCAGTAAGAGAGTTGTTCATGGGTATCTCAAGGACAGGTAACAGAAAGCGCAGATTATACGCCTGCCAACGGGACTACTCGGACCAGACCTCGCGCAGCCTGTTCAATGCCTCGACCATCTCGTACTCGGGCACTGCGGCAAACCCCAGCACCAGCCCGGCCCGGTTATCCACAGGCTCAGTGGAATCAGGCAGCCAGTAATCACTCAGGGCATTCATTTCGACCCCGACGCCATTGGCCTTGGCAATCAGCGCCTGCTCACGCGCCACGCTGTCGACCTTGACCATGACATGCAGCCCGGCAACCCCTCTGGGCATTGTCGCGCATCCCGGAATATCGGCAGGCCAGTTATCCAGCAGCACATTGCGCCGACTGAGCGCCGCGCGCCGCATGCGACGTATGTGTCGCTGGAAATGACCCGACGCAATGAACTGCGCCATGACCGCCTGAACGCCAATTTCGGTATGGCGCATGTCCACGGCCTTGCGCTGGCTGAACATCGGCACCAGTTGCTCTGGCAAAACCAGATACCCGAGGCGCAGCGCCGGGAAGGCGATTTTGCCGAACGTCCCAACGTAGAGCACGCGCGCGTTGCGGTCGAGTGCGGCCAGAGGTGCCAATGGTGAACCGCTGTAGCGATACTCACCGTCGTAATCATCCTCGACAATCCAGCCTTGGTGCTTCTCGGCCCAGGCCAGCAACTCCAAGCGCCTTGCCAGGCTCATCACCACGCCGGTCGGGTATTGGTGTGAAGGTGTCACGTAGGCCAGGCTGCAGTCTGCCTGCTCAAGGTCGGCGCAACGCATGCCTTCGTTATCCACAGCCACCCCGTGCAATCGGGCACCTGCCAGTGCAAACGCATGACCGGCCGCCCGATACCCCGGATTCTCAACGGCGACGCCCTCGCCCGGGGCAAGAAGCAACTGTGCACAAAGGCTGATCGCATGCTGTGCGCCACTGGTGATCACAATTTGCTCAGCACTGCAATGCAGCCCACGCGATGAGCGCAGGTAGACCGCAATCAGTTCACGTAACCGCGAGTCTCCCGCCGCCGACCCATAACCGAGCTGAGCAAGGTCCGGCTTGCGCCAAAAAGCGGCATACAGCTTGCCCCACAAGGCAAAGGGGAAAAGATCGAACGCCGGTACGCCTACCCGAAAGGCCCGCGGCCTACCCGTTGGTGGTTCATGCAAACGATGCTTTTCGAGCAGCGCGCGTGTCGGGTTGTGGATAACTTCACAGGAGGAATCTGACGGCATTTCAGCCGCGATTGTGGACAAACCTGTGCGTAACCCTGTGGATATACCTGTGGGTAAGTTGGTGGATAGTTTTTTACGGCTTGCCCGTCGAGGCGAAGCGTTTGCTTCAGAGAGCTGCGCGACATACGTGCCGTCGCCAACGCGCCCTTCAATGAAGCCCTCGGCATACAGCTGGTCGTAGGCCCGTATCACGCTGTTACGGGAGATGCCCAGTGAATGTGCCAAATCGCGGCTGGCTGGCAGGCGCGTGCCGCTGCTCAGGCGCCCATCGAGGACCTGCTGGCGCAACAGGCCATAAAGCTGCTTGCTCAGGCCCTGATTCGGGTCCAGCGCGATACCGGTGAGCGTGGACGGAAACGCAACGGGGACGCCAGGCATGCATTGGCCCTATTGAAACTATCAAAAATGGATCTTACATCAGACCAATGCCTTGCCTACGATCCGGTCATCAGCCAAGGATATTCCCCATGTACATCCCCGCCGCTTTCAAGGACAACGACACACCGAGCCTGCATCAGCAGATGGAGCAGACGCGCCTGGCGATTCTGGTCACTGACGGCGCAGAGGGCTTGCAGGCGACCCACCTGCCGCTGCTGTTGCGCCGCGACGAAGGCCCCCGAGGCACACTTTACGGGCATCTGGCCAAAGCCAATCCACAGTGGCAGCAGTTGAGCTCCGGCGCCGAAGCACTGGTGGTTTTTCCTGGCGGCGATGCCTACGTCAGCCCGTCGTTCTACCCAGGCAAGGCAGAGCACGGCAAGGTCGTACCCACATGGAATTATGTGGCCGTGCATGCCTATGGGCAGGCCGAGGTTTTTACCGACGCCGCGCACTTGCATCAATTGCTGGCTGACCTGACCCATCGCCATGAATCCGGCCGGGCGCAACCCTGGTCCATTGACGATGCGCCGGCGGACTACATCGCAAAAATGCTTGGAGCGATTGTCGGATTCGCCATTCCGGTGCAGCGGCTACAGGGCAAACGTAAACTCAGTCAGAATCGCAACGCTGCGGACATCGCCGGTGTGCGCGACGGCCTCGCCGCAAGCCAGGATGCAAATGACCAACTGATCGCTCGCTTGATGAGCGAAGGAAGCAGCTCATGACCGATGTGCGAATTCGCCCCGTTAGCGTCGACGATCATCACGCGTGGCTGCCTCTGTGGCAGGCCTATCTGCGCTTCTACAACACCGAGCTGGCCGAAGGCGTCAGCGACACCACCTGGCAACGCCTTGTGGCCCCAAACGAACCGACTCACTCAGCGCTCGCCTGGCTGGGTGACGAGGCGGTGGGCATGGTGAACTTCATCTACCACCGCTCCAACTGGAGCATCAACAACGCCTGTTACCTGCAAGATCTGATCGTCGCACCCGAAAAACGCGGAACAGGCATCGGCAGGCGACTGATCGAGTTTGTCTATGCCACTGCCAAGGCAGACGGTTGCGACAAGGTGCACTGGCTGACCCACGAAACCAACGCCACGGCCATTCAGTTGTACGAGCGAATCGCCGAACGGCCCGGCCTCATACAATTTCGCAAAGCACTCTGAACCAGGAAGTGACTGATGTCTGACACCCTGCTGGACTGGCAAGCCGCTGCATTGCCCACGCCCCATACACTGACAGGTCGTTTCATTCGCCTGGAAAAACTCGATGTCGCGCGTCACGCCGATGACTTGTGGGCGGCATTTGAAGGCCCGAATGCCGACCCGAAGCTGTGGGATTATCTGCCTTACGGGCCGTTCATCGACCGTAGCGCCTTCGATGCGTGGCTGGCCGGGCATCAGGCAGCCACCGATCCGTGGTTTTACACCGTGGTCGATCAGCAGACCGATAAGGCCGAAGGCGTCATCAGCCTGATGTCGATTGTCGCTGCCCACGGGCGAATCGAAATAGGTCATGTCACCTTCAGCGCCGCCATGCAACGCACGCCCAAAGGCACCGAAGCCATTTACCTGCTGGCCAGAGAGGCCTTCGCACTGGGCTATCGCCGCCTGGAATGGAAGTGCAACGCCAACAATGCCCGCTCCAAACGCGCTGCCGAGCGATTCGGCTTCAGCTACGAAGGCACCTTCCGCCAGCACATGGTGGTCAAAGGCCAGAGCAGGGATACCGCGTGGTACTCGATCCTCGACAGCGAATGGCCTGAATTACGAAAGGCATTTGAAAACTGGCTGGCTGTGGATAACTTCACTGACGGGCAACAGATCAAGGGGCTTGAGGCGTTTCGCTGATCCTGAGGACGCAAGGCGCCCAGAACTGCATTTCCACGTTGGAGCGTGCGGAACGATAGTCGTGACCACTGGGCCCGCCTGCCAGAATAAAAAAAGGGAAGCCACGAGTGCTTCCCTGAGGTAAACCTTTGGATGATGCGCAGGTGTCAGCTCAACCTTCGATCTCGATCAGCACTTCGCCCGGATTAACGCGGTCGCCCTTGGCGACGTGGATGGCGACGACCTTGCCTGCGACCGACGCCTGAACCTCGGTCTCCATCTTCATCGCTTCAGTGATCAGCACTGCCTGACCGGCCTTGACCACATCGCCCTCCTTGACCAGCACATCGACGATGTTGCCGGGCATGGTCGTGCTGACGTCGCCCGGTGCATGGGCTTGCTTGCGTTTACTGGCCCCGCCGCCGACGAATTCGTTGAGCGGCTCGAACACCACCTCTTCCGGCATGCCGTCTATGGTCAGGTAGAAGTGGCGCTTGCCCTCAGCCTTGACGCCCACACCGGTGATGTCGACCCGATAAGTCTCGCCGTGCACATCAATGACGAACTCGGTCGGTACGCCCTCACCGCCTGCCTTCGCCACGCTTCCGGCTTCGGGAATCGGCAGCAGCACTTCCGGCGCCAGCGTCCCGGCAGCGCGTTCCTCCAGGAACTTGCGGCCAATGTCCGGGAACATGGCAAACGTCAGCACGTCCTCTTCGGACTTGGCCAACGCGCCGATATCGGCCCTTAGCTTGGTCATCTCTGGCTTGAGCAGGTCGGCCGGACGAACATCGATCAGTTCTTCATTGCCGATCGCCTGGCGACGCAGCTTCTCATCCACCTGTCCCGGCGCCTTGCCGTACCCGCCCTGCAGATACAGCTTCACTTCATTGGTGATGGTTTTGTAACGCTCCCCGGCCAACACGTTGAAGAACGCCTGAGTACCGACGATCTGCGAAGTCGGAGTTACCAATGGCGGATAACCGAGGTCTTTGCGCACGCGCGGAATTTCAGCCAGTACTTCGCTCATGCGGTTGAGTGCGCCCTGCTCCTTCAACTGATTGGCCAGGTTGGAGATCATCCCGCCCGGCACCTGGTTAACCTGCACCCGAGTGTCGACTGCAGTAAATTCGCTCTCGAACTGATGATATTTCTTACGCACCGCGTAGAAATACAGACCGATTTCCTGCAGCAGCTCCAGGTCCAGCCCGGTGTCGAACTCGCTGCCCTTGAGTGCGGCCACCATCGATTCGGTGCCCGGATGGCTGGTGCCCCAGGCAAAGCTGGAAATCGCCGTGTCGATATGGTCCGCGCCGCTTTCGATCGCCTTGAGCTGGCACATCGCGGCCAGACCGGCCGTGTCATGCGAGTGGATGAACACCGGCAACGACTGCTCGGCCTTCAGCGCCTTGACCAGCTCACCCGTGGCATAAGGCGTCAACAGGCCGGCCATGTCCTTGATCGCCACCGAGTCACAGCCCATGGCTTCCATCTGCCGGGCCTGCGCCACGAAGGCCTCGATGGTATGCACCGGGCTGGTGGTGTAGGCGATGGTGCCCTGTGCATGTTTGCCCGCCGCTTTCACCGCCTCGATGGCAACCCGCAGGTTACGCACATCGTTCATGGCATCGAAAATACGGAACACATCAATACCGTTGACCGCCGCCTTGGCGACGAACGCCTTGACCACGTCATCGCTGTAATGCCGATAACCCAGCAGGTTCTGGCCACGCAGGAGCATCTGCAACCGGGTATTGGGCAAGGCCGCACGCAGCTGGCGCAGACGTTCCCACGGGTCTTCCTTGAGAAAACGCACGCAGGCATCGAAGGTGGCGCCGCCCCAGACTTCCAGCGACCAGTAGCCGACCTGGTCGAGCTTGTCGCAGATCGGCAGCATGTCTTCGGTACGCATGCGCGTCGCCAGCAACGATTGATGAGCGTCACGCAGGATGGTGTCGGTTACGAAAATCTTCTTGGACATTTCACTGTTCCTTACAGACCGGCGTGTGCGGCAATGGCGGCGGCGATGGCCAGGGCCAGCTCTTCGGGTTTGCGTTTGATCGAATAATTGGTCAGCTCGGGGTGGCTCTCGACAAAGCTGGTGTTGAACTCACCGCTGCGGAACTCCGGGTTGCGGAGGATTTCCTGGTAATAGGCAGCCGTGGTCTTGACCCCTTGCAGGCGCATGTCATCGAGCGCACGCAGGCCGCGGTCCATGGCCTCCTCCCAGGTCAGCGCCCAGACAATCAGCTTCAGGCACATCGAGTCATAGAACGGCGGAATGGTATAGCCGGTATAAATCGCCGTGTCGGTGCGCACGCCAGGTCCGCCGGGCGCGTAATAACGAGTGATCTTGCCGAAGCTGGGCAGGAAGTTGTTCTTCGGGTCCTCGGCATTGATCCGGAACTGCAGGGCAAAACCGCGATGGATGATGTCTTCCTGCTTGACCGACAGCGGCAGACCGGAGGCGATACGGATCTGCTCGCGAACGATATCAATGCCGGTGATTTCTTCGGTGATGGTGTGCTCGACCTGCACCCGGGTGTTCATTTCCATGAAGTACACCTCGCCCTCGGCGAGCAGAAACTCCACGGTGCCAGCGTTCTCGTAACCAACCGCCTTGGCCGCACGTACCGACAGATCGCCGATGTAGGCGCGCTGTTCGGGCGTCAGCTGCGGGCTGGGGGCGATTTCGATGAGCTTCTGATTGCGTCGCTGAATCGAACAGTCGCGCTCGAACAGGTGCACCACATTGCCAAAGCTGTCGCCCAGAATCTGCGCTTCAATGTGCTTGGGATTGACGATGCACTTCTCAAGAAAGACTTCTGCCGAACCGAAGGCCTTGGTCGCTTCGGAAATCACGCGCGGGAAGGCCTGCTCGAGTTCTTCGCGGCTGTTGCAGCGGCGGATACCACGTCCACCGCCCCCGGAAGTGGCCTTGAGCATCACCGGGTAACCGATACGCTCGCCCTCGGCCAGCGCCTCGTCGATATCTGCCACGTTGCCTTCGGTACCGGGCGTGACCGGCACACCGGCCTTGATCATGCTGCGTCGGGCCTCGGTCTTGTCCCCCATGCGGCGAATCACTTCGGCTGAGGGACCGATGAATTTGATCCCTCGTTCGGCACAGATATCGGCCAGTTCGGCATTCTCGGAAAGAAAGCCGTAACCGGGATGCAGCGCATCGCAGCCGGTTTCCACTGCCAGATTCACCAACTTGCGCGGGTTCAGGTAACCCGCCAGAGGTTCGGCACCAATGCTGTAGGCTTCGTCGGCACGTTTGACATGCAAGGCATGCCGGTCAGCGTCGGAAAAGATCGCCACCGAGCGAATGCCCATCTCGGCGCATGCACGCACGATACGAACGGCAATCTCCCCGCGGTTGGCGATCAAAATTTTTGTTATCACTGGCGTTTCCCTCGACCCACACTTGTAACCGTGTATGTGACTGAATGTCGCAGAGCCACCCTATGCCGAATCGAGGATTAACAAAAATGAGTAAAAGTTGGGAGGTGCATAAGTAAAAGCTTATAGTTAGCGCTTCGGTTGGATAGTGGAGCTTTTGTAAATGCGTAAGTCATTGATGCGTATGACATTGCGTCAGTTACGCATTTTCAATGAGGTGTGCGATCTGCGCTCCTACAGCCGTGCGGCTGAAGAAATGTCGCTCACACAGCCCGCTGTCAGCCTGCAGATTCGACAGCTCGAAGAGCTGATCGGCCAGCCGCTGTTCGAATACGTCAGCAAAAAGCTCTACCTGACCGAAGCGGCGCAAGCCCTGCAACAGGCCAGCCGGGATATTTTCGGGCGCCTGGAAAGCCTGGACATGCAGCTTTCCGACATGCAGGGCTCACTGCAAGGCCAGTTGAAGCTGGCAGTCGAATCGAGCTGCAAATACTTCATCCCCCACCTGTTCGCCGCCTTCAAGCGCCAGCACCCGGAAGTCAGCCTGAGCCTGATGGTGGTCAATCGCGCGCAAGTCATCAGGCGCCTGGCGGATAACCGCGATGATCTTGTGGTGATGTCGGCAGTGCCCCTGGACATGGGCCTGGAGTTCTTGCCGTTCCTGAATAACCCGATTGTCGCCGTGGCACCGCCTGACCATTCGCTGAGCAGCCGCGCGACGCTGAACCTGAAAGACCTGGAGCCATGGCCGTTGCTGACCCGGGAAACAGGATCAGGCACGCGACGAGCCTGCGAGGAGTTCTTCAAGGAGAAGCGCGTGCACTTCACGCAGACGCTGGAAGTCTCTTCCAGCGAAGCACAACGTGAATGCGTGGTTGCCGGGCTGGGCCTGGCGATGCTGACCCGACACGCGGTCTGCCAGGAACTCGCCACAGGCGCTCTGGTGGAGCTGCCCGTGGCGGAGTTGCCACTGTATCGAAGCTGGTGCGTGGCTCAGGCCGGGGACAAACGCCTTTCACCCGTGGCACATGCGTTTCTTGCGTTCATCCGCACCGAACGTGCGCAGATCAGCCAGCTTGTCGAGCGTTTCGACGGTCGACCGCGGGCAACTTGATCGTCTGCCAGACAGCGTTATCCATGCCATCCATGTAGTCACACAGCTCCTGATTGAGCTGACGTGCCTCACTGTAGCTTTCAATTGCCCGACGAAACTCCATGCGACGCTGATCTTCCTGCTGACGGCGGGTTTTCACGGTGCTGGTAGGTAAATCATCGTAATGCCGAGCCATATCCTGTCTCCCAATACGTTTTGTGGGAGCACCAGAATGGAGCGTGACAGTGACAATCAGACGGCACGCAGGTGACAGATCGATGAACTTTCGTTCAGCGCTCATCAAAAAAATTTCAAAAAATATATATGTATTGCCGCTCGCTGACGCGCCACGCACAAACTTGCCCTGCTGAAAGCAACTCACTCATTAAACAATTACTAGCAAGGAGCTACCCAATGACGACCAAAGACAAAAACTGGATCGCGCGTGATGACAGAACGCCGGAAGTTAATACGCTGACCGTGGCTGGCCTGGTGCCTACATCCGCCAGTCACTCTCTCCCATGGCTGAGTCTGCGCAACATACCGAGTGAAGCGGGCCAATTGAATCTGGACCTCAACTACTACGCGACAGGTCTGGGGCCGTGGACAGGGCGCGAGACACCCGCCGTATACGCCCAGCCCAGCGATGCATCCATCACCTCCGTCCGTATCTATCAAGACGACGAGTTGCTGGTAAGCATCGATGAGCTGACCGTTATACAGTGATCAACAAGTAACAGATTCAGTAAAGCCCTCGCCAGACGCCTCAGGGTTTCCGGGGAGGGCTTTCTTCGTTGCGCAAGCTGACTGCAGCGAACACATGACAGTCTGGTTAATTCTTGTAACGTGATATCCGGAAAAAAACGCCAAAAATATACAATTACCGCATCTCGGGAGCCGAATCGATAGAAACTGGCCCTGCAGGATGCAACTCACTCATTACCTCAATTAATCCAGTCGCGGGCCCATGCCAATAAACGCAGGTCATTGGCGGGACTCTTGAAGTCGTTTTCAAATTGAAAACGACGTCAATCTTCGTGAGCCTTGATCGACTTCGGCGACAGGCGCAAACCACGCAGGCTGCGTTTGACGCTTTTGAGATGGTTCACCAGACCGGGGCCGCGCGCCATTGCAACGCCCATTGCCAGTACATCAATGACCACCAGGTGGGCAATGCGAGAAGTCAGCGGCGTGTAGATTTCGGTGTCTTCATGCACGTCGATGGCCAGATTGACCGACGACAGCTCGGCCAGCGGCGTCTGACTGGGGCACAGGGTGATCAGCGTCGCGCCGCTCTCGCGGACCAGATTGGCGGTGATCAGCAGATCCTTCGAACGCCCTGACTGCGAAATGCACACCGCGACATCGGTCGGCTTGAGCGTAACGGCTGACATCGCCTGCATGTGCGGATCGGAATACGCCGCAGCGGTCAGCAGCAAACGAAAGAACTTGTGCTGCGCATCAGCAGCTACTGCACCGGACGCGCCAAACCCGTAGAACTCGACCCGATTGGCTCCGGCCATGGCCGTGACCGCCAATTGCAACGCATGGGGGTCGAGGTTTTCACGCACTTCCATGAGCGTGTGCAGCGTGGTGTCGAAAATCTTCAGGCTGTAGTCGGCGACCGAATCGTCTTCGTGAATCGCGAACTGCCCAAAACTTGCGCCCGCCGCGAGGCTCTGCGCCAGCTTCAGCTTGAGGTCCTGAAACCCGGTGCAACCGATGGCGCGGCAGAAACGCACGATGGTCGGCTCGCTGATACCGACGCTGTGCGCCAGGTCTGCCATGGAACTGTGCATCACGGCCGCAGGGTCGAGCAGCACATGGTCGGCTACCTTGAGCTCCGATTTGCGCAGCAAATTACGTGACTGGGCGATGTGTTGCAGCAGATTCAAGGGGCAGACTCGGCAAAAGAGAGGTGGGCTGGGTTGTAGCTTTCTTGTAGTTATACTACATGACCCGCCAGCCGCCCAGTTAAACGAAGCTGAAACGTGCCGTGCGGGCGTTATCAGCGGCAATTGTGGGAATAATCCTACATTAGGCCAAATCGCCCGTCAGACACTGCCTGCTCACAGGTAAAGGTAGACGCAACGCATTCGCTCCCGGCAACAGGCGACGACCGGTCGTCAGCGCCCCGCCATTTTTATTGCCTGACGCAAAGCATGGTTTGCCCGTCATCGCGCGGCACCCTAGAATGCGCTGATGCGCGATGATCTCTCTCTTCTTCTGAATTCCCTCAACGATGCCCAACGTCAGGCCGTAGCCGCCTCTCTGGGTCGTCAGTTGGTCCTGGCTGGTGCTGGCTCCGGCAAAACCCGTGTGCTGGTGCATCGCATCGCATGGCTGATGCAGGTCGAGCAAGCCTCCCCGCATTCGGTCCTGTCGGTGACGTTCACCAACAAGGCGGCTGCCGAAATGCGCCACCGTATCGAGCAGCTGATGGGCATCAGCCCGGCTGGCATGTGGGTGGGCACCTTCCACGGTCTGGCCCACCGCTTGCTGCGTGCGCACTGGCAGGAAGCCGGGCTGGTACAGACCTTCCAGATTCTCGACAGCGATGACCAGCAGCGTCTGGTAAAGCGCGTGATGCGCGAGCTGGGTCTGGACGAACAACGCTGGCCTGCACGCCAGGCCCAGTGGTTCATCAATGGTCAGAAAGACGAAGGCCTGCGCCCGCAACATATTCAGGCCAGCGGCGACCTGTTCCTGACCACCATGAAAAGCGTCTACGAAGCCTACGAGATCGCCTGCCAGCGGGCCGGCGTCATCGACTTCTCCGAACTGCTGCTGCGCGCACTCGACCTGTGGCGCGATAACCCGGGCTTGCTGGCGCATTATCAGCGCCGCTTCCGTCACGTCCTGGTGGACGAGTTCCAGGACACTAACGCCGTGCAGTACGCATGGCTGCGCCTGCTCGCCCAGGGCGGCGACAGCCTGATGGTGGTCGGCGACGACGATCAGTCCATTTACGGCTGGCGCGGCGCGAAGATCGAGAACATCCACCAGTATTCCTCTGACTTCCCGGACACCGAAGTCATCCGCCTTGAGCAGAACTACCGCTCCACGGCGAGCATTCTCAAGGCTGCCAACGGCTTGATCATCAATAACAGTGGTCGCCTGGGCAAGGAGTTGTGGACCGACGTCGGTGATGGCGAGCTGATCAATCTGTACGCCGCGTTCAACGAGCACGATGAAGCGCGTTACGTGGTCGAGACCATCGAGAGCGCGCTGAAAACCGGTATTTCGCGCAACGACATCGCCATTCTGTACCGCTCCAACGCCCAGTCGCGGGTACTCGAAGAAGCCCTGCTGCGTGAGCGTATTCCGTACCGCATCTATGGCGGACAGCGCTTCTTCGAACGCGCCGAAATCAAGAACGCCATGGCCTACATGCGTTTGCTGGAAGGCCGTGGCAACGATGCGGCGCTGGAGCGGGTGATCAACGTTCCGGCGCGCGGCATCGGTGAAAAGACCGTCGAAGCGATTCGCGAACATGCGCGTCATGCCGACGTTTCAATGTGGGAAGCCATGCGCCTGCTGGTGGCCAACAAGGGCCTGACCGGACGTGCCGCCACTGCCTTGGGCGGGTTCATCGAGCTGATCGAGAACCTCGCGGCCAAGGTCATGGAAATGCCGCTGCACCTGATGACCCAGACGGTGATCGAACAGTCCGGGCTGATTACCTATCACGAGCAGGAAAAAGGCGAGAAAGGTCAGGCGCGAGTAGAAAACCTTGAGGAACTGGTCAGCGCGGCCCGTGCTTTCGAGAATCACGAAAGCGAAGAAGACCTGACGCCACTGGCAGCGTTTTTGGGGCATGCCTCGCTGGAAGCGGGCGACACCCAGGCGCAGGAGCATGAAGACAGTATTCAGCTGATGACCCTGCACAGCGCCAAGGGCCTGGAATTCCCGCACGTGTTCCTGGTGGGCATGGAGGAAGGGCTGTTCCCGCACAAGATGAGTCTGGAGGAACCGGGCCGTCTTGAAGAGGAACGGCGCCTGGCTTACGTCGGTATCACCCGGGCCATGAAACAGCTGGTGATGACCTACGCCGAAACGCGTCGCCTGTACGGCAGCGAAACCTACAACAAGGTCTCGCGTTTCGTACGCGAGATTCCGCCTGCGCTGATTCAGGAAGTCCGACTGTCCAACAGCGTCAACCGTCCGTTCGGTGGCACGCCGAAATTCAACAGCAGCAGCCTGTTCAACGGCACCGGCATTCCGGAAACCGAGTTCACCATGGGCCAGCGCGTCCAGCATGCGGTGTTCGGCGAAGGCGTGATCCTCAACTTCGAAGGCGCTGGCGCCCAGGCCCGGGTGCAGGTCAACTTCCCCGAGGGCAGCAAGTGGCTGATGATGGGCTACGCGAAGCTGGTGCCGTTGTAGGCCGGTTGATCATTGTCCGTGCGCCCATGACTATCGTTCCCACGCCGTAGCGTGAGGAACGATAATCCTCGTACACATCTTACGAAGCGCGTAGAAAAGTCCTACGCTGTTTATGTAAAAGTCCGAAACACTAACGCGCTGGTCATGTCGCCATCCGCTGTGCAACATGGCGCGCGTGCAATCACAAAACGGGAATACCCTTATGCAACGTTTTCTAAGCATCGCGATGGCGCTGTGCATCGGGCTCACCATGAGCCTGGATGTGAACGCCGCGCGCTTCGGTGGCGGCAAGAGCATGGGCTCGGCGCCTACGCACCAGACACGTCAGGCCGCCCCCTCCACGCCTGCGGCAGCGCCTAACGCTGCGGGCCGTCCTGCCCCTGCGGCAAGCGGTGCTTCGCGCTGGCTGGGCCCATTGGCCGGTATCGCTGCCGGCGGCCTGCTCGCGTCGATGTTCATGGGTGACGGCTTCAACGGCCTGCAACTGTTCGACATCCTGATCATGGGCCTCATCGCCTTCCTGATCTTCCGCTTCATTGCGCGTCGTCGTCAGCAGCAACAGCCGAAAATGGCCGCTGCCGGTGCGCCGTACCAGCGTGAAACCAGCCAGCCTGCGCAGAACCCGATCTTCGGCAGTTCTTCCCCGACCTCCGCTGCGCCAGTGGTCAACGCACCGGCCTGGTTCAATGAACAGCGCTTCCTGGACGCTGCTCGCGGCCACTTCCAGTCACTGCAGCAGCACTGGGACGCCAACGAAATGGACAAGATTGCCGAGTTCGTCACTCCGCAAATGCTGCAGTTCCTGAAAAAGGAACGTGCGGACCTGGGCGACGGCTTCCAGTCGACTTACATCGAGAACCTCAATGTCCAGCTGGACGGTGTGGATGACCGGGCCGACAAGACCATCGCCACGCTGACGTTCTCGGGCGTGTCCAAGACCTCGCGTTTCGACCAGGGCGAAGTGTTCAGCGAAAGCTGGAACATGGAACGCCCGCAAGGCGATAACCAGCCCTGGCTGGTGGCAGGAATTCGCCAGAACGGTTGAACCAGAACCCGTTCTCGCGTTCAGAACCCCGGATATGTCCGGGGTTTTTGTTTATCCGTTCGGATAGTTATTTTGAGAAAGGCTTTACGCTACTGTATAACCCGCGCCATCAAGTGAGAGGATCTGTGTCGTGGAAGAAGTCATTGAACAACTGCGTGAAGCAAATGAACCGGTTCCGGTTCCGCTTGAGCTGCCTGACGAAGACCAACTGGTCGAGATCGAGGAACAGCTGTTCATCAACATTCCGTTTGTCTTCAAGGAATTTCTCCTGACAGTCAGCGATGTGGTGTATGGCAGCTTTGAACCCGTCACGGTGACCGACCCGCAGTCGCACACCTACCTGCCAGACGTGGCCGCCACGGCCTGGGATTTGGGCGTGCCGCGCGAGCTGATTCCGATCTGCCAGGACGGTGACGATTATTACTGCGTCGAGGAAGACGGCACGGTGCTGCTGTGGTCCGCCGAGGAAGAACTGGTTACCGAAGACAGCTGGGAATCGGTCTGGCACTGGGCTCGGGATGTCTGGCTGGAAAGCTGAGACACCCCTGCTGCGCAGTATTCAAGAATCTCCGGGCCTCAGTGCCCGGAGTTCTCTTGATGGTTACCCAGTGTTTCCAGTAACGCAATCTGCATCCGCGTATGCACGCGGATCAGCCAGCGCCACAGCAACGCGGCGACCAAGGCGGCTATCAGTCCAACCACCAGCAGCAGTTCGTTGGCCGGCAGAATGCTTGCCGACAATGCCGCCAGCATCACGAAAATCACCACCAGCGATAACAGCGGAATCACCTCGGCCACGACCTTGCGCACGCGCACGGTATGCCGGCCCGCCATCTCGGGTTTCACCCCCATCTCGGCCAGCAGCATCGACAGCGCCTTGAGCTTGCGATAAGCGGCAATCAGAAACGGCAGTGACAGCAGCAGCGCCGCGCCGCAGATCCAGGCTTTCTGATGGCTGATGTCGGCCACCCACTCGCTCATGTAGCCGCCAAGACGCTCGGCAAAATAGCCACCGCTGAAAAAGATCGCCATCACCAGCGCCAGGTTGACGCCGACCTGCAAGAGAATCCGCCTGATCATCCCGGCAAGGACTGCACTCTGGCCTTGCGGCTGAATGCTGCGCAACCACTCGCCGTACATGCCGAACACCCGGGCAACGCGCCGAGGCATGATCGCCGCCAGCTTGAGCGACAACGGGTCTGCGCCGCGAATCAGATACGGTGTCAGCAGGGTGGTGATGGCGGACACGGCGACTGCCACCGGGTACAGAAAGTCGCTGGTGACCTGCAGGGTCATGCCCAGCGCCGCGATGATGAAGGAAAACTCGCCAATCTGTGACAGTCCCATGCCCACGCGCAGCGAGGTACGGCCATCGTTGCCTGCGATAAAGGCACCCAGACCGCAGGACAGCATCTTGCCCAGCACCACGGCAACGGTAATGACGGCGATCGGCCAGGCGTATTGCAGCAGGATGCCCGGATCGATCATCAAGCCGATGGCCACGAAAAAGATGGCACTGAACATGTCGCGAACCGGCTCGATCAGGCGCTCGATCTTCAGCAGCTCACGCGACTCGGCCATGATTGCGCCGATCAGGAAGGCACCCAGTACCATGCTGTATTCCAGCTTGACCACCAGCAGACAGAAGCCGAAACACAGGCCCAGCACGGTGATCAGCAGCATCTCGTTGCTTTCGAACCTGGCGACATAGGACAGCAATCGAGGCACCACGAGGATGCCGACCACCAGCGCCACGATCATGAACAGCGACAGCTTGCCGACGGTGGAGAACACTTCCCCGGAACTGACCGAGCCGCTGACAGCGATGCCGGACAACAGCGCGATGATGCCGATGCCGAGAATGTCTTCCACGATCAACACGCCGAAGATCAACTGGGCAAAGCGCTGGTTCTTCATCTTCAGGTCGTTGAGCGCCTTGACGATGATGGTGGTGGAGGAGATCGCCAGAATCGCGCCGAGAAACAGCGAGTCCATGGTTTTCCAGCCAAAGAACTGCCCGATCTCGTAACCGATCCAGATCATCAGGGCAATTTCCAGAAAGGCCGCGATGAACGCCGTAGCACCGACCTTGAACAGCTTGCGCAGGCTGAATTCCAGGCCCAGGCAGAACATCAGGAAGATCACCCCCAGTTCGGCCAGAATTTTGATGGTTTCTTCGTCATGGATCAGACTGAACGGCGGAGTGTGCGGACCGATGATGAACCCGGCAACGATATAGCCCAATACCACCGGCTGCCTGAGGCGATGGAACAGAATGGTTACCACGCCGGCCACCAGCATGATCACTGCCAGATCCTGAATGAAATTGATGGCATGCATGGTGGCGAAGCTCCTTGTGATGATGACGTTGCAAACCGATATCGCCATGCCCTACAGGGCGACAGCTACCCTTTTCGTCATTAAAATCCGATAAAGACGCAGGAAAAACCCCGATCCACAGGTTTTTGCAGGTTAACACCGCCCCCTTCGACATAAAGGCGGTGCAATATATGGAAACAGATAGTTATGACGCGTGACGGCCGCCTGTTGGCCAGCGTCCCGATAACTGTCACAAGCCCCTTGAGCGCCAGCATAGGCGCCCCTTGAACACCTTGACCGTGTGAGTACGCTATGGAACCCGGAAACGCCCAGCTGTCGATGACTGTATTGATGACCCCGGACATGGCCAACTTCTCTGGCAACGTACACGGTGGCACGCTGCTCAAGTACCTGGACGAAGTGGCCTATGCATGTGCCAGCCGCTACGCCGGACGCTACGTGGTGACGCTGTCGGTAGACCAGGTGATTTTCCGTGAGCCGGTGCATGTCGGCGAACTGGTGACCTTTCTCGCCTCGGTCAATTACACCGGCAACACGTCCATGGAGGTGGGCATCAAGGTGGTCACCGAAAATATCCGCGAGCGGTCGGTACGCCATTCCAACAGCTGCTTCTTCACCATGGTTGCCGTGGACGACAATCGCAAGCCCGCCAGCGTGCCGCCCCTGGAGCCGGAATCGGCCGATGCCAAGCGGCGTTTCATCCAGGCGCAGCAACGCCGCCAGATCCGCCAGGAACTGGAAAAGCGTTATCAGGAGATCAAGGAAGAAGCGTTGTAGTTTTCTGGCTCGGGCATCGATGCCCGAGCCTTTGAGGGTATGGCGCTTACAAACGCACGGCTTCGAACTTTACCCGTGGGTGCGCGATGCGATCCTGAGCGCGCACCAGTTCCAGCTCGTAGCTGCCACAGGCCTGGGTTTCCAGCAGCACCTCATGGACGGCGGCCGCAGCGAACTCGAATGCTGCAACCAGATCGTCGCCCAGCAGCACACGCGACAGGAACAACCCGGAGGTCAGATCACCCACGCCGACCGGCTGACGCGGAAACGCCAGTAACGGGCGGCGCAGGTGCCAGCTGGCCTCGGCGGTGACCAACAGCATTTCAAAGCCATCGGCGGCCTTGCCGGGGTAATCGAGGTGTTTCACCACCACCGCTTTGGGGCCACGCGCCAGCAAAGCCCGCGCCATCGCCAGGCAGTCGTGCAGTGATTCGGGCTTGCGCCCCGAGAAGCTGTCCAGCTCCAGTTGATTGGGGCACATGAAGTCCGCCATGGCCGCCGCTTCCTGCAGCAGGAAGTCACTGACTTCAGGCGCTACGATGCAGCCTTTTTCAGGGTGGCCCATCACCGGGTCGCAGAGGTACAGCGCCTTCGGATTGGCCGCCTTGATGCGTGCCACGCCGGTCAGAATCGCCCTGCCCTGCGCCGCACTGCCCAGATACCCCGACAGCACCGCGTCACAGTTGCCCAGTTCGCCAATGGCGGCAATCCCGTCGATCAGCGCAGGAATCTGCTGCGGAGCCAGCACTTCACCGGTCCACTGCTTGTATTGCGTGTGGTTGGAGAACTGGACCGTGTTGAGCGGCCAGACGTTAACCCCGATACGCTGCATCGGGAACACCGCTGCGCTGTTGCCGGCGTGGCCGAATACCACATGGGACTGGATAGCGAGCAAATGAGGCGTACGTTTCATGGGGAGCGGAATCCTGAACACGATGCAAATGCAATAATGAGAAATATAAGTCGCGCAGTATGGCTGTAAATCACTCAGGACAGTTAAGCTGACGACTCCTACGCTGGAGCACTCCGTCATGCTGACCCTGGGAAACATCTTCGTGCTGATGCTGTTCGCGAGCGCCGCGGCCTGGTGGTGGCACGCCCATGGTCTGCGCGAAAAAGCGCTGGCACGCGTCAAGCAGCACTGCGAACGCCTTGAGCTGCAACTGCTGGACGACGCGGTTGCCCTGCGCCGCCTGACCTTCGCGCGCGACGCTCAAGGCCGCAAACGCCTGGCCCGCGTGTATGGCTTCGAGTTCACGGTGACCGGCGAGCAACGTCACCCTGGCACGATCACCCTGTTCGGCGCGCACACTGCGCAAATCGAACTGGCACCCTACCCGTTTGAAATCAAAACACCACCGCCCAGCGCTGAAGTTATTCAGATGAGCGAATGGCGTCAATCGCATCAGAAATGGAAGCAGTAGCCGAGCACGACGCTGGCTGCCGCGATTCAGCGCTCATCCTTACACAAGTGCGCTTTGACTATCGTGCCAATGCTCTGCATTGGCACGCCGTTCCGGACGCTCTTCGTCCTGCCTTCAGCTATTAACTGGCAGCTGTCACGCCAGGCATCCCGCCATCTGCGCCTGCAACGTATCCACATCCTGAGCGGTGGCAAAGATCAACTCGAGGCGTGAGTCCTGACGCCATTCGCTGACTTGCCAGGCCAGCGGAGCCCCATCAACCACGTTGCCGGAATACCAGCCGCCCTCGCTGTGGATAACCATCTTCGCCCGCCGCCAATCAAGGCTTTCCAGCCAGTGCAGGATGCGCTGCAGATCGAAGCGCTGCGAGGGATGCCAGCGCCAGCCGATGCTCCAGCCGTCGGCACTGACCTGACTCAGACAGATCGGCACCTTCAGGTCGGTCCATAGCGCGGGCAAGTGGCCGACGCCGTTGGGCAGCATCAGCTTATCCACAGCCTGTTTATCCACAGCAGTACCGCTGGCAAACCCCGGCACACGGTTCAGGAGCAGCTCCCCATGTCGGGTCCAGATCAAGGCGTGTGGCAGCAACTGTTCGGCCAACGCCTGGCGAGAGACATCATCCAGTTGCTCGGACTTGTTCATGACCACCAGCCCGGCATGCGCCAGCGCTTCCTGCTGAGTACTCGGCAACGGCTGTCCGGCGAGCATTGCCTGCGCGTCCAGCACCACCACGCCGGGCTGCACATCCAGGACGCCGCGCCACGGCGCTTCGCGCAATTGCGTCATCAGTTGCGCGGGATGGCCCAGCCCTGAAGGCTCGATCAATAAACGATCAGGCCGCGCCTTGCGCAATAAACGCCCCAAGCCGATCTGGAACGGCACGCCATTGACGCAACACAGGCAGCCGCCAGCCACTTCGCCAAGTGCGATACCATCGGCATCCGTGCTCAGCAGGGCGGCGTCCAGGCCGATCTGCCCGAATTCGTTGATCAATATGGCCCAGCGCTCATGGGCAGGCTTCTGCGCCAGCAGGCGCTTGATCAGGCTGGTCTTGCCGGCGCCCAGCGGGCCACCGATGACATGCGTCGGTATGTTTTGCAGCATGAGATCACTTTTGGCGAATGCGTGGTTCATTGAAGAGCAAGGAAGGATAACGATGCAAGTAATGCGGCTGCCTGCCCGCCTGGTGTTGATGTTGCTGACAGTGTCTTCCGGTTCGGCGTGGGCCGAAGCGTGTCTGGTCCACAGCCAGGCCGAAAGGCTCGACGTGAAGGTCTGCCAGGAAAATATCAACATCCCGGCAAACCTGTTTCACGACAGCTTCTGCCAACCGCAACTGGCCGGGCAGAAGACCGAGACCACTTACTCGCAACAGTGCCCGGCAGGCGCCTTCGGTGTCTGCCGCAATGCGCAGGTTGCCAATATGCCGTATCGCGAGCATATCCACTATTACGGCGTCGCCGGTGACGCGCTGTACCTCAAGCCTTTCTGCGAAGGCCAGAGCAAGGGGCAGTGGATAACTCCTGACTGATCTTCAAGCCAGCCAGTCCAGCGTCAGAATCAACCTGCGCTCGTTGCGCAGCAGTCGCGGCGAGCGATGGATCAGGCCAAAACCTTCATTGCCGTGCCAGCGTTCGCCCTTGAGCAGCGCCACTTCACCGCTGTTGATCTGCTGGATACGGGCAGCATCCGTCGGCTCGGCGTCCAGACACCCCAGTTGTTTACGGTCCATCACCCCTTCATGCAGCCATTGACTGCCAACCCCGCCATAAGTGGTGATAAGACGTACCGGCACATGATCGACATGGAAGCGCGGGCACATGGCCTTGTCGAGCACCCGCAAACGCAGGCCAACGCACTCGGCACCCAGCAGACAGGCATAGGCGCTGACCAGCCAGGAAACGTCGGCAACGAACCCCTGATAGCCCAGCAGGTCGGAGTAGCCCGATGCCAGCGCGCTCAAGTCAGGCTCGACCTCGCCGCCCCGCACTTCCAGGGTCATGGACTCGGCCAGAGTCTCGTTCATCGACAGTAGCAAGGCGCCGAAGTCCTCTATGTGTGCAGGCAATTGACGCTGCCAGAGCGCAAGGTTGACGCCGTCCTGCAGAATCTCGCTCAACACGTCGGGCGTATCACCGTGCGCTTGGCGGACTGCGGTTTCAGGTTTAAAACGATAAGCCAGCATCAGGCAGCCACCTCTTCGTACCAATCGCCAAACGGATCGGCCAGCGCACGCCAAAGCTCGACACCCGCCTCCATCTCCGCATCAGTGAGCAGGCAGTTATCCAGCTCGGCGGTCAGCCGCGCAAAATCGATGTTCTGGCCGATGAACACCAGTTCCTGCCGACAGTCGCCGGTTTCAGTCGACCAGTTCTCCAGAATGGATTTGACGCTTTCCTTGTCCTCGGGCCAGCTGTCTCGGTTCACGAAACGCCACCAGCGTCCGGCAAAGCCATGGCGCATCAAGCCGCCTGCCTGCGACCAACTGCCTGCGTCCTTGTATTTGCTGGCCAGCCAGAAGAAGCCTTTGGAGCGCAGCAGCTTGCCGTTGCCCCAGGGACGATTGATGAAATCGAAAAAGCGCTCCGGATGGAACGGTCGGCGAGCGCGATAGGCCGTTGATGCTATGCCGTACTCTTCGGTTTCCGGCGTGTGTTCGCCACGCATTTCCTTGAGCCAGCCCGGAGCTTGGGAAGCGCGCTGGAAGTCAAAACGCCCGGTGTTGAGAATCGTCGCCAACGGCACCTGGCCCATCACCATCGGTACAATCTCGGCCTCCGGGTTGAGGCGCTTGAGGATCGCCATCAGCTCTTCACGCTCACTGGAGCTGATCAGGTCGATCTTGCTGAGCAGGATGACGTCGGCAAACTCGATCTGCTCGATCAGCAGGTCGGTGATCGAGCGATCATCGTCTTCACCCAGGGTTTCACCGTGTGTGGACAAGCTGTCTGCCGCCTCGTAATCGAGCAGGAAGTTTACGCCGTCGACTACGGTGACCATGGTGTCCAGGCGCGCCAGGTCCATCAGGCTTTTGCCGGCCTCGTCGCGGAAGGTGAAGGTTTCAGCCACGGGCAACGGCTCGGAGATTCCTGTGGATTCGATCAATAAGTAATCAAAACGACCGTCCTGAGCCAGACGGCTGACCTCTTCGAGCAGGTCCTCGCGCAGGGTGCAGCAGATGCAGCCATTGCTCATCTCGATCAGCTTTTCTTCGGCACGGTTCAAGCTGACATCACGCTGAACTTCGCTGCCGTCGATGTTGATCTCGCTCATGTCATTGACGATCACCGCAACCCGCAGGTTTTCACGGTTGCGCAGCACATAATTGAGTAAAGTGCTTTTACCGGCCCCGAGAAAACCGGACAAAACGGTAACGGGTAGAAGATTTGCCATCAGGACTCTCCAGGCAGCTGCAAGGCTTGAACCTTGTTCATATCGGCTGCGACAAATCCCTCAGGCAGCCAACTCTAATCACATCCGGATGTTATAGTATAACAACCAAAAATAGCTATGGCCTTGGTGAAGGGATCTTCATGAGACGGGTTTCAACAGGTTTGATGGCGATGCTGATCAGCGCGCATGTGATGGCTGCACCTCCAAACCCTTCCGCCGACCTCGCCACCTGTACGCGTAGCGCGACGGTATTGGCGTGCAGCGATGCGCAGGGCAATAGCTACAGCGTGGCCACTGCCGGATCGACGACCTGGTTGAAGGGGTACGAAGTGCGCGACAAGCGCCGCTGGGCGCAGACCAACATCCGCTATGGTCAATTGACGTTTTTTACCGGGTTGGCTTCTGATGGCGAGGCTTGGGCAGGCACTGTGCAGCGTGTGGGCTGGACGACCATCACTCGGGTATCCAGCTCAAGCGGCACGCGCAGCAAGATCACCTGCAGCCGCTTGAATGGCTGCCGCTGAGCCGATCAGACCGGCAGTTCCTGCTTCTGCGCCTGCAGCCAGGCCATGTGCGAGTCCACTGGCGGGTTACGCTGAAAATAGCGCTGCAGGCCATCGAACAGACCATCGGCAACGGCCTGTTGATGACGCGCAGTGACCAGGCGCTGGCTGTCGCGGCTGTTGGAGATGAAGCCGGTCTCGACCAGAATCGACGGCACATCGGGTGATTTGAGAACGGCGAAACCGGCCTGTTCAACGCGCTTCTGATGCAGCGTGGTGATACCTTCGAGACTGCCCAGAACGGTGTGGCCCAATTGCAGACTGGCTGCAATAGTGGCGTTCATCGACATGTCGAGAATCACCCCGGCGAGCATCGGGTCCTTGTCCTTCAGATTGAGCAGCGACGTGGCACCCAGCAGGTCCGCGCCGTTTTCCCGCTGAGCCATGAAGCGCGCCGTTGCCGACGTTGCCCCGCCTTCGGAAAGGGCAAACACCGACGCACCCGATGCCGTCAGACGAGGCGCAGCATCGGCGTGCACGGAGATGAACATGTCCGCGTTGGACTGGTGCGCGAACTCGACGCGCTTGCGCAGCGGTACGAAAAAGTCATCGTTGCGCACTAGACGTACGTCGAAGCCTTTCTCGCGCTTCAAACGTCTGGCCAGCAACTGAGCGATGGACAGCACCACATCTTTTTCGCGTTCACCCCGCGAACCAACAGCGCCAGGATCCTTGCCGCCATGACCGGCATCGACCACCACCATGATGTCGCGTCCGGTGTGCGCCTTGCTGGTCGGGATTGGCACAGGCACCGGCGGCGGCAGCTCAGCCATCTGCACCGGCGCATGGACCGTGGAACTCATGTCCAGGACCAGCCGATGCCCCTGCCCGCCTTCCGGGCCGAGCAGGAAACTGTTGAGCTGTACCGGTGCGGTGAGGTCCAGCACGATACGTGTGTCGTCACCCTGGCCGTAATGCCCGGAGCGAATCGATTTTATAACGGTACGGTCCAGCGCCAACTGACTGAAGTCGCCGGTCAGCCGCGAACCGCTGACGTCGATGATCAGGCGGTCGGGGGCTGTCAGGGTGAAAGTCTTGTATTGCACCGGGCCGCTCAGGTCGAGGACCAGTCGCAGCTTGTCGTTGGTACGCCAAAGGCGGGCGTTACGAATTTGCGTGGCATAGGCACCCAACGGCAACGTCAGGGCCGCGCTGGCAAGCAGCATGTTGAGCAACACTTGGCGTCGGTGCATGGAACGTCTCAAAGAGCAAATTGAGCATCCCGGCTCACGAAGGGTTCATCCACATCATTAGTAACAATATAACATGCAGTTACGGACGAAAGATGAGGTCCTTCATGAAGATTAAGTTACCTGCCACACCATCAGAGGTGACAAAAAATCATCACCTCTGCGCAGCGTGTTCCACGTGGAACATAACTCTATGAATTTGATCATGTACGCGGGGCGACGTTGCCACATTGCGGCCCGAGCCAAACCGCGCGGGTGTCCATGCTGCCGTTCTGTTGCTGCCCGGTGGCATTGAACGTGCCCACCACGTTGGTGGTGAACTCGCGATCACTCAGGAACTGCGCCTGTCCGGTGCCCTTGGCTTTCGGGCAGCTGAACTGGAAGTTCCAGGTCTTGCCGTTGCGCGCAGTAATCTTTTGCGTGCATCCGGATGCCGGGTCAGTCAGCGGAATGTCGTCCGACTGCACCTGCGCCTGAGTCAGGCAGGCCCTCACGCCTTTGCCGCCAAGGGTGACGCCCTGCTTCTTCATCATCTGCTCCATCATCGCACGCTGCTCGGGCGGCAGATTCTGCAACTGTCCCAGCATCAACTGCATGTCCGGCAGCTGTTGTCCGTCCACTTTCATATTGCTGGACGTCAGCTCCCACAAACCCGGTTGCAGCATCTGCGCCTGAGCCATAGGAGCCGCCAGACAAAACATCCAAGCCAACATGCGTTTGTTCATTTCAAGATTCCTGATCGGGCACTGCGGATGAAAACGAGACTGGAATAATCCAGCCAAAAGATAAACCTTAGACGGCACACATGTCGCCCAGTTGCACCCGGAATTAAATAGCGACATTCCTGTTCAGCTGTGGTCTGTTAGGCAGCAAAGGCGAGGAGCATTGTTCCACATGGATTATCACGACCCGTACTTTTTCGGTTATGTCCTGGGTTTCATTCATTTACTCGGTACAGGCGCCGCCATCCATGCGTTGCTGACTGTGCGCACCTCCCAAGGCGCGATTGCCTGGGCGATGCCGCTGCTGTTCATTCCCTATTTCACCCTGCTGCCTTACCTGGTGTTCGGCCGAAGCTCATTCGACGCGTACATCAAGGCGCGTCGCCAGGCCAACCAGGAAATGCGGATCGCGATCGGCAGCCTCAACTGGCGGCCGTGGATGGAAGAAGCCGTGGCTGCGCGTCGGTCAGATGCCTATGCGGCGCTGCGCGCAATGCCCAAGCTGGGCAACATGCCGGCGCTGGCCAACAACAAGGTCAAGTTGCTGATCAATGGCGAGGAAACCTTCGGAGCCATTTTTCAGGCTATCCGAGAAGCGAAGAAGACCATCCTGATTCAGTTCTTCATCATTCATGACGACAAACTCGGGCGCGAGCTGCAAGCGCTGCTGCTGGAGAAAGCGGCCGAAGGTGTGGCGATCTTTGTACTGTACGACCGCATCGGCAGCCACGCCTTGCCAGGCAGTTATATCGATAAGCTACGTGACGGTGGCGTGCAGATAAAAGCCTTCGCCACACGTGGCGGCTGGCTCAATCGCTTTCAGATCAACTTCCGCAACCACCGCAAGATCGTCGTTGTCGATGGCCTGAAAGGTTATATGGGCGGTCACAATGTGGGTGATGAGTACATGGGCCTGAAGCCGCCGCTGGCTCCATGGCGCGACACCCATGTGCAAGTCATCGGCCCGGTGGTCGCCTGCTTGCAGGAGTCGTTCGCCGAGGACTGGTTCTGGGCCACCCGCGAACTGCCTCCGTTAAGCCTGCCTGATGAGTTTCCCGAAGACGGTGTGCTTTGCCAACTGTTGACCAGCGGCCCGGCTGACGCGCAGGAAACCTGCTCGCTGTTCTTCGTTGAAGCCATCCACGCAGCCGAAGAACGCGTGTGGATCACCAGCCCCTACTTCATCCCTGACGAAGCCGTGACCGCTGCGCTGACCCTGGCAGTGTTGCGCGGCGTGGACGTGCGCCTGCTGCTGCCGTCGCGCCCCGACCATTACGTGGTCTACGCCGCTTCAAGTCTGTACGCCTTCGACGCCGTACGTGCCGGGGTACGAGTGTTCCGCTACGAGCCGGGCTTCCTGCATCAGAAGGTCGTCCTGGTCGACAACGAGATCACCGCCATCGGCAGCGCGAACCTCGACAACCGCTCGTTCCGCCTCAACTTCGAATTGATGCTGCTCACGGTCGACAGCGACTTCTCCAGCCAGGTGGAATCCATGCTCACCGCCGACTTCAACCTCGCACGTGAAATCTCCGTGCAGGAAAGCCACGAAACACGGCGTCTGCATCAACTGGGTATGCGCGTGGCGCGGCTGATTTCACCGATTCTGTGAGACCTCTGTGCACTACGCTGCCTGTCTTGAAGAGACGAGCGGGACTTCACCCATAAATATCCTCGCGCGTCAGTGGCAGCCCGGTGTTGCCGTCGGCGAAGGGTTTCACGGCGAGTATCTGGTGCAGGTTGATCCAGCCCTTGGTGAATCCATAGGCGCAGCCTGCGAGGTATAGCCGCCAGATCCGCAGGGTCTGTTCGGGTACGATTCGCGCGGCTTCGTCGAGCCGGGATTCCAGTCGTGCGCTCCAGTGCTCCAGGGTTTTCGCGTAGTGCGGGCGCAGGCTTTCCACGTCGACCACTTCAAGCCCGGCTTCGCTGATATGGGCGCTGATCATGGCCATGTGCGGCAGCTCGCCATTGGGGAAAACATAGCGGTCAATGAACTCCCCGGCACCACGCCCCACAGGACGACCGTCGGTGTGCCGCGCGGTGATGCCGTGATTCATCACCAGGCCGCCCTCCTTCACCGCGCCGAACAGGCGTTGCGCGTACAACGGCAGGTTGGCGTGCCCGACGTGCTCGAACATGCCGACACTGACCACTTTGTCGAAGCGCGCATCCTGCGGCAGGTCGCGGTAGTCGAGCAATTGCAGGTCGACCTTGTCCTGCAGACCTTCGGCTTGCACGCGTTCGCGGGCCAGTGCCAATTGTTGCTGGCTCAACGTGATGCCAAAGACCTTCACGCCGTATTCGCGAGCCGCAAAACGCGCCAGCCCGCCCCAGCCGCAGCCGACGTCCAGCAGGTATTCACCGCGCTTGAGCCGCAACTTGCGGCACAGGTGGTGGAATTTATCCTGCTGCGCCTGCTCCAGCGATTCGTCCCCGGTCTTGAAATACGCGCAGGAGTAGACCATCTCCCTGTCGAGCCAGAGCTGGTAGAAGTCGTTGGAGACATCGTAGTGATAGGCAATCGAGGCCGCGTCAGTGTCCTTGTCATGCTCGACCCGGATCGGATTGCCAGCGCTGTCGTCATCGTCCACCAGCGCGTGGGTCAGTTCATCGCAGACCCGGACCACTTCGCTGATGGAGCCCTCCAGTTCCAGCCGCCCCTCCACAAACGCGCTGCCGAGCAGGCCCAGACTGGGGTGACTGAAGTCGGAGACCAGCTGCGGGTCCTTGACGACTATCGTGACGCTGGGCGCAGGCCCGAGGTCCATCTGATGACCGTCCCAGAGCCGGAGCCGCAACGGCAGATGAAGGTTCTGCAAGGTCGTTGGAAGTTGTGTAAGCATTTCAAAATCACCCCCTTATCCAGAAACTCAAAAAAGAGTAATCCAGCAAAGGCCCCGCAAAAGGGCCCGAAAAGGCATTGGCGACGGCAAAACTGCTATGAATCAACTGCGGGGGAACAGCCCTGTGCCCTCTGATTCGAGCCGAGAGTCAGCCTGAATTTGGATCACACAATGAAACACAGCGCTTAATCTGTAACAGAATTAGTCAAAGCTCAAGCCGTTTGACGCACTGATCATCAGTGCAGGCGTGGGACCTGATGTTGCACACCCACGTCTTCGAGCTTGAGCAATGGCTCCTGAAAGCGCAGCAAACGTCCGGCGTTGCCCAATACCAACAGGGTGCTTAGATTGTGCAGGATAGCTGCGACCATCGCGCCCGCAGCGCCAAGCAGACCAAAGGCGGCCAGAGCCACGATGGCCAGCGTCCAGCCCAGCCCGATGATGACGTTGACCTGCAAGGTGTGACGGCACTGGCGGCTGAGTCGCACACAGGTGCCCAGGCGGCGCAGATCGCTGCCGATCAGCACGATGTCGGCGGATGCCAACGCGATATCCGCCCCACCCGCGCCCATCGCCACGCCGACCACGCCCGCCTTCAGGGCCAGCGAATCGTTGACCCCGTCGCCGACCACCATTGGCCGGAAACCACTGGAGATCTCGCCCATGACGCGGTTGAGTTTGTCTTCAGGCAGCGCCTGCGCCTGAACGTCAGCGATGCCGATATCGTGCGCCAGATTGTCGGCCACGCTCTGCCGGTCACCGGTCAACAGCAATTGTCGGCCCAGGCCCAGGCCGCGCAATTCCAGCAGCGCCGCCTGAGCTTCGGGTTTGACACTGTCGGCCAGCAGCAGCCAGGCCAGAAAAACCCCGTCCAGCGACAGACCGGCCAGCGGGCCGTCATGTGCAGGGACAGCAGGCGTGACGATGCCCATCTGTGCGAACAACTCCGGGCGGCCCAGTGCTGCATCGCCCTGCCCGGTCGAGGCCACCACACCCAGGCCCTGGCGCTCACGGGTGTCGGTCAGCGGCAGCAGTCGGGCATTATCCACCAGCCCGGCCAAGGCCCGACTCACCGGGTGACTGCTGGCAGACCCGAGGCTCGCAGCCAGCTCCAGCAATTGTGGATGCTGCGAACCGTCAGCCTGCACGGACTGCAGACGCAGACGGCCGTAGGTCAGGGTGCCGGTCTTGTCCACAACCAGTGAGTTGAGGTCAGCCAGTTCTTCAAGAAACGCCGAACTGCGGATCAGAATCCCGTGCCGCGCCGCGACCGCAATACCTGCGATGGCGGTGGCCGGGGCCGAAAGCACCAGCGCACAGGGACAGGCTGCGACCAGCACTGCCAGCATCGCCTGGGCATCCTGAGTGATAAACCAGGTCAGCGCCGCGATCAGCAAGACCAGCACCATGTAACTGCCTGCGTAGCGCTCCAGCAGACGCGTGATAGGCGGCTTGGAACGCTCTGCGCTCTGCATCAGCGCGATGACCTTGCCCAGCGTCGACTGATCGCCGATGCGGGTCACTTCGATGCGCAGCAGGCCGTCGAGGTTGATGGCGCCACCGAACACCTCGACCCCGACACTGGCTTCCAGCGGGACCGATTCGCCAGTGATCGACGACGTATCCAGACTGGCTTGCCCGGACAGCACCCGACCGTCCGCCGGAACGCGGTCGCCCGCCCGCACTTCCACCTGATCGCCGGCTTTCAGCGTCGCGTTGTCGACCTCGCGCACGCTGCCGTCGGCGCCGAGCAAACGCGCCTGGCTGCGAGTCAGGCGTCCCAGCGCTTCGATGGCCTCCTGCGAGCCGATCACACTGCGCTCTTCCAGCACATGACCGAAGATCATGATGATCGGCAGCAACGCGGCGGTCATCAGGTCACCGGTGGCCCAGGCACCGAGCATCGCCAGTGCGATCAACTGATCGGTGATGCCGTGCAGGCTCGGATGCCGCAGGCTGTGCCAGCCGGCGCTGATCACCGGTATCGCCACCAACAGTGACGCAGCGCCCAACAGCAACTGGCTGACACCTGCCTGCTCCGGGGCGAAAAACCGCCAGACCAGTCCCAATGCCAGCAAGCCCAAGGCCAGCATCGCGAGGGTCAGTTGCCGGGCGGCACTGCGCTGTTCTGCGCTGCTCAGCAGACTGCCAGGCGCTTGCGGTTGACCAGCGTCGTGGGTGTGAACGGCTTCGCCACTCATTGTGGTGCTCCCTGAATGATCAGGCGGGAATCGTCTTTGGGATCGACCGTGGTCACCGAACCCGCCTGATGCAGAATGACCGGTACGCGTTCACGGTAGATACGTTGCATCAGGCCGGGGTCGCTGCGGGTTTCGGCTGATTGGGTGAGGCTGACAACCGTTGCGGTAGCCGACTGCGCCTTGGCCAGACGCTCGGACGCCTGTGCATGCGCCACTTGCAGGGTTCGGTCGGCCTGTTGATTGGCGGTCTGGGTCAGCTTTTCGGCCTCCGTGCGCGCGTTGGCCACGGCCTGATCGGCCTGCTGACTGGCCGTCAGCACAGCATTGAACGCGTTGACTGCAGAGGTCGGCAGGCTCGACTGCACATCCACCCGAGCGACCTCGACACCGATGCTCATGCCGGTCGCCTTCAGCTCGGCCAGACGCTGATTGATGCCGCGCACCAGATCGCCACGCAGCCGCTCACGGCGCTCGGCGGCCTGGCTGTCAGCACCGATCAGCTCGGGACGGGCAACCAGAATGGTGTCCAGATCCCGCGCCGCCGTTAGCGCCACAGCGCTGCGATTGACCAGCCGGTCCAGCGCGGGCAATACATGCTCGCCCTGCAACACGAAGGCAGTGGGGTCAGTCACTTTGTAAAACACCGTGACGTCCAGTTGCACCACACCGGCATCGCCAGTCAGCAGAAAACCGGAGCCTGCCAGTGCATCGCTCATGGGTGCCGACAGGGTCGCGACTTCATCGGCTTTCAACGCGGCAGGCGAACGCAGCAGGGTTTCCACGCGCCGCTCTATCACCCGATCAGCCGAAGGCAGCAGCACCACCTGTTCGAACGGCTGCGGCCAGGCGATCAGCAGCCCTGCGTTCTGAACCCGCTCGATCGCGCCGAAGTGCATGACCACCGCGCGGTTCTGTGGATCGATCTGGCGTATGTTGGACGTCGCCCAGGCAAGCGCGGCGAGCAATGTCACGCCATACAGCCCCAGAAACGCCAGACGGCTCGCCTGCAACCAAGGGCTGTTTACCGGCGGGCGCTGCGCCACGGCTTCGTCGACCGGCTGGCTCATGGCTGCGTTCCGCTCTTGCCATCCAGCGTCGGCGGGCCGTCCACCAGCACGCGGAACGGCGCCGCGTCGGTGCGCAGTATCAGGCGGGTGCCGGGCGTCACGATAGTGCCCAGCGTATCCAGCGAGCGCAGCAGGTTGTAGAGCTGCGGCGAGCCCGCATAGGCACGGCCATAGATCTGCGCGGCTTCAACCCGCGACTGTGCTTCGATATCGGCCGCCTTGACCGTGGCATCGGCTTCGACAATCCGTGCATCGCGCTCGGCGGCCGAACGAATCTGCGCCGCCTCACGCTTGCCCACGGCGGTTCGCTCGGTGGCGATGGTCTCGCGCTCGGCGCGCATGCGGTCCACGGTAGCGTTGAGCGTTACCGACGGCAGGGTCAGTCGTTCCACGCCGACCTGCAGGACACGCACCCCGTAAGTCGCCAGCAGTTGCTGATCGATCTGCTGGCGCAGCTGATTTTCGAAGGCAGTGATATTCACCTTGCTGGCGTCGGTATTCACCAGGCTGGAAAGGTCGAAACTGCTCGCGGTGGTTTCCAGCGCAGAGCCAACAAAGGTACGGATCTGCCGCGCCGCCTCGTCGGGCTGGTTCTGTACCGCGCGCATGAAGCGCTGCACGTTGTCGGCGTCGCCCTGCACCTGCCACGCCACGTAGGCCTGAACGATGATGCGCAAGCCATCGCGGGTACCGACGTCCTGCAGACCGCTGGAAGTGGTTCGCAGGCGCAGATCCACCGGGATGGTCGCCTCGAACGGTGCCGGCCAGCGCCAGTTGAGGCCCGGCTCCAGCAGGACGCGGGACGGGTTGCCGAAGCGTGTGACGACGGTCGCCTCGCCCGAACGCACCTGCACCAGGCTCGCTGCTGCAATCGCAAACGCGATCAGCACCGCAGCCAGGCTTGCCCGCCGCCAGGGGAACGCTGCCGGGCCGCTCGCGCCATGATGATGGTGGTGATGACCATGGCCGCCATGGCCGTGACTGTCATGGCTATCGTGGTCGGCGTGATCGTGATGATGATGGAACAGACTCAAGGGACGACTCCTTACTGAACGGCTTTACGCGGCGCCGTTGGGTCTGCCGGTGGGGTGAAGGTACGCAGGTCGATGGTCGGCGCACTGTCGCCGCCCAGACGGTGGTCGAGTATCAGCAACTTCGCATTGCCCAGGCCCTCGGTCAGTTGGGCCAGGTATTGCTCCAGCAAAAACGCCTGGCCTGCCTTGGCATAGGCCTGACGTTCGGCACTGAAGCGCAGGTCTGCACCCTGTGCGCCGGCCAGAATCTCGCGGGCGACGGCACTGGCCTGATCACGCGCCACGCTGGCATTGAGCTGCGCCTGATTGGCCCTGTCGCTGGCCGCGCCGCGTTCGCGAGAGATCAGCGCCTGTGCACCAATCTGCGCAGCCTGCACAGCATGATAGGCGTTGGCCGCACCGGCAGGCGGGTGGATGGCTTCAACCACCGTAGCGAGCAATTCGACGCCGCTGTCCAGCCGCTGCAAGTCGGCCTGCACGGCCTTGCCGATGTCATCGGCCAGCTCGCTGCGCTGTTCGCCGAGCAGTTCATCCAGCGTGCGCGAAGCAAAGTCATGCACCAGCACCCGGCTGGCCGTGCTGCGAATCAAGGCTGGGATGTCAGCGCTGTTATAGGTCGACGCCATGGCTGCGGCATCTGTCAGGCCGATACGGTAGACGAACCGCACGTCCATATTGACGATCTGAAAGCTCTGCTTGTCGCCTGCACTGCTGGCAATGACCTGGGATTTTTCGTTGATATGGCTGGCATCCCACAGACGGTTGGCGCTACCCGGTGGCGGGCCTTCGGCCGGGTCCAGCGTTTGCTCGGCCGTGTCGGCAGCAGAAACGCTGGTCGCCAGTTCATGAACCACGCCGTTTTCAACGGCCAGCACACGCCCGAACGGCCAGGGCAAACCCACGTGCAGACCGGGCCCGAACACGTCGACCGGCTTGCCGAAGCGCTCATAAATGCCCCGCCCCTGCATGGGAATTTCATGCACGCCGCTCAGCACCCAGCCCAGCGCTGCGACCACCGTCAGCACCGGCAAAAAGGCGCGACGCATGTAGGTAAAGGCCCAGATCTGGCGCAGATCGATGCCAAAGCGGTTGTGCAGTTCGTGCTGCAAGGCGAGCAGCGGACGCGGCGGCCAGCGCAACAGGTCGGCGATGAAACTGGCGGCCAGCAGGCGCGGTTCGCTGCGTGGGTTGCGCGGGCTGAACACCGACAGCACAGCGCGCAGCAGAAACTCCAGCGCCACGCCAAACGGCAGCAGGCCGATCAATACCGCCAGCCGCGCAGGCCAGACACGTTCTGCACTGGAGAAAAACAGGCACAGCGCGCCGACCAGCAGGACGATCAGCGTCATGCGCACCAGTTGCGCCAGCGCACCGGCCTCCGGCGACTGACTGTCGGACTCGCTGCTCAGTTGTCGCTCGATGACCAGCAGCCCGAATGCCAACAGCAGCATGACGCTGCCGGCCAGGCTACCGGCCAGGCTACCGGCCGTGGAGAGGTCGACGCCGGACAGCGCCAGGTTCCAGAAGGCACGAACGACGATCAACGCCAGCACCGCCCAACCGGCAAGCCACAGGGTCGAGCTGCCCACGTGCCTGACCAGCGATTTGCCGGAGTCACTCAGCCGTTCAAGCAGCCGCTCGTACCAGCCGCTCTCGTCGCCAGCAGACAGGTTTTCGTCGAGGGTGTCTGCGTCCGGCGAACGCAACGCGCGAGCCCGCCACAGCGCGACATGCCGCGCCGACTGCAAGCCGGCCGTGAGCAGAAACAACGCCGCCGAGGCGTTGCACAACACGGCCATCCACAAAGAGCCGGGGGAAAACAGATCGATGGACAACGCCAGCAGCAGCCCGAACGCCCCTGCTCCACCGGTCACATACATCAATCGTCCCAGACGCCGAACCTGTTGCACCGCCATTTGAAAACGTGGCAGGCCTTCAAGGCCTTCGTGCTCATCCAAATCAACCCGCATCACTACCCCGGCACCCGCTGATTTATCGCCCTTTGGAGAGCCCTGCATTGGCATCTGAATGCCAGTGAATCATAGCGTTACGATATAACACGCGGAATGAAACTTTCGTCAGGACTATTAGCTGAACGGATGTGAGATAGCCGTGTTGCCCAGCGGGCGAATCGACCTGAAGTCAGGCAGAGAGCGAGCCCGCGCGCCGGCAAAATGATTGCTGAATATTGCCTGGCGAAAAAAGTTTTCGTGTCGGTCGAAGACGTCGAGTTGATCAGCGTTTCTTGCCCCGATCGTCTGGAAGCCTTGCGCCAAGCGGCGATGCGCTTAATCGATTAGTCTGCAGCGACGCAAAAATCAGCGTTATAGCCGTCAACACGCCGGATTCATTAGCCATGATCGGCGTTTTTTTTTGGTCGATTTCCGAACCGTATCTCGTCTTTGTTATCTGTTGTGGGTAGTTTGCGTTCGGCAAGGAGTCGTTGGCGCGCCATTTTTTGTGCAGGACGCACAGAATTACTCAGAGGCTTCACCTTTATGAATCGCAGAAATCTCCTGAAAGCGTCCATGGCGTTAGCCGCCTACGGCAGCGTATCGGCCTCAGGGCTTTTTGCTGCGCGGGCACTGGCCGCCGCAGCCGATGGCGAGATCGAACACTTCGATTTTGCTGAGTTGCAGGCGCATGCCAAGAAGCTTGCGAGCAAAGGGTATGTGAGCAACAAGCAGGTGCTGCCACCGGTACTTGCGAACATGACGCCGCAGCAATTCAATGCCATCCGCTACGACCCGAATCACTCGCTGTGGAAAGACGTCCACGGCCAGCTCGACGTGCATTTCTTCCACGTCGGCATGGGCTTCAAGACGCCCGTGCGCATGTACAGCGTCGATCCGCAGAGCAAACAGGCGCGCGAAGTGCATTTCCGCCATGACCTGTTCAACTACGAGAACAGTGGCATCGACAAGAACCTGGTCAAGGGCGACCTGGGCTTTGCCGGTTTCAAACTGTTCAAGGCGCCTGAAATCGCCATCAATGACGTCGTTTCGTTCCTCGGCGCCAGCTACTTCCGCGCCGTGGACAGCAACAAGCAATACGGCCTCTCGGCCCGCGGCCTGGCCATCGACAGTTACGCCAAACGTCAGGAAGAATTCCCGGACTTCACCAAGTTCTGGTTTGAAACGCCGGACAAGAACGCGACACGCTTCGTGGTTTACGCACTGCTCGACTCGCCGAGCGCGACCGGCGCCTATCGCTTCGACATCGACTGCCAGGCCGGCCAGGTGGTCATGGAAATCGACGCGCACGTCAATGCGCGTACCGACATCCAGCAGTTGGGCATTTCGCCGATGACCAGCATGTTCAGCTGCGGCACTCACGAACGCCGCATGTGCGACACCATCCACCCGCAAATCCACGACTCGGATCGCCTGTCGATGTGGCGTGGCAACGGTGAGTGGATCTGCCGTCCGCTGAACAACCCGGCCAAACCGCAGTTCAGCGCGTTCTCCGACACCGATCCGAAAGGCTTCGGGCTGGTACAGAGCGATCACGAATTCTCCAGCTATCAGGACACCGTTGTCTGGTACAGCCGTCGTCCAAGCCTATGGGTCGAGCCGATCACGGCGTGGGGCGAAGGCGAGGTCAGCCTGCTGGAACTGCCGACCACGGGCGAAACGATGGACAACATCGTGGTGTTCTGGACACCGAAGACGCCGGTCAAGGCCGGGGACTCGATGAACTACGGCTACAAGCTGTTCTGGAGCCCGCTGCCGCCGGTAAGCACGCCGCTGGCACAGGTCCACGCGACACGTTCAGGCATGGGCGGCTTCCTCGAAGGCTGGGCACCGGGCGAGCATTACCCGAAAACCTGGGCACGCCGCTTCGCGGTGGACTTCAACGGCGGCGGTCTGGATCGCTTGCCGGAAGGCACTGGAATCGAGCCCATCGTCACGGTCACTCATGGCAAGGTGCAGGACTTCAACATCCTCGTGTTGCCGGACATCAAGGGCTACCGCGTCACCTTCGACTGGGTACCGGACAGCGACTCGGTCGAGCCGGTTGAAATGCGCATGTTCATCCGCACTGGCGACCGTACGCTGAGCGAGACCTGGCTCTATCAGTACTTCCCGCCCGCACCGGACAGACGTAAATACCCGTAATCCGCAGATGGGTGACGCAGAGCGTCACGAAGGGCATTCCCACGCGGAGCGTGAGGAACGATAAATGTCTGGGCTGGAGCGTGAGGAACGATAGGTGTCTGCAGGATCGCTTCCGCAAGAACACCATCGTGCCCATGCTCCGGCGTGGGCACGCCGTTCTGGACGCTCCGCGTCCTGTCCTGGGCACTAAGTGCGGCGCATAACTATTAATCCTGACTAATTAATTGACAGTTGCCCCAACTGCGACTGATATACCTGTTGTCATGCCGTTGCGAGCGTCCGCTCCAGACCCCCATCTCCCAAAGCTTCCCTGTGTCGACACGTCCCCGTGATCGTCGGGCGGTAGCTTTGTCCGCGCAATTCCCCTGACGTATTTCACAAGGCAGCCAGCATGGCGTTGAATACTGCGAACGGCGTCGACGCCAGGTGGTCGTTGATGTCCTTTGACAAGTCCACGGTGGTGGTGTGGGTCGCCATCAGCCTGATTCTGGTCGAGACCTTTTCCGGAGCCTTGCGCTTCTACTTCGACCAGGCAGGCATAAGCCCCCTGCTCTATCTGCCCAAGGCCGCCTGCATCCTGCTGTTTACGCTCGAACTGCGCACATTCAGAGCCGGACGGTTGTTCTGGACGTTCACGATCCTGTGGCTGATTTCCGCGCTGCTGGCCATGCTGCATCGCGCCAGCGCGCACAACCTGGCGTTCAGTCTGTTCGCGCTGAGCCCGCTGGTGTTCGGCCTGGTATGTGGCCGGCACCTGCTGTATCGCCGCAAGCTGTTGTACCGCGCCATTGCTTTCTGCCTGCTGGCCTCGCTGTTGGGGATTGCCCTGGACAAGCTCACCTCCGTGCCATGGAAGGGCTACAGCTACAGCGTCGGTGAAACCCAGTTGAGCGCCAATACCTCATGGAGCGCGGACGAGGTGGACCGCATTGCCGGTTTCGCCAGAGTGTCCAACGTGCTGTCGATCATGATCGCCTTCTACACGCTGTACCTGATCATGTTCCTGCGCTCGCGCCTGATGATGATGTTGCTGAGTGCGGTGGCGCTTTACGCCATCGTGCTGACCACCAGCAAAGCGCCAGCCGCGGCCTTCGCGCTGACCATCGTGCTGCTGTTATTGCGGCGGATGAGCTGGACCTGCAGGACGGTGTGCACCGTGGTGGTAGGCATCGGCCTGCTGTTGCCGGCACTGGGCCTGATGGTGAGCCCTGACGCTTACGCGGTCAGCAGCGGCGGCTCTCTGGCCTCGCTGTATGACCGGCTGATCAACACCTGGCCCGGCCTGATCAATGCGATGAGTCGCGAAGGCTGGATGATCAGCGGGGCAGGCTTCGGCATGGTCGGCAGCACGATGGGGTTGTTTCCGGTGGACGGTGCCGGGGTATTTCTCGGAATGGACAGCTCCGCCCTGTACCTCTGGGCAATGCTGGGCGTGCTCGGCCTGCTGCTGTATGCGCTGCAGATTCCGCTGTTGTTCCGCCTGATCGATGATCAGACCCGTGTTGGCCATATGCTCCTGGCGATCAGCTTTTGCTGGTGCCTGATCAGCTGGACCACCGACATGTTCGAGGTCGCTGTCGCCAACCTATTCATCGGCCTGGCCATTGGTCATGTGATGGCCGGCAAAGAATCTTCTGCGGGCCATGCGCCCGGGCTGACGTCGGCTGCACGCTGATCAACCAGCACAATCACCACAACGCTGGCTGCCGATAAGCTTCGGCTGATCCCCGGCCCCTCCCCCTCACGATCAGCCAACGGATGGCTTTCTCAAATGGACTTCAGAAAAGACATCAATGGCCTGCGCGCCATCGCAGTGATCGCAGTGCTGCTCTTCCACTTCCACCCCGACTGGCTGCCTGGCGGCTTTGCCGGTGTCGACGTGTTTTTCGTGATCTCGGGGTATCTGATCACCGCCATCATCCTGCGCGGCTTGAGGAGCGGTAAATTCAGGCTGGCGGCGTTCTACACGTCACGGGCCAAGCGCATCGTCCCGGCCCTCGCTGTGCTGTGTTTTGCCTTGCTGTTGCTTGGCTGGTTCGCTCTGCTGCCGCTGGACTACAGCGCGCTGGGCACACATGTGGCGAGCAGCCTGGGGTTCGTTTCCAACTTCGTCTATTGGCGTGAGGCCGGGTATTTCACCGCCAGCGCCCATGAGAAGTGGCTGCTGCATACCTGGTCGCTGTCGGTGGAATGGCAGTTCTACCTGCTGTACCCGATTGCGCTGCTGATGCTCAGTCGCTTCGTCGCGCTGCACAACCTGCGCTGGTGGGTACTGGGCGCAAGCCTGACAGGCTTTGTGGTGTGCGTATCTGCCTCCTCGCAATGGCCGGAGGCAGCGTTTTACCTGCTGCCGACCCGCGCTTGGGAGTTGCTCGCAGGTGGCGTGGCCTGCCTGTTCCCGCTGCGATTGAAGGCCCTGCAGCAGCGCGTTCTGGAACACATAGGACTGACGCTGATCGTGGCCGGCTTCTTTCTGCTGTCCGTGCAGGACACGTGGCCGGGTTATCTGGTGTTGATGCCGGTGCTGGGGGCGTTCGCGGTGATCGTCGCCGCACGCAACGACTCGCTGCTGACCTGTAACCCGCTCGCCCAATGGGCCGGCACACGCTCGTACTCGTTGTACCTGTGGCACTGGCCGGTGGTGGTGTGGATGAATGACGCCGGGTTACTGGGCGAGACCCGCGCAGTGCTGGTGGGCATCGGCGTGGCCGTGATGCTGGGTCTGGTCTCATGGCGGCTGATCGAGCAGCCCGTCAGCAGGCCGTCGTCTGATCAGCGCAGCAGACGTGCCACGTTCGGCACGCTGATCGCTCTGCTGTTCGTCGGCGGAACGCTGTTGAGTGCAACCGGCGGCGTGATTTCTCCCCTGCGCCCGGTGAGTGTTTCGGACAAGGCGCGTTTCATTCAGGAGTACGCTGATCGCCAGCACAACCTGTACGAGCCCTACTGGCTGAAATGTGACGCCTTCTCCGCCCTGACTCAGCGCGGCCAATCAGGCATCGATGAAGCCTGCACCCGCAAACAAGGGGTGGGTGGCGTGTTCCTGTGGGGCGACTCTCATGCACAAGCGCTGTCGCTCGGCCTGCGTACCTTGCTGACACACAGCACGCCCTTCTATCAGGTCGCCTCGGCCAGTTGCCGTCCCGCTCTGAGGGACCAGCAAGGACGTACCTCTGCGACCAGCAGGGCCTGTGACTACTCCAACAGAACGGCCCTGCAGGGCATCGAAAGGCTGCGTCCGGACATCGTGGTCATCGCGCAAAAGGACGGGCACGACAAGACCGACTGGACGCAGATCGCGGTTCGGCTCAAGGGCCTTGGTGTGAAGCACATCGTGCTGATCGGCCCGGTTCCGCAGTGGAACCCGTCGTTGCCCAGCGTCATCGCCAACCGTCATTGGGGGCTGAGCGAATCGTACATCCGCGATCCGGCTCTGGATCAAAGTGTCATGCTGGTGGATCAGGCAACCCGCGCACTGGCCGCATTGGCAGGCATCCAGTTTGTGTCGCTGATCGACAAACTGTGCATCGCCGATGCCTGCCGGGTACGCCTGGAAGACAACCGCTCTCTGCTGCAGATCGACTCGGGGCACTTGAGCGCAGAAGGTTCGCTGTACGTCGTGCGCAACTACGTACTGCCGCAGCTGGTGAATTAGTCAGCCGCTGAGTACAAATGTCCTGTTTCTGGAGGCTGTAGCGGCCTCTTCGCGCCTACTCCTACCGCCGCCGGCCAGAATCAAAAGCGGACTTGTGTATAACGATGAGGGCTCGGCGTGGGCCGGTGATCAGTGCAGCTCTTTGAGGCGCTCGGCAAACTTGACGAGGTCGGCCAGGGAATCGGCTTCCATCTTGCGCATCACCGAGCCACGGCGGACCTTGACGGTGATTTCACTCACGTTCAGCCGGGCTGCAATCTGTTTGTTGAGCAGGCCGCTGACCACCAGCTCCATCACCTGCCGCTCACCGGAATTGAGGCTGGCGTGGCGGCGCTGCAGTTCGGCTTCGACCGCGGCACTTTTGCGTCGACTGCGATCCTGCGCCAACCCCTGCTGAATGGCGTCGAGCAAGTCCTGATCGCGAAAGGGCTTGGTCAGAAACTCCACCGCACCGGCCTTCATGGCCCGCACGGACATGGGAATGTGGTGATGAAAATGACCGGCAGGGAAATCCCCGACCTGGCCATATGCTCCTGGAAGTCCAGACCACTCATTCCAGGCATGCGAATGTCCAGAATCAGGCAGCCCGGCGCGTCAGGACGCGGCGTGTCCAGGAACTCGCGGGTCGAGCCGAACAGCATGCTGCGCAACCCGACCGAGGCCAGCAGATCCTCCAGCGAGGAGCGCACCGACAGGTCGTCATCAAGGACGTAGATGATCGGCTCTTCGGCCTGTGATGCGGCGGCAACTGTGCTCATCAGGTTTCCATCTTTCCGGTGGGCAGGGTGAAGTGAAACGTAGCACCGATTGCAGGGTTGGGGGTGACCCAGATGCGCCCGCCATGAGCTTCGATGATCGAACGACTGATCGCCAGACCAATCCCCATCCCTTCCTCCTTGGTGGTGTAGAAAGCATCGAACAACCGATGGATGTTTTCCGGTGGCACGCCGATACCGTTGTCGCTGACCGCAAATTCGATATCACCGCCGTCATGCCAGCCCACCCGAATCTCCAGTTGCGCCTGATCCGCCTCAAGCTTTTTCATCGCATCGACGCCATTGAGCATCAGGTTCAGCAACACTTGCTGGATCTGCACCCGATCAGCCAGCAGCGGCAGGCCCTCCGGAACGTCGACCAGCAGTGCGATGCCCTGCCCCTCTATCTCGCTGTGTGCCAGCGCCACGATCTCGGCGACGGTATCGGCCACGCTGATCCACTCCTTGTGAGTGGACGAACGCTTCGCCAGCGCGCGCACCCGGACGATGATGTCCCCGGCGCGGTTCGCGTCACTGATCATGCGGTCGACGGCCTGCCGAGCCTTCTCCAGATTGACCGACTCGGTGGCCAGCCAGCGCTGGCAGGCATTGCCGCTGGTGACAATGGCCGACAGCGGCTGATTGACCTCGTGAGCAATGGACGCCGTCAGTTCACCCAGTTGATTGACCCGTGCGATCCGCGCCAGCTGTGAGCGCGCTTCATGTACCGAGCGGATGGCCAGCGCCATACGCAACGCCAGCCAGGTGGTCATGGCGATGGCCGCCAGGCTGATGATGCAATTGATCAGCCCGGACGCCTCACTGCCTCTGGAGGTCGTCATCTCGTAACTGATCACGGTCAGCACCATGCACAGCAACGCCATCGCGATAACGCCTGTGGACGGCAGGAACCTGACCGCCAGCAGCACCACAACAATCTGGAATACGCCCACGGCGATTTCCAGGTCGGTCAAGGTGTCGGCAACTGCAATGACCAGCGCCAGCATGAGCAACGCGATCAGCCGCACCGCCATAGCAGCCTTGCCGTAGGATTCCGGTTCACGCATGCGCATCATCCCGCTGGTTGCAAAAGGCCTGTTGAGTATGTCCTACAAACCTCAGGACGGGTTGTCCAGGCTGAACTGATCGGTCAGTTCGTCATAGGCGAACAACTCCGCGTAGCGCCCCCATTGAATCACTGCGTTGAGGGTCTGCATGGCATCGCTTTCAGACATGAAGTCTTCGAGTTGATCACGAAAGCGCCGTGCCGGTGCCGTGTGCGTGGGACGGTCATCCAGCACCCGACGGATATGCGCCACCAACGGCACAAAGCTCAGCAGGTGCTGGGCGAACAGTTGCTTGCGCTCGTCGACATCCGCCAGCGCATAGCGATTAGCGGCAGGCAGCAGGCGAATGTCGCCGCCCTTCAGTTCAGCGAAGCGCAATAGTTGCAGCACCTCGGCAATCGGGAACAGCTCGTCGGCGTTGTAGTGCAGCGCAGCGGCCAGCTCCGGCAGGTCGGCTTTGAGGCTGTAGGGCGGCGCGTGAATCGCCTCGATCAACCCTGCCAGTGCGTTGGTGGAAACCTGTGGCAACACCATTCCCAGCCCGGTGCCCGGAAACACGCCCTGACGAATCTCGCCGGCGTCGTTGTCCTGGGTCATCAGCACGTAGATCTCTTCCACCAGCGCCCGAAAGATCGGGTCCTGGCGGTTGCGCGGCTGGGGCAGATCGACCTTGATCTCGCTGATCACCCGGCCAGGATTGGAGGAGAACAGCAGGATGCGATCGCACATCAGCACGGCTTCGGCGATGTTATGCGTCACCATCAGGATCGACTTGATGGGCATGCGCCCCTCGCTCCACATGTCCAGCAAGTCAGTACGCAGGGTTTCGGCGGTGAGCACGTCGAGCGCGGAAAACGGTTCGTCCATCAACAGCACGTCAGGATCGATGACCAGCGCGCGCGCCATGCCGACCCGCTGACGCATGCCTCCGGACAGCTCTTTGGGGTAGGCGCTCTCGAAACCGTCCAGGCCGATCAGATCGATGGCCGCCAGTGCGCGCTTGCGGCGTACGGCGGCAGGCACACGTTGAGCTTCGAGGCCGACTTCGACGTTTTCCAGCACCGTCAGCCAGGGAAACAGCGCAAAGCTCTGGAACACCATGCCCACCGACATTGCCCGTCCTTGCACACGACGAGGGAAATTCACCTCACCTTCGGTAGGCACCACCAGCCCGGCGATGGAGCGCAACAGGGTCGACTTGCCCGAGCCGGACCGGCCCAGCAGGCCCACTATTTCGTTCTCATTGAGCGTCAGGGTCACGTCATCCAGCACCAGGCGCTCTTTGCTGCCTTTGCCGTACACATGTCGGACTTTCTGAACATCTACCAGGCAACGCGTTTCGACAGCCATCATGATGGCGCCCTCCCCTTACACAAGATCAGACAAGACTCAGACGTCGCTCGGCGAACCCGTACAGCGGGCGCCACAGCAACCGGTTGAACGCAATCACGAAGACCGACATGACCACGATGCCCAGCGCAACGCGCGGAAAGTCACCTGCCTGGGTCGCATTGGCGATGTATGACCCCAGGCCTGCCGCTTCCAGATGCTGATCGCCCCAGGAAACCGCTTCGGCAACGATACTGGCGTTCCACGAACCACCCGACGCGGTCAGCGCACCGGTGATGTAGTAGGGAAACACGCCAGGCAGCGCGACACGCCGCCACCACTGCCAGCCGCGCATGTTGAACATGGTCGCCGCTTCGCGCAGGTCAGTCGGCAAGGCGCTGGCCCCGGCGATCACGTTGAACAGGATGTACCACTGGGTGCCGAGCACCATCAACGGCGACAGCCAGATATCCGGGTTCAGGTGCAGGCCGACAATCGCGATCACCGCAAAAGGAAACAGAACGTTGGCCGGGAACGCCGCCATGAACTGCGCGATTGGCTGCAAGCGTTCGGCCCAGACCGGACGCAAGCCGATCCAGATACCGACGGGCACCCAGATCAGGCTCGCAATGACGATCAGTACGATCACACGCACCATCGTCGCCAGGCCCAGACCAAAGGCAGTGACCATGTCGCTGACGCCCAGAGAGGCTTCGATGAACCTGAACAGGTACACGCTGCCAGCCAGGCAGGCGGCCATGACCAGCCCTAGCCACGCGTAGTCGAGCACGCGGACGACGCCTGGGGTGAGCTTCACTTTCCACAGCCGGGAGAACACGCGCCAGTCGATCAGCATCAGGCATTTCCACGGCGCAGCCAGGATCGAACCCAGCATCGGTGCCACACGGGAGCGGCCCAGCACGCTGTACATCCACGAGCGCGGACGCTTCGACGATGCGGTTTGCTCGAAGCGGAATTTGTCCGCCCAGGCGACGATCGGCCTGAACAGCAATTGGTCATAGGCCAGAATCACCAGCGCCATTGCGCCCACTGCCCAGGCAATCGCCGCCAGGTTTTTCTGCTCGATGGCCAGCGCCAGCCAGGAACCGATGCCCGGCAGATTGACCGTGGTGTCGCCGACCGAAATGGCCTCGCAGGCGACCACGAAAAACCAGCCGCCGGACATCGACATCATCATGTTCCACACCAGCCCCGGTATGGCGAACGGCAGTTCCAGGCGAGTGAAGCGCAGTACCGCAGACAGCCCGAACTGACGGCTGACCTCGTTAAGGTCACTCGGTACGGTGCGCAGTGACTGATAGAAACTGAACGCGAGATTCCAGGCCTGGCTGGTGAAGATGGCAAAGATCGCTGCGCATTCGACGCCCATCTGCCGACCGGGAAACAGGCCCATGAAGAAGGTCACGGTGAACGTCAGAAAACCCAGCACCGGCACCGACTGAAGAATATCCAGCGCCGGGATGATCACTTGCTCGGCCTTGCGGCTTTTGGCGGCCAGCGTGGCGACGACAAAAGTGAAGATCACCGAAGCGGCCAGCGCGATGAACACACGCAGTGTGGTGCGCAATGCGTATTCGGGCAGGCGCGCCGGGTCGAGGCTCATGGGACTCGAATTCAGCACCGCGAGCGGCTGCATCATCTGGCCAAGGCCGTAGATGAACAGACCAATGAACAGGGTCAGGATGGCCAGGCAAATACCATCGGCCCAATAAGGCGTGCGTGCACCGGGTTTTACAAAACGGGGCGTCCGCAGGCTTTTACCGAATTCAGATATCGAATGCATTGCTCACCTCGAGCCGGCCGCGCAGGCGCAGACCCACCTGCTTTATAAACAAACAGGCAGTCAGCGATAACAGATAAAGGCCGTGAGTTAATAGTTGCCGGACAGTGAGGTAAAGCTTATAGCGTTTCGATCAACAGTAGAAACCTGCAAAAGTAGCTCATGTTTATCTGGAAGTATGAGTGAGGTATACCAACGTATAGTTATATAACTATCACCCCGTTATTCAGGCCAGTTAAGCGTCGCGCAAAAGAACATTATCGTGCCCATGCTCCGCGTGGGCACGACCGTCGGGTGGATCACACCCGGAAGTGGCTGACCATCATCTGCAGCTGGCCACCGAGGCGTGCCAGTTCGACGCTGGAGGCTGCGGTTTCTTCGCTGGCTTCGGCGGTCTGTTCGGATACATCGCGAACGTTGACGATGCTGCGGCTGATTTCGTCGGCCACCGAGCTTTGCTGTTCGGCGGCGGCAGCGATCTGCTGGTTCATCGCCTGGATGCTCGACACCGTACGGGTGATGCTTTCCAGCGACGTACCGGCCCTGCGCGTCAGTTCGACACTGCTGTCTGTCAGCGTGCGGCTGCCGAGCATGATGCCCGACACTTGGCGCGTGCCGTTTTGCAGCGCCGCCACCAGCCCTTCGATTTCTTCGGTGGACTGCTGGGTACGCTGCGCCAGGCCACGAACTTCGTCGGCCACCACGGCAAAACCCCGGCCGGCTTCCCCGGCACGTGCTGCTTCGATGGCGGCATTGAGGGCCAGCAGGTTGGTCTGTTCGGCGACCGCCTTGATCACATCCATGACCTTGCCGATCTTGTCACTTTCCTGCTCCAGCACGTTCATTGCGTCGGATGAGCGAACCACTTCAGCGGCCAGTCGCTCGATCTGCTGGATGGCCTCGCCCACGACCTTGTCGCCATCACGCGCCTGTTTGTCGGCATCGGAAGCCGCCACGGACGCCTGTTCGGCATTGCGTGCCACTTCATGCACCGTCGCCGACATTTCATGCATGGCCGTGACCACCTGGTCGGTCTCGACTTTCTGGCTGTTGACCCCTGCACTGGTCTGCTCGGTAACTGCCGACAGTTCTTCACCCGCGCTGGCAATCTGGGTAACGCCGTCGCGAATACCGGAGATCAGTTCGCGCAGGGTTGTCCCCATGCGCTGGATGCCTTGCTGCAACACACCCAGTTCATCGCGTCGGGTGACCGCTTCGGTGTGTGTCAGGTCGCCGGATGCAATACGTTCGACGATGGCCAGCGTATCGCGCAATGGGCGAGTGATCTGACGCGTAATGACCACAGCGGCAAGAATGCCCAGCAGCATGACCAACACCACACACCCTATCTGCAGGCTGCGCGCCTGAGCAGTGTCTTCCTTGCCCATCTGCATCTGCAGGCCATACAGCTCTTCGCCCAGTTTGACGATGGTCGCACCTTGAGTGGTCAGATCCTTGCGCACGCTCGCAGCTGTCTGAGTGGTTGCCTTGAAGGCATCGACCGAGCTGCGGTAATTGCGCAGAGCGCTTTCAAACTGTGCGATCTGTTCGCGATTGGCGGAACCAAAAGCAGCCTTGAGCCTGTCCAGACGACTGATCGCGCTATCCAGTTGCTGGAAGGCTGCTGCCTCGGTCTTGTCATTCGGGTTGCCGGTATAGCCGCGCACTTCATAACGCACGAGGATCAGGTCTTGCCGAGCGCTGTTCGCCAACTGGGCCAGATCGAAGCGTGCCGGATCAGAAGGATCGATCTGCATGACCGCCTTATTCAACGACTCGACAGCCTGCATGGCCGCTGTCCCATTGGCGGTCATCTCGTTGCGCACTTTGGCCCCGGCCTGGTACACGGCGCGCATGCTGTTCAGGGATGCTTCATAGTCGCGAGTGACATCGGCCAGTTCGCGCAGCGGCTTGAGGTTGACCGGATTGTTGAAGCTGACGAGCAGTGATTGCTGCTGCGCCTTGAACACATCCAGCTTGCCTTGCATGTTCTGTGCTGCGGTTTCATCGCCGTCAGTCAGCATGTATTGCAGACGCGCGATTCGCAGGTTGGTCAGGTTGTCACTCAGCTCGGTGATATCGCCGATTCTGTCGGTGCGATTGATGAGCTTGTCGAGGCTGGTCCAGCCAACGAGGGCGAGCACTGCCGTGAAGAAAAGAACGGTCCCAAAGCCCAATGCCAACTTCATGTTGACGCTGATATTCGCAAATCTGCTGTTCATAAAATCTCCTGAAAATGCTTTTTTGTGCGCAACGAAAGAGCTGAGATTTGTTTTTATAGACAGCAAACCCGCGCGCCAGAGCTATCGGCCGCAGAAGAGCAAAACTTGATCGGAAAAAAGCAATCCGCGCGAAAGCGCCGATTCGGGAGGGAAATCGGGGGCTGAACAGCCCCCGATTCAATCAGGCAATCAGTTTGAAACGTGCCACAACATTGCGCATATCGCTGGCGACGCGTGCCAGTTCATCGGCGGTAGCCGCGTTATTGTCGATCCCCAACATCAATGTCCCGGAGCTGTTACGAATCTCCATGACATTGCGGTTGATGTCTTCGGAGACCGCATGCTGCTGCACCGCAGCACTGGCGATCTGCGTGTTCATCTCGACGATGCGCTCCACGCCCTGACTGATGCTCGACAGGCTGCCCGAAGCATCACTGGCGGCACTGATGCACGCATGAGCCTTCTGCTGGCCGGCCTGCATCTGTTGCACGGCAGCATCGGTCGCACCTTGCAGTTGCTGGATGATGCCGCGAATTTCTTCGGTCGACGCCTGAGTGCGCGAAGCCAGCGTGCGGACTTCATCAGCCACCACGGCAAACCCGCGACCCTGCTCGCCCGCCCGCGCTGCTTCGATGGCGGCATTCAGGGCCAACAGGTTGGTCTGATCGGCAATGGTGCTGATGACCTGGATAACGCCACCAATCGACTGACTGTGCAGGGCCAGCGCCTGAACCTTCTGAGCACTGACTTCCACTTCTTCGGCCAGAGCCTGAATGGTCGAGTGTGCCTGGTGCATGATGCGCAGACCGTTACGTGACGCGGTGTTCGCTTCATCGGCGGCCAGTGCGGCACCTTCGGTGTTCTGCGCCACGTCGGCGACGCTGGCGGTCATCTCGTTGATCGCGGTCGCCACTTGCTCCGTTTCAGCCTGCTGCGCGTTCATCGACTGCTTGGCCAGGCCGATGGATGAGCCCAGACGGGACGCTACATCAGACAGTTCGTAAGAGGTGCGGTCCATGTGCGAGATAGAACTGGCGAAGGCCTCGGCCATCAGGTTCAGACCATTGGCGATATCAGCCACTTCGTCCTTGCTGACGACCGTTACGCGTGCACTCAGATCGCCCTCGCCCAGACGGCGGGTGACGCCCAGCAGGCTGTCGATGGTCAGGCGCAAGGCACGGTAAATGCTGCAGAACGCGTAGAGCAGCAACAAACCCATGATCACACACATGGCAATGACTATTTCGCGCTGCAGCACCAAGGCGTCGTAGCGCGCATTCAATTCATCCTGAAGCGCAGTCTGAATTTCGTCCTGAGCCTTGTAGAGTCCCGAGACAACCCCGTTGCCGCGCGCGCTCAGCGACTGCCCCTGCTGCACCGAAAACTCTGTGCCCTTTATGTACGCGTGCAGGTCGCTGCGAAAGCTGTCCATCGCTGCAGTAGCGGCAGTGATCGGGTCACTGATGCGCGTTGCGAGCTCTGGCGAACGGCGCTTGAGCAGTCGAATACTTTGCTCCAGCTCGGCCCGAAATTGCAGTTCGATCTTCAGCAGGCTCTCGAGCGAGCCGCGCATCGATACACTCAGCCCCTGGCCGGTCATCAAACCTGCCGTGATGCCGCGGATCTGACCGGCAACGTTGATTTCCCGGGGCATACGAATGGTGCTCAGATCAATCAGAAACAGCGAGGCGTAATCTTCGTCCAACACCATGCCCGAGGTAGCCGAGACGTAGTAGATAAAGTTGAGTGTCTGGGCCAGTTGCTCATTCCACTGGGCGAACACGTCATCCTGAGAGAGGCCTGGCTTGATACTGTCCATCAGGGAACGGGCGCTTTCACGCAGGCGCTGTACGCGGTTCTCGGTTTCCAGTTGCTGCCCCTGTCGTGCATCAATATCGGCAAGGTTGGCAAGCGCGGTTTCAAGCTGAGCGCGGTTGCTGATCACATCCTGAGCGGCGGAGGCATCGCCGGCCAGCAGACGGTTGCTGGCCGCGCGCTGCAGCATGGAAAGTCGCAGAACGGGCGTGGTCATTTGCAGGTACTCACGGCCAACGCGCTCTTGCGCGACCGTGTCGATGCTTGCATTCAGACTGTTGAAAACCCGAAGACCGAGAACGATCAACGGGATGACGATAATGATGGCTAAAACGACAAACTTGGCAGGGAAACGCAGGCGGTTGGTGAGGTAGATACCAGGCGAAAGGATGTTCATAGCATTCTCTTTTTAATTAGGGTGTCCGATCCGGGCGGAAAAGCTCCTTTCTTTGCATCACGGGTAATACGGGCAGCTATGCCGCGCTGAACGAGGTCATCCGTTCAGATGGAGGCATATTGCCATCACTTCAGAGCAATGGCTTTTCAGGAAGTTCAATGGGTGCCATAGCCTGATAGTCCGGCTATCGGCCAGAGCACGTTTAACATGAGGTCATGGGCATCGGGCAAATGAAGAAAGGGAGAGACTTGCGGGTACGAGGCTTGCGGCAGGCATATCCGAATGAGGGTATTCAGGCGGGAAACAAAGGCTCATCTGACGGATCTGGCGACCGTAGACTTTTCAAAGGTAATACCGTCGTGCGGCATCGTGACGCACGACGGCAGGCGTCGTATCGAGGTGATTCGAGGGCTTTCAAGCCCTCGCCCACTCCACGTTCGACAGACCGAGCTTTTCAGCCTGAGGCTTGCTCAGCTTGGGTACCGGGTCGGAACGGTACTTGGGGATCGCACCGAACCCGGCATCCACTGAAGCCCAGTGCCAGGCCTCTTTGTTATCCATGGCACCTGCTCGTATGTAGAACGTCTTGTAACTGCCATGCAGCAGGTAATCGATACGGTAGTGTTTTTCATCAGCCATTGTGTTGCTCCTGCTTTGTCGACTTGCAAAACAGATCGCGGCAGTTTCAAAAAATTCAAAATATTAATGCCATAATCTAAATGATGTCATGCTGCCATCCTATGATGTATGTTTATACCTGAACCGAACGGTTTAGTTAGCGATAGAGTTTGTTTATAACTGCACTTTTTACGCTTTTTTCCTGCGTAAAACAGCAACGGCCTCCAGCCCCATCCAAACAGGCTTCTTCGCCACTATGAACGAACATTCAGCCACGCAAGGGGAATAATCAAATCCTATTGAACGGTGGTTTTAACACCGCCGGTCCTCTTTAAAAAAGTTAGCAGTAACGATCGCGCTCCTGAGTCTCTCATAACCTGTGACTGCGTTGAATCAAGCCCATGCACATGGGTTGACGCTTCCCGAGAGATCAAAGCCTGAGGATACGACATGTTCATGTATAACAAGCGACTTCAATACACCGTCCGTGTAGCAAGACCCAATCCTGGACTGGCCAACCTTCTGCTTGAGCAGTTCGGCGGGGCTCAGGGTGAACTGGCCGCGGCCGGACGGTATTTCACTCAAGGGCTGAGTGAAGATGATCCAGGCCGTAAAGACCTGCTGATGGATATTGCCACTGAAGAACTAAGCCACCTTGAAATTGTGGGCTCCATTATTGTCATGCTCAATAAGGGTGCCAAAGGTCAATTGGCTGAAGGTATTGAAGAAGAAGGCGAGTTGTATCGCTCTATCAACGGTAACGGCAATGACTCACATATCACCAGCCTGCTGTACGGGTCCGGTGCGCCGTTGACCAACTCTGCCGGCGTGCCTTTTACAGCGGCTTATATTGATACTATCGGCGAACCGACAGCAGACTTCCGTTCCAATATCGCCGCAGAATCCAGAGCCAAGATTGTTTACGAGCGCTTGATGAACGTGACCGATGATCCGGGCGTTAAAGAAGCGCTGGGGTTTCTCATGACTCGGGAAATCGCGCACCAGTTGTCTTTTGAAAAAGCCCTCCACGCCATCCAGCCCAACTTCCCACAGGGCAAACTGCCGGGCATGCCGGAATTCACCAACAAGTACTTCAACATGTCCGGCGAACCCAATGTACGCGGTGCGTGGAATCAGGGTGGTGACTGGGAATATGTGGAGTCGCCACAAGCGGCCGTCGATGGCGGCGAAGGCACGGCCTCGGTCACGCTGGATGAAAAGGATACAGAGGTGCTGGAAATGTTGAAGGAGCGGACCCAGTCCGATCCGGCCGCCAATCCGATTACCGGTGCGGATCTGGGTTCTGGCTTTGTCCAGGGCAAAGATGCCTGAAACGGCAACCCTTGTTTTGTTCAGGAGAATGAATCATGAAAAAGCTCAGCTCCCGTCAACCTCCCACGCCTCGCGACGAGTTGGATAGCGCGTTGACCGACAGGGTATTTGTAAAAGGGCTTCGTGCCTTCGAGGCGCAGGCGCTGCTTGCGCGCAGAGGCTTTCAGGTGGTGATGGCAACCAAGGGTTTCGGCGTTGGAACCCTGCTTGAAAACAGCCTGCCACGGCGCTGATCACACCGATCATCAACGCTACGCGCTCCATCAAACTTGTCCACAGGTCGGCAGACAATCAGCCCGCGTGTGGACAAGTCTCTCTTCGCTGAAAAGGGTAAGAACATGACTCGCACGACCATAGAAGATTTGTTCATTCACGAACTTTCAGACGTTTACAGCGCTGAAAAGCAAATTACCAAAGCACTCCCGCGTCTCGCACGCGCTTCGACCAATCCGCTTCTGGCAGAAGCCTTCAAGGCGCATCTTGAAGAAACCCAAGGTCAGATCGATCGTATCGATGAATTGGTGGAAGGTGCTGGTCTGAAGCTGAAACGCATGAAATGCGCAGCCATGGAAGGTCTGATCGAAGAAAGCAAGGAATTGCTGGAAGAGATCGAGAAAGGCGCAGTACTCGATGCGGCCCTGATCGGGGCATGCCAGAAGGTCGAGCATTATGAGATCGCCAGTTACGGCACACTCATCGCCATGGCCAAACATCTGAATATGAAAGAAGCCGCCGCTCTGCTGAGTGCCACATTGGCAGAAGAAAAAGGCGCGGACGAAAAGCTGACGGCGATCGCTGAACAGGGCGGAACCCAGGCGGCCACTTCGAAAAAGTAATGATGATTTCCAGCGGTACCCACATGACGGTCTACAGGGTGTAGATCCCGTCATGCGGTGCAGTGGATTTACTTTTTGGCAGCATCACCGCCATGCGCAGCAGCGAGTTTTTTCGCATGCTCCAAATGCTTCTCCAGCGTAGGCAACGTCGCCTTTGCAAAGGCCTTCAGCTCTGGATCCTTGCCATTCTCGGCCTCTTCCTTGTACAGCTTGATCGCCTGCTCATGTGCGGAGACCTGATTGTTGGCATATGCCTGATCGAACGACTTCTCGCGCATCTCCAGAATCACCGCCTTGGCCTTGTCCATCAGCATAGGGTCTTCGGACACTTCAATGTTCTTGCTTTTTGCGATCGCAGCCAGCTTCTCATTGGCGGCGGTGTGGTCCGTGACCATCTGCTTTGCAAATTCCTTCACATCTCCAGAGACGCCTTTCTCATCCTGTGCGAGCTTGCCAACCTGAACTTCGGCGATGCCTTTAGCAGAGGCATCTTCCACAAAATCATCAGCGTCCTGAGCAGCAACAGCCATTTGCGAACCTAGCGAAAGTGCCAGGGCAATGGCGCTCATGCGAAAATAATTGTTCATTTTCGGTCATCCTTTTATGGGCTGAATACATCATCGTTATCGATGACATGAACGTTACGACCTGCTTCAAATACCTGCGTTCAGCCTTTTTGATCGGACACGGCATACGCCGATACCACGGTCACCTGTTGCGGATGTAAACCCGGACCGGCAATGCATTTTTTTCCGCGCGACCATCGCCCCTTGGAATAAGCGCGATCACCACCTATCGGTGCCGGGGAAATTACGCTGAATTTCCCTGTATCGAGGCACTCACTTATCTACGTTGCACAAAAAAACAGATAGTCCCGAATGACCGCGTCAACGTGATGTTCAACTGCCGAGGTACGATTTTCATGACGTCTCTTCAAGTGATGACCGGCAACGCCGTCGTCAAAACCGTCGTTGAAGAAGCCCGTTCAAAAACCGTCTATCAATCATGGATGAATGAACGTGCTCCCGAACATCAACACGATGCGGTCCTGTTTCTGAATCACTGCCTCGCCCTGGCCGAGCGGGAACACTGCGACCTTCCGGCCCAGCCCGAAGCGCTTGAACAGTGGATGGAGCAGAACGTAGGGGTCGTGGCTGATCAATATGCACTCTATCTTGAGCAACGCCGCGCTGGAAAACCGAGACGGTTTTTCAAGAACAAAGCGCACGCGATGTATTTCATTCAGCAGGTCGCACCGACCAAAATGGTCGACGGCGCCTGGCTATACGGATTGCTGCCGCGCTGGGCAGACTACCGCTTTCACGGCCTGATTCGGACCTACCTTGAAGAGCTTGGTGACGGCGAACAAGCACAGAATCATGTCTCGCTGTACCGGAAACTGCTGGCGGATCTGGACTGCGATACCAGCGCGCCACTGGCAGACGATGCCTACCTGCAAGGTGCGATTCAGCTGTCACTGGGGCAATTGAGCGAGCAATACCTTCCCGAAGTCATTGGTTACAACCTGGGCTATGAACAGTTGCCGCTGCACTTGCTCATCACATCATTCGAGCTGAATGAACTGGGCATTGACCCTTACTACTTCACCCTGCATGTGACGATCGATAATGCCAGCACCGGCCATGCGCGCAAGGCTGCGCAGAGCGTCCTTGAACTGATGCCTGTTGGCCAGGAGCGCGACGAGTTTTATCGTCGTGTCGCCAGTGGTTATCGCCTCAATGAGCTGGGCATGGGTTCAACTCAAGTGATCCAGTCGTTCGACCTGGAGCAGGAAGTGATCGCCATGCTCGAGCGCAAGCGCACGTTCGGGCAGCACATGCATTCCGATTACTGCCGTCTCGACGGCAAGACCGTCAACGAGTGGCTCGCCGAGCCCGACCAGATCCCGGAATTTCTTGCTGTGCTGCAGAACAGAGGCTGGATCAAACGTCATGAAGACCCTCTGCACAGCCGTTTCTGGAAGCTGTTCGAAGGCGCCGGTGCGCCAATGTTCGGCGTCTTCAACGGTTATGAAAAGCAACTCGTGCACGACTGGATCGCCGGCGACTCACTGTCCGATGGCAGTGCTCAACCCACGGTCGGCAAACGGCTTCCGGAAGCCTTTCGCTCGCGTTTCCGCAACCTGCAAGACGGTGCTCAGCCCTCCCCCGCGCTTGCGGTGCCTGCTTCAGCAGATGCTGATCCGGACGTGCGCGAACTGCACATGAGGCTGGAGTCTGCGGCCGCCTCCGAGAAGATGACTACGTTGATCGAAAGCATGTCGCCAGCAAGACACGCAACGGCTGCCGGTCTACACGCGACGCGTCTGTTTGTGAGCAGCATGGCCGAGCGAATGACGGGAGCGCACGCATGAGTCATGCCCTCCCCGACAGCGCCGCGCTCATTGCCCTGGCGCAGCGCCTTGAAACCAGTGGCTATCGTTTTATCACGCCCACCCCTTTGACCCATCAATACGTCAATCAACGCTCGGGAAATCGTCTTGCCGCGTCGCTACGCGATGTGTTCGGCTGGAGCCGGCTGATACCGGAATCCATGCTGCCGGTCGAAGAGGCTCAAGGCCTGCTGGCTGCCGGTATTCTGGAGCGCAAGGAAGACGGCTTGAAAAGCCGGGTGAGATTTTCCAGCCTGGATGATCTGCTGCTGGTGCATTCGGCGTTTCCTACCGCAGATGAAGACTCGGTATTTTTCGGTCCGGATACCTATCGCTTCGCGCAGTCCATCAATCGTCACCTGCAAGGCACGTCGCACCCGATCAACCGCGCCGTCGACATCGGCTGCGGTACGGGTGCCGGCGCCATGTTGATTGCGGTCGCCCGTCCGCAGGCTCAGGTGCATGCCGTCGACATCAACCCCAAGGCACTGCATTTCGCGCAGACCAATGCCGCGGTTGCCGGGCTGAAGAATATGGAGTGCTGCCACAGCGATATTCTCTCGGGTCTGAGCGGAAACTTCGACCTCATCGTCGCCAACCCGCCCTACATGAAAGACACCAGGCAGCGGGCCTACCGCCACGGTGGTGATGCATTGGGCGCAGACCTGTCCGTGCGCATCCTGCGCGAATCACTGGACCGCCTCACTCCGGGCGGTTCGCTGGTGCTTTACACCGGCGTGGCCATGGTGGGCGAGCACGATCCGTTCTTCGAGGCGGTGCAGGCCGATATCGACCATGCGGCACTGGCATGGACCTACCGTGAACTGGACCCGGATGTCTTCGGCGAAGAGCTGCTTGAAGAGGGCTATGAGGACGTGGACCGTATTGCAGCGGTGGAGCTGGTGGTCACCCGACGCTCTGCATGACCCACCGAAATAGCTTCGATAGTTCATGCTTATAGCGCGCATAAGAACCGAGCATTGGTCAGCCTCTCGGCATCCCGGTGAAACTTGTCACGAGCCGTCGATCAACACCTCACTGTTGATCGATGCAGGCTCGTCACACACCGAAAAGGATGACGACACATGCCACGCCTGAACAGGATTATCGAAACAGCCCTCTACGTAGAAGATCTGGCGAACGCCAGGGAATTCTATTCCGACACCCTTGAACTGGAAGTGATGTTCGAAAGCGCGACATTGGTGGCGTTCAACGTCGGAGGTGTGAGCACCCTGCTGCTGTTCAAGCGCGGCGCTTCACTGCAGACGCAGTACCTGAGCGGCGGAGAGATACCGCCCCACGATGCCCAAGGCCGGATTCACGTGTGCTTCGCCATCAATGCCGACGAGATGCAACTCTGGGCTGATCGCCTTGCCAGAGCCAGCGTCGCCATAGAGGGCCGCACAGAATGGCCCAAGGGCGGATCGAGCATCTATTTCCGCGACCCTGACGAAAATCTCGTCGAACTCCTCACGCCCGGCTGCTGGGCGATTTATTGAATCGTCAAGGTCACACGTTGCGCTGCAAAGGTGGGTCGATAAAGCGGGGCAATCGAATGTTGATACGCGGGTGTGCTGCGCCTCAAATGTTATGTTATAACAATTGAGCATTTTTAACTCAGCCTCCTCCAGCGATCTTCCCACGCCATGATCAACCCTGTTTTCCAATCCCTCCCCGTAACTACCAAACACGCCATGCAGGCCGGTCAGCACATTCGGCAATGGATACCGGGTGAGCCGCCCTCCCTGCACGTCATTATAGGCCCGCGTGTTTGATGCTGGCGCTGGAACGCCTTGCGTGGGCACCGGAACAGACGTCAGTCTGCACGCACGAACACTTTGCCTTGAAGGATATCGACCTGCAGATCGCTGCGGGCGAGTTCGTCGGCCTGATCGGGCCCAACGGCAGCGGCAAAACCAGCCTGCTGCGTTGCGCATTCCGCTACAGCCGCCCGCACAGCGGCAAGGTCGCAATCAATGCTCGCGATATCTGGTCCTGCAGCCCGCGCTGGTGCGCCCGGCATGTGGCGGTGGTTGCCCAAGAGTTTCCCGATTCATTCGGCCTGACGCTGCTGGATGTGGCAAACATGGGTCGCGCTCCCCATCAGGGATTCTTTGCCGCAGACAGTGACCACGACCGCGCGATTGTGCAAAACGCGCTGAACGCCGTCGGGCTGGCGGGCTATGAGCAGCATCGGTTCGACACGCTCTCCGGTGGCGAAAAGCAGCGTTGTCTGCTGGCAAGGGCGCTGGTGCAAGAACCCCGATTGATGGTGCTGGACGAGCCCACCAACCACCTCGACCCGCGCCATCAACTGGAATTGCTCGGGCTGGTCAAACAGCTCGGCATGGCCACGCTGGCCAGTATCCATGACCTGAACCTGGCGGCGGCATTCTGTGATCGCCTGTGTGTCATTCATCACGGCCGGCTCATTGCGCAAGGCACGCCGCGGGAGGTGCTGACCCCGGAAATGCTGCTCAGTGTGTTCGGCGCCAAGGCGCTAGTCGACAGCCACCCTCTGCGTGACTACCCACGCATCACCTGGATACCCTGACATGAACTGCCTGTCCGCCCGCCTGGCATTGGCAACGCTGCTATGCAGCCCGATGGTGCATGCCGCCTACCCCGTCACCGTGCAAAGCTGCGACCGCTCAGTGACGTTCACGGCTGCGCCGCAGCGTGCCGTCAGCAACGATGTGAACCTCACCAAAATGATGGTTGCCCTGGGTTTGCAATCGCACATGGTCGGCTACAGCGGCATCACCGGCTGGAACAAGCCCGATCAGGCGCTCTTACGCGACCTGGGCAAACTGCCCGAGCTGTCCAGTAAATATCCGTCTCTGGAAACGCTGCTCAATGCCAACGCCGACTTCTATTTTGCCGGCTGGAACTATGGCATGCGCGTGGGTGGCGATGTCACGCCGCAAAGTCTCGCCCCGCTGGGCATCAAGGCCTATGAACTGACCGAATCCTGCGCCCAGATAATGCCCCGCACCGAAGCGACGCTGGAGGATGTCTACAACGACCTGCTCAATCTGGGCCGGATATTCGACGTGCAGACCCGGGCCGAAACACTGGTCGCGCAGATGCGCCGCAGCGTGACCGACGTCGAGAAAAGCGTGGCAGGCAAATCGCCGCCCAGGGTATTTCTGTATGACAGCGGCGAAGACCGGCCGATGACCGCCGGGCGCCTGGCGATTCCTCAGGCGTTGATCAGCGCTGCAGGCGGCCGCAATGTCATGGGCGACGTCGCAGCCAGCTGGACCCACGTCAACTGGGAGTCGGTCGTGCAAAGCAATCCCGAGGTGATCGTGATCGTTGACTATGGCGAAGTCAGCGCTGCGCAGAAACAGCATTTCCTTGAAAGCAATCCGGCACTGCAATCCGTGGACGCGATCCGCAACCGACGTTATGTCGTGCTGCCCTATGTGGCGGTGACGCCCGGCATCGACAATGTCACGGCCATCGAGACGCTTGCAGCGGCATTTCATGACGTGAAGCGATGACGCTGGCGCAGTGGCTGACTGAACGGCCGCGTCGTTATCTGGGCCTGTTGATCGCTCTGACGCTTTTGCTGTTGGCCTCGTGCCTGGTGTGCATCACCTTCGGCGCGGCCCCTGTGCCCTTGAGCCGGGTGATGGCTATCCTGATGTTCAAAGTCTCAGGTTCTGCCGAACATCCACCGCTCTGGACCACGGGTCAGGAAACCATCGTCTGGCTGATACGTACGCCCCGCGTATTGCTGGGCGCGCTGGCAGGCGCAGGACTGGCGCTGATTGGCTGCGTTCTGCAAGCCGCGACCCGCAATCCGCTGGCCGATCCGCATTTGCTGGGAGCGACCTCGGGCGCCACGCTTGGCGCAGTGATCGTGGTCATGCACGCGGGCGAAGTGTTTGGCACGCTGACATTGCCACTGGCCGCCTTTGTCGGCTCGCTGGTCAGCCTGTGCCTGGTGCTGTGGCTTGCCATTCACCAAGGCAGGCTGGACAGCCAGCGCCTGCTGCTCGGCGGCGTGGCCGTGTCCTTCGTGATGATGGCAATCGCCAACTTGTCATTGTTTCTGGGCGACCACCGCGCCAGTTCCTCCGTGCTGTTCTGGATGCTCGGCGGGCTGGGTCTGGCTCGCTGGGAGTTGCTTGCGGTGCCGTTTATCACGGTGCTGTGCGGTTGGGTCCTGCTGCAAGGGCTGGGTCGCTCACTGAACGCGCTGATGGGCGGCGACCAGACCGCCGTGAGCCTTGGCCTGCAAGTGCGCAACGTGCGCCTGCTGGTTTTTCTGATTGCCTCACTGATGACCGGCGTACTGGTTGCCCTGTGCGGCTCCATCGGTTTTGTCGGCCTGATGGTGCCGCACATGGCCAGACGTCTGGTGGGCTCGGAGCATCGACGATTGTTGCCTGTCGCCACCCTTCTGGGCGCATTGTTGATGGTCTGGGTGGACGTCATCTCCCGCACGCTGATCGCCCCCGAAGACCTGCCGATAGGCATAACCACCGCCTTGTTGGGAGGGATTTTTTTCATTTTCATGATGAAGCGCGGTCAGTGATTGGCAGTCCTGCTTGCGGCGGGCAAACAGGACTGCCCGCCGCCCTTCCTGCTACATGACAAACTCGTGTCATCGTTTCTTAACACCTTTATGACATTTATTTTGCGCTGGTTATTTCAGGCTGCCGAGGCACCTGAAGACAAACTGGCTCATCCATTCATGTCATGAGGCGGAAGGAGCGACACTTGAAAGTGACAGTGTTCGGAACCGGTTATGTGGGGCTTACCCTTGCCGCCTGTCTGGCTGAGGTAGGTCATACCGTTTGTTGCATGGATGTCGACAGCAAACGCATCGACGCGCTGCGCGATGGTATATGTCCGATATTCGAGCCCGGTCTTGGCGAACTTCTGCGCAACGGCCTGGACTGCAAGAGACTCAGTTTCACAACCGATGAAGTACACGCCAGTCGCTTTGCAGAGTTGGTATTCATCGCAGTCGGTACGCCAGCGCAAGCCGATGGCAAGGCGGACCTGAGCCAAGTGTTTGCCGTACTGGGTTCGGTAATCAGACACGCCGAAAGCGCCCGGATCATTGTCAACAAGTCGACCTCGCCAGTGGGCACCGTTGACCGCCTGCTCGCTGAGATCGCTGCCAGTCCGCGACGTGATGACGGCTTTGAAGTGATCAGCAACCCCGAGTTTTTCAAGGAAGGCTGCGCGGTCAGTGATTGCCTGCGTCCGGATCGCATTATCGTCGGCGGCGCCAGCCCGCGGGCACTGGAGCAGATGCGCGAGTTGTATCAGCCCTTCAGTCGCAACCGCGAGAAGTTTGTGGTCATGGATGCGCGCAGCGCAGAGCTGTCCAAATACGCTGCCAACTGCCTGCTGGCGACCAAGATTTCGTTCATCAACGAGATCGCCAACCTCGCTGAACAAGTAGGTGCCGACATAGAACAGGTGCGGCTAGGCATCGGCTCCGACCCGCGCATTGGCTATGACTTCATTTACCCGGGCTGCGGCTTCGGTGGCTCATGCTTTCCCAAGGACTTGCAAGCGCTGATCGGCACAGCCAGCGAGCACGGCGTGGAAACAGCGTTGCTCAACGCCGTGGAACAGGTCAATCGCCGCCAGAAGCACCGCTTGTTTGAAAATATCCATACGCATTATCACGGTGATCTCAGGGGCAAGGTCTTCGCCGTCTGGGGACTGGCCTTCAAGCCCAATACCGATGACATTCGCGAGGCCTCCAGCCATACCCTGCTCAAAGCACTCTGGGCAGCCGGTGCCAGGGTTCAAGCACACGACCCTCAGGCGATAGAAGCGGTCAGGCATCATTACGGCGAGCGAAACGACCTGCAACTGGTGCACTGCAAGCAAGATGCCCTGGAAGGCGCAGACGCTTTGGTGGTGGTGACCGAATGGCAGGACTACCGGGTGCTGGATCTGGACCGGCTCGGCGAAAAGCTCGGTGATCGCGTGGTGTTCGATGGCCGCAACCTGTTCGATCCGTCGCAACTGCATGAGGCGGGCTTTACCTACTACGGCATTGGTCGTGGCCGGGCGGCTCAACCATGACGGTACTGGTGACAGGTGCTGCCGGATTCATCGGGTTTCATGTCGCCAAGCGTCTGTGCGAGCTCGGCGTAGAGGTCGTCGGCATCGACAACCTCAACGATTACTACAGCGTCGAGCTCAAGCAATCGCGCCTGGCCATCCTCCAGCGCCTGCCAGGGTTCACGTTCCACAGGCTGGACATCACCGATGCCGAAGGTCTGTCCGCGCTCTTCGCGCAAAATGGCTTCGAACAGGTCATTCATCTGGCGGCGCAGGCCGGTGTGCGTTACTCGCTTGAACAGCCAAATGTTTACGCCCAATCCAATCTGGTCGGCTTTATCAACGTGCTCGAGGCCTGTCGGCAGCATCGACCGGCGCACCTGATCTACGCGTCGAGCAGCTCAGTCTACGGCGCCAATACGCGCATGCCGTTTCAGATTGAGGATGCCGTCGACCGGCCGCTGTCCCTGTACGCCGCCACCAAGCGCGCCAACGAACTCACTGCCTACAGCTATTGCCACTTGTACGGCCTGCGCGCCACAGGGCTGCGCTTTTTCACCGTCTACGGACCCTGGGGCCGGCCGGACATGGCGCTGTTCAAGTTCACAAAAGCCATGCTGGCCGGGCAGCCTGTGGATATCTACAACCACGGCGAAATGGCGCGCGACTTCACCTACATCGACGACATTGTCGAAAGCATCCTGCGCCTGCGCCTGCTGCCGCCCGACACGGTTGGCAGCGAGCCGCCCCATCAACTCTTCAATATCGGCCGGGGCCAGCCCGTCAAGCTGCTGGAGTTCGTCGACTGCCTGGAGGCCGCGCTAGGCCTGCGTGCCGAACGACGCTACCTGCCCTTGCAAGCGGGCGACGTGCTGCAAACCTGGGCTGACGTCAGTGCGCTGAGCCAATGGATCGACTTTCAACCACAGGTCTCGGTCGACACCGGCGTCAGGGCCTTCGTCGACTGGTATCGGGAGCACTACCAGGCCCGGCTCCGTGTGCCACTTCAATAACAAGGACTTCCATGACCACGCCCACTTTTCTATCCGTCGTGATCCCGGCCAAAAACGAAGCCGATAACCTGCCCAGCCTGATCAAAGAGATTTGCACAGCGCTGGACGGGGAACTCTACGAGATACTGGTCGTTGACGACGGCAGCACAGACGACACCTTGAAAGTGCTGACGCACCTCAAGAACAGCGGGCTGACCGTGTTGCGGATCCTGCGCCACGAGCGATCACTTGGGCAGAGCACCTCGGTCTATCACGCGGCACTGGCGGCCAACGGCACCTGGCTGGCGACCCTGGACGGTGACGGTCAGAACGACCCGGCGGATATTCCCGGGATGTTGGCGCTGGTACGCGCTCACGCAAATGGCTCCGGGGCGATACAGCTGGTGGCCGGCCACCGAGTGAATCGGCGCGATACCGCCAGCAAACGCTGGGCCTCGCGCTTCGCAAACGGCCTGCGCAGCCGGCTTCTCAAAGACTCGACTCCAGACACCGGGTGCGGCCTGAAACTGATCGAGCGGGCCGCGTTTCTGCGCCTGCCGTACTTCGACCATATGCACCGGTTCATTCCAGCACTGATTCAGCGACATAACGGCCGTATGGTCACGCACCCCGTCAACCACCGCCATCGCCAGGCCGGCGTGTCCAAGTACGGCAACCTGGACCGCGCGCTGGTGGGCATTCTTGATCTGGTCGGCGTCTGGTGGCTGATCCGCCGGACTCGGCTGGATGTTCAGGCACAGGAACTGCGGCCATGAAGCCGGACAACGAGACCTTCTGGCTGATCCTCGGCTTTGTCGGGCAGGCCGTATTTACCGGCCGCTTTGTCCTGCAATGGCTGTACAGCGAATTCAAGAAGCGCAGCATCATCCCGGTGGGCTTCTGGTACCTGAGCATGCTGGGCAGCACGATCCTGCTGGCCTATGCCATTTACCGACAGGACCCGGTCTTCATCGCCGGCCAGGCCTTTGGTCTGCTGGTGTACATGCGCAACCTGCAGCTGATCAGCCGACAGGCCAAGACATCCGAGGAGCAATGATGGTGCGAACTCACCTTTCGCCTCGCCTCGAGGGATGGCTACTGGTCGCGCTGGCCGTTTTACTGGTCGGGGGCGGCCTGGGCGTGCGTCTGCCGCAGAACGTGGATGAAGAGCGTTTTCTCGGCGTTGCCCTGGAAATGCTGCAGAACGGCTCATGGTTCGTCCCGCACCGGGCCGCGGAGATCTATGCCGACAAACCGCCGCTGTTCATGTGGGCGACGGCATTCTTCATTTGGCTGACGGGCAGCCCGAACATCGCGCTGTACCTGCCTGGGCTGCTCTCTGCAGGCGCGACCACCGCAGTCCTCTACGATCTGGGCAGCCGCCTGTGGAACCGGCGCATCGGTCGGTACGCCGCCTTGTTATTCCTGGCGACCTATCAAACCTACAGCATCCTGCGTACCGGACAGATCGACAGTTTTCTGTGCCTGTGGATTGCGCTGGGCTTCTACGGCCTGGTTCGCCACGTGTTGCTCGGACCGGCCTGGGGCTGGTTCTATTTCAGCTGTGCGGCGATGGGCCTGGGCATTATCACCAAGGGCGTCGGTTTTGTTCCCGCGTTGATGTTAATCCCTTACGCCTATGCCGCGCGTAAAGGTTGGCACGGTGTGGTGGCGATGCCAGGACAGGCCGCGCGCTGGGCGCTGGGGCTGCTGGCGTTATTGCTGGCCTGCTGCCTGTGGCTGGTGCCGATGATTATCTCGGTCGTGCGTGACGGCGGCCCGGAAGGGTTCGCCTACGTGCAGGAAATACTCTTGAACCAGACAGCCAATCGATACGCCAGCGCCTGGGATCATCGCGAGCCCTTCTGGTATTTCTTCGTCAAAGTCATCCCGCAGTATTGGCTGCCGCTGGTGTTGGTGCTGCCCTGGCTGATCCCGGCCTGGCGCCGACAGTTGAGCAAGCGCGATGGCCGGGTTCTGGTACTGCTCGGCTGGGTGTTGCTGGTGCTGCTGTTCTTCAGCCTCTCCAGTGGCAAACGCAAGATCTACATCTTTCCGGCGCTGCCCGGCCTGGTACTGGTGGCTGCCCCCTTACTGCCCTGGTTGTTGAAACGCTGGTTCCACGACCGCGTCAGGGCTCGGCGAATTGTCCCGGCGGTGGTGGTTATCTGGCTTGGTCTGTGGTTCGCCAGAGGGTTCGTCGAACCCGTCATAGAGGGCCAAAACCCACACAAGGAACTGATGGAGCAGGCCGCGTACGTCACTCAAGGTGCCGATCTGGTGCTGGTCAACTGGCGCGAGGGGCACTGGCTCTATGCACGCCAACCCATTGTGCATTTCGGTTTTGCCAAGCCGTCGGCAACCGAACAGGCTGCCCGTTGGCTAAGAGAACACCCCGGCACCTTTGCGCTGGTGCCAGGCGAGCAACTGGCCAATTGCTTCTTGCCGGAAAAAGCCCGGCCGCTGGGCCAGACCTCCAGAGCTGACTGGTTCATCGTCGATGCCGATGCAGACAACGGCCGGTGTAAACCGGAAAGTCCTATGCAGGCCTATCGCTTCGCGTGGCAGCAAAATGTTGATTAATCGACCGCCCAGCCGCCCAACACGCGGGAGTGCCTGACGCCATGCAGCTGGAAACGATAAAGGCAAAGCGCCTGACGTGGTCGAACGTCGCACGAAGGCAGGTATCACTCGCACAACTCGTGCTGAGTGCAGGTGCTCTCGGGCTGCTGATCCTGGCCTATGCCGTGTCGACACACTTTCAGGTCCACCAACAGCTGTATCAGTACGGTCGCATCTGGTTAAAGGGCAATACGGCAGCCGACAAGAATATCTGGCTGCCGGATTTCCATGTGGTTATCGACGCCAAACCACTTGCCCCGGACGTCGCCAATATCTCCGGGATCACCTACGACTACGACAATGACCGACTGCTGGCAGTGACCAACAAAGGCCCCATGCAACTGCTGGCGCTGAACGTGAACGGCGACATAATCGCCCGCTACCCATTGATCGGTTTCGACGACACCGAAGGTGTGGCTTATCTGGGTAACGGACGCATCGTGCTGTGCGATGAAGATCTCCAGCAACTGGACATCATCGCGTTGCCGACGCAGGCACGCCCCATCCACGTCGAGGAAGCTCAGTTCATTGCGCTACTGATCAATCCCAGTATTCATAACAAGGGATTCGAAGGCGTGACCTACGATCCCGCCAACGACCGCCTGTTCGCGATCAAGGAACGCGATCCACGGCAGATGTTCGAAGTTTCCGGCGTCCTGCACTCCATCGATCAGGGCCGCTTGCAGATCAAAGTTGCCGACCGGCTGGACTGGATCACGAAAAGTGTCGCTGCACGCGACCTTTCAGACGGCTACTACGACCCGCGGACCGGCCATTTACTGCTGCTCAGCGACCAGTCGCACTCGATCACGGAACTGGACAGCAAGGGACGATTCGTCAGCATTCGATCACTGCTGGCTACCTTCTCCGACCTCAAGCACAGCGCCCCCCAACCCGAAGGCCTGACCATGGATCGTGCAGGCAACCTGTACGTCGTGAGCGAGCCGAATCTGTTTTACAAGTTTTCGAAAGTGCCGGAATAGGTAGTGAAGAAACCTGGCCTTGAGGATGACTTTCGGGGAGTGGGGGGTAGGGTCTTTTTTGGGAGAGCTAATGGAATTCGGAAAAATGTGCCAGTTGCTCAGGACGTGAGCCGTGACAGATCGGGTTTCGCGATAGTTGCCATGATGAAATGCTCCTGATTGTCACTCGATTCAAAGTTAATCACAGTAAATAATCTAGCCTCCTCAAGCGCGCTGTCAGGTCGAGCCTATTCCTAAGCCTAGTCGATAACCGACCCGATAGAATCCACGGCTTTTATTAGAGGGTATCGACACAGTATCAGGCGAGTGACTGCCTTGCTTCTGCAATGAAACCTCAAGGAGATGAGTGCAATGTCGCGTAAAGTTTTTGTAGCCGGCGCATCTGGTGTAATCGGCATAGCCCTGCTCAAGCTCTTGGTGGCTGCGGACTACAGCGTGTATGGCGCTACCCGTCGCACCGAAAAAGTGAAGGACATAGAGGTCACAGGTGCTACGGCAGTGGTGGTTGATGTCTATGACGCCGAGCGTTTAAACGAAGAGTTGGTCCGCATCCAGCCATGGGCTGTTATTCATCAACTGACAGATCTGCCTCGTGGCCTAAGTCCCGAATTGATGGCAAAAGCGGTCGAGAACAACGCACGTATCCGTACAGAAGGAACGCGTAATCTGGTAGCCGCCGCTCGAGCTGCTGGCGCTACCCGTCTGATAGCTCAAAGCATCGCCTGGGCCTACCGTCCAGGCGACACCCCTTATCCCGAAACATGTCCTCTGGACGTGGAGGCACACGGCAGCCGTGGCATCAGTGTGTGGGGTGTGGCGGCCTTGGAGCAGCAAGTGCTCAGCGAGCCTGCATTGAACGGAACCGTCTTGCGCTATGGCCAGTTATACGGACCCGGCACTGGCACTGACAAGCCGACAGGCACCAGCCCTGTGCATGTAGAAGCCGCTGCACGCGCCGCACTGCTGGCGTTGCAAACAGAGCAAAGTGGTATTTTCAATATCACTCAGGACAGCCCGACCGTCAGCAACGAAAAAGCCAAGCGCATACTGGGGTGGTCTCCTACCGTGGAGGCTTGACGCCCCAACGCAGCTACTCCGTACGAAGGAGTGACGACGTTAGGACTTATTTTGGATAAATCTGAGTCTGCTCTAAGTTACCGCCTGGATTTAGAGAATTAAAGCTGTCGCCAGAGGGGCCCGTCTTTCGGGGCCTGCAGCTTTGCGGAGAGAAAACGCAAACCTGTCGCAACATACCAAAACAGAGGTTCGGATTGATGCGCTAGAGAATTAAAACTGTCGCAGACAAGAACGACAGGGCTTCGGTACACGTTTGACTGCACCAGCGCCTAGGAAGCCATCGCGCCATGAATCACTGACGAGCAATCAGATAGGCAACAAGACCAATGGTCATCAACGAGGCATAAATCGTGCGCTCGTGCAGAAGTCGCCTCAGGAGTGGATCGAGGTGTAGATGCATCGACGGCTATAAGCCAGTACCAGTTTTGCCCTCCCCCGAGGCCGGTGAATAGGCCTTATGAGCCATTCGAAGCCAAACAAAAGATACAAATCCGTAGACTAGCCTGCTTACCCATACTGATCATACAGCTCGTCCACATATTCCATCGCCCTGTCTATGCTCGTGGCCAGCATCACGTCATGACTTGGATGATATTCTATTATAACCCCAGCCAACTTCACTTCGTCGATTACCAGTTGTTTCCTCCCATTTCTCTTTCCTAAGGCCACCCAAACCGGCCCCCCACTTATCCCGTCGGGTTTAGGAAATTGATACCCTTTAACTCCCTCCACCGTGGCGGCATGCTTATTCTTAAACTTAATAAGCAAATTATTTTCTTTCGTAGCACCGACGCTCGTGTATTTGAAATCTGGAACTATATTCCCAACCCAACTAAAACAGTGAAAGTCGACTTCTTTTCCCTTTCTGTTGATTTTGTGCCGCCCTAATGGATAACCTGAAAATATAAACCTGCCATCAACTAATTTGAATGTATCGCATGCAACATCTGCCGAATCAACTACGGCCCAATGCTTATTGAAGATGACATCATATTCCAGCATAACTACAGCCAAGTCCAGCTTATCATCAGCCCTATTTACACACTCGCTAACCTTGAAAAAACCTTTGATAAAGCTTACTTCGGAATCACCAGTATAGAAAAAAATAGCATTTTCCCTACTGTTATTGTCGTATACATGTCCAGCAGTTATTAAAAAAGACCTATCATACTTTCTTAAAATGAAGCCACTCCCCAAAAGATCAGGTATGCCATTACTGCCGAGGCGATACAACGGAATCGCAAACCTAGCAGTGTAATCTGTCAAAATCTTGTTAGCTTGTTGAGTTTGACTAATCTCATCCTGAGACAATTCAGTTATTCTTTTTTTTGCCATAAAAACACCCTGCGAACTCAGGAAGTTGAATTACAATGAAACCATACTTCTACCATAACAATATTTCGACGAGGCGCTTGGTTGAAACGCTCATCGGCCTAGCCAGTGATTTCATCCTTCTCTGGGGCTGATGCTTCCAGCTTTGCATCCGTACGCGGAGTCTCCATTGAACTTCGCAATGGGAGCCAAAACGCAGTGCTACATTTAGTTAAGGACAATGTACGTAATCCCCTAATAATTTTTGAATTGCGGAATCGAACTGTGTCTTAAAAGCTGGCAGAGCTAGTTCCGAATAAGTATCTGAAAACTCTTGATACAGATCCGGCGCTAAAAAGTCCAGCATTAGTTTCTTTAACGATCTCATGATCTCTGCAAAGCCTTCTTGATCAACATCATCTACTCCATGAGCTAAGCGCGAGTGATTTCTGACTGAAAGTAAGGTTCGAGCTCTGATTACCCAGTCCTTAACGTCAGTAGTTTTCAACTGGGACTGGATCTTTCCCTTCCCTACTAGAGATACTATTGTTCCGCAGCCCTCAAGCTGACCGCCATTGAAAAATACCTCTCCATTAGCTTCCAGCGTCGAAGCACCACAGAACAGAGATTGTGCTTGCAATGCTAACTCAAAAGATCGTGTCAAACATAAGGTACTTGACGACTTACTGAGTGACGCTCGATGAATTATTGCCATCCGAAAAAACCAACCCGCACAGGCGACAAAAAGATATGGCCAGAATTTACTCTTAAAGTCATAGTGCCTGGAAGTTGGCCGCACATAACACTTTGACAAAAGCAGCGCGAGTCTTCCCAAACGTCTAACCAAAGGTGCCGAACAACATTGGTATTTCCAGTTCTCGTCATCTAATAGAAAACGCCAATGCAATCCAACTGCCTCAGCAACTCCCGACGATCTTAGCTGGCCAGAAGATAGTAGCCCCTCCCCCATTACACGGCCATGGTAAAAAATATATGGAGAAAATATATTTTTCATTTCAGCCTTAAATGCAATGCCCAGCTCACCCATCTCAAGAAAAACTTGATCGTTAACAAGCTTTTGCAAATCTGTGAAGTCAACTGTTTTGGTGCTGCTCGACTCTACAAAACTGAAAATTTGATTAAGTGCTGCCAACACGCCCCAGTCTAATGTTTCTTCTTTACCAGGATGCGACTCGCTTGCAGAGTGACAAGTAGGATTGGAGAAAAATCCGGTCTCGCTGTAAGCATGAATCATTGCGAGAAAAAAACGTTGTATTTTTCTCCCGAATGGTATTTTAAGCGTTAGAAAGTGCTTAGCATCAACCTCCGGGATCACTAATGAGTGACCGCGGGGACATACAAGCACAGAATCACTAAAGTTAGTTGACCCGAGCTCATCCTTAACATACATGTTAAGATACTCAAGGTCGTCGAACTCAGCCAAATCCCATAGCTTCAATCAAATGTCATCCACTTCAGATGTTTCGTCAGTAGTATTTTTTTCAAGCAGATCTCCCTCTATCTCCAGAGAAGAACGTAAGTCTCTTTTAGCTTCGACGAAATACTCGTCAATGAAACGATCTACTTCATTGTCGAAACGGCGTACGAGGCTACTTTCATCGCGCCGTTTTTCCTTAACGTCTCGTTCCATTGCCCGCTGTTCCAGTTCTTTCAGGCGAAGATCTTCACGCTCTTCATTTGTCAAAGAATAGTCGAGTTCGTATCCCTTCTTGAATGATTTAGCTCGCTCTTCCCGATATCGCCCGAGAAACTGGCCTGCAGATGCAAAACCTTCATCATTTAATAGAACGTCCAGTTCTGGCCCATCTGAATCGGAAAATGCTGCCACTACGGATGCCCTAATGTCATCTCTGAGCAGATGAGCCAACATTAAATCCCGAATCGCAGCCTTAGTTTCATCACGAGCTCTTATACGTCTCTGCTCAAATACAGTGTACTGCAAATAGGTTTTATCAATACTGAACACATCGCTATTTTTATCAAAAATAACATTCAATAGTACTATCGCTGCTTTAAAAGCTCGCTCCGGTGGTACAGCGTACTGAATTCCGAAACGTACGAATATGCCAGCAACATTGAAGAACGCCCTTTGAAATAATGCATATCTTACGATACCAAAGCTGCTGCTTGAGCGTTTAGCTTCAATGGATTCTTCAAATACCAGCCAGCGCTTTTTGAAGTCAGAATCCTTTTCATCAAAAGGCTTGTACTCTAACAACAATTGCAAAATTGCTTGAGCAGATATTGCAGTACGTCCACCTTTAGGAAGGTCCGACTTTAGCCTTGCAACTTCCTCTGTAAAGTAACCATATAGTTTTTTGTAAGGTACTGACTCAAAATACAAGCTCACCAGAAGCGGCGTCAAATGCTCTTTGATTCTATATTTAAGAGCATTTGACTGAGCGTAGGAGTACTTATCCCATTTAATCTTCGGATAAAAATCCTCTCTATCTGCCCCTGCAGGAAATAGGTCTTCAGCGGCATCAGATATCTCTAGAAGATAGGAAACCACCATGTCAGGCTTAAAGTTCTCTTCAAGGCCTCGCTGCAGAACTCCAATGCTGGTAAGGCTGTGAACCTTTGTTACGTTGTAAGAATGGGTACGTGTTCTGGTATTCCATTCAATGCACGCCAAACCTTCCTTTCCATATTTAGAAAGTACGTCATCGCAGAACATACGGCATGTCATATCTCCAATATTCTTATCCGAAAGAAGAATATTAAAATGTCCTCCAACAACAGTCATTGTCGAGTTCACATCGACAAAAAGATTCCTGAACACACGAGGAACAGATGGAACATTTAGCTTGTCTGCATTTTCACTATGCGAATTAGGTGCATACATGACGCATACAGGAACTACTAGATCTCGAACTTTATCCCTGTGCTCTTCCCATAACCTTTTAAGGGCTCTGAGCCTATGCTGTCCGTCAATAACAATCAGCATAACACCATGAGGATCCAGCTCAGATGTCCTCAGGTTTAGTATTGCCTGTTTCGCCTTGATCTTTTCGCCCGGCTGATCAGACTGAAGGGTTAGCCCGTCAGCACTTGTAGTTGTCTTTCCATAAAGTTGAAAATGCCCTTCCCATGAAACTCCTGCGAAGCCAACTTTTGGAGTTATCTTGGAACGAGCACCGTAATACTCTTGGATTTTTTCATCCTTAACAGGAACAATAGCTGCCAGTAAGGGCGGGAAAAACAAAGGTCTGGTTGCGGCTGTGGCCTCATCTTGCTGGAGATAAGGCATAATATCTTTTTCAACACGGTTTTCATCAATGTCGCGCTGCATCAGCAAGTCAAAATTAATATCGTCAATCTGCACATCGCGTGCAAATTTCAAATATTTATATGCTTGAGCCATCGGCATTGAAGCCATAAAATATTCAACAGGATAGGAGCCTGACGATACAAACCGTCCAAAATTCCCCAAAAGCTCAACGTCAAATTCTTGCTCTTCCTGTAAATCTTCGAAATCGTCAGCCATATTTCACCCCGTCTAAGTCCAAAGCTATGTCCGTTGCTAATTTCCTGGCCAAGATCTGTAAATTGTTTGAGATCGACAGTAAACGCTTTTAACGGTAAACCGGAATTTTTAACAATAAAATAAGATTTGTGGTTGCAAGACTCTTTGTTCTGGAGTTATCACAAGTGGTAAATCTGGAACCTGCCCACTGTTACATAGCAAATGCTGCCGACAGGTCCCTAAAAATATCCCTCGCCAGCTTACTGTTAACATAGAACCACCATGACTCGTCTCTTGCCTAGCTACCAATCTAGCACATTTTCATTCAGCTCCAGAGAGCTGATGTGCATCAGCAGCAAGCCCACGCCGTAGCCGTTCTAGCAACCTTCAGAATTCTCTTCTCATCGTCCGGATCGAGTATTTACACAGCCACATATCGTGAACGCCTTGCTTGTACGTTAAAAATATGCAAAATGACGTACTCAAGGTAAAAAAAACGTTCTGAGCCATGAATATTTTCGTTCATTCCTTCCCATGCGTCAGGGGCATCCAAGCCGGGCGGCCATGCTATATAGCGATGTGCCCTATGCGCCTTGTGCCCAAAATATTCATTTTTAATGAAGAGAATGTGCCTGCCGACCTACGTGCCCAGCGCACATTAAACCTCGCTAGGGTTCCGGAAATATCAGCGTATTTGATTGACAATCGCGACGATTACACTCTGTCTGCTATCACAGCTTCAGTGGATGGCGTCGTACATTTTACTCCGGCATCCGATACCGGGCTAGGTCAGAGCATTGGCACGCTGACAATCCCTATGGAAGCGCCGATTCTGATCAACGACGGCCAGCATCGCCGCGCAGCCATCGAGCAGGCAATACGTGAAAATCCAGAACTCGGCCACGACAACATCCCGGTCCTGTTCTTTATTGATGAAGGGCTCAATCGCAGCCAGCAAATGTTCGCTGATCTTAACAAGCATGCTGTGCGGCCGAGCAACTCAATCAGCACCCTGTACGATCACAGAGACCAGATTTCTGATCTGGCCAGGTATCTGGCAAAAAATGTAGAAGTCTTTTCCAGGATGACAGAGCTAGAGAAGTCCAGCCTATCCCCCCGCAGCTCCAAGCTCTTTACGCTCAGCGCCATAAAGAATGCGTCCCGTGTCCTTTTGAAGAAAGGAAAAGGCGACCTTATCGCGCTAAATGAGAGGGAGCTCGCGAAGTCGTTCTGGGAAGAGGTCTCTCTACAAATGCCCGATTGGATCAGGGCAAAAAACAAAGAGCTGTCGACATCTGAGTTGCGAGACAACTACATCCACGCCCACGGGGTAATGCTGCAAGCGATGGGGCTCGTCGGTGCCGAGCTGATCATACGCAAAGAGTCTGAATGGCAACGAGTCATCAGCCAGCTGCGAAGCATCGACTGGTCCAGAGCCAACCCTGAATGGGAAGGCCGCGCGATGGTTCACGGCCGGATCTCCAAAGCCACAACGAATGTTGCACTCACCGCCAGCCTCATCAAGAAGAAGCTTGGTGTCCCGCTGTCCACGGTTGAGCGAGAATTGGAAAACAGGTTTTGTCAACGATGAGTAATGAGCAATTTCTCTATCCATCACACGATGACTTCGTCCACGAAGCGATCATTGCTGGTAGGCCATTAGCAGACGCCGTCCGTGAGCTTCAGAGCATTTACAAAGCTGATAATCGTCCTTGGGTAGTGGGGTTCAGCGGCGGTAAGGATTCCACTGTAATTCTCTCGCTCACTTATTACGCCTTGAAGATGTTGCCGCCTGAGGAACGTCATAAGCACGTGTACGTGGTCTCCTCTGACACTCGAGTGGAAACCCCTGTAGTCGTCGACATGATCCGCCAGGTGCTTGATTCGGTGAACGCTCAGGCGATTCAAGATCAGCTCCCCATGACAGCGCACTCTGTCACTCCTAAAGTCGGCGAGACGTTTTGGGCCAACCTCTTGGGTAAAGGCTACCCTGCCCCAACCAAAGCATTCCGCTGGTGTACTGAGCGGATGAAAATTGACCCAGTGAGCGAGTTCATCAAGGACAAGGTAGCTCGCTTCGGCGAAGTCGTGGTTGTGCTTGGCTCCAGACGAGAAGAAAGCTCCACTCGTGCCCAGGTAATCACACGCCATAAAATCGACGGTTCTGCATTGGGTCGACACACGACATTGCCCAATGCCTATACCTACATGCCTATTGAGCTGTGGCACGCGGATGACGTCTGGGAATACCTCATGAGCGCTGCAAGGCCATGGGGTGGCTCTAACCGAGTACTGTTTGAGCTCTACAAAGACTCCAATGCTGGAGAATGTCCGCTCGTCATCGACACTAATACACCATCGTGCGGCAACTCGCGTTTCGGCTGCTGGACCTGCACAGTCGTGACACACGACAAAGCGATCGAGGGACTCGTAGACAGCGGAGAGGACTGGATGCTACCCCTACTCCAGTTCCGTAACCAACTGCATGCTAGCTCCCTGCCCGAAAATAAAACTGAATTCCGTAATTATAAACGTCGTACGGGCAAAGTGACCTTCGCAAGAGGAGCTATCGATGACGACTCCAATGCCGCCACCAAGCATGTACCTGGTCCGTATTGGATGAAATATCGCCGTGAGTGGCTGAAGCTACTTTTGGAAATTGAGAAAGGCATTCGTGAAACGGATCGCGAGATTGAGCTGATCGGTCGTGATGAGTTGCAAGTGATCCGCCAGCAGTGGTTGAAGGATCCAAATGAACCGGACTGGATTGATTCACTTCCTAAAATCTACGGTGAGGTTTACCCCGAAGATACGGTCGAATGGATCAAAAATGATGCCGGCGCGTTTACTGAACCTGATGCTGCCATTCTCAACGCACTCGAGGCTGAGCGCGGCGTACCAGCAGTTCTGATCATGAAGCTCATAGATACAGAGTTGTCGTTCTCAGGGCTCTCGCGCCGAAAAGGCATTCTGGACGAGCTGCAGAAAGTCCTGGAGCAAGACTGGGGTGGATTGGACGAAGCGATGGAACGACGCGCCATACCTACAGTTAACGATACGTATAAGACCGCTTTCGAATCTCTGAAAGCCGACATAGATGGCTTGCTGCAATGATTATTGACTCCCTTTCAGTACTAGATTTCCGAGTGTTTAGCGGCGCCCACGACTTTGACCTGGTTCCTAAGATCAAAAGAGGCAAAAACGCGCCTATCGTTTTATTTGGCGGCCTAAACGGCGGCGGCAAAACAACTATCCTGAGTGCGCTGAAGCTTGCCTTGTACGGTAAAGGCGTACTGGGCTCCGGCGCAACGGTTGCCGAGTACCATCAGTATCTTCGTGAGTGCATACACAGAGCTCACAACAGCATCGCCAAGCCTACGCGAGCAGCTGTCGAGCTGACCTTCCGCTATGCACAATATGGCGTTATTTCGAGCTATCAACTGACACGTGATTGGTTTGTTGATCACGCTGGCAAGGTAAAAGAAGGCCTGATCATTTCAAGGGACCGACACCCCCTGACCGAGCTTTCTTATGATCAGGCACAAGCTTTTCTCAACGAGCTGATCCCGATCGGCGTTTCTGAGCTATTTTTCTTCGACGGTGAAAAAATCGCAAGCCTTGCCGAAGAAACATCCGGAGATGCTTTGCGTGAGTCCATCAACAAGCTTTTGGGCCTGGATCTCATCGATAGATTGCACTCCGACCTCTCCGTTATCATTAGAGGGCGCTCGGTCAAAAAGGCTTCTGCAGATCGCAAGCAAAAAATTGCTGAAGCAGAACGGACATATAACGATCTGAACGAGCAGCTGGCAGAAGTACGCGAAAAACTTCTCCTCATGCGCGTTAATACTGTCGAGGCCAACAAGAACCTTGGCAACATCGAAGCGAGCATCAATGCACGCGGTGGCGCCTGGAGCGCCTCCAGGCAAGAGGAAACGGTCAACCTCGATGCATTGGTTAGCGACAAAAAAGCTATAGAGCACACCCTGCATGACATGCTCAGCGGCCTGCTACCTTTCGCCATAACTCAAAGTCTCAACGAGAAACTGCTAGCGCAAATAGACGCTGAGCAACGCGCGGAAAAAGCACAGGTACTCTCCGAATACTTGCAACGTCAGCAGAGCAATTTTCTAGCAGAAGTCGAATCTGCCTTCGCTATGACAAAGGATCAGCTCCCTGCCCTTCAAGATATTTTTCTGAGGACATTCGGCTCAGAGGTCTCGAACAGCGCTGAACAACAAGCTCCAGTACACGAGCTCTCGGATACTCAACGATTCAGCATCACTCATCGCCTACAGAACGATGTTGGCTCGCTCCAACAGCGTGCTGCTGACTTAGTGATGACGCTTCAGGAAACCGATAGCCAGATTGAATCCGCCCGGGAAAATATCGCTAGAGCGCCCGACGAAAAAGTACTGATCCCACTGTTTAACGAACAAGGGCAGCTACAAGGACGGCTTTCCGCTCTTGAGGAGCAGAAATCGGTAATGGCTGAAGAGGCAAAGGCCCTCCTCGCACGTCTGTCGGTGGCTGCACGCCAGTTAGACGGTCTCTACACCGAAATAGCGGAGTCCCAGGAAGAGGAGCGCCTGACCGGTCTTGCACAGAATGCCAAAGATGTATTGAAAGAGTTCTCTACTCGCGCTCGAATTGAAAAACTCAAAGAGCTCGAGTCGCAGTTTTACACTTCATTCAATGGCCTGGCTCGCAAAGAGGATCGGAATCTCAGTATTCAGATCGATCCGAACACCTTCGAGGTCGTACTGATCGACGATGAAGGCGTAACACTTCGTAAAGAAGAGCTGTCAGCCGGCGAGAAGCAAATCTTTGCGATCTCTGTCTTGGAAGCGCTGGCCCGCACTTCAGGGCGAAGCCTGCCAGTTGTGATCGACACACCACTAGGTCGACTGGACTCGGTTCATCGGAAAAAGCTCGTGGAAAATTATTTCCCTAAAACAAGTCATCAAGTCATCATTCTCTCGACGGATACCGAAATTGATTACGCCTTCTATGAAGGCCTACAGGGAAGTATTTCGCACTCTTATCATCTGGTATACAACCCAGAAACTCGGTCCACTCAAGCAGAGGAAGGCTATTTCTGGCGGTGGGCACAAAACGCATGAACGTATTTCCGCACAAATTTAAAATATCAGCCTCATCCACTGCGAAGCTGAAGTACCTAAAATCGAAGACAGGCCTGACGCCCAATATTTTGGGTAGATTTGCGATCGCACTTGCACTCGCTGACGAGAATGGGCTTGGCAATGCAAGTGTGTCAGACCTGGATGGCCAGGAATTCAACGCCCCAACTCTATTTGGCGAGCACTTAGATATTTATGAAGCACTACTCAGGCAGTTCGCCCATGAGTATGATTTACCTTGGGATCCTGTCAGGCATATAGCCTCACTTATTGAGGTAGGCCTACATAAGATGGGACATGTAAGATCACTGAATGATGTAGCTCAACTAATCAGAAAATAATAGCCCTGTGAATTTATATGATCTCATGAGCCTGTTTTAAAAGAGCAAGGTGATTTACTTAGTAAACGATAAGGCAAGGCCACCCTGCCTTATCAAAAGTTTGATTAAATGCTCCTACTCAAATGTTCAAAAACAGTTACAAACACTTGGCCCGCGTAACTTCTCACTTTAGCCAGATACATAAAAATCAAGATTCGCGCTTGAAGCATGACTCGCACAGGTGGGCGCCCATTTAACTGCGCAAGATCTGCTCGGCTAACGCTTGCTCTAACAAAACGATTCTCTTCAGGTATTGGCCGAGGCAAGCTCCAGTAGGTACGCAAATTTAGAGGTTGCTAAATTGGTCTCATCCTGAGCGTTGCCATCCCACTCTTCGACTAACGCCGACTATAGTTTTAGCGCCCTATGCGCTTCGATATCTGCAATGTCTTCGTCCCGGCATCGTGTGCTGATTGCCTCCCAGCAAGAAATGCTTTCTTGGATTGAAGTCCAGTCCTAGCTTCAGCAATTAGCGTCGATAGCTTTCTCATTAAGTATTCATCGTTATAAACCGATGTATCCGTTACCATAAGCGCAGTACGCCTCCAGCAAACACGCCTTCGGATGTTAGGCGATCAAAGGTGGTGGTGTCTGCGGATCTAACGGAAACCATTGCCTCAAGCGTCGATGTCAGAAAAGGTGTGTTGTCCGGACGGTTACGCATGACTTCGTAGTTTTAACCAACATTCCAAAGAAAAGCTTGCCCAGGAAGATTTTTTGCTAATCAGGCGTATCCTGGGCAAGCTGAAATCTAATGCCGCTCACAGATTGAGATGTTTTAATATCTCATTTTTAATAAATGTCCTTCCAGCACCGGATGCTTGAGCGTTAGTGAAGTCAATGCCCGCTCTAGCCGCTGGCTCCAATTTTCCGGCAAAATCAGATACATCTCCATCAAGCTTGTGTTCGAAATCCCCTAGTAGCTTAAGCAGCACATCAAATAGAGCCTGCACACCTACAGTCTTCTTTATAAATGAACCTTTAACTGCGACCCGCCAGAAAAGTGAATCGACGGCTTCTAAATAATTATTAACAACTTCGAAGATTACCTCGTCAAATCCTTCACGATACAAGAAGCGCAACGGGGAGCCGTCATCAGCTAATGACTTTCTGTCCCGCTTCTCTTTTGGAGTGGACATCATTATTGATCTATCCGACTTAGGTTTCTTAGAGTAGAGTTTTAGAACACCGTCTACTATTGTCGCCATTGAAATATTGAATTCATGTGAATCAACGCCACCACCTACAACCCCTAGCGATATCGCTCCTTTTAGCGGCCCGGCTCCGATATTTAACCGTCTCGCGATGGAGACTGCCAGGGTCTCTGGTACCCAAGCACTCGGGTCCGTCGCTTCGATGTCAAAGCCAAAGAGATTGTATGCGAGACTTTTATCCACCTTCTTTTGATTAAAATTAATCGTGGAGAACAGATACGCGTGATAGGGGATTGGCAAGTCTAAATATATGGAGCATATTAATTCAAAATCTTTCCTTCGATCAGCGGCTGCGTACCTGAAGCTTCTCAACCGGTGTTGGCCATCTATGATGGATGCCATTTTAATTTTGGAGGGTATCTTGAGCTTTAGAGCGCCACTACCATCATCTTCAACATGCCAAGAATGCGCTGATTGTATATAATTGCCTTCCTCATCATAATTAGCGCCCAGAATAATCGTATTAGGGAACGCTGCCTCTTCCGTTTCAATGAATTCAGAGATTTCTCTTTGCCGTTTTTCATCCTCGATACGCTGGGTGCCCGTAACGTTGAAACCATCCTCACTGAGTTCGGCCTTATCTGAATAACAGAGATCAAGCAGTTTCTCTGCAGATATGCTTATCACATAAAACGTACCGAGGGGCTGATTGACACGTAGGGCTGGGCCCTCAAAAAACGAGCTAGTGGAATTCATGTTATTGGCCCTCTTTGAGTTTTGCATCTTTCAACTCTTGCAAAGTTTTCCCAGCCGAGCCTGTAGGTGGTTGTACCGACCCAATAGTTGCCGCTTTTATTTCATTAAGCTTTATGCCAAACTTCTGAGGCTCTAATAAAACCCACCAAAGGTACCAAACGAGTAAGGCGGAAGTAATCATTGCTGTCCAAGCCCAGAAACCGCACCCGACAACTATCGCAACTACTGCCAACACCGTGACAAATATCATTAAACTAACAACAAATAAAGTAAAATCTTTTTCTATATCAGACCAGCTTTCGAGATAGTCGTGGCCTCGGGAAGCTGCAAAAAAATCTGCGACCACTGCAGCCAACAATGCGAATACATAAGTCATTGCAGAGCTCATATCCGCGGGTTTACCGCTAAATATCGGCAGCCAAAACCCAACGCCGCCAGCAACTAAAATGATCGAAACAAAATAAAATAAAGGCGCTGGCTTATGAAAGCCTCTTCTTGTCAGAAACCATATGGTTCGAAAAAACTTTTTCCACTCGTCCATGAAACTCCCCTAGATAGACTTAATGCCGCTGTTAACTACTTGAATCGATTTGAGCCTTTATTTTTCTGGATCGACGCATCGGACGGTGCGCCCAGTGCCGTGGCCGAAGAAACGATACGCTGGGGCACACAAAACTGGAAGCACTGTCAGGTATCTCGGTAGTGAACTAGACCATGCGCTTGAGATGGCAGAGCAAACAAGGTATGGCTAGGCAAGGACGGTGGTGTCAACCGCTGCCGTCCTTGAGGAGTTCGAGCGTTAGGAGTGGACTTGCCCCTACCAACCCGGACACCTGGATGTTCCGCTCATACACCGTACGCATAGGTCACCCGCTTTACGACGAGCGAAATCTTCATGTACAACCTGGTCGCAGGTCACAAGTCCGTCGAGCATATCAACCAGTTGCACCGGACCATCCTCAAGGCAGGGCAGGCGGCGGGACCCTCGCTAGGAGTTTGACACGTACGCTTTTGTCCCTCTTCAATGTCCTTCCGCTATTTCTACCGGGACAGCACTCGTGCAATGACTCGACCGAGCGTACACATGCCGTCGTCATCGCGCGCCTCAGGAAGTGCGTCGCCCCCATCCATTGTTTGAGCGTCCCGAAGGGATGCTCAACAGTTCGTTTTCGAACTCGCATCATCTCCGGCGCGTTGCGCAACCGGTTCTGCATTTCTTCCAGTACGGCTTCATGTTCCCAGCGCCGAACTCGTCGTTCCGTGCTCGGTGTGCACTGCGATTTCAAGGCGCAGCCCTGGCATTTCGAACTCCAGTAACGGTGTGCAGCTTCAGGCCTTTTTCAACGTTGGTGTAGCGCCAAATGAGCGCTTCTCCAGCCGGACAAATGTATTCGTTCTTGGCCGTGTCATAGATGAAGGCATCGTTATTGAAGCGCCCGTCAGCCTTGGCTCCAGAGGTCATCGGCTTGGGCACAAAAGCGGTGATGTCTGCATCGTGACAAGCGAGGATTTCTTCGCTTTTAAAGTAACCTCGGTCAGCCACTACCGACAGCGTTTCTAGCGCCATCGCGTCGCGGGCCTGCTTGGCCATCCAGCTAAGTTGATCACGATCGGAACCGACGTTGGTCACCTCATGTGCAACGATCAAATGGTGCTGCGTATCGACCGCTGTCTGGACGTTGTAACCGACGATACCGATGCCGCGCGTCATCATGGAGCGGGCGTCTGGATCGGTCAGTGAAACCTGTTTATCCGGCGATTCGTTGAGCTGGATTTCAATTGCTTGAAGCTCTTTCATTTGCGTTTTCAGCTTGGCGATTTTCTCTTCCAGCCGCACGGCTTTTGGCTCGGAAGCTGTGGGTTCTTGCCGATCGGCAGTATCGAGCGCCGTCAGGTAACGGTTGATGCTCGATTCAATTTCTTCCATTCGCCGCTTCAGTTTGGCGCTGGTGAAATTGCGGTCGCGATTGTTGACTGCCTTGAATTTGCTGCCGTCGATGGCGACCAGATTTTCTCCGAACAGTCCTAACTGCTGGCACAGTACAACGAACTGGCGACAGACGCCTCGGATGGCCTTGCTGTTGTCTTTTCGGAAGTTGGCAATGGTCTTGAAGTCTGGCATCAAACGCCCGGTCAACCACATCAGCTCGACGTTGCGTTGAGCTTCTCGCTCCAAACGTCGGCTCGACTGGATGCGGTTGAGATAGCCGTAGATATAGATCTTTAGCAAGATCGCGGGGTGGTAAGCAGGCCGGCCAGTATCGGCTGGAATGGCACCTTCAAAACCCAGATTGACTAGGTTGAGTTCGTCGACGAAAACGTCGACTACACGCACCGGATTGGTATCGCTGACGTAATCGTCGAGGCTCTCGGGGAGCAAGGTGCTTTGACCGCGATATTCGCCTTGAATGAAGCGCTTCATCGGCAACTCCTGCGTTAAAATCCCCAGCAATCATACACGCGATGACAATTATGAAAGCCCCGAGAATGACTAAGACACACGCCCCTCACCGGGCTCAAAAGCTCGTCGAACTTGGCTGGACTGTTAAACATGAATTCAAGGCTGACAACGAAACATACGAGTGGTATCTGGAATGGGAGCACGTTGAAGAGCCTCCATTGCTTTCCTCACAAGATAATTGGGATAAACCCAGCCACTACCGCCCTTGTGACTGATTCAATATGGCAGATTTAACGTTGCAGATCTAAGCACGACAGATGCGTTTTTACACAGTCTCGGCCCATAGCAGCCGCTTTGGACCGTCGGCTACTGGCTGCAAGGCAGATATTGGTGTCGCTGGCCAGCCATGCCGTTTCCCCCTGCGCGAAGGCCGGCCGAGCTTCCTCGTTTTACCGGGCCCTTCTCGGTCCCATTTTCCGCGTCGGCGAGACAGCGGCAATAAGGACCATTTGGTCTGGCCGAATACGATGTAGGTATAGAACCAAAGCCTCAACCGGGAGGCGTTTTGCTGAGGTTTTTGAGCTTTCGCCTCTTTGTTGATGAGAGCGTCTGGATGATCGTCTGAAAAGATTTCGTCTCGACGCGCCAGAAGGTTTGAGATGGCGGCAAAGCGCTCGTCGACCATCTGCTCATAGCTCTTCTTCTTAGAGACTCTGCAATCTTCCAGATGGGCTATCGAGATTCCCTTTACGTGCTCTAACCAAGGCGGAGTTGAGTCAGCCGGGCCATCCTCCAGAAGCCATCCCTTCTCAACCGCCTCCTCAAAGTCGATTTGACTGAGCTCTATCAGGTGGCTACTGAGTTTATTTACAGCGTCCTCGAACTGGACCAAACGAACCCTGTTTCGAAGACCGTCACTGCAAAGAAAATGGTAGATGAGCCCTTGCGAGAGGTTACGAAACCCTTCGGGGGCAGTGATTCGTGAACCCGCCCTCATGTTGAAGCCCCCTCGAAAAACGAACCGAGCGCTTGCAACAGATCGCAGCCCTCAGCGATGAGGGGGCGATCAATCAGAATCGGCTCTTCGAAATCAATGAGGAGCTTCCGATGCCAGATGTCTTGATAAATCTTCGCAATAAACTGATCACGGCAACCCCACCGCGAACTATATCTACTCGCTACCTCGTTCACAGGTTGACCAGTTGTCACCGCATCAGCGACCTCGTCGCTAAAATCCGCGAGAAGAGCAGGCTCGAGCGAAAAAAGGACTTGATGCATACCAAACAGCAAATCAAGGTTTGCCTGCACAATGGGCGATATCAGGTCGAGCGAGACCTCTACGGTACGAATCCCTGCACTCGCATAGTAGCGGCGTTCCAGTTCTCCTCGGAGCTGCGCATGCTCACGGTCCTTCCTTTGCTGGACAGGAGTCTTCGGGGAGCTGCGTCTGCGCTCCCGAAAAGCCTTGCTCTGATCTTTAACCGTCCAGTTGACGGCAATGGGCTTGCCATGGCTGTCTAGGAGGTACAGCAGCAAGTCGCCTTGATAGGGAAAAGCCATCCTCCGACGGGTGCCATACTTATCTTCCATTACGATTTCGTAATGCCTGAAGCTGATCTCTTTCGCTATCTCGACGGTACCGCGCAATGGCGGGGGAAAGGTGCCCTTCGTCAACGGATGTCCACATAGCGGATGGCTCGAGTGGATCGGCCAAAGCATTTTTTGCTCGTGCAACTCGAACAAAGTCGGATGGTAAAGCGCTAATTGCGCAAATACCTTCTCAGGGCTAGACAGTAGGTGCAGGGTACGGCCGAGCTTGCGGATATGCAGCCTGCAGTTGATAGACCCCTTCGGTGCCTCCCGGGGTATTGCTAATGTGGACGGTACATATTCACCGCCCCATTCGAACCGGCTCTGGCGGCTCATGATGAGGTCAAATCTTTCCTGCGGTTTCATCCAAGCAATCCAAACATAATGGAAATCGCTCGCTACGCTTACGTTGGGGATAACAACGTGGGAGCGAGCGAAATCCTTATCCAGCGGGTAGGACACAACGCGTTAGCTTGTGGATAACGTGTAATTTCCTGTGGATGAGCGGACCCGTGCAAGACTTGACGTCTCACATGCAAGGGATAGACAATGGACGAGTCAGGCTACTACTTGACTTGTCCACAGGGGCCCAAGGTCGCACTTGGGCCCTTGTCTAGCCGACTACGGGGCTCTCATTTAGCTATCTTTATCTGAGATTCTTTCGAATACGTCATACCTTAGGCGAAACCGCCGACTGAGGACTGCTCCGCCGAGATGCCTTGAATCAGACATGCTCGCACGATGCGTCCTTCCCTTCCGTTTTGGTTATGTTGATTATGTTAACGCCGCAATTTCCTGCCTGACAACTACAACTTTTCGCGTTCGCCCGAATAAACCCTTGTCACCAATCTCCAGCTATACGAGCGCACACCAAAGTCCGGTCCCCCCATCTAAGCGAGCGCACACAGGATTCCGGTCCCGTCAGCGTTTTTTTACAGATCCAGTTCATTGCCGAGAGGAGGTGATCCCAAGGGAGGCGGACTACGGCTAGGACGAAACTGCCAATAGAGTCTTTTTATATATAAACTCTGCTTTATAGACCCGTTAGCAATTTTACAGCCGCACAATTCGGGAATATTGTAGTATTTTTTTGGAAGCTAAATCTCGTGCGCCTGAATAACGAGCGGCCTGTATACCTTAAGTGGCTGGAAGATGAGTGTTTCTTTAGTCTCTGCAGTAGGCAGCATATTTTCTTGGGCAATCATTCTGCTGGCCAGACACTGGAATTTTTATTCGGAGCCAACGAAGGACAATATGCGCATGACTTCCCAAGTAATTTGGAACAGTTGAGCGATGACGCAAAGTCTGCATGGGGAGAAGCAGAGCAAATAATCCGTAACCATACCATCGCGCCTATATTTTTCCCGTTTCAATCTGCCGATAATATCGATCAATTGCAGAAAGCTATGAAAGGCCCACATCTGGGGGCTATAAAATATAGGCTCGGAATCGTCACTGGTCGGTTCGGAGGAGAACACCCATTAAAAGCATGCTACGAATGCATGGCTTTTGATCGTGCAAAATATGGTGTTGCATACTGGCACTTATCCCATCAATTTCCTGGCGTAACGGTATGCTTAAAACATAGCTGCTTGTTGATGGAGTCTACGGAAAATAGGCAATGGTCAAGGCGCTTTCAGTGGCTGCTCCCAACAGAGTCTGCACTGCATAAGCCACGTAAATCTACGCCCTCACCAGCGGCTCTCAGAGCTCTGATGGCCGTATCAAAATCGGCACTAGAGACCGCAAAACTGGGGTTGTCCATCCGTTTCGAGCCGTCAATCGTGGCCCAAGTGTACAAAGAGGCAATCACCAAATTGGTGACATCTAAATTAGAACGCGAAGTTGCGGCTGAAAATCTTGCCCGATACTGCTCTAACCTCCAAAAACACCCACCTTTTTCTAAACTACCATGCACCAGCTTGGGTGCAGTAGCGTTCATCGCGAAAATGGGTCGAAAGCCCCGTGGCTACTGCCATGCGTTGAAGCACGTAACCCTGATTTCATGGTTATTTGAAAGCGTAGAGCTCTTCTTAAAAGCTTATGAACGACTGGCGCCGCAGCAGAAAAAAATGAAAAACGTAGAGAAAAATATAGAGCAGGCTTCTTTTTCCAGCGAAAAAGAGACCTCCGCAGCAACATCGGCTCAAGGGGCACTAAGGCCTAAAAAACTTACTAACAAGCTGAAGAATAAAATACTAAAGTCCTTAGCAGAGGGTATGCAGAAAGAGGAAGTATGTGAAGTGTTTTCTATATCTATCACCAGCGTAAATCGCATACTTCGATTGTACCCGGAAACTGCTGAGAAAATCGCAAAATCAATTAAACTTAGAGAGAGGAATGTGCGAAGAGAGCTATGGCTAAGTACGACAACAGGACACCCTGGGTTGGGAATGTCCGACGTGAGACGGCTGATCCCTAATATTTACGCTTGGCTCTATAGGAACGATAATCCTTGGCTAACAAGTCAATCCCGGATTCTGCCAAATGCGATACAGGGTAACCATTTAAAAGTTGACTGGAATCTTCGCGATAAGAACCTTTGCAACGAGGTTAAACGAGTATTGTCTGATCGAAAAACCGACGGTGGCCCGCTACGCAAACGGGATGTATATCTATGGGTTCCTTCTTTATTTGCAGCGCTTGAGAGCAGAGATCACTACCCGAAGACGAGGGCATACCTTTCTGAAATTGCGTGTAAACGGTGTTAGCCCAGTTATGCTGGGCTTTAACAATGGGGCTAATAACACAATTAGCAAATGTGACTGACTTACGGGATATAAAATCGACTTTGAAGCCTGGGGGTATTTGAGAGGCGGTGTTTCATCATCACCTATAGAGCCAGTTAAGACACCTCGCGGAACTAAAGATTCACAGGGCAAATTTTACGGCAATCTGCATCTTTCCGAAGCGCACGACGCACACAAACGTAGCTATTAATAATGTGTGCCGGTATGTCACCTCTTGCCTGGGGGCAGGTTAAGTCCTCAGTACACTCCATACTCAATGCGCACGAGATAATCGCTGACGCATCGGTAGCCTTCGGCGTCTGTGAGCACTCGGCATGGGGAGGTCCAGCCCAAACCAAATGCAGGCTTAGTCAGCCAGACTGAGGCTTTTTGGTACGTACCCAATACCCGTATGGCTTGGCCCAACACCTGATCGACACGAGCCAAGAAGCATCGATAGCGGACGCTCCAGCACCCGATAGAGGACGAAACACAGAGGCCTTGAACCGCGATCGATACCATATTGCCTCCGCACCCATGAGTGAACGAGGTTCTACATACCATACTGCAACAGCCTAAGCCTTCGTAGCTGGAGAGACGACCGGTAGGCATTCAACACTGGTAGACCATTTGGTCATAGCCACCAATTCGCTCTCCGTCAACTGGGGTACCACAGGAGTGCGCTGGCGGGACCAGAATCCAGTCGGTTGGAAGCCTACGAGATGGGCATCCGCAGGATTGCAACAGCGATAGTGCCGTGGGCTCCTGCTCGCACGAACATCATCGTCCCTGGACGGGTCAGATTTCCAATCCGCGAAATGTGGCCACGACCATTCAGCGACACCTAGCCGGTAATCTTCTTTTATAAAATTTTCTGAACCTGAATTTGATAAGCGGTATGTATCCCAAAAAAAATCAATACTTGGAGAATTAGGCTCTAGGGTATCGCAGTCATGCACAAACTCGTCAAATGAATCGTACAATAGCACCGCAAACTCAATCACCCGATGACGTGATGTTTTGCGCCGCATAGAGAAATAGGCACCATCTTTATTAATGAACTGTTGATAACGTCTGAATTCTCCGACCAAGTCACTTCCCGACAGTTGACTATCACGCTCTGCATTTTTTTTGGTTAGCCTAGCGTCAAGCACAGCCATTGCCCTTACATCATAGATATGCCGCCTGGCCGAGCAAAGCCCATCGAAGAAATTGGCAATGCGCAGTGCCATAGGATCGGTGTTCGGCACAGGCTCTGCCTCACCTAGATGACGGCCTTCACAGCCGCGCCACATGACGTCCACCTCATGGCCACGTCTATCAAGCGGCCTGTCGCAGAACTGGCATTTTTCGAGTAAAACGACGTTATGCTTTGAACAAACTTTAACGCAACGGTGATAACGCCGCCAGTAGGAAAAACCCAGCTCTAGCTCGTCTTCCTTAACACAAACCGGGCAATAAACTCGGCTGTCTATCAAGCTGTTTGCGCATATTGAAGTGCTCAAATAATCGCCCCCCGAATATGAAAAATCAAACTTTGACCTAATTACGCTATACCAAGGGTAGCCGGTATGGTTATGAATTATTTTGTTGAAACCGTAGCATCCATGCCAGCCGAGTTTCTTAGCGACCGACGTGACCTCAGGCGAATTAAAGTTGCGGTAATACAAGTCCTTTAAAGATTTACTATTTGGACTTCGATTAAAAATGAAAAGATTTCGCTCTACATACGAACGTAACGATTCATTCTTGAGAATTCGTAAAAACATCAGGCGGCTCGATATCGGTGGCACGAAGGAGGAAAGACATGGAATGCAATGGCGTCGCGGGAGCTGTGGAATATTGGCTTCACCGGTCCTGCGACGGCTCTAATTATTTTGCGACAGCTTTAATTCTCTAAAACCACGCCCCCTGATCCTACGGAATAAAGTCTGTCGGATTGAGCTCAGCAATTCCAAGGACTAGTCAGTGGGCTAATTAGAAATAAAGTCTGTCGCAGCGCCATTTTTTAAAGGTTTTGAAGCCCGACCTACTAAATAAAGTCTGTCGAGACATGTAAGCTGTTGATTAAAAATAGTTTTTTAAACAAAAAACGAACAAATGCGTCGAGCGCGAGCACAATGACGCTATGACGCTATGACGGCCGAGAATGCCTCACGCCATCGGGTGCCTGATGGAGAATCTAACCAATAAGCCATCCGACTACTTTTTTGGCCGATGTGAGCCTGTCATGACTGTCGGCGCTGATTGAAAACTGACCCACGTGCCGACGCCAGACTAACCCACTTCCAGATCGGCATAAACCTTCAGCGATCGCGTCATGAATGGGATCATAAGTGCCGTAGTTGAAGTGAGCGATACTGAGGAAATGCCTCAGCCCGCTTTTTCGCTTTACCAAGCATTCGATCAAGGTGAATGGTTCCGCAGTGACGACTCACTAGTCGCGAAAAGTTATGCCGCGATGGCCTTATAGACCTATACATAACTATTGAGCACCAGAGTCCAACTCATAGCTTTTTAATGTTCGTGCGATCTTTGGCTCGGCTCTTCCACTCCACCTCCATATTGCAGACTATAAGAGTAATTGTTCTAATCTTATCTGATAGCATTTCGCCTGTCCGAGGCTCTACATAAGTAAATCGCACTTGGTTTTCAGTGGTCTCATGTATCTCATAAGTCAGCCCATTGTTGGCGGCATATTCACGTATAGCGAAAAATATCTTCTCATCCATGCTTATTAGGTTTTTGTCATGGCAAAAAATAATAGCGTATAGCTGCAAATACCTCCCCATGTCCACATGCAGGTGTTCGCTGTACCTATCGAAAAGCTGATTAATAGCTGACGAAACTTCTTTGATTATGTTGGATCTCTGCTTGAGAAGCTTTGACTCAATAATAGAAATCGTCTTATTTTCACGCTCGATGGTGATATCGGAGCGACCATTCCCCACTCGAGACTCGCACCTCACTACTATGCGAGAATGAGGATTTCTATATATGCATTGCAAGTTGCTTGCCAGTATGGCTGATAGATTTTCTTCCCCCAGAACAGTATCGAGGGTCTTAGCCTGATTTCCTGACAATGCATACAGTGCATTGTTTTTTCTTATTTCGCTTACACAAAATGATATGTTTCCATCGAGATCTAAACGCTGTGTAACGCCGTAGAACATTAATCGTAAGCCTCTGTCGGCCGCGACCATGGCCTGATAAGCGGAAGTTAGATAACTTTCATTGTCCTTCCGGAATAATAAGTTATTTACAGTATTTGCCAGCTTTATCCTAACTCGCTTTACATCCTCCAGGCGAAGAGGATCCCATTTGAGTCTGCTGGCATCAAGGATATCGAACCTGATTGACTCAATGGCATACAAACAACCATTCAGCTCTTGAATCACCTGTGACATGACATCCGATTGCTTGAGCAACTCAAGACCATTTATTGCATGTTGGACTTTCATTACACACCAGTCCAATGTGTCATGGGAATTAAGATATTCAAAGGACCCAGAAGTAAGCTTATAACTAAAATCCAATATATTTGCTTTTCTCAAAACATTTTTTGAGATCTTAGAAAAGTCATTGTGATTTATTATCAAGGTAATAGGATAAGGTGAGCTTATTTCATCGCAACGGTCATTTATAATGCATATCGTCCGGTTAATATTGGTAACATGAATGATTACCTCATCAGAATTTGAAGAGTGTCTGCACACGAGATTGTGGGCATGGGCAATAGTGCTTATTATTTTTTCTTCAATTGCTTTTGAATCCCAAGCACTATTCAGCAGGTAGTTCTCTGCCTCATTTATAATTTGATTGTAAACATGTCGATCGGTAAATTTGATGTTTCTGACGGCCTCCCTAATATTTGTAAGGTGGCGGCTAATTTCATGTAAATAATTTTCTTCCTGCAGTGTCAGATGAGCGATCCCGGAGCCTGAGAGTTGAAAGTTTTTACTCGAGAAGAAATGTATAATAGCATTTTTTGATCGGCGATCTCCCGTGTGCATCCAATCGGAAACCAAGAGACTCAGCGCGTTAAGGTATACTAGGATGCTTTCTGAACTGTAGCTGGATAAAAAATGTTTTCGGTCAATTTCCATTTCAACTTCGGTACTGCGCTGAGGGATTGAACGCAGCAAAACATCAAGTTCTTGTGTAAACATATTATCTCTGCAGCTCCTAATAAAGTGAGAAGAAGGCTGGCTTCGCAAGAATCTAACTCTCCTGCTAAAAGTTTAAGTCTACAGGTAATGGATCTGCTAGGTCCTGCAGGCCTGCCCAATCGAGGTATTCAGCTATCAGGAACTGATCCTGCCAAGCCATCAAAGTGATACAAACATGCCTTGGCAAAAAAAGGTACTGCATCAATTGCGAGGTCAATCCAACATCTGGATCTCGGCGCGACGAGCAGTGAGCTCCCTGTCAACGGTAATCCAAGCGCGACAAAGTTTTTTTGCTGCGTCTAAGCGCTTGCATGATCAGGTCAGTCAATCGAACTCGTAAGAGGTGTGAATAGTTGCTAGATACAGAGATTTCAACACTAACTTGGCCAAATTTACCCGTAACGAAGGTTTGGATATGATCGATAGTGATTGCTATCTTATCAACCAGCTTTGTATCTTTTTGTTCTCTAGACCATGTGAAAACGAGAAAATAACGTTTAACCGTCACATCATTTCATCCAGCCCAAGCATTTCCAGATAATTTACCATATAGTTCCTAACAAGCATATGCGTGTAAGCCAGATATGGTTCACCTGGCTTGAGCAGTCGAAGAAGATCCTCTAAGTCAGCACCAGGATCACACCCTTCCTCCATTGCCTTAACAGTATGCCGGATTGCGGAAAGAACTATATATCTATGCCTTGCGCGCATTTGTACAAGCTCGCTTCTGTGCAGGCCTATCAATTCAATGGTACCTGCCCCTCGCAAGCTTCTGACACCGCCCAGCTCAAGGGCGTGAACAGCGCCATCCTCAGAAAAATATATATGTTCAGAAGGCTCATCCACACATGGATTCAATAGAATTGGCTGCTCGCGCAAAATTTCATCGGGACATGTTGCCCTTTGCTTCTCAACCATTATAGGAAAATACGTACCCTTCCCGCTTACCGCAGTTCCACCGTCTTGATGTTCATGCGTGATAGTTGAGTTACAGTCTGAGCATGAAATCAGAAAATTATCCCAGTCACCACCAAGCCAGTAATAGCCAATTCGACTCTCATATGTCCCGTCCGCTTTTGCTATCCGCAGACTCGCTTTGGGGCGATAATGCTCAATAGCGGAGCGTTGCGTACCCTTGAGAAGAGATTCGCAATAGCAACATTTTCTTCCAAAAATTTTTATGAGTTCGACTTTCACTGCGGCATCTGAATACGCCGTGAATTTTAACTTATTTTTTCTAGTAATTCCTTGCTCTACACGAGCTTCGTTTTCAGCAATCTCCAAGGCCGCAGCCGCTCCCAGAGTAGCTGGTTCAACACCCCTAGAGCGATCGATCTTTATCATGACTCTGCATCTTGCACAGGTTTGATTTCCTTCAAAAGCCATCTAAGTTTCTGAACTGTCGCCTGGGATAGGTTCTTAGCACTTACGCGACTGGAAACAGGAATCTCTGGGATTGAATCTACATCGAGAAGCTGCAGCGCCAAACGTTCACGACGTGTGGTGCCCAGGTAACGTTCATCAGTCAAAGACTTAACAAGCCCCTGGTACTCTCGATCCTCTTCGTCAGTACGATTAGGTTGGATAGCTAATGCCTCATACCTGCGTATGCTCCTCTCCATCTCAGGATCAACAGTGCTCTTCAGCCCGAAGTGTTCTGAAGTAAGGAGCTGTTCTACCCTCAACTGCTCAACAGGGGGCAAGTCCTCTAGCGCATAGATCTGGCCCATTTTATCTCTTTTAAGAACTGTGACTTCACCCTCAGTCAAGCCTCGAAGGCATAACGGATCGTGTGTACTGTAGATAAACTGAATGCGAGGAAATGCGTCACGCAAAGCACCCAAACAATGAAGTCGCCATGCAGGGTGGAAGTGGTTCCCCAACTCATCGATTAAAACTATCCCCTCAGCAGATTCCATGGACTCATAAACAATCGACATCACCTCAATAATGTCGACTGCCATGCCAATCATGCACTGGTACCCATCACTCAAATGTTTAATTAAGCGTTTAGATCCGTCACTTGAGCAGGCCCATACCTTTCCATCGTTTTTAGCAACAGAGAATTTGTGCCCATCCGGAAGAAGCTTCGCAAGCGCCTGATTGACCTCTATCCAACGATCCTCAGTTTCAGCAAGCAACCATTTTGACGGATCCGTCAATGGAAGGAATGGATTGAATAGATTATCAACTTTCGCATAAGTCTCTCCAGGCCGAGATTTATGCCGCCCCTGGGGGAGTAGTCTAGTAGCGCCATAGCCAATGACTAGGGCCTCTGAGTTTTCCGGTAAAAATTCAAGCGGCTTTCTGTGACGGAATTTCATCACAATTTCCTGCTCTCTTCCTGCGATAGTGATACGCACTTCTCCTTCCAATGCGCCGGCAGCTAAGCATCCATCGCTCGAAGCGCGTAATCTCTTGGCGTAAGCTTTACCTCCCAATGCTAGCGCTATTGCTCTTAAAACCGAGCTTTTCCCGACGCCGTTCTCTCCCAACAACGCGAAACAGGGAGCGTTAAGAGACTGTGAGCTTGCCAAATTAAGGTCCAGTCGATGGATAGCTCCAAAATTCGTAATCTGCACACGCTCTAAATAACGAGATGTAGCCTTATAGGTTTCCATACCTTCCCCAAGGTTGGTCGCAATTGGCGTATCTGGCAGCCCTGCGGACGCTGGCACTAGGGGCTTATCTGAAACCAAATTACTTACAATCTTTGCTAGCGAAGTAAGGTATGCAGGTTCTTTATTTGGAGAGAACGAACTAATTGACGACGAAAGAAAGGTATGGCTGTATTTCCGTAAGACTAAAGATTTTCTTCTCTCAAGAACCAGGTCTTCACGATCAAGAGCTAGCAACCTAATCGTAGAAGTCCCTTGCTCAGTAAGACCAACAATAAACGATCCACCCACAATTCGAATGTGATTTTCAGTTAAGTCATTACAGGGATCAAGCAACAACGGAATTTCAACCTTAACAACTTTATTGTAACTCATTCCAAAGGATGCTCGAGTTCCTAAAACGGGAAATCGATTTGCCTTATATCGGTGGCACCTAGCACAACTCAGATACAAATTACGCCAATCCATTGCTAGATGTGCATACACGCTAGATGATCTTAGTTTTTGCTCTCCCATTACCGTAACTGGCCTAAACTGATCTATCAAGGAGTCCCTATGGGTAACAGGTCGCATGCAATACCAGCATTTAGAACCAGACGCCTTCGCCATCAGCTCCCATAAGTGGAGGTAATTTTTTCTACCCAGAGAAGACTCAAGCCCGGCCTTTATCGCGCCCATCATCAGAGCACTAAAGATTTTTATCTTCTTGTCAGCGAGATATGGGAGAAGATATTCGGGGCACGCAGGACGGGTTATGCTTAGCATTAGAGCATCTCAATCATTAACAAAACCATCATCATTAGTTCACGAATAGCACATGATCAGTGCGGCCGGTGCTGGAGCACCTCTGAGCTTTGTGATTTCCTCGACAACCCAGGCGCCAACAGGCCAGGCTACTTGGAGCACCAGGAGGATCGTGAATGTCAGGAAAGCACGAAGCAGGTACTCATGGGTCATCTTGATACCGGTCACTTTCTGGTTGACCATTGAGTAGTTATGTAGAACCGCGTGGGCAAGCTGTTTGGCTAAGCCCGCTTTAGGCGAGCTTTCTTTCCAGGTATTGGCTAGCTCACCTGGGCCGAGCTGAGTGAATCCGGCGACTTTCAGCGTTCTAAATGCCCAAGCTCCGGCGCGCAGCAAGAAGGCTACTGCCAATCCGAATAGGATGAGTCCAATGCAGCCTAGCCATTTGTTCGACTTGTCGCTCCAAAGGGTTGGCAGTAGGGAAGCCAAGACGGGGATCAGCGCCGTGATAGCGGCCAGGTAAATACCTGCTTTCGCGTCTGCTCCTCTGCGGCGGTCAACTTCCGCATCGAAAATACGCCGCGACTCGTCCAGCACCACGTCGCTGTCTGTCGACCAATCCCCCTCTCGAACAGACTCAACAATCCCCTGCCTCCATTCCGCTTCCTCAGCCTGTTCAGTAGGTGACAATGGTATTAGGGTCGGCCACACCCATTCGAGCCAGTCTTGTAGCTTAAACAATGACGTTCCCCGTCAGCTCGTCCACGATCGCCGCAGCAATAGGATAACCTGTTAGATTTTCGATCCAGGCCCACTGCCCGTTAGGGTTGATTTCCAAGAACCACAATTTGCCGGATCTATCGCACACCAGATCGATAGCGCCGTAACGGAGACCGAGGCGCTGCACGAGTTTCACGCACCGACGCTGAACGCGACGCTCGAGAACAATTTTCTCGTGTCGAAGATCAGGACGACTACCCTTACGCCAGTCGGTTTCCGTTTCCTCGTTATCTTGCGACCAGATTGCCGTAGCAAACACACGCTCGCCCACGACTGTCACTCGGACGTCGTATTGTTTCAATATCTCAGATTGCACAATGAATGGGGTCAGCCTGATCGCTTCCGCCTGATCATCCTCAATCTCAGCGAGTCGAGAGGTGAAAATCACTCGTTCCGTCTCGCCCGCTAACACCGCTTGTCGAAGGGGCTTACCAATCGCCGTGCCGAGCGCATTGATAGCTTGAGCACGTGCAATGTCATTCGTAACAAATGCCTGAGGCACTTCAAAGCCGATCTCCTGCGCGAGGAGGAGCTGCATCGGCTTGTCTTCAGCCAAGAAGATCTTTGTAGGTGAGTTTAGCCACCGCCCCTCCAAGCGGGAGTAGAGGCTTTTGAGAAAGCTGCTCCACTCCGCCTCGATGTACACCCTCTCGCCAGGATCCGTTACAGCGTCCGGTACAACAGGAGCTCCCGGTCTACGGAAATAGGCTGCAGTTATTTGCGAACCACGAACAACCACCCCGTCCATTGAGATAGACCAAGCGTCCCTGGGAAATCCTGCCATCGAGCACAACGCTTCGGGCAATTGCTCGGTATTTAGGCGGACAAAAGGCTCGCCGCGCCGGCGGAGCTCAGCAACTACGTAATCCATTGTGATATCGCGACGGTTTGTCACCAACAACAGCATGAGATGCTTCCAGATCAATCTGAGTAATAACGGGTGTCCAAGCCGAAGGTAGGATCACCATTGTCATCACGCTCCAGCTCGACGCTGGTCTTTGTGATCAGCTCAAGTATATGGTTGGCATTGCATCGATCATCGCGCTCAGTGATCGCATCGGTTTTGGTCACGAGCTGCAGCAGGTGGCTGCTGGAGTCGAATTGATGAAGGTGGCCGGAGTCATTCGATTGGCCTCGATAAGGATTGGGATCGTCATCATCGCTTTCGACCCTCTGATAGGTCTTAGTTAACAGCTCTATTTGCCAGGATGCCTCGTCATCTTGCTCTGCGTTGACCTTGGTCTTGGTCATCAGCTCATTCAGCGCACCATCAGCGATGACTGGAACTACTCCATCAACAGCCTCAACGACCCACATCTGGAGCTCCGGGGAATAGAAGCCCGGGATACTGTCCTCTCCTGTTCTAGGCGTCGCAAATCTAGATAGAAAGGGCGACGTTGTTTGCAGAGCTCCCAAGCTGGCGTCTCCTGTGCCGGCAAGTCGCGAAAGGCGACAATGCCTGGACAATACCATTTCGCCAGCATTACGGTAAACGACTGCTGATTGCGTGGAATACCCAAACGCAAAGCTCAATCAGCTGGTGTCGTTATGCCTGCAAACCTAGCCCTCATGGAGAAGGCAAGGTAATTTTCTGAACAATCCCCTAGGCTAACGGATTGGTCGTTAAAGGGTTTCATTTGGTGGCAAACCCAAACGACTTAGCTAAAAGGCCCCGCCTGACGTCACCGGCGTTAATCGGTATAACACCGCCGCTCAGATTTGCCGTTCGCATTTGTCCACTTGAAGATCAAAAGCGAGCCGGTGCCATTTTAGGCTGTAGCTGAGTCACGCGGCTTCGGCGTCAGAACTATCGCGCCGTCGATCACATCAATGGTCAGTACGTCGCCGATGCTCAATTCTAAACTGGCGAGTAGGTCCGGCGGTATTTCAATGATGACGTCGCCACTTCCATCCGCAGGATCCTGGCATTTCACTGTCCAGCGCTGGGCTTCGGTCATGACGTTACTCGCACCTTGGTCTGGCTTGCATGACTCATTATGCTCCCGTAGCAAGGCATTGATCTAATCCCGCAGCGATCTTGCATTGGTAAAAATCTGAGTCGCTGAGAGCAAGATTCCACTTGGGGTGGAACGTGTACCGGATGGCTTTGAGAATTGTGGATTTTGATGAGTCGCCCTTGCCTATAAGGCAAGAAATGTCGGCTGGCCCCTTTGATTCCCCACAACAACTACCGGATTGCCCTTAGCCATACCTTATGCCGGGAAGTGACGACCTGTCCCGATGATGGTGAGAGATTTCGCTCCCCGGGTCATTGCAACGTACAAATCCTTCGCATCAAGCGAGTCGGCATCGAGGATAACGGCGTGGTCGTACTCAAGGCCTTTGACCAACAATGTAGTTCCAATGAGCTTGCGATGGCTGATCGGCCTCCCCGAATGCCTCATATCACGCTGGTAGAGGTTACCGGCCTCCACGAGCGTCGAGGCTTGCCCATCGACATGAATCTTAAGCACGTTGAAGAAGCGATAGAGCAAATCACGGCGGTAGACTGAGGTCTCAGAATTGTTCTTCAAGGCTTGGAAGAATGCCTTGAGATAGCTGCAGGATGGGTCAGCCAAATAGTCATTCGCGGCTTGGAGCACCAGTGGATACTTCGTGGTCCTGCGAAGGTTGGTAACCTCGCCCCGCTTGGTGCCTGCCGTTAGCGTTCGGGTTACACCGGTGAAGCACTTGGTTGCGAATTTCAAAGCAAGGAGAAAGCCAGCCTGAGCGGTCTTTGCAGCCGCAAGCTTTTTGATGAACGAATGCAGATCCTTCCCTTCGATTTCCTCGATTGAGGAAAAGCGGCCCGCCAAGCGGTTGGCCAAACGGTGAGTTTTGTTCTTGGACTGTTGATCGCCGCCATGGAGTGCAATGACGCTCTCATCATGATTTAACAGGCCACAAAGCGCCGTGTACTGTTTAGCGGCGAGATAGTCAGGCTGGGTGTAGGCACGAATTACGCTCGGTGGAAGAGGCGCTGACAGATCAATCTTCTGGCCTAGCTCGATCTTTCGCCTTGCCTCTTTTAGCCACTCGCCAAGGGCTGGACTCTTCGCGTTGATCCACCGCCAAGGGACCTCAAGCTGTCCCAAGCAAACAAATTCGGGGTAGATGCTGGCTTCCCAATCAACGGGCTTGCCGTCGTCAAAATCGAATATGGCTTGCAGGGGATCACCCAAAATCCGGCTTGGGAGTAACTCCGCCAGGTTACAGACCAGATCGTGTTGCAGGTCCGAGCAGTCTTGATACTCGTCGACGTAGAGACCTATGTAGCTTGACGACACAGCCTCACGGATGAACCTTTTGCCCAGCAAACGGGTGCAGCACTCGTACAACTTACTCCACTGTTTGCTGGTCGGGTTTTCAATTTTCCACCCAGACGCCTTCGGGTACGCTAGACAGAGTCGAAGTGCCCAGCTAGCGATCGTATCGACCTGGAACTGGGAAGCACGAACGCCCAAGTCCGCCATTTTGGTTTTTATGGAATTCACGCCGGCAAAAGTGTGCGTCAGGATAAGCTGCCGGCCACCGGAAGCTCGCACCGCCATTGCGATGAGATGAGTCTTTCCAAACCCCGCTGGCGCGATTACATAGCCCTTGGTGGTACAGTCGTTGAGCTTGATTGCGAGGTCTTCAGACACGCTTGGCCCACTCCCAAAGCCTTCCCAACTCTACAGCGAGATTCGTTTTACCGAACACGGGATCGTTGAAAGCGGCACTCACTGCCTTGAACCACAGGTCGCCTCTAGTGGTGTCCTTGAACCACCCCGCGCTCTTTGCTGCAGCACCGATTGCAGTACGCAGCTTGGGACTATCCCGCCACTCGCTGATGTCAGGGTCCAACACGTCCTGATACTGCGATCGCACTTGATCGTATACTGAGTAGAAGAGCTCGCCTTGGGCAAGCGTCAAACTGGCAAGGACGGAAGCCCAGGGAAGATCTGCAAAAGCCCGTTCCTCAAGCGAAAGTTTATCGCTCCAGACGTAGGTGGGAATTCCTAACGCCACAAGCCCAGCAGCATCAGCGGCTGAGAACTGCTTCTCGGCATCACCATCAGCTAGCGCCGACACGTCATAGCCAAGCTTTTTGAAGGCAATGGCCATGCCCTTCACTTTGCTGGCTCCCTTGGCGTCCAGCAACGCCACACCGTGATACGACAATGGATCTTGCCCATTCTCGAGCTGGTAATCGTCAAAACCCCTTATGAAACCTACCTCGGTAGCGCCTTCACACACGACGACCTTTTTGGCCAAGAATGCTTCAGCGCTGGAGCGAATCTTCCCCTGAACCTCATGCTCTTCGAGGCCCTTCTCGGCAGCAGAGAAGATCGTCACGACCCCGCCCTTGCTGTGGACGATATGAAGGTCCTGCACCGTGAGTTCGCGAAGCACCATCGGCGAATGAGTGGTTAGGAAATACTGCCCACGCTTGTCCTCCCTGATGTGCTTGATGAGACGCGTAATGCGATGGGGCTCGAGGCCGAACTCCAACTCATCGAACAACGTGATATGGCCTTCCTCCAGACCCGCTTTCTGGATTCCACACTGAAGCATTCGGCGAGATCCCAGACCTAACTGGCGTAACGGGATTTCGCCGTCATGCAGGGAAAGACCGCCAACTTTCAGGTTGATGGACGACAAGTCGAGATGGGCCTTATAGGCATCAAGCACAGGGACACCCAAGAGCTTCGCAATCTCTTGTGATTTGGTTGCTGCATTGTCGAAGTTTGTCAGGGTAACAGCCCGGTCGATATCGAGCGAACTCCTCGCGGTCCTCGATGCATTGGCCAATAGCTCGCTCAAGCTCTGCGCCGCGGTCAGCTTGGCAAGAGCAGTTCCGTTTGCCCAGGAAAGCTCTCTTTCACTAAATACTCCGATGAGGCCCACGCCGACTTTATTTCTGTCTGCCTGCTTGAACTGCACTCCGTCAGGGTTGCGATCGCACACGACTGTCCAATTCGGCTCCAGGTTCTTTTCGACGGTAAGCCGGGCGGTCAATACGCTTTCAAAATGATCATCTGGCTCGTCATGAAGCTTCTGAGCTGCAGCATCCCAACCCCTTAGGTGAAGTCCGTACTTATTGAGTGCACAGAAGTCAGCCGCCAAATGCCCGATTGTGATCTCAATGACAATGGGATCAGCGATCTTGCATTGGTAAAAATCTGAGTCGCTGAGAGCAAGATTCCACTGGGGATGGAACGTGTACCGGATGGCTTCTAGGATGGTGGATTTTGAGGAGTCGCCCTTGCCTATAAGGCAAAAAATGTCGGCTGTTGGCACGTTCCAATCAAGCGCTTTCACTCCTCGAAAGTTCTTGATCACTATCTTTCTGATTTTCACCGACCGGTATCCTCTGGACGTCATCTATGAGTGAAGCGAAATCCATTTGTAGCGCCTCGCCTGGCTCTCAAGGAAAGCTGGAGGAGTGGCCAATCGCCTTACCCATCATAGATGACATCCAGCGAGCCGGGGAACCCGCCGTACGAATGCGTCGAAGATCGCATTACCCCGAAGGCTGATACCTACTGGAGAGGAATCACAGCGAATGTCGATCACTCTCAATTCTGCAATCGAACAGCAATCATCTTGGCCTTTTGCTGCTCCCTGACCACAGCCTGCTCATTTATCCGGGTCTGGATTTGGGTGTAGAGCTGAGCCCGCTCGTTGTCGCGGTCGGCCACCGTAACCACCAGAGAATACTGTTCCTTTTCTGCGGCAGAGGGATTCCAGTCACGATCCTGCCTGACCACGACCACAAACCACTTCTCTCCGGGTTTCCCTTGTTTGAACGTCCAGCGAGAAGACTGAACCGTGCCGTGGTTTCTCATTTGGGCGGGAATGTCGCGATTGTTGTCCCTAGCCTCTTTGAGTACCTCCGTCGTCTTTTTCATCTCCTGGCTAAAGTGTTTCTGTACCTCCTCCAGCGAGGTGCCCGTGACCAAGCGGTAATAGATCTGGGTAGCCAGATATTCAATCCGGGTAGTCCGGACTACTGGCGAGTAAGCCAGTGTTATTGAGAGCTCTCGCGTCCCTCGAGCGGAGCGCAAATAGTCCTCTGGCAATGGCAGTTCAAAGAATTGGCATCCGTCGTTCTCGATGGTTTCCTCCGACATCAATACCACGACGTTATCGGAAGACCTGAAAAGATCAGATTCACTCACGACTCCGTAGCCAGCAACATCCCTTTCAACGTCTCGGTTCCAAGTGGCCTTCGACGTCTTGTAACTCTTCCTGAACTCCTTGGAAAATGTCGAGGTGACCGCATTCGGCAGATAAGCATGATTGACCAGCATTGCACGAAGCATGTTCGCAGATGCCGTCGGGTACGCATTCAGCAAACGCCCGGCTAGGTGAGTGATGTACGGTGCCGCCAAGCTCGTCCCGCTGATTTCCTTGAAGACGGTATTCCCTCTCCACTGATGATTAAGCGTTAACACACCCAATCCGCGCATGTGTGGCGCCCATTGCGCGTTTGCTTGCCTCATAGGGCTGGCGAGATTGCCGCCAGCCGCAACGAGCTCGGGCTTGATCGCCCCTTTTACCGACGGGCCGTGCCGAGTGAAGGGAGATGGTTGGTTTTCCGATGCAGGTGAAAGGTGGTAAATCTCCGGATACTTCTGGCTATCAATCGTAGAGTTGTGTCGGGAGATGCTCCCCACCGTCAACACCATCATTGCAGGTGCAGGGTCGATGATGGCGCTCTGGGCAGCGATTAGGTACTCCGGGTACTCGTCGCGCCAACTGTTGATTGGGACTAGCGGGCTTTCTGAGCCACAGAAATTGCCCGTGGAGACTACGAACAAGATGTTGTACCGCCGGGAAAGTACATCCAGGATATAGGCTAGCCCTCTGACATGCGCACCATCGTAGGGAGCATTATTGTTGCCCAGCGATAGGTTGAAGATCCGGCAGCCGAGTTCGACGAAATGCTCTACAGCCTTCGTCAGCGATACCTCGAGTGTGAGTTCGTCGTAGACCGCATTACCTGTATGCGGACATTTCTTCATCACTTTTCCATTGAAGAGCCAGAACTCCGGCTTCCAGAAATTCGAATTGTTACAACCCTCGACGTCGCCATACAGGGCAACCCCGGCCACAGCGGTGCCGTGCCCCGCTTCATCTGCATCCCCCTCCTCATCGACAAACGAGGCGCTCTCAGCCATTGCAGGCTTCAGGAGGGGATGATTCCCGTTAATGCCGCTGTCTAGAATGCAAACGCGGGCTGCGTCATTAGGGGGTGGCGGGATGTTGAGAGGCAACTCATTGATGTCTCGGTTCAGCTGTTGAATGCTAATGCCAGTGGCTGGGATGAGATCCACCAGACGAACGTCGCGCTGGTTGAGCAGCAACTGTGCTTGCTCGGGAGTGACCTCGACCCGGTACATGAGCAGGCTGTCCAGATTGATTCTGTCGAGCCTCTTGATGTGCTCGGCGGCTAGCCAGGTCTCAAAAGAGGTCGAGAGCTGAACACGGCTTGGGTGATGCGCAACCTGAACAGGCCAAAGTTCGACATCGAGCTTGAAAGTGGGGCTGTCTGGCAACCCGATATTCTTAAGAGCCCAACTCTTCCGATCTTCTGCGGACCAGGCATCTACACCCGCAATAGCCTCGAGAATCTGGCGATGGGTCAAATTAGCGTCCATGACACCCAGCTTTTGCAGATGGGCAGTAAATTTGGCCAAACCCTCTTCGCTCGCGAACACTACGCAAAGTTGCTTGCCTTCTTGGCTGATAAACTCCAACCCATGCGTATTGAGGTTGGCGAAGGTCAATGCGCCCTCATACTCCAGCTTCAGAACGTAAGGAGATTTTTCTGAAGAGCCGATTTGCTTCTTGGCCAGGCCTTGCGCTGTGGCGAAGTAACCGTTGAGCTTTTGGCCGTGACCAAGCCGATCTTCACGGGTGACGAAGTGAGGGGGGCTTTTGGTTCGACGCGAGTTATCCAGAACTTCACGTGTAATGCTCAGGTGCTTGTAGGTTGCCACGGATTCTTCCTTGAAAATTTATGTTTTAGGACTTTCTGAGGTCCTCCCGCAAAAGAGCGCTTTTAAGCTCCTTGATGGTCAGAAACTCTTGCTCTCGCAGGATCATCCGCTTGGCGGCGCGGCGAATAACGCGCTCAATATCTGCGCCGCTCTTACCTTTAAACTCCTTCAATATCTCTTTGTCGTCAATCTCGAATTGACGACGTATTCCTCGTAGCTTCAGCGACAAAATTTCCTTCAGCTGCTTTTCATCCGGCAGTGGGAACTCAATCGACTCATCGAATCGTCGCCAAATGGCGGAATCTAAAATTCTCTCATGGTTGGTAGCCGCCAGGATCAAACTGCGACCTTCGTATGAGTCCATCATTTGCAGGACGGCGTTCACAACTCGTCTAAGCTCGCCATGATCGCTACCATCACCACGTTCTTTACCGATGGCATCGAACTCATCAAAGAGAACCACAAACGGATGCTGGGCAATAAAATCGAAGACCTTGCGAAGGTTGGCTGCCGTTTCGCCCAAGAACGAGGACATTAATGCATCCAAGCGGACGATAGCTAAAGGCCGATCAAGCTCGAAGGCCACGACCTCTGCAGCCAGCGTCTTTCCGCAGCCGGGTGGGCCGAAGAAAATCACCTTGCCAGCGGGTTTCATCCCGTAGCTGCGCAGCACATCAGCCCGCCGGTTCTCCTCAAGGATCTCCTCCAATGCAGCTGAACTGCTAGGAGGAAGTATCACTTCATCAAGGGACCGTTTTGGAGTTCTTATATCAAGCAGCGGTAGACCGCGCTCCTTGTCTACGGGAACGTCGTAGTGAACTCGGGCCGTATTGGAAACCTTGAGATTCAAATCGCTGCCGTAGAGGATCTGCTCGAGATCGTTGGCCAGAAGATGATGCTGCTTCTGCCGCTCCTCCTCAATGACCGCTTTAGAGGCAAGACGAAACGCATCGGCATCGCCAGCAGTACCTGCCCGGAACAACTGACGTAGAATTTTTCCATTAGCCATAATCACCACCTTCTAAGTTATTGATTTCTAGAACTATGTAGGTCTTCGACAACCTTGTCGCACTACATAATTTCCAATAACTTTTCTCGCATTTTAGTTTTCATGATCAGGCACTCCATTCCCAACTCAACATCTGTGCACACACGTGCTAATCCTTTGGAGCCGGGCAGCTGGCATTGCGGCGTAGCCTAGTTCATGTTGGAGTGGTCTTAAATGGCCCCTCCCGAAATTCCGCCGAGCTGCAATCTGTCACCCCACCTCTCGACCGATTGCAAGAGCCATCCAGGATGGCAGTAGCGACCGCACCGAGCTCAACGCCTGCCAGTCGATGGGAGTCAGCTGTTTACGCAGCGTTTCCATCACCTCACCTATACGCCGCTCTCCCAACCAAGCCAAGGCTCGAATTACAGCACCGCCGGTCGTCGAACCAAGCGCTAGCATCCAGCGGGGGGCGTGTCTAATCTTGGCCGTTACGCCTCCTACTGTAAGAGTCCGAGTGCGCCCAGTGGTGAGAAACACCTGCCCATCCGGAACTTGCGGCGACAGGCCTAGTATCTCTGCAGAACGCAGTCCATCAAAGACGATCTCTTCCTGATTCTTCGAAGCGAGGGAGCTGACAACCTTATCCAGCAATGGCGTTGCTTGCTTGTACTGATCCTTAATAGAGGCTAGATAGAGCCCACGAGCCGCACGGATGAGTTGCCCGCCCTTCGCCAGTCGTGAAAAGGCCTGATCTACTGCGGCCCGGCTTCCTAAATGCAAAAATTCTTTGGGACTTACTAAGCCACCCTCAGGCAAACGCCGGCTGTGTTCCAGTATCGATTCAGGAAGGGTCTTCATAGGCTCAAGCTGCTCTAACACTTTAATGTCAGAAGTATGAGTCTATATCTGACATTGGTCAAATAATGATCATGTTCAGCCGCGAGTAGTCTCCATGCCATTGGGACCCACTTGCGTCTGTGTATTGGCGCTTACCCTGATTGACCCAAAAGCTGACGTGACTTTTGTACAGATTGCGGTCTCAGGCCCTGCCCCAACTTGCACGCGAGGCAGCCCATTGCCGGCAAGCAGGTCAATTTGGCATAGGTCTCAACAACATGCCGGGAGATGCAAGCCTGCCCATTTAGTGAATCTGCTGCTCGGCTGAGCAAGGTGACTTATCCAAATCAACCCGCAAAAGATAGCACTTGCCGTCGTTTTGTCGCTATTATGCCTACCAATAGTCATAATGCCCTCAAATTGACAGCGAGTATCTTGCATGGCCAGATTAAGCGTTCGCGACTTTCCTGATAACTTGCACCAACTGCTGCTACAGGCAGCTGCCAGGCATGAACGTTCACTAGAAGGGGAAACCAGGTTTGGACTGGCGCGTTATCTTGAATCTCTCGAAGCGCCTCAGCCTGAGACAGCGTCGTTGTGTGAATCTTGGCAGCGCTCTACCGGCCAGCGTTTGCAAAAGCTATTTACGCGCTTGCGCGAAGACGACGTCTTTTCCTGGAGCGAGCGCAGCGACTTGCCTCACCTAGCCTTGGCTTTAGGGGAAACGTCGCCGGCAACTCTGATGAACTGCATCGACGGTCGTGAAGCGCTGCCCTTTGATCTGGCCAAGCGTATCGCTGACCGCTACAGTTGCAGTCTGGAGTGGCTAATCAACGGCTCAAGCTCTATGTTTCCATATCCAGAAGTTGGCGGGGACTATCACGAGTTTTTCGAGCCCGCAGTCAGAGGCAGCGGTGTCAGTATCAAGCTGGTCAGGCTCTGCACCGTTGAGGATTCCGACGGCAATCCAGGCCCACATGACGGTACCTTGCTGATGTTCAGATGCAAGGACGACAAACTAAACATTGCCTCGGGGTATAGCGGTCGCTTTTATTTAAATGATCGTATGGGTGGTGGCGGCCATGGCAGCCTGGCAAATTTTGTCAATTTTCTAAACGAGAATAGAAACTTGCAGTTCAGCGAATACAACTGCACGGCGCCGATTGATAATTCGATGATGTGGGACCACCACCCCAACTACTACTTTGGTTTCAAGCATTGCAGTGAGGCGTCCTGGCTCTACCCTCTGCTTGCTGGTAGGTCACCTTCCAGCATTGATTGGGCGCAGCAGCACGGCTACATGAGCCCAAAGCCGAAGATTAGCTACTTTCATGATCTGTAGTGACTAAATCTGCGTATTGATCCCACTGAACGGCTCGGGCGATTTTGGCGGATGCGTGACATCCAGCGCAGTGCGGCAATAACCAACGTCCTGCCACGCACCATGCTTGAATCCCACCTCTGGATGCGTGCCTATGTGAGAGAGGCCAAGTGCTTTGTGCAGCCCCACGCTGCCTTTGTTCGGCAACACGATCCGGCATAAGCTGTGTGAAAACCTTGCGTCCTCAATATCGCCAGCAACACGTCATACCATGCTCGACCGACTTCGCTACGATGCGCTTCTGACGTGTGCAGAGCCAGCGACCTGGTCGTCTCGCACAGTAACCAACTACGGGTAATTCGGCAGAGTCGCCTCCATCCGCTTGACCATCTATTCGACTGAAGGCGGCTCAAGCTCAAACGAAATCACAGTATTCCCATCCAGCGGTAAATGGACTGCCGGATGGCTACTGCATCCAAACCTCGCGCAATCCTTACGATGATGTTGCTCATCACCCATATCCTCGGACGCGGCAATGGCCAAGTTCTTCAAGTGCTCTGCACAAGAGCTTTTGTCCTATGAACGCTATGTCTCAGAAGGCTCCCCCTATGCCACGCAGCACGGTGTGAAGGGAGCGCAGTTCGAACGCGTCATGGTGGTGATGGACGAGGAAGAAAGCGACTACCGAACGTACAACTACGAGCGTGTCTTCGCGAGTGCTGAGGCCCGTGCTGCAGATCGTGCACGAGCACTGGGCGGTGATGAAAATACTTGGAGTCGAACGCTGCGACTGCTTTACGTCTGCTGCACTCGCGCCCAGCGGGGGCTGGTGCTAACGTTCTTTGTCGCCGATCCGGCGACCACCCTGGAAAACGTCGTGGCGAGCGGGATCTTGCCGCGAAGCGCAGTCTTTACGCAGGAAGTGTTAGCTGGATGGTCATAGACGAACGATTGCCTGACCTATTTGAAGCAAGATTGACGGCGTGATCGGGGGGACGAGCAGTATTTTCACAACGATGACATGAGCGAGTTTCCCCGACACCGACATACCGGCATTTCGGACATTCACTACGGTATCGATCTAGGAATGCTGGGAGAGGCAGCACTGCAGGCATTCTTAGCTGAATGGCTTAAGTCAGAAACAGGGCGGGCGCCCTTCGAAGCTGAGCCAGCCTCTATAAGCTCTTTCGTTCCGGACTACGGTCTCGGTAGCACCGCGCTGAATGAAACAGGAAAAGACGCGCTGATCAAAGCCAGAGTCTGCCAAGGCGCTTATCGTGATGAGTTGGTGGTCCATTGACCACCTATCCATGGGATGAGGTTCAAAAGCGATTGTTCTTCGATAGCGATCAGACGTGGGACCGCTCTCTTAGCTCACCAATTCCTGAAGAAAATCCGTGAGCGCTTTCTTTGGATCATCCTCTTCCGAAACGATCATCTCTATTCCCCATTGCCCCAGCACTTCCTGAGCAACAGGGTTCGGTCGATTCGTGAATACATATGACTTTGGTCTGGCGGATGGCAATACCGAGCGCCCCCACATCTCCGTCAGTCGATAGAAAAGGAGCCTAATGTTGATGTCTGAAATACTGTATCCGATGAAGAGAACAGAGCTCCCTAAGACATCGTTGCTGAGCTTGATATCTAGTGGAGATTCATAATTCAATCGCTGAAAGTAACTGCTTTCGTCGAGAACGATTGATGTTTCGTCATCAAAGTCCCCATGGAATTTCACAATCTGACGCCGGCCCTCAGTAGCAGATACGAGGTCAGCGACGCTTGCGATTTTGTCGTACGGTACCTCAAATTTATCGTGGGCCATTTCCAGCCATCGATCATAGTTGGTGGTGTAGATCCGTGAAAATTGTCCAAGGGTAATCAGCCGATGGATTTCGGACGTGGAGATATCTGTACTGTGCTTGTGCCATTCGCGATCCATCCAGCTCCGAAGCGGCCCAAGAGTACCTTTCTTCCTCTTGTAGTACTCCGCAAGTGCAAGCGGTGTTCCATAAGTGGAGAAGATTTTCGGATCGTATCCCAATTCCTGAGCGATGCGTGCGATAAGCTCGCCCCAAGTAGGCAGGCTTAGATTGGCAGACACCCCAGCACCTACAAAAAGCATCAGCTTGCCGGTGCGGTGCGCGCGTAGCAACTCAGCGTTCATTTTACGCCCTCACAAGTTTTCAGATATTCGGCGAACTGATCGAGTGCTTTGCGGCGCATGGAAATAGCGTCCTTGGCCGGTCCCATCTCAGCGAAAGTTTGGGTGTGCCCGTTCGGGACGAAAACGCAGTCCCATTGAAAGTCAGTTGGACCGGCCGGTACAAGAGGTACAGTTCCCTCGATGGAGCCTTCGAACAGGTGAATCTGGCGCCCATCACAATACCCGAGCACTGTTTTTGCGGTCACTGCTGCATCTTCGAGACCCGCTACAAGCTTAACGAATCGCTCTGCCTCAAGCTTGTCCCAGAATATCTGGGTTAGACCCGCAGGAAGTCCATTGAGACCGCTCAGGTAGAGCCCTGTGTGCTCGACGAAAAGCGGGCGACCTATAGCCTCAAATGCCTTGGTCAACTTGTCCCGCACCAAGCGGTGGACATCCTCGGTTTGCAATTCTTCAATTTTCCGTGATACCGACACGACTTCCACTCCGACAGGGGCAAGAATTCGCTGCACCTCGTTGACCTTGTGCTGATTTCCGGACATGAATCGGATTTTCAATTTAGACCCTCTATGAATGAGTACCGCTTGGCGACGTCGAACTGTTCGGAAATATCACTGGCGGAGAGTCCCTCGGTCATCGCCATCGCATGATCATCTGCTAGGCCTCGCTGATGAATCGCCGGGTTGTCCGAGCAAATTACAAAAGGAACCTGGTGGCGCCGAAACTCCAACAGAGGATGGGCCTCGTTGACAGGAACAGCTCCGGTGAGCCTGTTGCTGATGGGGCATACTTCGATGCAGATATCTTGTCGTGCTAAGAGGTCTAGCAAGTGAGGGTCCTTGCTAGCAGCTGTTCCATGGCCAATACGATCAGCGCCAAACAACTCCACGGCTGACCGAATGTTTTCCACGCGACCAGTTTCGCCCGCATGAATGGTGATCCCGAGTCCGAATCGATCCTTCGCCTTCCGAAATAGCGACGGTAATTCGGCTGGATACGCAATCTCCTCATCGCCCGCCAGATCCAGCCCCACCACATCATCCGGTTCACCGAGGTCTTGGTAGGCCTGTAGGAGGGTAGCAAGGCCAACCGAACTGTAATTGCCGCGTGTAACCGTGAGGACCAAGCCGAGACGCATACCGAAGCGGACGGATACAGCTCTATACGATTCTAAAAGGCGCTCCAAGGCTTGAGCGGGCGAGCAATTTTGCAGAGCGGCAAGGTATAAAACGCTGCTTCGGAGTTCTACAAAGCGCACGTTGTTCTGCGCGAGGTTCGCGACGACCGCCAAGGAAAGGCGATCCAGGTTCTCGCGTCTTTTGGGGAAGAGCCGCAACACCTGCCAAGGGGTCAGGTATGACGCCAGCGACTGACACGGTGTGTGTCGCAACATGTCCCGCTCAATAAGGAAACCAGACGGCAGCTCTGTTAATTCATCCTTAAAGATGTCTTGGATCGTCGATATCGGGATGGCTCCGTTCATGTGTACATGCAGTTCAGCACGATCGCAGTCGCTAGGTCCCAACACCAAGCTCTCGTGTGCAATCTCATGGCCATTGACCTCATTTGGCGTCGTTGCAAGATCCATCTGGTACTGATTCAAGCGCTATCCTTTGTCGTTGTAATAAGCCTAGTTCTACACCGCACGACTGCGTTTCTGTTTACGATGATTTCAAAAAGCCATCCTGTGTATCAGTTGGTCAGGTAGATCGTCTAGTGTTTCTGACTCAACATTTTTTACGGCCACGGCCTGCAAGGGCGCCTACCGATTCATAGCACCATCGCAAGGTCATGTTGTAGGCTGTCTCTTTTAAAACAAGACAGCGATGACTAATCGGCCAGCTGTCTAGGTACTGAAATGGAGCAGTCATGTCTCGATTCGCTTTTGGCAGCATTTTCACGACACTGGATGACGACGAGATCGAAGATCAGAAAGGGTACGGATTCTTCGATTGGCAGGCTCATGGCGTCGTAGGTTACGACGAAGAGTTGACGACATATTTCGCGAACTTGGACGGTAGCTGGGGAATTGGCACGAGGTACCAAGAGCTTCCGACTATAGCCGACCTGCAGCGCCGTCTGGTTGAAGCTTTTCAGGGGGTGGAGCTTCCGTTCAATCGAGCAGGGCTTGAGCGACTGGCTCAAGGTGTCGAAGACAGTCCGACGATACTGACCCCATCTGAAGCCGCATCCAAAAGATCTTAAAGGAATAAGATGTCCATCATTTTGTATTACCAAATAGGCCCAGGCAAGTCCGCCGTTGATCAGGTTTTGAAACTGGTTGCATCTTTTTGTACTGATCTGAGGCTTGACGCGATTCCTGCCAGCAACGCCTTCTATACCCTTTACCAGTGGGCGCTCGTACGTGAGGTCGATTTGTACATCGAGCGAATCGGAAATACTAATGCCCCAGTCGAACTGCTCTTGGCTTTTGACGAATTGACGCGAGATGAGGTCGTTGGGTTTCTACTCTACATTCCGGTGATTAGGCAGACTGACTCTTGCGGTGTTTGCTACATGGCTGTGAAGAGTACTCATCAAGGGCGTGGGATTGGGAAAAACCTGGTAGTCGCGATGCTTGATCGCTATCCTCATGCCGAATTGACTTGCTCAGTCTCGAATGTAGAGTTTTACGAGCGTATGGGGTTTAGCGTGGTTGGCACTCACTGCTCTCAAGTCGCGATGAGTACCAGAACGCAAGAATCTACTGAGGGAGAGATATTGCTCATAGATTCGAGATCGATCCTAGGATCACCTGAGGCACGGAAACGTCAAATGGAGCTGGAGCAGCGTTGGGGTAAAAAAGAGATGCGCTACGCTATACAGCAATTTGAGCGCCATGTGTCCGAGCGGGTTCTTCAAGCCGATAATTTTGTGAAAGAACGGCTTGGAAGGTAGAAAGGGCTAAGCGCGCTGGCAGGGACTATCGGCCCAGTCCAGTCGGATACCTGCCAACGCTCTCAGCACTGGTTAAATGGCAAAGGTAGTTGGTATTGACTGCTTACTAAAACTAAACTTTTATATCTTCATGTCTTACGCCTCTAAGGTTGCAATCCATTAGGCCTTGATAAGGTCCGGAATAGCCTGTTATCACGAAGTAACCCCTCAGTTTTATAAACCCTCGCTGCGAGTAAAAAAAACAGCTTCCTTCTACGTGGGATATGTGGACGTTAAACTGCGTTCCGGTGCATTTGAAAATTGAAGGTTTTTCTCCTTCCTCAAGTTCTTCAAAGCAATCTTCAAAAGCTACAAAGTAAGGGGCCGTACTTTCAGTGTCGCCTCGAAAACTGTTGTCATCCATCGTGAGGTCAAGGAACACGATGCCTTCATCGTTGCCGGCTATGAAATTCGAAAGCTTTTTGTAGTCAGCAATGGAGGATATAACACCTTCGTATTTAGGCTTACCTCGCTTACAAAATTTTTCGCCTCTGATCCGATACCAAATGCTCTTTATGTAAGGTGTAGCTATTTTTCCGAAAACTCGACCCAAAGTACCGGCTATCACGCTAAAAATTTCCATATTCCCGCTCTTGAGCTTGTTTGAGTATCTTCTTCTGTTGGCGTTGATTGAAAACTGGCCCACGTGCTGACATGAAACTGCCCCACGACTAGAAAGTCCTCATTGGTTCGTCAATGGAGCGGATATGAAAGCAGTCATCGCAAAGTCGACACGTCCCAGGTCCAGCAGGTGGAGTACTCAAGAGGACATAATCGCAGACTGGATCGTCTGCACAGACTGTGCACACATCCAAACTTCCGGCTACCCGGATGGCCGCTTCCGTCATCGCAGCCTGATTTGGGTCCCACTCGCGCAGCGAAGCGAACCATTCCGGCGTGTGCGGACGAAGCAGCGTGCGAGGCTCCGGCTTAAGCAGCCCCTTACGCTCAAGCCAATTAGTTGCCGCCCTAATGCGACGATCATGTAGCTGTGTCAACAGCTCGTAAAGCTTTATCTTCAAAGCGAAATATTGGCGCGGATGCAATGCGTTCAAGGTCACGTAGCCCGCATGGTTCAGGACAAAACGGTTTTGCCCTAACTTCTCGCTTGCCAGCAGCTCTTCACAGTATCTCTGCTTGTGCTCCGCCGAGCTTTCGTATCCCTCCATGAAGGCGACGTGATACTGCCAAGCATTCCTTTCAAACTCATCCTTCCACAGTTCCAGATACCTTGAAGCTCTCAGAGCTTTTACTAGGTGATCATCTGCCTCCTGATGGTCCACTAGGTATAAATCGATGTCGTTGAGTGATTCAATCTCAGAGGACAGCATTCGGGCTTCCCGAAGCAAGGCATTGGTTGAATCCCGCATAACCTGCACGTGGTCAACATTTTCACGCCAGCCAGCCTCTTCTTCCGCATTGAGATCTCTCAGTACATTCGGAACCTCAAAAAGCGCCGCGCTATTCAGTAACTCCCCTGGATGGCAAAAGTCAGCATCCGGTACTAGGTTTGCCCCGGCCCTGTGATAAGCCTGCGCGACCAATCGCGAGCAGAACTGCCTCCGACCGGCCACAAAACCAGCCAATACACTCTTGGCGGCGCCGATCTTGGTGTATCGAGTACCAACCGCAGCTCTGGCGAAGGCGATAATAGAGTGCAGTTGGTCAGCAGTCAGGGGCGCAACCGGACGAAGAACATGACCAGCGCAGCCTGGCTCAAGTATCAGACGCTCGAGATTGCGTGCATGTACACCGTCACCAGTAGAATCGATCACACTCGACTTCCCCACACAAATCATAGCGTGAGAGATGTCCGCACCAATGGCCTTACGGATCGTTTTGCTCATGGGGTCGGGCGTGGTTGTCAGGACAATATCGCCGAGCTGGATGAGGTCGGAGACGAACACCCGCGGCCTCAGTTCCAATTCATTCATCTCGCCTTCCATATAGAATATTGCTCCTGTGCAGGTACTGAACGATGGATATTGGTGACCGATTCAAAATGTTCAAAACTGAATAGGTATTCAAGCAGGTAGATGCCGAGCTGTCCCGATGATGGTTAGAAATTTCGCTCCTCGGGTCATCGCGACGTGCAAATCCTTCGCATCAAGCGAGTCGGCATCAAGAATGACGGCGTGATCATACTCAAGGCCTTTGATCAGCAATGTGGTTCCAATCAGCTTACGATGGCTGATCGGCCGCCCCGAATGACCTCTGTTCCACGCGGGCTCGCTTTCTCTCTCGTTCGGCTTTTCTTGCAGCTCGGCCCCTGCTCAACTCAACCTCTCTCATGGGATGGTTGATGAAGTGCTGTTCGTAGGTACGGATCAGTCCAGCATCGTGACTTGCCATAACCTGCTCGAAAACGTAATCCGCGTTCCTGGCGACGATTTCGTACTTATCGGTTTCAAGGTTTCTATTTGAAATCAGTAGCAGCGCCTCTGGAGTGAAATTACCGCTGCTCCAGATTTCAAACCGTTGCGGCAGATATCCCCATTCAGAATGATGCTTAGCCACTTCGCGGAGTACAGGAATGCGCTTGTCGAGCCATTTGGCGACTTCTGCGTCATCAACATTTCCCAGGGGGTGTACTCCTTTGCACTCAATGAACACCACGTCTCGATGCCTCCTGACTACTAAGACGTCAATTTCGGCCTGCCGGCCAAGGCTGTCCTTAACCTTCCGGTTCACTTCAGGATCGCCGCCCGGGAACGTGGACTTGGCAATGTGAGCAACTGCGAACTCAAACAAACTTCCTCGCAAAGTGGACCCGGCGCCCTCTATTCGCGAAAGCACGTTGAAAACTTGATCCAGTGACTCAGGGCTGTCCAAGAGCTTGGCCGTGTTTTCGAGTAATGAGCACAGGCTTTTCAGGGCTCTGGCTACCTCCAGGCCGAAAAGGCTTTCAGTAGTGGCAGGAATAATGCCCTCTGCTTTTAGGAGCGAGAATGCTTCGGTGGAAAACTCCTCAGCTACAAATACCTGCAGACAGCGGCTTACCTTTGAAAGGCTTCGCAGCGTCACACATTTTTTGACGAATGCACTGAGTTCCTCCGCAGTTACCCGTCCATCCAAAGCAATATCGCAGACAAAAAATCCGCCCTTAACGCCGGCAGCCTCAGAATACGAACGCATCGGAAACAGAAATGATGGACCCGCCATATCCCATTGAAACGTACCTACCTGAGGCATCTTCTCTAACCCATCGTCCTCACGGGTTTTGACGGCCTCGTAGCTCACCAGCCCCAATTTTCGTGCCCAGTCCTTTACCGCGATCAGCGCCAATCGCTCTGCAATGTTTCGAGCCTTGAGTTTGGCCAGCGTGTTCCCGTCCTGGAGAGGCATTTCTTGATCGCACCTCACGACGCATGTATCCCCTCCCGGCAGTGCTACTTCCTTGACCAGACTCGCGCTGATCAACCGTTCAAGCAGGCTTTCGGCCGAGACGTGTTTCAACTGAGCAACCGGCGCTCCACAGGCGATAAGGAAATGAGACCGCAGCATGAAGTTGGAGCGCATTTTCAAGGCTTGGAGGGCTGAGTAGTAGGCGCTATTCGTCTTCTGAAGAGCATCAATCAGATTGGAAAAAAACTTCGGCGAGCCGTAATCGGATCGTAGATACACAAAGCGAGCACGGTGAGGAAAGATCAGGTGGCTCAGCTTTCTCATATCTTCACAGCCCCGCTCGACCCGCTTGCGAGCGGCCGTAGGAGCCAGGTTGTATTGAGATTCCAGAATCTTCGCGAGCTCACTGCTCAGCATCGGGCCGTTCTTGGCCAGAATTTTCGCTATCGCATCCTGCGCCATTTTGCCTCCGTCATGCCAATGTCACACAGCGCTATTTATATAACTTGTAAACAAGTGCCGTTCTGTATGCTGTTTGTATTCTATGGAAGGCCTAATTCACAAGGGTGAATGGGGCCGAGTCAGCGGAAAATCAGGATAATGTCACAATAGTCGAATCTGGGACTCCTTAAAGGCGTTGCTTTAGAAGCCTGGAGCCGGGTGACGGGCCGACAGGTGGCCCGATGAATGTCGCCTTTCCATCGAGGGAGCAAAATGCCGATCGGCCTGTTTTGCTCTTAGACCTCCTTAGAGAGCTAAACTGAAGATCTGCGGGGCAGGAGCCGCTGCGCCATGTTTCAGAGGGCCTCAATATGACCATGCCAAATGAACGTACCCGGGCTGTCATCCAAACGGGAGAGTTTCTGCTCGAGCTATCTCGAGATTCCTCGTTACCAGAACGAATACGCCGTGACGCCAAATCTCTCCTGCGTCACTATCCAAATCCGTTTCAGATGCTGCTGGCGGGTCGGATCGAAGAGGCGTCAGGTCCTGACGTGTCCCCAATGGGTCCGGTTTTCAGCTCTTCTACCGAAAGCAGCTATCACTCTCCGATCGTTTACGCTGCAGACCCGAAAATCTCCAGATGAATGACTGGAATAGAGCCATCACAGCTCTGTCCGCCGCTCGAAAGGTCGTATTTTTCACCGGCGCCGGCGTCTCTGCTGCAAGTGGGATTCCAACATTTCGCGACAAGCTCACAGGCTTTTGGGAGAAACTCGACCCTGAAAAGCTGGAAACGGCACGGGCTTTTCGAGAGAACCCTCAACTGGTTTGGGGTTGGTACCTGTGGCGGCGCTCCCAAGCTGGCCAAGCCCAACCAAACGCCGCTCATCTTTCGATTAGCCACCTGGCGAGCACCGGCATACAGGTTTCAGTTATCACTCAGAATATTGATGACCTGCACGAGCGCGCGGGATCTCAGAACGTCGTGCATTTGCATGGCAGTTTGATCAATCCGATCTGCTTTGCCTGCAAGCGTACGGCGGTACTCACGACTGATCAATTTCAGGTTTCTGCAGAGGGACAATGGGTAGAGCCGCCGCGGTGTACTCGGTGCAATGGGAAACTCCGACCTGGAGTTGTGTGGTTCGGAGAGGATCTGCCTTCCGGAGCTTGGAAAGCAGCATTGGCTGACGTCAAAAATTGCGACGTTCTGATCTCCGTCGGGACTTCAGGAGTCGTCAGGCCTGCGGCGGATATTCCTGAAATCGCGTCGACATCTGGTGCGACGGTCATCCACGTAAACACTGCGGACGTCTGCCTAGGGGCTCCAAACGAGCTGATGCTCATAGGCTCAGCCGAGCAAGTGTTGCCCGCGCTGCTGCAGACCAGACAATCTTCATAGGACTGAAAATGTCTTGGGTGGACACGCGACCGTTTTCGTAGCGCTTACTTTGCTGGCCCTCTTGGCTTAGGCAAACCTTTGGACTCTGAGAGCAGTCGGCTGTAAGCATCCTCTAACCCTTCCCGAGTTTGCGCGGGCAATGCTGGTTTCTTCTCTCGCTTAGGCTTCGAAGGGAGATTGGACGGTGAACCCGGTGGATGGAGCTGCTCGAAAGTCTTGCGCTCCTCGGCTGTAAGGGATGAAACAAAAACCTTCTCGCTCACACGTAAAGCACGATCGTCCTTGGCAAAGCTCAAGACGTTTGATGGCACCGGCACCGGGAACGGGCAACGAAGGTCAGGCCTGACCCTGGTTTTGTTCTTATGAACGCTGAGGCGAATTAGCTCTTCAACGTCGTCCCTACTGCTGGAGTAAGCGGCTGAAAGGTATGCTTTGTTGACGTCCTCCAAAGTAATCGTATGGCGACGGGCTGCACGGGCTTCAAGATACGCCACCTTGATCAGTTGAACCGCCAGACGCTTTATACCGAACGTCCAGCGATACAGCTCATGTACCAAGGCACTCGGATCTGCAGATACGCGCCGCCCGCTTACCCGTATGCATTCTAGAACGTAATCCTTCCAGGCCTTCGAGTCAGGATGGTCCGGTAGCATTACACGGGGTTCAGAGAGAAGCCGTTGCTTGTCCTCACTGTTCCTTGTCAGCAATTTGTGACCCAGGCTGTAGTTGGCCACATAGATCATAGGAACCCCAAGCCCGGCCATGGTGAGCAATATGTCCGTCACCCGGACTACGCCTTGCCCAGTGGTCTGATGCTGCATTTCTTCGAGCACCATCAATGATACACCATCACGATTGACCCTACGCCGGCACTCGGTCAGAAGCTTGGACGTGTTCGCTCTCACCCCTGTTGCGTCGCCGCCAAGGAAGTCTTCCAACAACTGTCTACCGCCAGCCTTCCCCCTTGCGCTGGCGTACCAATACGAAACGAGATTATGTGGCTCATGGTAATGGGCAGATGTGTAGAGTGCAGGTCCAGGCATCACCTTCATCAGCGCACTGATAGTTTGGCTCTTACCAACGCCAGCGAGCCCGGTGAGGCATATAGGAAATGCCTCATTTTCCGGGGGATGGTACAGCCGCCTCTGATATTGCTGGTCCGAGGAGAAACTCTCAGTTGAAAAGCTGCGTGCACGATCAACGCAGTCTTTGATGAAATCCAAAGAAAACTGATTGGGAAGGAAAATCGTCTTCAGTACCTCTGACAAACGCTCAGCAGCCAACGCTGGACTCAAATCCTCAAGTCCGGTCACCGGATCAGGTTGCGCTGTAATCAAACGCCGAATATCAGCCAGCGTATCCAATCCATCAAAGCGCGCAGAAAAGATGTTAGTCATTGCCTTTCCCCATCAACCGCTTCTGGTCGGCGGCATCACGCTCAGCCGCTCCGTCCTTCGCAGGACGCCCAGGCTTGCGAGTACCACTGTCCCAAGCTTTGCCTGTGGCATGAAGAAATTGCGCATTGCGATCCTGAAGGATTACAGGCTTCTCTTCACGACGCTGGGCATTGCCGCGCAGCCGATTCTCATTGAGCACTTGAAGATCCGACAGCGAAATGTCGACGCTGCTGGGATGTACGCTCGCCGGCTTTACAAAGTCCAACTCGTACAAAACGCCTTCTAATTCAATCCAGATATGTCTGACACACATGGTCATCACATAAGCTGTGACCGGTATCTGGCCATTAAGCGCGATACGGTCAAAAACCTCGGTGTCAATCAGCTTTGATGAATTGTATTTACGACCATAAAAATAAACCCCACTCCTTTTGATGTGCGCCGGATGAGGTGTCAGGAATTCTCTCACGGCGTAGTCAAAGCTTACCTCCGTGCCGGAATCGTAACCAAGATCACTATAGAACTTGTAAATATTATGTGGGGTGGGACTGAAGCCCACCTCCAGCATCTCAGGTGTCATCCTTCCTTCAGCATCTGAAACATGATTATCGTAAATAGCTTGCAGAATATGCCGCTTGCATATCTCTACAAAGTTGAGCGAGCTATGAAAGTGTGTTGGCTGATCATTGTCAGATTTGGTCCTAGGATGTGACGACTCAACCGTTGCTTTCGACTGACCCGAGTGAGTAGGAGTTAACTCAAGCCTGGATAACCAGCTCATCATTTCGCCACGGGCCACTGCTTCTGAACGAATCGGTACGCCCATGGTAGAGCCTGGCCCACGGTCGAACACGATGTTTTGCGGCAGACCGTAAGTGGGCCAGTCTTCTTTTCTGATCGTCAGGCCGAACAACGACGCAAATTTGACCTTGCTAACGGCCATCGAGAACAGGGCCATGCGGTAGGCTTCCATGTTTTCTTTGTTTTCGGAAAAACCCAAGGCGACTACAGCACCAGACTGGCCACACACACCTCGAACTATGCAGGCCGAATCCATAGCGGATCCTTCGAGCAAGCCAGATATCTTATTTTTTGGATTATAGCCGTCAAACTCAACCAGTTGGTTTACATTAACCAAATGTTGAGCAAAACTTCCAAAAAACCCGGACTTAGCTCTAGCTCCGCTGGGCCCCCTACGTGCCTTCCTATACGACTTCGTGCTTATCGACTGACCTAGGTAATAATCGTACTGTCCTTTGGTGGGGAAAGGCTTACCTTCGGGATGATAGAACTTCTTTTTACCTGTCGATGCTGTAAAAGGAACACAACCGAATTCACGCACCAGCACAGCACCAAAGATCTCAGCGTCAGATTTGGTTTTATCATTGTATTTGATGAAGCCATCCAGTATCGAAGCCTGCATTTCGGGCGTAGCCGGAAATCGGGATTTACGTCCTGACTTAGGCGGTCTTCCCAAAATTTTCCCGTCTGCAGTCTGCTCTCTCTTTCCTCTCCCGCAGCGGTCAAACTTGGGCATAAGCGCCCACTTCGAGCGACCGAACACCAGATAGCTAAAAAACCAAAATCTCAACCGGACTGCATTCTGAGAGGGTGACTGATTGACAGCATGGGCGTTGATGATCGATTCGGGATTTTCGCTAGACAGTATCTCCTCGGCATCGTCTACCAAATCGGCTATGGCGAGGTAGCGCTTGTTAACCATTTCATCATAGCTTTTCGTTGCCCTTACCCGGTCTTTTTCCAATTGATCTACTGAAATATCCCTGATCGCCTTCAACCAAGGAGGTGTGGCGTCACTACCATGTTCCACAAGATCACCATTGGTCAGGGCCAAATCAAATTCAGGCCGGGAAAGCGTTAGCAAACTTGCAGTGGTTCCTTCATCATCAAAGAATACAAGGCGTGCCCTGTTTGCCCTGCCGTCACTTGCAAGGAAATAGTATTCGACATCCTTTTTAAGCCCTTTGAATCCTTCAGGCGCTTTCAGCCTGGAACCGGTGATCATTCGGGCAAACCGGCAAAAAGTGAGCTATAGACCTGCAGGACATCCGGCGCATCCGTCACCAATGGATGATTAATAAGGACCGGGTCAAACAAGCTGACCGAAAGCTTGCGCTCCCATATGTCTTTGTAGATCTTCGTCAGAAACAGATCACGCCGTCCCCACCGCTGTCCGTACATCAAGGCAACGGAAGCTACTGGTCTCCCATGAGCGACACAGTCTTCTATATCGTGTGAGAAATCCTCGAGAACATTCGATTCGAGGCTGATCTCGCGATCATGGTAGCCATACAGAAGATCTAAGTTGGCCACTAGCACTGGATCCAGCATATCCCTGGATACCCTCACAGTCCTGATGCCTGCACTGTGGTAATAAACCTCTTCCAAGGCATGGCGCAAGCGAGCCTTCTCGCGGTTTTCTTTCTGTTTCGCCAAGCTCTTTAAACTTCCCCGAGCGACCTCATCAAAATCCATTGCACTCAACTTTACTGTCCAGTTCACAGCATAGGGGGCCGAGCCTTGCGGGTGGATGTACAGAAGCAGATCGCCCAAGTAGGGGTGGGGAACCCTCTCGCGCACACCATCATCGTAGGTCATGACTGCAGTAGCGTGCTTAAGACCGATTTCCTCTGCCACCAATGATGTTCCCTTCACTGGCAGAAGTTTCAGTCCAGCAGCTAAGGGGTTACCTTGAAGAGGGTGAACTTGCGGAATTGGGCTGAGAATTTTCTGCTCATGTAACTCGAACACGTCGGGATTATAAAGAGCCAGTTGTGCGAAGATTCTTTCAGGGGTAGAAAGAAGATGCAGTGCTCGTCCAAGCTTCCTGCTATTAAGCCGGCATATACGAGAGCCCTTGGGCGCTTCACCAGGGACTGCATAAATTCCGGCTAAGTAGTTATCTCCCCATTCGAAGCAGCCTTGTCGACCTGTTATGCGGAGTAACGATTTTTTTAGATCCACTTATCTTATCTACCATCCATTCAATCCATAGCAGGCGACGCATACCAGTCCACCTACATCGGATGAATAAGCCATCCAATAGCGCGGGCATGGCCATGACTACACCACGCGCAGTATACTTTTCTGGAGACGAGCGGAGCCGTGCAGGGCTTGACGCCCTACGCGAGGGGATAGACAATGGATTCGTCAGGAGTCGAAAGCTGACTTATCCTCAAAGGCCCAAGGTCACACTTGGGCCTTTGTCTGTCTGGCTCCTGGGTTTTCTAACCAGATTCCATGATTTTTTCCTCAGACCTAAGTAATAGGCCAGCAAACTATATCGTTTCAGCTAGCTGCACTTTTATAGGAGCCGCTACTCCCATAAGGCAAAACTTGCATCGGCTGTTGGTAATACACTTTCAGTTTTCAGTATTGCCCTCAGTAACGCCGTTTAACGATGCATGGTACCGCCGAAAAATGGCAGTTGACAACTAGAATAAAGCAGCTAAGTTGCGCCTCCGCCGGCGCATTGGTGCTGCCTTTTCAGTGTATTCGGTGCTTTGAAGGCCAAAAACCGGCGTTCATAGATGGTCAAGTGATAAAAAATGAATGGTAAATTCCACCAGTTATGAGACCAAAGATTCGCGAATAACCAGCCGCCTGTTTAGGCGAAATCGATCCGTAGGACTGATTTCCAGCCGCTACACTCGACACCTCTGATTCGACTCGGAGGTACCATGAGCGCCGCATCAGCTCAGAAATGGGTGATCGAGCCATTCCCTCGACTGGACTGGCTACCCGACGAAACCTTATTCAGCTTGTGCAGTCGACAGCACCTGGTAATGGGAAACCTAGACCATGCGACCACATCGACTGCCGTGCTGGGCCTATCTGAGAAATTTATAAAACATGATATTCCTTGCGGAATAGCGGCTTTAGAGCAAACTGGATTTCACTACTGGGGAAGCGCGGAATCGATTCTCTTATATCACACAATATTTTCACTATTTATTCCCTTTCAAAATCAAAATAAAATTGAAGATGCAATATTAACTATAAAAAGCGATCGGATTGATTCGCTTAAATATCGACTAGGTTTAGTATCAAGTGGCTTCGGCGCTGAACACCCGTTGAAGGCATGCCTGTGCTGCATGCGTGAAGATGTATATGATCATGGCGTAGCGTACTGGCACCTCACACACCAATATCCGGGTGTGATGATATGTCCACGCCATCAAGCTTGGCTCATGGCATCCACCAAAAGTAGACGGTGGTCGGGACGGTTCGAATGGTCGCTACCTACCAAGAACTGCCTAATCCAACAGGCGTCATCACAGAAACTCTGGTCCCGCGCAGCTTTTATGGCCTTGGCGAACAATGTCATCGATCTCGCGACCATAGGTCGAGTTACGTCTTTTGAACCTTGCACCGTCGCTGCGACCTATCGAACAGCTCTACTCCAAGGAGACAGATCTGCATCGCTTCTTGATCGCATAGAGCCTCTTCGCCGCTTTCATCTGTTTGAATCCTTGCCGCAAGACGAGAAAAGCACTGAGTCATTTATGGACCAGCTTACCCGTACCCCCCGCAGAAGTATTCACCCTCTGAGGCATCTGGTGCTTATTGATTGGCTATTCGATGACTTGCAGTCGTTTCTCAAGGCCTACGGCGCTGAAGTGACCAGAGTAGCTCAGCAAGTCGCAAGCACTCCATCGCAGAAACCTGATGGGCGTGTCTCGCTTTCAAACACTGCGACTCCAGCCAAAAACACTCCAAGGCCCAAACGATTAAAAGGCCAGCTTAAAGAGGTTCTGCTCTCAAAACTGGGCAAGGGCATTCCGAAACAGGAGCTTTGTGAAGAGTTTCAGATCTCGGTCTCGACGCTCAACAGGTTGTTGCGCGCCCATCCAGATACAAATGCACTGGCTATTGCTGCCACGAACAGCCGGGAGCTAGCTGAGCACAGAGCGCAGTGGCAAGAACTACACAATTTGCATCCTGAGCTAGGGGTCCAGGCTTTGAGAAACACCATTCCTTCTATCTATGCGTGGCTTTATAGAAACGACAAAGTATGGTTGATGGCCAAAGAGCAGACCTTCGTGAAACCGGCCAAAGTGGAAAAATACCTCATTGACTGGGAGGCTAGAGATTCTCGGCTGCTCAGCATGATACGAACGGCGTGCGAGGCGATCACTGAACTGCAGCGGGGCCCGGTCACCAAGGCCGAGCTGTACGCCAGGATTCCCATGCTCTCGTCTTGCTTGGAAAATCGGGACCGATACGCTATGTCGAGAGCATACTTATCCACGGTTCTGCACCTCAAAACCTGCGGTTCTCTACGACAACGGGGCAATGCGGTCTGGCCAGCGAGTTAGCGCGGGAACCTATTTCCGCCTGTAAATACCCGGCGGCGCTTTCTTGACTAGCTCGGGTCGAGGTTGAGGACCTTTTCTTTTTGGTCGCTCAAAACTACAGCAGGGATAATACACTGGCCGCCAATCCCACATCCGTAAGAAGTCCCTAGCAGGGAACGGACAACACCAGACGCCAACACCTTGGTCATAATTTTCTTCGACGAAATGCGTTGATTCTTGATGTCCCGCGATATAAGTAGACCATAGTTTTTCCACTGGGCGAACTTCGTCCCCATATGCCTTCACGTCAATGAAAAAGTCAGAAAATTTTTCATAGACTCCCAATATAGCCTGAATAATAAAATCAGTAGTTTCTCCATGTGGTAGCCTGTTCATAAACCTCGCCTCTTGGACGATCTCTAGCCGCCGTTTGATTGTATATCCTAGAGGCTGGTTGTATCTGGAGTCCCAAATTCTAAGCTTTAGGTTTTCATTTTGATGGACTTTCTCATCCAAGACCGCAAGAACTGCCTCCTCAGAGAGGTGATGGGTGGCTGACAGAATCTCTGCAAAGAATTGAGCTTTCTTCAGCTCAAATTGGTCTGCGTTCAACATCACTGAGCTATCTTTAAGCTGCTGTCCCTCACAGGTAGTCCACATCACATTCAGATCATGGCCACCATGGCGGAACGGCTTGTCACAGTATGGGCAGTGTTTGACTAACTCTACATTATGCTCAGCGCAGACTTTCAGCTCACAACAGTGAGCACGTCGCCAAAAGGAAAATCCTAAGCGTTCAATATCTTCGGCAACACAAACGGGGCAAAACCCGGCCGCGGTACTATCGGAACCATAGACACTTGAACTACTTATGTATTCGTCTTTAGAGTAGGAAATATCTTGAATGTTTTTAAAAACTTCTCTTAACGGGTACTCAGTATGTTTATGAAGTATTTTGTTGAAACCGTAGCAACCAATCCACCCGTGCATTCCGGCGATTAACAAGATATCCGCGCCAAAGAGGCTGTTTCTGGGAAACTTCCGAAATACATTTTCGGAGGAATTTTTTCCTTTAATTAGAAGAGTTCTCGCCACAAAGGAACGCACCGTCTCCTCAGGCTGAATAGCTAAGATCATTTGCTCGTCAAAACCTTGAAGTGCGTTCCGAGCACGGTGGCCCGGAAAATCGTCACCGGCTCCTCAATCGGGGAATTCGAAGGCGCCAGCGACAGACTTTATTTATTTCCGACAGACTTTATTTCGTAGCTTCACCCCCCCCACCCCTGTGGATAACTCACTCCACCGTCACCGACTTCGCCAAATTCCTCGGCTGATCCACATCCGTCCCTTTCAGCACAGCCACGTAATACGAAAGCAACTGCAGCGGGATGGTGTAGAGAATCGGTGCCAGGGCATCGATAATGTGTGGCATGGCGATGACGTGGGTGCCCTCTCCGTTCTTCATGCCGGCCTGCTCATCCGCGAACACGATCAGCTCGCCGCCGCGTGCGCGCACTTCCTGCAGGTTGGATTTGAGTTTCTCCAGCAGTTCGTTGTTCGGTGCGACGGTGACGACTGGCATGTCGGCGTCGACCAGCGCCAGCGGGCCATGCTTGAGTTCGCCGGCCGGGTAGGCTTCGGCATGGATGTAGGAGATTTCTTTGAGCTTGAGTGCGCCTTCCATTGCCACCGGAAACTGTGCGCCGCGCCCAAGGAACAGGGTGTGGTGCTTCTCGGCGAACAGTTCGGCGACTTTCTCGACCGTGCCGTCCATTGCCAGCGCTTCGCCGAGGCGGGTTGGCAGGCGACGCAGTTCTTCGACCAGCTGCGCTTCGACGCCTTCCTCCAGAGATCCCTTGACCTGACCCAGCGACAGGGTCAGCAGCAACAAGGCGACCAATTGGGTGGTGAAAGCCTTGGTCGATGCCACGCCGATTTCCGGACCGGCTTGGGTCAGCAGGGTCAGGTCGGATTCCCGCACCAGTGAGCTGATGCCCACGTTACAGATCGCCAGGCTGGCCAGAAAGCCCAGTTCCTTGGCGTTGCGCAGCGCTGCCAGGGTGTCGGCGGTTTCACCGGACTGCGAGATCGAGACGAACAGGGTGTCCGGCTGAACCACTACCTTGCGATAGCGGAACTCGCTGGCCACTTCGACCTGGCAAGGGATGCCGGCCAGGCCTTCAAGCCAGTAACGCGCGACCATGCCTGCGTGGTAGCTGGTGCCACACGCCACGATCTGAACATTGCGTACTTTGGCGAACAGTTCGGCAGCCTGTGGACCAAATGCGTGGACCAGCACTTGCTGTTGCCCCAGACGACCTTCGAGGGTGCGCTGTACGACCTTGGGCTGCTCATGAATTTCCTTGAGCATGAAGTGACGATACTCACCCTTGTCGGCGGCTTCGGCGCCTTCATGGTATTGCACCACTTCGCGCTCAACCGACACACCGTCGACGTTCCAGATCTGCACGCTGTCGCGACGGATCTCGGCGATGTCGCCCTCTTCCAGGTACATGAAACGGTCAGTGACCTGACGCAGCGCCAGTTGGTCGGAGGCCAGGAAGTTTTCACCCAGGCCCATGCCGACAACCAGCGGGCTGCCACTGCGGGCGGCCAGCAGGCGATCCGGCTGCGCGGCATTGATGACCGCAAGCCCATAAGCACCGTGAAGTTCTTTCACCGCAGCCTTCAGGGCAACCGCCAGATCGGCGGTGTCCTTGAGCTTGTGGTGCAGCAGATGGACGATGACTTCAGTGTCGGTATCGGATGCGAAGACGTAACCCAGGCCTTTCAGCTGTTCACGCAGCGCTTCGTGATTCTCGATGATGCCGTTGTGGACAACTGCCAGCGTGTCGGCCGAGAAGTGTGGGTGGGCGTTACGCTCACACGGGGCGCCGTGGGTCGCCCAACGCGTGTGGGCAATGCCCAGACGACCGATCAGCGGCTCGCCGGCAAGTGCCTGTTCCAGCTCACTGACCTTGCCAGAGCGACGGCGGCGCTCAAGGGTGCCTTCGTTGCTGAAGACTGCCACGCCCGCGCTGTCATAACCGCGGTATTCAAGGCGCTTGAGGCCTTCGAGCAAAATGGCCGTGATATTACGTTCAGCAACGGCGCCGACGATTCCACACATGGTTATCTCCTAGCTGACAGCAGCACAAATCAGATTGATGCCGCGGGCCTGTATCTGATCGCGCGCCTCACTGGGCAGGCGATCATCAGTAATAAGGGTGTGGATACTGCTCCAGGGCAGCTCCAGATTGGGGATCTTGCGACCGACCTTGTCGGCTTCGACCATGACCACGACTTCCCGGGCGACTTCCGCCATGACCCGGCTCAAGCCCAGCAGCTCGTTGAAGGTGGTGGTGCCACGAATCAGATCGATGCCGTCGGCACCGATGAACAGCTGATCAAAGTCGTAGGAGCGCAGTACCTGCTCCGCGACTTGCCCCTGAAAAGACTCCGAGTGCGGATCCCACGTTCCGCCCGTCATCAACAGGACCGGTTCGTGCTCCAGCTCGGTCAGGGCGCGCGCAACATGCAGGGAATTGGTCATGACCACCAGGCCGGGTTGCTGGCCCAGCTCAGGAATCAATGCCGCCGTGGTGCTGCCACTGTCGACGATGATTCTGGCGTGCTCGCGAATTCTGGAAACCGCAGCGCGGGCGATGGCCTGTTTGTAGCGGGAAACCGGCTGACTGCCATCGCTTATAAGCTCGTGAGGAAGCGGCACTGCGCCCCCGTAACGGCGCAACAGCAGGCCGTTGGTTTCAAGCGCAGCCAAGTCCTTTCGAATCGTAACTTCGGAAGTTTCAAAGCGTCTAGCCAAGTCGTCCACACTGACTTCACCTTGCTCGTTGAGCAGGGCGAGAATGTTGTGGCGACGCTGCGGTGTATTACGCTTCGACATGATTGCCTTAAGTTTCGTTTCGAAAGATAACGAAGGCAATCAAAACCTATTTTTTGGTTTTGGTCAAGGTTTCGGGATGGGGCTGCGCAATTTCTACCGGATACTCGTGACATCGGCTTTTGAGCCTGGGGTGTGACGCGGAGCGTCACGAACGGCATTCCTACGCTGGAGCGTGAGGAACGAGAGGTGATCTCAAGATCATCTTACCCATGCTCCGCGTGGGTATGCAGTTCTGGACGCTCCGCGTCCTGGCTTGACTGTCAGGTGTGGATAGTTATGGACGCGTGCCAATGTTGAGCATTGGCACGCGGGGCATCATGGACTGTGGATAACTCAGTCTTTCCTGATTTTCACCGGCCGCTTCCAGCCTTCGATGTTGCGCTGGCGGGCGCGGGCTACGCCGAGTTGTTCAGCAGGCACGTTTTGCGTGATGGTCGAGCCAGCTGCAGTCGTCGCGCCGTCCAGGATATCCACAGGCGCAACCAGAGAGTTGTTGGAACCAATGAACACGTCTGCACCCAACGTCGTCTTGTGCTTGTTGGCGCCATCGTAGTTACAGGTGATGGTACCGGCGCCGATATTGGTGCGTGCGCCGACCTCAGCATCACCAAGATAAGTCAGGTGGCCAACCTTGGCCCCCTCGCCCAGATTCGCATTCTTGAGCTCGACAAAGTTACCCACATGCGCCTTGGCACCCAGCACGCTGCCTGGTCGCAGGCGTGCAAACGGGCCGGCATCGCTGCCCTCCCCCAGAATCGCACCGTCGATGTGGCTGTTGGCTTTGACGACGACACCCTTGCGCAGGGTGCTGTCCTTGATGACGCAGTTCGGACCAATGACCACGTCATCCTCGATCACGACCTTGCCTTCAAGAATCACATTGATATCGATCAGCACATCGCGCCCGACGCTGACTTCACCGCGCACATCGAAGCGCGCAGGGTCACGCAGGGTCACGCCAGCCGCCATCAGACGACGGGCTTCACGCATCTGGTAATGACGCTCCAGCTCGGAAAGCTGCTTGCGATCATTCGCGCCCTGCACTTCCATCGCGTCGTGGGGTTGCTCTGTGGCAACTACCAGGCCGTCATTAGCTGCCATGGCGATCACGTCGGTGAGGTAATACTCGCCCTGGGCATTGTTGTTGGACAGCCGCCCCAGCCAGTCAGCGAGATGAGCAGCAGGCACCGCGAGAATTCCGGTATTGCCTTCGGTGATAGCCTTCTGCGCGTCGCTCGCGTCCTTATGCTCGACGATGGCACAGACACGATTCTGCTCATCGCGAACGATACGGCCGTAACCGGTAGGGTCATCCAGCGTAACGGTCAACAGGCCCAGTTGCCGTAGGTTGACCAGTTTGAGCAGGCGCGAAAGCGTCTCTACTTCGATCAACGGGACATCGCCATAAAGAATCAACACGGTGTCAGCCGTCAGCGCGGGCAGCGCCTGAGCAACCGCATGGCCGGTACCGAGTTGCTTGTCCTGCATCACGAAATTCAAGTCATCGGCTGCCAGCTGTTCACGAACAGCATCAGCGCCGTGTCCGATCACGACGTGTATTCCACTTGGGGATAACTGGCGCGCGCTGTGGATAACATGACCCAGCATGGAATTGCCGGCCACGGGGTGCAGGACCTTGGGCAGCGCGGACCGCATCCGGGTACCTTGGCCAGCAGCGAGAATAACGATATCGAGAGACATGATAGGACTACCAACTGAGCGGCAACCGGACCGAAGGCGGGCTGACTTGAAAGAGGAAATCTGAAAAAAGAAAAAGGGTAGCCGAGGCTACCCTTTTTCTCAATCGCGCATCGAGTACAGCGGGGTTAGCCGCCGAACTTCTTGCGAATTTGCTGAACGGTGCGCAGCTGAGCTGCAGCCTCGGCCAGACGAGCAGTTGCAGATCCGTAATCGAAATCTGCGCCCTTCTCGTTCAGGGCCTTCTCGGCAGCCAGTACGGCCGCCTGAGCAGAAGCTTCATCCAGGTCGGCAGCACGTTGCACAGTATCGGCAAGCACCTTGACCATGTTCGGCTGAACCTCAAGGAAACCACCGGAGATGTAGAACACCTCGGCTTCCCCACCCTGCTTGATCAAGCGGATCGGGCCCGGCTTCAGATCAGTGATCAGCGGCGCGTGGCCTGGAGCGATACCGATATCACCCAGGTTGCCGTGCGCAATCACCATCTCGACCAGACCGGAGAAGATTTCCCCTTCCGCGCTGACGATGTCGCAATGGACTGTCATAGCCATTTGCTTGCCTCAACCTAATAGCGCCCGTTGCCGGGCGCCGGGATTACAGTTTCTTGGCTTTCTCGATCGCTTCTTCGATGCCGCCGACCATGTAGAACGCTTGTTCTGGCAGGTGGTCGTAGTCACCGTTGAGGATGCCTTTGAAGCCAGCAATGGTGTCTTTCAGGGAAACGTATTTACCCGAAGCACCGGTGAAGACTTCTGCCACGAAGAAAGGCTGGGACAGGAAGCGCTGGATCTTACGAGCACGGTTAACCAACTGCTTGTCGGTCTCCGACAGCTCGTCCATACCCAGGATCGCGATGATGTCTTTCAGCTCTTTGTAGCGCTGCAACACGTACTGAACGCCGCGAGCGGTGTCGTAGTGTTCCTGGCCAATGACGTTCGGGTCCAGCTGGCGCGAAGTCGAGTCCAGTGGATCTACCGCCGGGTAGATACCCAGGGAAGCGATGTCACGGGACAGTACGACGGTGGCGTCCAAGTGGGCAAACGTGGTCGCTGGCGACGGGTCAGTCAAGTCGTCCGCTGGTACGTATACGGCCTGGATCGAGGTGATCGAACCATTCTTGGTGGAAGTGATGCGCTCTTGCAGAGTGCCCATCTCTTCAGCCAGGGTCGGCTGGTAACCTACTGCGGAAGGCATACGGCCCAGCAGTGCGGATACTTCGGTACCGGCCAGGGTGTAACGATAGATGTTGTCGACGAACAACAGAACGTCGTTACCTTCGTCACGGAACTTCTCTGCCATGGTCAGGCCGGTCAGTGCTACGCGCAGACGGTTACCCGGCGGCTCGTTCATCTGACCGTAGACCAGTGCCACTTTGTCCAGAACGTTGGAGTCCTTCATCTCGTGGTAGAAGTCGTTACCCTCACGAGTACGCTCACCCACACCGGCGAACACGGAATAACCGCTGTGCTCGATGGCGATGTTACGGATCAGCTCCATCATGTTTACGGTCTTGCCGACACCGGCACCACCGAACAGACCGACTTTACCGCCTTTGGCGAACGGGCAGACCAGGTCGATAACCTTGATGCCGGTTTCCAGAAGGTCATTGCCGCCTGCCTGCTCAGCGAAGGACGGTGCAGGACGGTGAATGCCCCAGCGCTCTTCGGTGGCGATCGGGCCAGCTTCGTCGATCGGGTTGCCCAGCACGTCCATGATCCGGCCCAGCGTCGCTTTACCGACCGGTACGGAGATGGCTGCGCCAGAGTCTGTTACTTCCAGACCACGCTTCAAGCCCTCGGTGGAGCCCATCGCAATGGTACGAACCACGCCGTCGCCCAGCTGCTGCTGAACTTCCAGGGTGGTTCCTGCCGCGCTCTGAACTTCCAGCGCGTTGTAGATACTCGGTACGCTATCGCGTGGGAATTCCACGTCGATCACGGCGCCGATGATTTGAACGATACGTCCGCTACTCATTAGCTGGTTCCTCTAATATTTGAACCGTTAAACCGCGGCAGCGCCGCCGACGATTTCCGAGATCTCTTGGGTGATCGCTGCCTGACGCGCCTTGTTGTAGATCAGCTGCAAATCGCTGATCAAATCACCGGCGTTGTCTGTGGCGTTCTTCATCGCGATCATCCGCGCTGCTTGTTCAGCTGCGTTGTTCTCGACCACCGCCTGGTACACCTGCGATTCCACGTAGCGAACCATAAGGCCGTCTAGCAGCTCTTTGGCATCGGGTTCGTAGAGATAGTCCCAGTGGTGCTTGAGCCCTTGATCCGGGGTTGCCACCAGCGGAATCAATTGCTCCACTGTTGGTTGCTGGGTCATGGTGTTGATGAACTTGTTGGATACCACGGACAGGCGATCAATACGGCCATCCAGGTAGGCATCCAGCATCACCTTGACGCTGCCGATCAAGTCGTTGATCGACGGCTCTTCGCCCAGGTGGCTGATCGCAGCGACGACGTTACCGCCGAAGTTGCGGAAAAATGCCGCACCTTTGCTGCCGACCACGCACAGATCGATCTCTACACCGTTTTCACGGTTCACCGCCATGTCCTTGACCAGAGTCTTGAACAGGTTGGTATTCAAGCCACCACACAGACCACGGTCACTGCTCACTACGACATAACCGACGCGCTTAACAGGGCGCTCGATCATGAACGGGTGGCGGTACTCCGGGTTGGCGTTTGCCAGATGACCAATCACCTGACGAATGCGCTCCGCGTAAGGACGGCTAGCAGCCATGCGCATTTGAGCCTTGCGCATTTTGCTGACCGCCACTTTTTCCATGGCGCTGGTGATCTTTTGCGTGCTTTTGATGCTCGCAATCTTGCTGCGAATCTCTTTTGCGCCTGCCATGTAACACCTATCAGGTTAGCAAGCGGGAGCCTTGCGGCCCCCGCTGCGGCTTACCAGGTTTGGGTGGCCTTGAACTTCTCGATGCCGGCTTTCATGCCAGAATCGATTTCGTCATTGAAGTCACCCTTCACGTTGATCTTCGCCATCAAATCGGCGTGATCGCGGTTGAAGTAAGCAATCAGCGCTTGTTCAAAGCTGCCGATCTTGGCGATTTCGACGTCAGTCAGGAACCCACGCTCAGCGGCATACAGCGACAGCGCCATGTCAGCGATCGACATTGGTGCGTATTGCTTCTGCTTCATCAGCTCGGTAACGCGCTGACCATGCTCAAGTTGCTTGCGGGTCGCCTCGTCCAGGTCAGAAGCGAACTGGGCGAATGCCGCCAGTTCACGGTACTGAGCCAGAGCGGTACGGATACCACCGGAAAGCTTCTTGATGATCTTGGTCTGAGCGGCACCACCCACACGGGATACCGAAACACCGGCGTTCACAGCCGGACGGATGCCGGAGTTGAACATGGCCGATTCCAGGAAGATCTGACCGTCGGTGATGGAAATCACGTTGGTCGGAACGAACGCGGAAACGTCGCCAGCCTGGGTTTCGATGATCGGCAGTGCGGTCAGGGAACCGGTTTTGCCGGTCACTGCGCCGTTGGTGAACTTCTCTACGTATTCTTCAGAAACACGCGATGCGCGCTCCAGCAGACGGGAGTGGAGATAGAACACGTCGCCTGGGTAAGCTTCACGGCCTGGTGGACGGCGCAGCAGCAGGGAAATCTGGCGGTAAGCCACTGCTTGCTTGGACAGATCGTCATAAACGATCAGCGCGTCTTCACCGCGGTCGCGGAAGAACTCGCCCATGGTGCAACCCGAGTACGGTGCAAGGAACTGCAGCGCTGCGGATTCGGAAGCACTTGCAGCCACGACGATGGTGTTAGCCAGTGCGCCGTTCTCTTCGAGCTTGCGAACAACGTTGGCAATGGTCGATTGCTTCTGACCGATTGCTACGTAGACGCAGAAGATGCCGCTGTTCTTCTGGTTGATGATTGCGTCGATGGCCAGAGCGGTTTTACCGATCTGACGGTCACCGATGATCAGCTCACGCTGGCCACGGCCGACAGGAATCATGGCATCGACAGCCTTGTAGCCAGTCTGTACAGGCTGGTCTACCGACTTACGCCAGATCACGCCTGGAGCAACTTTCTCGACCGCATCGGTCTCGGTGTTGTTCAGCGGACCTTTGCCGTCAACTGGGTTACCCAGTGCATCGACAACGCGACCCAGCAGTTCCTTACCAACCGGAACCTCGAGGATGCGGCCTGTGCACTTGGCGCTCATGCCTTCAGCCAGAGTCGTGTAAGCGCCCAGTACAACGGCACCCACGGAGTCTTGCTCAAGGTTCAGCGCCATACCGTAGACACCGCCCGGAAACTCGATCATTTCGCCGTACATTACGTCGGCCAGACCATGAATCCGCACGATACCGTCAGACACGCTGACGACTGTGCCTTCGTTACGGGCTTGGGAGGTTACATCGAGCTTGTCGATGCGACCCTTGATGATTTCACTTATTTCGGAAGGATTGAGTTGCTGCATTGCTCTGCTGCCCCTTCAAACTCAAGATTTCAATGCTTCGGCTAGTTTCGCGATCTTGCCACGAACTGAGCCATCGATAACCAGGTCGCCGGCGCGGATGACGACACCCCCTATAAGAGAGGCATCCTCCGCAGCATGCAGGCGCACTTCCCGGCCGAGCCGTGCACTGAGAACCTTGGCGAGTTTGTCTTGCTGTTCTTGGTTCAATGCGAAAGCACTGGTGACATCCACATCGACCGATTTTTCCTGCTCGGCCTTGTACAGGTCGAACAGTTCGGCGATCTCCGGCAAGAGCGGGAGGCGGTCGTTTTCAGCAACGACGTGAATGAAATTCTGTGCCTTGGCATCGAACTTTTCGCCACACACTTCAATAAAAGTGGTGGCCTTTTGTGCGCTCGTCAGTCGCGGGGCCTTGAGCATGCGCTGCATGGTGTCGTCTTGCGACACCGCAGCAGCCAGGCCGAGCATGGCTGACCAATTGGCCAGCTGCTGGTGGGCCTGCGCATGCTCGAAGGCCGCCTTCGCGTAAGGTCGGGCCAACGTGGTCAGTTCTGCCATGATCGCCCTCGCTTAAATTTCAGCAGCCAGTTTGTTAACCAGCTCCGCGTGCGCGTTTTGATCGATTGTGGCACCCAGAATCTTCTCTGCGCCATTGACTGCCAGGCTACCCAACTGGGCGCGCAAGGCATCTTTGACACCGTTCAGTTCCTGCTCGATCTCGGCCTGAGCCTGAGCCTTCACACGGTCAGCTTCAACGCGTGCCGTTTCACGGGCTTCGTCGACAATCTGGGTACCGCGTTTCTTGGCTTGCTCAATGATCTCGGCTGCTTGAGCTTTAGCTTCGCGCAGTTGTTGACCCGCTTTTTCTTGGGCCAGCTCCAGGTCGCGAGCTGCTCGGGAAGCAGCGTCCAGTCCATCCGCGATCTTCTTCTGACGTTCGTGCAAAGCCGCGATGACCGGAGGCCACACGAACTTCATGCAGAAAATCACAAAAATGAAGAACGCAACGGACTGGCCAATCAGGGTTGCATTAATGTTCACGCCAACACCTCGCTCGTTCGTTGTCCATCACACCAATCAACTCGAAAATTCGAGTGATCAGCCAGCGAGTTGACCAACGAAGGGGTTCGCAAAGGTGAAGAACAGAGCGATACCAACACCGATCATGGTCACGGCGTCGAGCAGGCCCGCAACGATGAACATTTTAACTTGCAGCATTGGAACCATTTCCGGCTGACGCGCTGCGCCTTCCAGGAACTTGCCGCCCAACAGGCCGAAACCGATTGCAGTACCCAGTGCGCCCAGGCCGATCAACAGTGCAACAGCGATAGCGGTTAGACCAACTACAGTTTCCATCTTTCCTCCCGACTTTTACGTCGTATTGGTTAGGTTTTTTTAATTGAAGCGGTAAAACAAAATCGTTTCTACATCAGCCCTTGCGGGCACCGCCTCGCCAGTGGCGAGACGGTCATCAGACGCGTCCTGAGACGAATCTCAATGGTTATCTTCGTGAGCCATCGACAGGTAGACGATGGTCAGCATCATGAAGATGAACGCTTGCAGGGTGATGATCAGGATGTGGAACACAGCCCACGCCCACTGCAGCACTACACCCAGACCGCTGAGCCACAACAGACCGCTGCCGAACATCACGGCGATCAGGATGAAGACCAGCTCGCCAGCATACATGTTGCCGAACAGACGCAAAGCCAGGGAAATCGGCTTGGCGATCAGCGTCACGAATTCCAGCAGGAAGTTGACCGGGATCAACAGCGCCTGAACGAACAGGTTCTTGCTGCCAAACGGGTGAAGGGTCAGTTCGCCGATGAAACCGCCGATGCCCTTGACCTTGATGCTGTAGAAAATGATCAGTGCGAACACGGACAGGGCCATGCCCAGCGTGGCGTTCGGGTCAGTGGTCGAAACGGCACGGAACGGAATGTGCGAGTCACCCGAGATCATCATCGCCAGCTGTGGAATCCAGTCCACCGGTACCAGGTCGACCGCGTTCATCAGGAATACCCAGACGAAAATGGTCAACGCCAGTGGCGCGATGACCGCGCTGCGGCCGTGGAAGCTGTCTTTCACACTACCGTCGACGAACTCGACCAGCACTTCGACGAAGTTCTGCAGTGCGCCAGGCTGGCCGGAAGTTGCCTTCTTGGCCGCCATGCGGAAGATCAGAACGAAAATCAGACCCAACGCAACCGACCAGCCGAGGGTATCGACGTGGAAGGCCCAGAAACCCATTTCCTTGGCTTCCGCTGCGGTGTGGGCAAAGCCCCATTCGCCATTGGGCAGGTGCCCGAATGTAAGGTTCTGCAAGTGGTGCTGGATATAGCCCGAAGCTGTTTGCTCTGCCATGGTTGCCTCAAACGCCCTAAGGTCTCGAAAGTCTTGTTCTCGTAAGCAGGGGAGCGAACCAGTTGACCACCTGGATCAACATGAACACGCCGAATACAGCCAGCGGCGCCAAAGGCCTCACACCTGCGAACGTCAATGCAAAAAGCACTGCCGTGAAAATCAGTTTGCCTGCCTCGCCGGCGTAGAACGACCGAACGATGGCTTGCGCTGCTCTGGCCCCGGAAAACCGGAATGCCTTGTGAGCAAAGTATAAATTGGGTAGCCAGGCTATCAGGCCTCCGCAGAGTCCCGAATATCCTGCAACGACTCCTTGCCACTGCCACAGCACCAAAGCGGCCATGAGCAGGACGATCAATTGAGCCAGCAAAAGCGGGAAAACCGCCAGGCGATAGAACGGCAAGCGGTCTGGCATGCGGGATTCCATCGCAACTGCTCCTTTGATGTCGGTCGCCATAATCAATAACTTGGCATAATTTGTGCCGACAAAATGCGCGCAGAGTATAGGGGCGGTTAAGCCCCTATTCAACAGTCGGGTAGTGATTTCCGACTATACGCTACAGAGCAATTGTTTCAGCGGATGTGAGCGAGCACTCCCTGAAGCTCGTCCAGCGAGTTGTAACGGATGACCAATTGCCCTTTGCCCTTCTGACCATGACGAATCTGCACCGCAGAGCCCAGACGCTCGGCCAGACGCTGTTCCAGGCGGCTGATGTCCGGGTCGGTCTTCACCGGCTCGGCAGCCTCTGCCTTGCCGCTCAGCCACTGCCTGACCAGTGCTTCGGTCTGGCGCACGGTAAGCCCGCGTGCGACAACGTGTCGCGCACCTTCGACCTGCCGATCTTCACCCAAGCCGAGCAAGGCACGCGCATGGCCCATTTCCAGGTCACCATGAGACAGCATCGTCTTGATGGCCTCCGGCAAGGCAATCAGGCGTAACAGGTTGGCGACACTGACTCGCGACTTGCCGACGGCATCGGCCACCTGCTGCTGGGTCAGTTGAAACTCCTGCTGCAAGCGCTGCAGCGCCATGGCCTCTTCGATCGGGTTGAGGTCCTCACGCTGGATGTTCTCGATCAGCGCCATCGCAATCGCGGTTTCGTCCGGTACATCGCGGACCATCGCCGGGATCGTCTCGACACCTGCCTGCTGGCTGGCACGCCAGCGACGCTCGCCCGCAATGATCTCGAAGCGGTTGTCACCGATAGGACGCACCACGATCGGCTGCATCACGCCCTGCGACTTGATCGACTGCGCGAGCTCTTCGAGTGCCTGCGGGTCCATGTCACGGCGCGGCTGGTACTTGCCGCGCTGGATCAGGTCCAGCGGCACATGCTGTAACTCACTTGGCGGGGCCTTGACGGCCTGTTCTTCCAGCGAACTGACGGTTGGACTGCTCAGAAGCGCGTCCAACCCACGTCCGAGACCTCGTTTCTTGACGGCCATGGGAATTCCTTAGGTTGGCTGAGCGGTTTTTGCGCCGCGACGTTGACGACGAACCAGTTCACTTGCCAGGGCCAGATAGGCCAGCGCACCGCGAGACGACTTGTCGTACGCCAGCACGGGCATGCCGAAACTCGGTGCCTCGGCCAGACGGATGTTTCTCGGGATCACGGTGTCGTACAGCTGCTCGCCGAAGTGTTCCTTGAGCTGCGCCGAAACGTCGTTGATCAGGCTCAGTCGCGGATCATACATGGTGCGCAGCAGGCCTTCGATTTTCAGCTGCGGGTTGAGCAGTTCAGCAATACGCTTGATGTTATCCACAAGGTCGCTGAGACCTTCGAGTGCAAAGTACTCGCACTGCATGGGGATAATTACGCCGTCTGCGGCGACCAGCGCGTTCAGGGTCAACATAGACAGCGAAGGTGGGCAGTCGATGAGAATGTAATCGTAATTCTCGCGGATGGGCGCCAGCGCATTGCGCAGACGACTCTCTTTCATCTGCATTTCCAGCAGAACCACTTCGCCCGCCGTCAGATCACGGTTGGCCGGAAGCAGTTGATAACCACCGTGCTCGGAAAACTGCATGGCCTCGCCCAGATCGCATTCGCCGATCAACAGGTCGTAGACGGAGTTTTCCAGGTTATGTTTATCCACACCGCTGCCCATGGTCGCGTTGCCCTGGGGATCGAGATCGATCAGCAGCACACGGCGCTTGGTCGCGACCAGCGATGCGGCGAGGTTGATGCATGTGGTGGTCTTGCCGACCCCACCTTTCTGGTTCGCTATCGCGAATACCTTAGCCATTCTTGCTTGTGTTCCCAGTCATGCCGTGCGGCGCAGTATCAGCAGATGGCGTTGGCCTTGGCAACCCGGAACGGTCAAGGCGTGTGCGCTATCGAGGTGAAAATCCGAGGGCAATGCTACCAGCTCATCGTCAGGATGCAGCCCTTTCATTGCCAGCCAGCGTGTATTGACGTCGCCCATGTGACGCGTCCAGCCGGTGAAGTCTTCCAGGCTGCTGAATGCACGGGAGATGATCCCGTCGAAAGGCACTTCGGGCTGATAACTTTCTGCACGGCTGTGGATAACTTCAAGATTATCCAGTTTCAGCTCAAGTTTGACCTGGGTCTGAAACCGGGTTTTCTTGCCATTGCTGTCCAGCAGCGCCACTTTGCGCTCCGGAAACAGGATGGCCATGGGAATGCCGGGCATCCCACCGCCGCTGCCAACGTCGATCCAGCGCGTACCTTCGATGAAGGGCACCACACTGAGACTGTCGAGCAGATGCCTCGATACCATTTCGTCCGGGTTGCGTACCGCAGTCAGGTTGTAGGCCTTGTTCCACTTGATCAACAACGCCAGATACGCCAGCAATTGCTCGTGCTGGGCCGGGCTGAGGTGAATCCCCAATTCCCTGGCACCGGTGGATAACTCTTGGGCGTGTTGCGGGGTGACCATAGAACTCAAGCGCTTTGCTCCAACTGACGGCCCGCGCCGCGTTTTTTCAAATGGATCATCAACAGCGATATCGCTGCAGGCGTGACGCCGGGGATACGCGATGCCTGTCCGAGTGTTTCCGGACGAGTTATCCCCAGCTTGCTTTGGATTTCTTTCGACAGGCCGGATATCGCGGCGTAATCGATGTTTTCCGGCAGACGGGTGTCTTCACTGGCGCGCAGACGGGCAATTTCGTCCTGCTGGCGATCAATGTAACCGGCGTATTTTGTCTTGATCTCTACCTGCTCGGCGACCTGGGGATCGATGCAGCCCTGGCCAGTGATTGAAATCAGGCTGGCGTAATCGATTTCCGGACGGGTCAGCAGGTTGAGCAAATTGTATTCGTGGGTCAGTGGCGTGCCGAAGTGTGCAGCAATCGCATCGCCCTGCTCGGTACCGGGACGTACCCAGGTACTTTTCAAACGCTGCTCTTCCAGCTCGATGCTTTCACGCTTGGTGCAGAACGCGGCCCAGCGGGCGTCGTCGACCAGGCCCAGTTCGCGGCCTTTTTCGGTGAGTCGCAAATCAGCGTTGTCTTCGCGCAGGATCAAACGGTATTCGGCCCTGGAGGTGAACATCCGGTAAGGCTCTTGCGTACCGAGCGTGATCAGGTCGTCGACCAGAACGCCGATGTACGCTTCATCGCGACGCGGGCACCAGCTGTCTCGACCCTGTGCGCGCAGCGCGGCATTGGTCCCGGCCAGCAAACCCTGGGCACCGGCCTCTTCATAACCGGTCGTGCCGTTGATCTGGCCTGCGAAGAACAGACCGCCGATGACCTTGGTTTCCAGGCTGTATTTCAGATCACGTGGGTCGAAATAGTCATATTCGATGGCGTAACCAGGACGAACGATGTGTGCATTCTCCATGCCGCGAATCGACCGGACGATCTGCAGTTGCACATCGAATGGCAACGACGTGGAGATACCGTTCGGGTACAGCTCGTGCGTGGTCAATCCTTCCGGCTCGATGAAGACCTGATGGCTTTCCTTGTCGGCAAACCGGTGGATCTTGTCTTCGATCGACGGGCAGTAACGCGGACCAATACCTTCGATCACGCCCGAATACATCGGCGAGCGATCGAGGTTGGACGCAATGATTTCGTGAGTCCGCGCGTTGGTGTGCGTAATCCAGCAACTGACCTGCGGCGGATGCTGTTCCTTGTTGCCCAGGAACGACATGACCGGAATCGGTGTGTCACCTGGTTGCTCGGTCATCACCGAAAAATCTACAGAACGTCCGTCAATCCGTGGCGGAGTCCCGGTTTTCAGGCGGCCGACGCGCAGCGGCAGTTCACGCAGTCTTTGCGCCAGTGCGATCGAAGGAGGATCACCTGCCCGACCGCCCGAATAATTTTGCATACCGATGTGGATAAGTCCGCCAAGGAACGTCCCTGTGGTCAACACCACTGAATCGGCAAATATGCGCATACCCATCTGGGTCACGACGCCGCGCACTTGATCCTGTTCAACGATCAGGTCATCGCAGGCTTGCTGAAATATCCACAGATTCGGCTGATTTTCCAGGGTTTCACGAATGGCTGCCTTGTACAGCACGCGATCTGCCTGCGCACGGGTGGCACGTACGGCCGGCCCCTTGCGGCTGTTCAGCACGCGGAACTGGATACCGCCCTTGTCAGTAGCCATGGCCATGGCACCGCCCAAGGCGTCGATTTCCTTGACCAGATGGCTTTTACCGATACCACCGATGGCCGGGTTGCAACTCATCTGGCCGAGTGTTTCCACGTTGTGGGTCAGCAACAGGGTTTTGACACCCATGCGTGCCGACGCCAGTGCGGCCTCGGTACCGGCATGACCGCCACCGATGACGATCACTTCAAAACGGGAAGGGAAATCCACCACGCACCTCGTGCCTGTTGTCGATGAGAAATTGGGATAGCTGACAAGTATAGGGACTTACCCCACCTGAATGAAACCCGCTGGACAAAATTTAACCATCTGTGGAAAAGTCGCGGATAAAGAAAATAAAAAGGAAAGAAAGTTTATAAAGCCTTGTTTTTATATTTATTCTTACTGAGCTACCTTTCTGTGGATAGATCTCTACGAGCCTTTATTTTCAATGTGTACAGAGATTCAAAAGTCTGTGTTCATGTGGGGATGAGGGGTTTGGATAACCGTCCTGAGCCTGTTGATAAGATAGCCACTTGTCCACAGGGGCATTTATCTTCAGGTTTGCACCCTGCTTACCCACCGAGCTAAAGGGCAGTTATTCACAGGGCTTAATCCACAAAAAACCGGCTCTTCATCAAAAATCAGGCACAGAAAATCCTTCCCTCAGGCATTTCTGTTGGTCAGATTCAGGTGTCGAAGCAAAGTTAAAGGAGGAAAAAGCCGAGTATGTGGATAACACTCCAGCTGAAAGAGGCGTCTCGTGGTACTTGAAGGCATGACCCAGGCCGGGCCATGCCTGAAGGTTTACTTGCCGATGCAGAAGCTGGAGAAGATTCTGCCAAGCAGGTCGTCGGAACTGAATGCGCCGGTGATCTCGCCAAGCGCTTGCTGTGCCTGACGCAGGTCTTCGGCCAGCAGCTCTCCGGCCCCCGCCAGGGTGAGTTGAGCTCTGCCGTGTTCCAGAGAGTCACTGGCATGGCGCAGCGCTTCAAGGTGGCGTCGACGCGCGCTGAAGCTGCTTTCCGAGGTTTGTTCATAGCCCATGCAGGCCTTGAGATGCTCGCGCAGCAGTTCAAGCCCTTCGCCACCAGACCTGGCGCTCAGGCTGATGGTGACGTGGCCATCTACGCTGGTTTGCAGATCGACGGGGTCTCCACTCAGATCTGCCTTGTTGCGGATCAGCGTGACTTTCGACGGGTCCGGGCGCTGCTCGAGGAATTCCGGCCACAGTGCGAACGGGTCTGCTGCCTCCGGAGCGGTCGCATCCACCACCAGCAGAATCCGGTCAGCTTCGCCGATGGCCTTGAGTGCGCGCTGCACGCCGATCATTTCCACCTGGTCTTGAGTATCCCGCAGCCCTGCAGTGTCGACGACGTGCAAGGGCATTCCGTCTATGTGGATATGTTCACGCAGTACATCGCGGGTTGTGCCGGCGATCTCGGTGACAATTGCCGCCTCCCTGCCCGCCAAAGCATTCAGCAGACTGGATTTGCCCGCATTGGGACGTCCGGCAATCACTACGGTCATGCCGTCGCGTAACAGGGCACCCTGCCCGGCTTCACGCAACACTGTGGATAACTCGGCACGTACGTCATCGAGCATGTTCAGAACGTGGCCATCGGCAAGGAAGTCGATTTCCTCTTCGGGGAAGTCGATTGCAGCTTCCACATAGATGCGCAGGCTGATCAATTTCTCGGTCAAGTTATCCACACGCCGCGAAAAAGCACCCTGCAAAGAGCGCAGTGCATTGCGCGCTGCCTGTGCAGAACTCGCCTCGATCAGGTCGGCAATGGCTTCTGCCTGGGCAAGATCCAGCTTGTCATTGAGAAAGGCGCGCTCACTGAACTCGCCCGGACGAGCCAGTCTGCTGCCCAGTTGCAGGCAGCGCTGCAGTAGCATGTCCAGAACGATGGGACCGCCGTGGCCCTGAAGTTCCAGCACGTCCTCGCCGGTGAACGAGTTGGGTCCCGGAAAATACAGCGCGATCCCTTCATCGATTACCTGTCCGGCATCATCGACAAAAGGTCCGTAATGGGCAAATCGTGGTTTGAGGGTCCGACCGATAATGGCTTCGGCGGCCCTGCCCGCCAGAGGACCTGACACCCTGACAATACCAACACCGCCCCGCCCCTGGGCTGTGGCGATGGCGGCAATGGTTTCACGAGGAACGTTCATGCTCCGGCTCCCGGACAAATGACGGATAGCAAAACGCCCCACGAGGGGGCGTCTTGTAGAACTTATTCACAGGTTAGATCAGACAGCTGCTTTCTTGGTAGCCGCTTCGATCTTGCGAGTGATGTAAGCCTGCTGAGCGATCGACAGGGTGTTGTTCACAACCCAGTACAGAACCAGACCGGCAGGGAACCACAGGAAGAAGAACGTGAAAATGATCGGCATCATTTTCATGACCTTGGCCTGCATCGGGTCCGGCGGAGTCGGGTTCAAACGCTGCTGGATGAACATGGTCGCGCCCATGATGATCGGCAGGATGAAGAACGGGTCCTTGATCGACAGGTCGGTTATCCACAGGATCCACGGTGCCTGACGCATTTCCACGCTTTCCAGGAGTACCCAGTACAGCGAAAGGAAAACCGGCATTTGTACAAGAATCGGCAAGCATCCACCCAGCGGGTTGATCTTCTCTTTCTTGTACAGCTCCATCATTGCCTGGGACATCTTCTGACGATCATCGCCATGCTGCTCTTTCAGCAATGCAAGCTTCGGAGCCACGGCGCGCATGCGTGCCATCGACTTGTAGCTGGCTGCGGAAAGCGGGAAGAAAAGGCCTTTGATCAGCATGGTCAGGACAATGATCGACCAGCCCCAGTTGCCGAGGATGGCGTGGATATGTTGCAGCAGCCAAAAGATAGGCTGGGCAATGAACCACAGGAAACCATAATCGACTGTCAGCTCCAGACCTGGGGATAACTCTTTGAGTACCGCCTGGCTTTTCGGACCTGCATACAGGGTAGCGCTGGTTTCACCTTGTGCACCGGGTGCAACCGAGAGAGTCGGGCTGGTGAAGCCGATGATGTAGTTGCCCTGGCTATCTTTGCGGGTCTGAACAGCGTTGGTGGCATTGTGATCGGGAATCCACGCAGTCACGAAGTAGTGCTGCAGCCATGCAACCCAACCGCCCTGGACAGTTTCCTTGACCTGGCCCTTGTCGATATCTTTCATCGACACTTTCTTGTACGGCTCGGCCGCAGTCCACAGGGCAGCGCCCAGGTAGGTAGCGGTGCCAGTAGCAGTCGTCGAAGAAGGATCGGAGCTGGCATCGCGCTTCAATTGCGCGAACAGATTACCGGACCAGGGTTGTGCGCTCTGGTTATCCACAACGTAAGTCATGACCAGATCGTACAGACCGCGCTTGAAGGTGAAGCGCTTGATGTAATTGACGCCGTTTTCCGAGAATTTCAGATCCACGACCATCGTGTCCTGGCCATCAGCCAGTTGATAAGTCTTTTGTGTGGAGGTGTAAACCGGACGACCGGCAGCGCGTGCATCCGGACCATTGGTCCCGGTCAGGCCGCTTTGTGCCAGAAAAGTACGCTCGCCGCCGTTGTCGAACAACTGGAACGGAACGTCAGGACGATCCTGACGACGCGGGTACAGAGGCAAACGAAGCTGAACGACGTCGCCACCCACCGGATCGATCGCCAGATCGAGCACATCGGTCTTGACGTGGATAAGGTCTTTGCTGGCTACGGCCGGAGTTTCAAGAGGTGCTGCAGCCGTATTGGCAGTAGCGCTTGCGCTTGGAACATCGGCACTTGCAGAACCATTAGTACCAGCGGCCGTGTCCGGAATACCCGGTGCGGTGCTGCTGGCTGCAACATTCTGGGTCGGCATGGCAGCCTGGCCATAGTCTTGGTTCCATTTCAGAACCCCGACGTAGGTCACGATTGCCAGGGCGACGATCAGGATCGTGCGTTTAATATCCATGATTACTCGGCCATCGAAGAAGAACGGGAGGTGGGGATAGCTGGAACCGGGTCATAACCACCGGGATTCCATGGGTGACAGCGACCAAGACGACGAATTGACAGCCAGCCACCGCGCAAAAGGCCATGATTTTCGATGGCTTCATACGCGTAGCAGGAGCAACTGGGGTAGAAACGACAGTGACTGGCCATCAGCGGGCTAATGGCATAGCGATAGAACTGGATCGGAACGAGTGCCAGTTTACGCATCTGGACTGTCTACCCCTGCAGGTTCGGATTTTTCTTCCGGAATGGGTCGGCTACGCGCCAGACGTTTCCAGAGCTTGCCGAAATGCTGAATCAGTTCAGGGTTTTCTACGTCACCCAAGCCTTTGCGCGCGACGATAACGATATCCCAACCGACCAAACTGTCTTGGTGTTGGCGAAATGATTCGCGCATCAGGCGTTTCAAACGATTGCGCTCGACGGAGAGCTTCACGCTCTTTTTACCTATCACAAGCCCCAGGCGGGGATGATCGAGGTCGTTGTTGCGCGCAAGGAGCAGGAGATTTTTCCCCGGAACCTTGCCGGTAGGGGAGTCAAAGACTGCCTTGAAATGCCGGGGAGTGAGCAAACGCTTTTCCCGACTGAAGTCTCGACTCACCTCCTGTGCCGATTTATCAAACTGCCAGACGCTTACGGCCTTTGGCACGACGACGCGAAAGAACTGCGCGGCCGTTTTTGGTGGCCATGCGTGCACGGAAACCGTGGGTGCGGGCGCGCTTGATAGTGCTGGGTTGGAAAGTACGTTTCATGGCGTGTTACCTGGTTCGTCCACTACGGGCCGGAATGGCCCCCGTTTTAAGAGACCGGGGATTCTAGAGAAAGCAGGCTCGCAGGTCAATTTCCAACCAGCTTTTCTTCATAGGCATCTTTTTATAGCTGGGCGCCCTCTTCCTTTCGTTCACCGCTACGCTAATCCGCTCCGGTTATAGAAATAAAAAGAAGAGAGTATTTAAAGCTTCTTTATAAAGCTTATAACTCTTACGCAGCGCCTTTCTGTGGATAACATCTTACAGCCCTTGTTATTCAATGTGTACAGAGGTCAGAAAGGTTGTCGAGAAGCGGTGTCCTGCCTGTGCCGGACCTTCGGAAAAGCTGTGCATGGAACGCCTTTTTATCCACAGGCGAGTTATGCACAGAGCTTACGCCTGACTTATGCAATGGGCTGAAGATGGGTTATCCACAGAGCTTGTGTGTTGACCGTTTGTCGTCTGCTTCATGCATAAATCGTTGATTTATAGCCCTCTGTGAGCAACCTACATGTGGATAAGTCGCCTCTGGGTCGTTACAATGGCGGCTGTTTTTGCCTCACCGGCTTTCAACTCAGGGGATATCCGTGTCAGTGGAACTTTGGCAGCAGTGCGTGGAGCTTTTGCGCGATGAGCTGCCTGCCCAGCAATTCAACACTTGGATCCGTCCGCTACAGGTCGAAGCCGAAGGCGACGAGTTGCGTGTGTACGCACCAAATCGTTTTGTTCTCGATTGGGTCAACGAAAAATACCTCGGTCGTTTGCTTGAGCTTCTCGGCGAACATGGTCAAGGGATGGCCCCTGCTCTTTCCTTATTAATAGGAAGCAAGCGCAGCTCCGCACCCCGTGCCGCTCCGAATGCGCCATTGGCCGCCGCAGCGTCCCAGGCACTGTCTGCCAATTCGGTCAGCAGCGTCTCGGCACCGGCTCCTGCCACGGCTGCTCCGGTTGCTGCCGTGGCGACGCCGGCACCTGTTCAGAACGTTGCAGCACACGACGAGCCGTCGCGTGACAGCTTTGATCCGATGGCAGGTGCCAGCTCGCAACAGGCGCCCGCTCGCGCAGAACAGCGTACCGTTCAGGTAGAAGGCGCGCTCAAGCACACCAGTTACCTGAACCGCACGTTCACGTTCGAGAATTTCGTCGAGGGTAAGTCCAACCAGCTGGCACGCGCGGCGGCCTGGCAGGTTGCCGACAACCCCAAGCATGGCTACAACCCGCTGTTCCTTTATGGCGGTGTCGGTCTCGGTAAAACTCACTTGATGCACGCAGTAGGTAACCACCTGCTGAAGAAGAATCCGAATGCCAAGGTCGTGTACCTGCATTCGGAGCGCTTCGTCGCAGATATGGTCAAGGCCTTGCAGCTCAATGCAATCAACGAGTTCAAGCGTTTTTACCGTTCAGTCGATGCACTGCTGATCGATGACATCCAGTTTTTCGCCCGCAAGGAACGCTCGCAGGAAGAGTTTTTCCACACGTTCAACGCGCTGCTGGAAGGCGGACAGCAGGTCATTCTGACCAGCGACCGCTATCCCAAGGAAATCGAAGGCCTTGAAGAACGACTCAAGTCGCGTTTCGGCTGGGGCCTGACGGTTGCCGTCGAGCCTCCGGAGCTGGAAACCCGCGTCGCGATCCTCATGAAAAAAGCAGATCAGGCCAAGGTCGATCTGCCTCATGACGCAGCGTTCTTCATTGCCCAGCGCATTCGCTCCAACGTCAGAGAGCTGGAAGGTGCGCTCAAGCGCGTCATCGCTCACTCGCACTTCATGGGCCGCGACATCACCATCGAGCTGATTCGCGAGTCGCTGAAGGACTTGCTGGCGTTGCAGGACAAGCTGGTCAGTGTGGATAACATTCAGCGCACCGTCGCCGAGTACTACAAGATCAAGATCTCCGATCTGCTGTCCAAGCGTCGTTCCCGTTCTGTCGCCCGGCCTCGCCAGGTCGCGATGGCGCTCTCCAAGGAACTCACCAACCACAGTCTTCCGGAAATCGGTGACGTGTTTGGTGGCCGTGACCACACGACCGTCTTGCACGCGTGCCGAAAGATCAACGAGCTCAAGGAATCCGATGCGGATATCCGCGAGGACTACAAGAACCTGCTGCGCACTCTGACTACGTGATAACGCCAGTGCAGCTCATCAAGGCAAGGGACTAGACCATGCATTTCACCATTCAACGCGAAGCCCTGTTGAAACCCCTGCAATTGGTCGCCGGCGTCGTCGAACGCCGCCAGACCTTGCCGGTTCTTTCCAATGTGCTCCTGGTCGTAGAAGGTCAGCAACTGTCGCTGACCGGTACGGATCTGGAAGTCGAACTGGTTGGCCGCGTCCAGCTGGAAGAGCCCGCCGAACCTGGAGAGATCACGGTTCCTGCGCGCAAGCTCATGGACATTTGCAAAAGCCTGTCCAACGACGCGCTGATCGATATCAAGCTCGACGACTCGAAGCTGATCGTCAAGGCGGGGCGTAGCCGGTTCACCTTGTCTACCTTGCCCGCAAATGACTTCCCGACCGTCGAAGAAGGCCCGGGTTCGCTGACGTTCAACCTGGTGCAGAGCAAACTGCGCCGCTTGATCGAGCGCACCAGCTTTGCAATGGCCCAACAGGACGTTCGTTACTACCTCAATGGTATGTTGCTGGAAGTGAGTGCGGGCATCTTGCGCGCCGTGGCTACCGACGGCCATCGTCTGGCGATGTGCTCGATGTCTGCCGATATCGAACATGCTGATCGTCATCAGGTGATCGTTCCACGTAAAGGTATTCTCGAAATGGCGCGCCTGCTGACCGAGCAGGACGGTATGGTCAGCATCGTTCTGGGTCAGCATCACATCCGTGCGACCACTGGCGAATTCACCTTCACCTCCAAACTGGTGGATGGCAAGTTCCCTGACTACGAGCGCGTGCTGCCTAAAGGTGGTGACAAGCTGGTGCTCGGTGATCGTCAGGCACTGCGTGAGGCGTTCAGCCGGACGGCGATTCTGTCCAACGAGAAGTACCGTGGCATCCGTCTGCAACTGGCCAGCGGTCAATTGAAGATTCAGGCCAACAACCCCGAGCAGGAAGAAGCGGAAGAAGAAATCAGCGTCGAGTACAACGGTGACTCGCTGGAGATCGGTTTCAACGTGAGCTACCTGCTTGACGTGCTGGGCGTCATGACGACCGAACAGGTGCGTTTGATTCTGTCCGACTCCAACAGCAGCGCCTTGGTGCAAGAGTCCGATAACGACGATTCCGCTTACGTCGTCATGCCGATGCGTCTGTAACTTCATGTCCAGCGCAACCTAGATGTCTCTTAGTCGCGTCTCGGTCACCGGGGTGCGCAATCTGCACCCGGTGACCCTCTCCCCCTCCCCGCGTATCAATATCCTCTACGGCGCTAACGGCAGTGGCAAAACCAGCGTGCTGGAAGCTATCCATCTGCTGGGTATTGCCCGCTCGTTTCGCAGCAGTCGCTTGCTGCCCGTCATCCAGTACGAACAGCCTTCATGTACGGTCTTCGGCCAGGTCGATCTTGCACAAGGTGGACACAGCAATCTGGGTGTTTCACGCGATCGCCAAGGTGAGTTCCAGATTCGTATCGACGGGCAGAACGCCAGAAGCGCCGCCCAGCTTGCGGAAATTCTGCCGCTGCAGCTCATCAACCCTGACAGCTTTAGACTGCTAGAAGGCGCGCCGAAGATACGCAGGCAATTTTTGGATTGGGGAGTGTTCCACGTGGAACCTCGCTTTATGGCCACGTGGCAGCGCCTGCAGAAGGCCCTCAAGCAGCGAAACTCGTGGCTTCGGCATGGTACACTTGACGCCGCTTCACAGGCGGCATGGGACCGTGAGCTGTGCTCGGCGAGTGACGAGATCGACGAGTTCCGCAGGGCGTATATCAAGGCATTGAAGCCAGTCTTTGAACAGACTTTGAGCGAACTTGTCGAGCTTGAAGGTTTGACCCTGAGCTACTACCGGGGATGGGACAAGGAAAAAGAGCTAAGTGCAGTGCTCGCCTCTTCCCTCCACCGCGACCAGCAAATGGGCCACACCCAGGCCGGGCCACAGCGAGCTGACCTGCGCCTTAGATTAGGCGCGCATAATGCGGCAGATATTCTGTCTCGCGGTCAGCAAAAGCTGGTGGTCTGTGCACTGCGTATTGCTCAGGGACATCTGGTCAGCCAGGTCCGTCGAGGCCAGTGCATTTACCTGGTAGATGATTTGCCCTCCGAACTGGATGACAACCATCGACGCGCACTTTGCCGCTTGCTGGAAGAATTACGCTGCCAGGTGTTTATCACCTGTGTAGATCAAGAATTTTTGAGGGAAGGCTGGCAGACGGAAACGCCAGTCGCTTTGTTCCACGTGGAACAAGGCCGTATCACCCAGACCCACGACCATCGGGAGTGATTGCATGAGCGAAAACCAAACGTACGACTCGTCCAGCATTAAGGTGCTGAAAGGACTTGATGCCGTACGCAAGCGTCCCGGAATGTACATCGGTGATACAGACGATGGCAGCGGTCTGCACCACATGGTGTTCGAGGTGGTTGATAACTCGATCGACGAAGCATTGGCAGGCCATTGCGACGACATCAGCATCATCATCCATCCAGACGAATCTATCACCGTGCGCGATAACGGCCGCGGTATTCCGGTAGACGTGCATAAAGAAGAAGGCGTGTCGGCAGCCGAGGTCATCATGACCGTGCTCCACGCTGGCGGTAAGTTCGATGACAACTCCTACAAGGTATCCGGTGGTTTGCACGGTGTAGGTGTATCTGTTGTTAACGCCCTTTCAGAAATTCTGTTGCTGACGGTTCGTCGCAGCGGCAAGATCTGGGAGCAGACTTACGTGCATGGTGTTCCACAGGAGCCGATGAAAATCGTCGGTGAAAGTGACACCACGGGCACCCAGATCCACTTCAAGCCTTCCGCTGAAACGTTCAAGAATATCCACTTCAGTTGGGACATCCTGGCCAAGCGGATTCGCGAACTGTCCTTCCTTAACTCCGGTGTCGGCATTGTCCTCAAGGACGAACGTAGCGGTAAGGAAGAGCTGTTCAAATATGAAGGTGGTCTGCGTGCATTCGTTGAATACCTGAACACCAACAAGACGCCGGTCAATCAGGTGTTCCACTTCAATATTCAACGCGACGACGGCATTGGTGTCGAGATTGCGCTGCAGTGGAACGACAGCTTCAACGAGAACCTGCTGTGTTTCACCAACAACATTCCGCAGCGTGATGGCGGTACTCACCTGGTGGGTTTCCGTTCTGCGCTGACGCGTAACCTGAACAACTACATCGAGCAGGAAGGTCTGGCCAAGAAGCACAAGGTCGCGACTACTGGCGACGATGCGCGTGAAGGTCTGACTGCGATCATTTCGGTCAAGGTGCCTGATCCGAAGTTCAGCTCGCAGACCAAGGACAAGCTGGTTTCGTCTGAAGTCAAAACGGCTGTCGAACAGGAAATGGGCAAGTACTTCTCCGACTTTCTGTTGGAAAACCCGAACGAAGCCAAAGCAGTTGTCGGCAAGATGATCGACGCAGCCCGTGCCCGGGAAGCTGCGCGCAAGGCGCGTGAGATGACTCGTCGTAAAGGCGCGCTGGATATCGCTGGCCTGCCAGGCAAACTGGCGGACTGCCAGGAAAAAGACCCTGCCCTCTCCGAACTGTACCTGGTGGAAGGGGACTCTGCTGGCGGATCAGCCAAGCAGGGGCGTAATCGTAGAACCCAGGCCATCCTGCCGCTCAAGGGCAAGATCCTGAACGTTGAAAAAGCGCGTTTCGACAAGATGATCTCTTCGCAGGAAGTGGGCACCTTGATCACTGCGCTGGGCTGCGGTATTGGCCGTGAAGAGTACAACATCGACAAGTTGCGTTATCACAACATCATCATCATGACCGATGCTGACGTCGACGGCTCGCACATCCGTACCCTGCTGCTGACCTTCTTCTTCCGTCAGTTGCCCGAGCTGATCGAGCGTGGCTACATCTACATCGCTCAGCCGCCACTGTACAAGGTCAAGAAAGGCAAGCAGGAGCAGTACATCAAGGACGACGAGGCCATGGAAGAATACATGACCCAATCGGCCCTTGAAGACGCCAGCCTTCACCTTAGCGAATCGGCTCCGGGTATCTCCGGTACCGCGCTGGAGAAGCTGGTCAATGACTTCCGCATGGTCATGAAGACGCTCAAGCGCCTGTCGCGTCTGTACCCACAGGAACTGACCGAGCACTTCGTCTACCTGCCTCCGATCACGCTCGAGCAGCTGTCTGATCACGAGGGCATGCAGGCCTGGCTGGCACTGTTCGACGCGCGTCTGCGTACCGGTGAGAAGTCAGGTCTGGTCTACAAGGCCAGCCTGCGTGAAGACCGTGAACGTAACGTCTGGCTGCCAGAGGTCGAACTGATCTCCCACGGCCTGTCGAACTACGTCACCTTCAACCGCGACTTCTTCGGCAGCAACGACTACAAGACCGTTACCGCTCTGGGCGCGCAGATCAGCACGCTTCTGGAAGAAGGTGCCTACGTGCAACGTGGCGAGCGCAAGAAGCCCGTCACCGAGTTCAAGGAAGCCCTTGCCTGGCTGATGGCCGAAAGCACCAAGCGCCACACCATCCAGCGCTACAAAGGTCTGGGTGAGATGAACCCGGACCAACTGTGGGAAACCACCATGGACCCGAGTGTGCGTCGCATGCTGAAGGTCACTATCGAAGACGCCATCGGCGCTGACCAGATCTTCAACACCCTCATGGGTGATGCGGTCGAGCCACGTCGTGACTTCATCGAGAGTAATGCGCTGGCAGTGTCCAACCTGGACTTCTGATGAGCTGTCGACGGGCAAGTTAATTGTCATGTTCGTGCAGGTTATTGTCATGACAAAAAGCGTCACTACCCCGGCTTAGCGCCGGGGTTTTTCTTTCTGACTGAGAGATTTAGGGATGGCTGGGCGGCATCTGTGGACTGCATTTTGTAGCGAAGCTACAAGGGATGATCGGAAAATCTCGCTTTGACGAAGGCAAAAAATTGGGCGACCTAAGGTGTAGCTGATACGAGGCAATTTACGGCAATCAAAACAGCATCGCCCATCAGCCCCTTAAATCACCGCTGATGGGCGGCCCAGTGAGACACGCTTGCGGATTCATTAAAACAAATCGCATGCTGAGCCAGCCAGCCAGCCAGCCAGCCAGCCAGCCAGCCAGCCAGCCTGTAGGTGGGCAAAGTTAATCGCCACTTCGGCCAGAGTTAACCGTCACCAACGTTAAAACAAAACCCTCGCCAGATGCAGATCTGTCGGGGGTTTTGCATATTCAGCGATGGTATTTGTTATGAAAGTTAGGTTATGAGTTGGCCGTGCAAAAGCATATTGCTGTGTCGTTACCTTGTTACAATCAGCGCATCACACTCCGCCCCTCAAAGGGTGCGAGTGACTCTTTGAATCACAGGCGAGGGCCTGTGCATTCATCATGGCGAATTCGAAACAAGGCACGTCATTGAATATGGATTATCAGGAACTCAAGCAGCTCGAATCCGACCTCTGGGAGGCAGCTGATCAGCTACGGGCAAACTCCAAGCTCACCGCCAGCGAATACTCAATGCCTGTGTTGGGGCTGATTTTTCTAAGGCATGCCACGACTCGTTTTTATGCTTTGCTCGAAGACATAGAAAGCTGCATTCCTGCTCGGGCTACCGGCAAGCTACGTGAAGACCGCATTAAATTGGGTTTTCAGGGTAAAGCTGCGATCTACCTACCGGAAATCGCCCGCTACGAGTACCTGGCTAGTTTGCCCGCCAGTGAAAACATTGCGGCAGCCATCCATGAAGCTATGCAGGCGATTGAAGACAGCGTCACCGACTTGGACGGCAACAAGCTCCTGGCAGGCGCCCTGCCTAAAAACTATCAAGGGTTAGAACGCGACCTACTGCCTGACCTGATCAAGATTTTTAACCGCCCAGCCCTACAAAATGCAAGTGGCGATGTGTTCGGGCGGATCTACGAATACTTCCTTAATCAGTTCGCCCAGAGCGGTGCTCAGGAAGGTGGCGAGTTCTTCACTCCACCGAGTTTGGTGCGAATGATCGTAAACGTGATCGAGCCTGACCACGGTACGGTGTTCGATCCGGCGTGTGGTTCAGCGGGTATGTTCGTGCAAACTGGCCACTTCATGGAGGAAGTGCGGCACAAGCTTACTCACGATGCGGACATCACTTTTTACGGTCAAGAGAAGGCCGAGGTCAACAGCAAGCTGGCTCGTTTGAACCTCGCTGTACATGGCTTGGAAGGCAAGATCCTGCTGGGGAATACTTTCTATGAAGACCAGCATCAGTTGGTTGGCCAGTGCGATTTTGTCATGGCTAACCCTCCGTTTAACGTCGATGGTGTACAGATTGCCAAGATCAAAAGTCAGGTTGGGAGTCTCGAAGACAAACCACCCAAGCGCCTGCCTTTTGGTTTGCCTGGCACCGCTGGCAAGAGTAGAGGCAAGGACTCCACTGAAACCATTTCGAATGGCAACAGCCTGTGGATTCAGTATTTTTACAGCTACCTGAATGCTACTGGCCGGGCCGGATTCGTTATGGCAGCCAGTGCCTCTGATGCTGGCAATAAAGACAGAGATATCCGCCAGCAACTGGTGGATACCGGCCATGTGGATGTGATGATGTCCATTGGCCCCAAGTTCTTCTATACCCGCAGCCTCCCCTGCACTTTGTGGTTTTACGACAAGAGTAAGCCGAAGGAACGCTTGGACAGCGTGTTGATGATTGATGCACGCAATGTCTACACCATGGTCTCGGCGCGCTCCCATGTGTTCACTGAAGAACAGCTGAGTAACCTGTCGGCAATTACTTGGCTGTACCGTGGTCAAACCGAACGATTTGTTGAGTTACTGGGCTACTACCAACAGCAACTGGCTGAGCATCTGCAACAGTTGCCTGAGCGAATTAGTGCTGACAATCAGCAGATCAGCTTGTTGGAGAAGGCCCTGAGCGATTTTGCCGACGCTACTCTGCAAGCGACGGCAGTTGCCATCGCCCGAACCAAACTGGGTGAGGGGCATGAGCTTACGGATGAGCTGTTGGCCAGCTTTCGCGATGAGTTGAAACAAGTTCAGACGCAAAGCCAAGTATGGCAACAACTCATAGACAGCGCGCTGGCGGGCGCTACGCTCTTACAGGACGAGTTGTCTGCGTCTGGCAACTTAGCTGCCCGAAAAACTTTGCAGAGTAAAGCGGAAGCAGGCAACGCCACTCTCAAGGCGGGCCTTGCCGCGCTTGAGACTCGTCACAAGGCTTGGCTGAAGCTGCTGGATATGGCGGAGAAGCAACTGCGCAGCCGTCAATGGGCGTCTGCCGCGTATACCTTTGATCACGACAACTGCCGTGAGGCGAAAAAAGCGCTACAACACCGCGATGTGAAGAAACGCGAAAAACCCACAGTGCGTGATTTGGCGGTTGAGGCTTGCAAGCGTGCAGGTTACTTCATCGCTCAGGGACATTGGCTGCTGAGTCGATTCCCGGACGGCGTTTATGTAGACGTGCCAGGTTTGTGCGCTGCGGTCAGCCGCGCAACCATCGCTGCCAGCGATTACTCGCTGACGCCGGGGCGCTACGTGGGTGTGGCGCTTGGCGTTGAAGATGACGACGAAGGCGAAGCCTTCCGCGCGCGGATGAAGGAAATCCACGTCGAACTGGCGGAGCTGAATGACAAGGCTGCGGAACTATCCGTGCGAATCAGCTGCAACTTAGAGGAGTTGCTGGGATGAGTTGGCAGGTGCGTAAGCTAGGCGAGTTCATCACCGTTAAGCACGGGTGGGCCTTCAAGGGCGAATATTTTTCTGGCTCCGGAAAATACATCTTGCTTACACCTGGCAATGCATATGAGCACGGAGGGCTGAAGCTGCGCCCCGGTAAGGAAAAGTTTTATCTTGGGGAGTTTCCGCCAGAATATTTGATGAAAACCGGTGACATGCTTGTGATCATGACCGACCTCATTCAGGCCGCGCCGATTCTCGGCGGTGCCCTCGTAGTACCGGAGGATGATCGCTTCTTACATAACCAGCGGCTTGGCTTGGTTGAATACTTGCGGGACTCACCGATTGATAAGGGGTTTCTATATTACCTGCTGAACTCACCGGCTTATCGTGAACAAATCAAAGGCTCGGCTACGGGGGCAACAGTTCGTCATTCCGCACCTAAACGAATATGTGAATGCAGTGTATTGGTGCCTGACACTTTGGCGGAGCAGCAGCAAGTCGCTCAGGTTTTATCAGCCTACGATGACCTGATCAGCACAAACCAGTGCCGCATTGCCTTTCTCGAAGAGTCTGCTCGTTTGCTGTATCGAGAGTGGTTCATCAATCTACGTTTCCCAGGCTTTGAGCTAGTGAAATTCGTTGATGGAATTCCGGAGGGTTGGAGTCGAGAGCGTCTTGACTCGGCCTTGCTGTTACAACGTGGGTTCGATTTACCGAATGGTGTAAGAAAGCCAGGTAGTATCCCGATTTATGCATCGGCTGGTATCAACGGTTATCACAGCGATGCAAAGGTTAAGGGCCCCGGTGTTGTGACGGGACGAAGCGGAACACTAGGCCTGGTTCACTATGTACCCGGTGACTTTTGGCCTCTAAATACTGCCTTGTGGGTCAAAGAATTTCGTCGTGTCACGCCCATCTTTGCCTATTTCTTGTTGTCGGAGATGAATTTGGCACAGTACAACTCTGGTGCATCGGTGCCCTCATTAGACCGGAAGGTTGTGCATCCCGTTGAGATACTAATTCCACCGGGAAGAGTCATTGGGCAGTTTGATGAATATGTTGGGCCGCTATTTGAACAGGTAGAGCATTTGCGCGAGGCTAATCTGCAAGCCGCAGATGCTCGTGATGCGTTGTTACCTCAATTAATGTCAGGAGCGATCCGGGTCTAAAGCACCTGAGCAGGGAGAGTGCAGTATGGCCAAGGCCAGTTATTCGGAAGACAAGAATGTCCAGGAACCCGCCGCTAAATTGCTGGCTGAGGAGTTGGGGTGGCGTTCGATTTATGCCATGGACGAAGTCCATGGTCTGCCATCTGATCCAGTCTCCACACTGGGACGTATGGATCGCAGTGAGGTGGTGCTGGTTCGCGAACTGGACAAGGCATTGGCCCGGCTCAATCCCAAGGTGCCGTCGGTTAAACTGGCACAGGCGCGTGAACTGCTGCTGGACGCCGACCCAACCAAGACCCTGCTGCAACATAACGAAGAAAAGTGGCGGCTGATGCGTGACGGAATCAGCCTCAAGGCACCCAGCGGACGTCCCGAAGAGGACGTTCACGTCAAAGTCGTCGAGTTCGCCGAAGGTAAGCAGGACGACAATGACTTTCTGATGGTGCGCGAGCTTTGGGTGAAAAGCGGCCCCTATACCAAACGCTGTGATTTGGTCGGTTTCGTCAATGGCTTGCCCTTGGTGTTTATCGAGTTGAAGCGCCACGACAAAGGATTAAGAGCAGCGTTCGACGAGAACTACATCGACTATCGCGGTCGCCCCGACGACAGCCATTCCGGCACCATTCCCCTGCTATTCCACTACAACGCCCTCGTGATTGTTTCCAATGGCCTGGATGCGCGCTATGGCGGTATTACTAGCAGCTGGGATCACTTTTACCGTTGGAAGCGTTTGGCAGAGGACGATGCCGACCCGGCCCCGAAACCGGACACGGCGCCACTCAAGCCTATCTTGCCGATTCTGCTGCGTGGGATGTGTGCAAAGAATCGTCTGCTGGATATCGTCGAGAACTACACGCTGTTTGACCATAGCGAAGAGCATACCGCTAAGGTGATTGCACGCAACCACCAGTACCTAGGGGTGAATCGTGCCGTCGACAATCTGCGCGAAGGCGGCCCGGCGGTTCTGGCCGGTAAGCTCGGCGTGTTCTGGCATACCCAGGGCAGCGGCAAGAGCTACTCGATGGTGTTTTTCTGCCAGAAGATTCATCGCAAGATGTCCTCCAGCTACACCTTCGTGCTGCTCACCGACCGCAAGGAACTGGATAACCAGATCTTCAGTACCTTTGTGGGCTGCGGCATTTCCACTAACAGCCGCGACAAAGCGGCTGGGGTTGAAGGTCTTGAGCGTCTGCTGAAAGACGAAAACCGCCGCTACGTCTTTAGCTTGATTCATAAGTTTCGGAATCGTGTGACTGAGCCTTGGTCGCAACGCGATGACATCATTGTGGTCTCGGATGAAGCTCATCGTACCCAGTACGGACGTTTGGCAACGCAAATGCGTATGGCCTTGTCGCGGGCCAAATTCATTGGTTTTACAGGTACACCGCTGATCGATGGGCAGGAGAAAAGTGAAACCGAGCGGGTCTTCGGTAGCTATGTCTCTGTTTATGACTTCCAGCGTGCCGTCGCCGATGGTGCAACCCTACCCCTCTATTACGAAAGCCGGGGTGAAAAGCTCCGTATTGTCGACGAGGCGCTGAACCGGCGAATTGAAGAGCGCATTGATCAAGCCCGCGCTGATGGTGATTTGACGGAAGAGCAAGAAGAGAAGCTTTACCGCGAGCTGGCTCGTGATTACCCGGTGTTCACCTCTGATACCCATTTGAATGATGTCGCGACTGATTTTGTCGAGCACTTCCACAAGCGCTGGCGACTGATGGAAGTCCCACCAAGAGCTGGTCAACCGATCAAATTTGGTGGCAATGCCAAGGCGCTGCTGGTCTGCATCGACAAGGTCACTTGCGTGAAGATGGCCATCCGCATCAAGAGCAAATGGGCCGAGAAGATCCAGGCGCTGGAGATCAAGTTGCAAGAAGATCAGACGCTGTTCATTGCCAAAGGAAAGCCCTTTTCCGAGGGGCTACGTCGCGATGCTTCGCTGATCGTATGGATGAAGGCGACACAAATTCACCCGGTGTTCAGTTCAGACCAGAACGAAATCCAAGATTTCAGCCGGGAAGGAATCGAGGTTCAACCTTACAGGGAAGTCATCAACGGAGGCATTGATAGCCGCGATGTTGAGGAATGTTTCAAGGACGGTAAGCATCCGTTCCGAGTCGCCATAGTCTGTGCGATGTGGTTGACCGGGTTTGACGTGAAGTCGCTGGCGACCCTGTATCTCGATAAACCCATGAAGGGTCATACCCTGATGCAGGCCATCGCTCGGGTTAACCGTGTTGCCGCACACAAGAGAAACGGCCTAATCATTGATTACAACGGAATGCTTAAAAGCCTGCGCAAGGCGCTAGCTGTCTATGGCCAAGGCGAACAGGGCAACGCTCAAGAAGATGGCAATGACCCCTTGCTTGATGAAGAGCAAGCCCTCGTTGAATACGCCGCAGCTATTTTTAAAGTCCGGGCTCACCTCACCAGTGCAGGCTTTGAGTTAGACGATCTGGTTCAGGCTGGGGAAGGTGAAGATCGCTGGCAAGCACTGCTGGATGCGCAGAATGCCCTTTCTATTTCGGCTGAAATCAAGAAGACCTTCCAGGTACTTGCCGAGGATGTCGCCGACCGTTATCGCGGGCTGTTTCCGCGGGACGAGCTGCGCCAATACGAACCTCAAGAAAGCGCTATCGCAGCTATCTACAACATGCTGCAAAAGCCTAAGGGTAAAGTTGATGTCAGCTCAATTATGCAGGAACTACGTGGACTGGTGGACAACGCCCTTGAGGTAGCGCACATCAACACTACCCCCGACACCCCGAACAAGCCTTACAGCTTATCTGGTATCAACTTTGAGCGACTGCGGGCCGAGTTCTCCAAGTCGACTCAGCAGCAGACGGTAACCCTGAGTTTGCAGGAGCGAATTCAGGCACGTATCGAGATGATGCTGAGAAACAACCCGACACGCGTTGATCTGTATATGCGTTATATGGAGATCATTGAGGAATACAACCGCGACAAGGACAAAGCCGAAATTCAGAAAGTTTTTGATCAGTTGCTCCAGTTCCACGACTCACTAGATCAGGAGGAGCAACGTTACATCCGAGAAGGTTTCTCTACCGAGAAAGAGCTCGCCATATACGATCTTCTCTGCAAGGACAAATCAGCGTTGACTAAGGGTGATATTGATATAGGGAAGCTCAAGAAAGTAGCCATGGATCTACTGGCAACCGCTGGCGTTCGTCGGGCTGAGCTGGGCAATCTGCGTGATAAAGCATCGACTCAGGCACAGCTCAAGACCTCTATCATTGACCAGATGCTGAATGGAATGCCGAAGGGCTTTTCCAACGAGGATATCGAGGCTCGAGCAGAAATGGTTTTTCGGTTCTTACAGCAAGGGTCAGTGGGGCAGGTACTGCACTGAAGTTTTAACTACGAGGGCTCTTCGAGAGCTCTCGTAGATCGTTAGTTTTAGACTTGAATGATTTTCTCGGGCGTAATTTTAGCGGCCACCATAGTGTATGTATCTATGGCGACCTCTGGAGCCTTGATCGAGATAATCAGGGCGTAACGGTATGTCGTAACACTCATGGGGCACTCTTGTTTTCTACCATCCCAATGATGGATACGGCGAAATAACCACGGCTCGCTAGCTCGGCAGCGGTATCTTTCCAAGTGTCATGATGTAGAGAGCCACGATGGCGTTTTTGCTTACCCAAAGTCCATGCCGCGTCATCTCTGTTGGATGTACCGCTCACGTCATCAAGTGCTGCGGTATTAATCCTAGCTTTAAAACGAGCAATGTCTTCGGCTGGACGCTTTACATCGAAGCGGAGTCCAGCCATTTGGCGCCGAGGCGCAGTTCTAGACGCCAGGCCTCACCGTCGCGCAGCACGCGAAACTCCCGCGCCGCCCCGGTCTCTACCAACGCGGCCAAGGTCTCCTGCGCGATGGCTTTGCGCATACTCCGCCCCTCCGCTATCCCGACATGCCATGCCCCACCCTTCTGGCATAGCGCAACCACGGATACTGGCGACCAGGATGGCCCTTCGTTTTCCTAATACTGTGGATAACTGGGGGGGGGGCCGATTCACCATACTCGCCAATTACGCGCAGTGTTGTCCGCATTGAGATCAGGAGTCATCTTGGCGTTCCTTGCGAAAGGCTGCGGCCATGGCCTACATCCCAAAATCGTCTTCAAGAGGAGCGTCTCTAATTTCGAACGGTAGGCTCCTCGAAGCGATTGCTCCAAGAATCGCATCCGAGATATTGAAGCGAGCCGCCAAGAGATCTGTGGCTCAATTTTGCGTTATGCCGTCATCGAAACAATCGAACATAGGAGAGAGCACAGCCCTATAGGTCTTTAGCCTGTGTCGTCCGTCACATTATCCAGACTGACCTTGTGGGTAAAGGCAAACAGCCATTAGGACGTTAAATTCTTGGCTAACCGGGGGTCGCTAGTTACCGGATTGGCATTTCTATATGATCGACCGGCACAAAGCCAGACTAGGAGTCTGGCCATTACGTCCAGCGGGTACCGCAGGTTTCGCCCCTCTGTGGCCAGGCGCAGGACGGTGAGAGACGCGTCGGCGCCTCAAGCACATGATAGTTTCGACTATGCTGCGCGAGAAGAACTTGATCAAACTTGATTTTGACCGAGCGAGGCACTACATTGGCTGTTATGCAAAATACCCTACACATCGAGTCGCTTCGGGCGGCCCTCGTTCAGCGTGGCTGGACACAAAAAGACCTGGCCGATCAGTTGGGGGTCTCGGCGCAGTCCGTTACCAACTGGTTCAAAGGTAAGGATTTTCCTCGCCCTGACAAGTTGCTCAAGCTGGCCACAACGCTGCAGCTGTCATTTTCGCAGTTGGTGGCGCCACCTGAGGATCAGCCTGTGGTGGCGTTCCGCAAGAAGGCGGGAACCAAAACCACCGACGAACACATTCTGAAAGCGATGGGCATTGGCGGTTTGCTTAAACCCTTGGTCGATTTTTTACCGAAGTTGCCGACCTTACGCACCAAGATTTCATCGCCTTCCATCAGCTACGCGCGTTTGCAAAGCGATGCGTCCCAGGTACGCAGTAAATTGGGATTGGGTGAGCGCAGCGTGCTGGGTTATGAAGCGCTGATCGCCGAGTTCAAGGCGTGCGGGGCGGTTCTGGTGCCCGTTCTTTGGGGACAAAAGCAGCAACACAAGAATGCGTTGCACATTTTATTGCCGGCGTCAGATGTCACCTTTGTCTTCGTCAACCTGGATACCAAGCTGGAAGACTTCAAGTTTTGGATGGCCCACGAGTTAGCGCATGTCTACACTCCTGAGCTTGCGGGTAGTGACGAGGGGGAGGATTTTGCGGATGCCTTTGCCGGTGCCCTGCTGTTTCCTGAGGCTTGCGTGCAGCTAGCGTATGCCGAGGCGGCGCAAGCGCCTAGCGCAGCTGGGGAGGTGAGTGTCCTTCAGCAGCATGCCCGGCATCACCAAATTTCACTGAACACCGTGTTCCAGCAGGCACAGGGATATGCGGCGGAAAACAATCTGCCATCCTTGCGGGTACCGGAAAGGACAATTCACGCGGTGCGCAACAACTCCACGCCGCAGTTGGTCAGTACGATCCTGTTTGATCCGACTCCACCCAAACCGGCGCAATACATTGCCGCAGCGTCGAATGTGTTTCAGTCGGAGTTCTTCCTGGCGCTGAAACGCATGATTCGCGAGCACGGGACGGGCCCGTCGTATGTTCAGCAAATCATGGATGTATCACTCAGTGATGCCTCCGCGCTTTACGGCGAGCTCGCGCGTTGAGCGCGGCGTCCACGCTCGTATTGCTGGATACCAACGCGTATCTGCGGCTTGCGAAGCGTGTACGCCCAATGCTGGGGGTTGGGTTTGGGCAGAAAAACTATGTCCTGACCATTCTGAAAGATGTTGAAGAGGAAGTGCATCGCAGCGGTGCTCTGAAATTCAAGTTCCCTTGGTTCGACGGTGAGGATCTTGCCGCTGAGCGGGTTGCGAAGCAGGTGCGACTCAGCGCCGACGAGAAAGGTCAGTTAGCAGCTGCGCAAAGTGTGCTGCGTGGCTGGGTCTTAACGAATCCGACGGTTTATACCACGGCTGGTCGCTCTCCCCCTTCCTCTACGGACTGTCGGGTACTTGCGTTTGGCCAAATTCGAGACGCCATTGTGGTCACGGACGACCTCGGTATGCACAAGCTGGCTCAAGATTTCGGAATTTCTGTCTGGCATGGCCACGAACTGCTAAAGAAAATGCTCACGGCCAAGTTGATCACAAATGAGCAGGTCAAAAGTATCTTCGAAGCGCTGGAGCTCAACGGCGACTTGACTGAAACCTGGCGCCAGGCGAAACACATAGCCTTTCTGAAGCTATTCGGTAAGGGCTAAATGGATGACCGCAAACGCACTGGCCATCCAGGTCGACCAGTGGCCACGTGGCCACAATGTAACAGTAATTTGTCCCCGCACCGAATTTAAAACTCGCCTTTAAGTATGCCTTGGAGCGTTGATGCCGAAATGTCGGGTTGGACAACGGTGAGTTGCCCGATACGGTGAAGCTTTGCGTAACGAGGATCTTTGTCCGAAACGACGTACAGCCATTTAACCTTTCTTAAATGAACAAAATCGACACGCGTATTTGTGTTGGGCAATGATTTTGATCCGTGAAAATTAGATAAATACTCACCCTCTACTTTTCCAGCTAATAAATACCCCGACGTAGAAGACGGGCACATTACCCAGTCACCGCTTTGCATTTTGAATGCAAAATTCCATGGCATGTTGGCTGTGGTCTTAAAAACTCTTTCGATGTCATTGGGATAGGCGATTCTAAATTTCTCAACGAAATCTGGGTAATTATCTTTGTAAAGCCGCATATCCCCCACTGCCGGCCACCCAATAGCAATGTAACCAACGGAACCTGGATCCGGTGGGAAAGGGCCGGCTTTTGAGTTAAATGCCTCCAGCTGATCCCCGGCATCCCCGACAAAAACGCCCCATACTTTTGGTTCTTCCGCAGACATCTTGCCTCCTCCTTTTGGGTGTGAGGAACAGTATCTGAGTCATCGAGATACGTACAGGATATTTTTAAGATATTCTTAAGATGTCAGAAATGACTTTTTGGCGTGTCAGCCGGCTCTTCTTGGCATAGCCATTCATCATTTCGTCAGGAAGGTCGTACCAACCCTTCCAGCATAGGCCAAGCCAAGTCTGGCGTCGGTCGCCATTGACGGTTCGGCGGCCGACCGCGCGCTGTCAGCGTGGGGAGTCGACCATACTCGCTAATCACGCGCAGCTAAACTCATAGGAAGTTAGGAATGACCCTGACGTCCCTGACCTTTGCCAAGGCCAAGGCCAAGACCAAGGTCAGGGTAGCTTCCGCGCGCTCAATTGCTTCCTCGGTTTCTTTGGTTCACGCTGGGCGTTGGCCTGGCGTGGGCTGAACGGCTCGATCATTGAGAAGCTTCGCTCATATGCAGGGGTGGGTTTCGCCGAATCGGCAGGTGTGCTTCGCCCATCTCTCGCTTGAGCAAGCAGACTGTACACGCCGAGGGTGACCGGTGAACCCTGCGGGAGCAGGGTCGACAACTGAAAGTGGCCGTTGCTTAGGCTTGAATATGCGTAAGGGTGTGCTTGGAAAGAACCTGATGTTGGATGTTGTGTCACGACACGTCGTAGTTAGAGGGACAGGTGCTGTCCCTGACGGTCTCCTGTCAGGTAGTCTTTTTATCGGTAGCAGCGACCGCCTCGATAATGAAGGGTGAGGTTCAATGGTCTGGAGGGAGTACGCGGTATGAGCCATGTCCAAGCTGTGATCTTCGATGCGTTCGGTACCATCATGCGGATCGAGAACGCGCGCCATCCATTTCGCCAGCTTCTCAAGCTAGGCATCGCGCAAGGTCGGCGTCCGAAGCCGGATGATGCATCGATGCTCATGCGCCATCCTTGGAATCTTGCACAAGCTGCCGATCACTTCGGCATTGAGGTACCGTCGGCTGAGCTTGCACGTATCCAATCCGAGCTTGACGCGGAACTGGCCGGTATCCAACCCATCACAGGCGCGCTGTCATGCATTGAGGCATTGCAGGCGCGAGGTCTGAAAGTGGCGGTCTGTTCAAATTTGGCCAGGCCCTATGGCGCGGCTGTTAAGCGCATCTTTCCTGGCTTGGAGAGCTACGGCTTCAGCTATGAGATAGGGACGCTCAAGCCAGATCGGCGCATCTACGAGGCAGTGCTGACTGAGTTGGCTGTAGACGCCTGCAAGGTGTGGATGATCGGGGATTCCCAGCGTTGTGATCGAGACGGGCCAATAGCCCTTGGAATCAAAGGGCATTATCTAAACCGGACTGGAGCAGGATCGCCATCTGACTTTCGCGATTTGATGGCTTTCAAGCACTCAGTGTGTGAAAGCCGATCGCCCTGACCTCCCAGTTACATCTAAAGTGTGCAGCACCGGCAACGCTTAGCCGATGCAGGTCAGAGACCTAGGTCAATAGCAGCTAACCGGTCAATTTGATGCGACGTCGCATCGCCTTGCCCGGCAATTGCCAGTAAGCGCTCTCGAAGTACTTCCGAGTACGGGCGATGCTTCGTCGGTGCAGATATCGGCTGGATGTTCCGTAAAGGTATTGTGATGCAGGCTTTGCTGCCATCCATAGCTTCCCCAGTGGCGATCAGATCATTTGGCCGAAGCGCACCTTCGCCCTTTGTCATGCTGCCTATCAGGTTGGAGAAGTATTCCTCAAAAAGCACCTCAAGCTTCCCTGATTCGGTCAGATAGGCCAAGAGTAACCATGGATCGTCACTAGTAGGCGAGCCACCCCACCAGATGCTTAGCTCTGCGAGGTGCTGAAGCACGGCACTGTCTTTTTCAAAGACATACCAGATCGCTGGGGCTGTGTGCCTGCGAGCTATTGCATGCTCATACAGCTCCCTAGCAACGCCGGCAGGATCCCGCCAGCCGCTCCCCTGTTTGCAAAGGACGAGGGCGCTCGGTTGACCGTTTTCTGTGTTGATGAGATATCCAGGACAGGAGCCGAGGCATGGTTTGAGTCTGAACGCTGTACCCCGATACGAATCGAAATGCACCAAATCTGACGATGCTATCCAGACATCCATTCGCGCCATAAAACCAAGCTGAGACGGCCCGACTAGGTTGCTTTCTGTGGAGCTTTTGTTTTCGCCAAGCTTGACCCGACGAATAGCATCTTCTAGCTCAGGCAGCTTAGTCCTGTTGGCCAGGACACTTTCTAATCGAGACTGCGCGCCCGAGGGATCGGCTCCCCATAACTTAGATAACAGCTCTAATGAGGCGTAACCGCACTGAATTTGTTCTGGCTTTACCCCCGGTAGCACCTCATGGATGAAGCGGCCTGCAGACCTTATTCGTGCAAGTGTTTTTGGCTTCACACCCAGATGATCTGCCAACTCTGGTGTGCCTACGGGCTTATCTCCCGAGAGGTTCTCGAAGGCGATTGCTTCCAAATAGGTGCCGTACCAGGTGGTGTCCACTTTTCTACCCATGCCAGGCTCCTTTTGTTTGGACGGAAAACTATTGACAGGTTGGCCGGCCAGCAGTATTTCTATACGTCGATTGTTTGGACTCTACAGAATCCAGTCGGAGTTTGGGGTTTGGCGCTTACGGCGTCAAGCATCGCCAAGGTGCACACCGCCTTGGCGGTGCTTTCTTATGATTTTGGAGTTGTGTTATGCCCGTCAGAAATAAGGGCGTTAAGCCTGTACGTGACGTTGCCAAGCGTACCAAACGGGGTCGCCGAGCTTATATCGTGCCGACGGATCGCAACGCGAATGGGATTGTCGCGGGCGAGAGTTTTCTTGAGCGCAACCACTTGCTGCTTCTCAGCCTCATGCCTGGATTCACGCGGATATCCGACCAGTCAATCTGTGTCGACCTGGAAAACGAAAATCTGCTTATTAGCCGACAGGACTTGCCCAAGAAAGACGGTAAAAAGGCTGTGGCTTACACTGCTGACAGTGAAATTGAGCGGCATGACGGACAGATCTTTATCTGCGAGAGCAAACCCAGCGCTTTCTTAGAGAAGCACGCGGATAAGCATGCTCGGGCTGAACGCATCTTGGCCACATATGGCAAGCAATTTATCACCTTCACCGAGGAGAAATTCTCTCCGGTGTTCATCTCCAATCTGGAAAATTTGAAAAAGGCGCTTAGTCCTGCTCAAAAGGAACGCGCGGCAGGTGCCTGTGAAAAGGTAGGCATCGCGTTAAAAAATCGTAAGCGGTGGCCGACCCTTGAGCTTAAAGAATCTGGGGCACTATCTAATGCGGACATTTTTTTTGGATTGGCATATGGGGTGCTGAGCGCGGACTTGTCGGAGAATGTTTTCTCGGGGGATGGCTGGGTTAATGCAGCGCATGGCTCGTTGGATCATCTGAAGCTAATGGACATCTGAGATGGCTGCCGTTAATGAAGGGCTCATCAGCTCGCGTCGATACAGGGTTGGCGCTACGGTCATCGGAGCAGATGGTCGTTCGTATGTAATTGGAACGATCAATACCAAAGCACGGCAAGTAGTGCTGATTGGGCAGCTAGGTGAATCTCATGTCTACCAGGATGACGACTTTCGCAATACAGTCGCTTCGGGGGATCTACGCTCGGTCGTGCGTATTGAAACCCCATGTGGGGTAGAAGAGGTTTTTGAACCTCGGGTCTTGAGTCCCACAGAAATTAAATCTAGAGATGAGCGGCAGGAGTACATCAGAGTTGTAGAGCAGCTGATTGAGGATTTTACTTGGAAGGATATCTACATTGAGATCCAAAGGCGATATGGCTCGGATCGTACTGTACCGTCAAGAAGATCAATTGAACGATACTGGAGAATTTATAAAGAGTCGTATTCGCCAAACTGCTTAGCTGCACATTTTTCGGATCGTGGGGTTCATCATTCTTTATCGATGGAACCCGAGGTTCAAGAAATCATTCTTAACGTCATCGAGTCAAAGTATTGCAGTAGCAGTAGGTTTAGCATTCAGGATATTGTTCATGCAATTAATATTCGGTGTTCAGAAAAGTCAGCTGAGATCGGTGTTGAACTTGGCGGTGTGTCTAGGCGTACGGTAGGCCGATTCATTGCGAGACTAAATCTGAAAAATATCAAAGGTCGGCTGAACCCCCGCACCTTTCGTTTGATTATGCGAAATGCCTGTAGCTATCTTGATGTCAAAGAGCCTTATGCCCGCGTGGAGGGTGACTCTACGGTTTTGGACATCTTCATTGTCGATGCCTCTGGCAACGTAATTGGTTGCCCTACCTTCTATGCTTTGATTGATACAGCAACAATGACCATTGTTGGAATTCACCTCACCATTCAGGCAGCAAGCCAGGTCGGGTTGATGCAATCCCTACAGTTTGCTTTTAGCCCCAAGGGAGAGGCATTTAGAGCGCAATGGAGCTGTGTGCATGAGTGGCCCGCCCCGGCAGATATCCGCACATTGGTTCTGGATAACGGGTCAGATTGCCATGGCCCTATGATCGTTAAAGCGTCGCAACACCTGGGTATGATGTTGGAGTACTGTGTTGCCGGTGCCCCCTACCAGAAACCGTTTATTGAGCGTTTTTTTGGCACGTTGAACACGATGCTGATCAAGAAACTGCCAGGCGCCAAGAAATCACATGACAAGCGGGAAACGCATGGTCTGGAAGACGCACAAAAATCTGCGACCTTGACCATCGAAAAACTTAACGAAGTCATCATCCGCTGGATTACGGATTCATATCATATTAAGAAGAGTGATCGCTTGTCCGAAAAGTTTGGTCAGGAGTTTACTCCATTGCAGGCGTTGACTCGTCTGAACCAGCAGTACGTAGTTTTTCCAGCCCCTTCGGCTGAAGAATTGATGGAAGCCTGTCGTCATTACTTAGAAGTCAAATTAAGTATCACTCGTGAAGGTATTAACTATCAGCGCCAGTTCTATCAGAACGAGTATGTTTCAGCGCTTTTCAAAACAAACTCTACGGTGAAGGTAGATGTGTGCATTAATCCACTTGACTGTCGGTCGGTTCATATTTATGACCTTGGCTTGAAAGAGTGGGTCACGGTTCAAAATAAGAACCCGAACATGCCTGCTATTAGTTTTGAACAGGCTAAGGAAATCCGTAAGGCACGTTATAAGTCAGACTTCGAATTGTCTGGGGAAGATTACGTCATCAATCATATAAATATTATCGAAGATGCCAATGCGCAGAAACGTCCAAAGGGCAAGATTCGCGAGAATCAAAGAGCTCAACGAACAGTCGATAAAGCCAACGCTGCGGCGATCGCTCCTGAACAACAATTGCCGATTGCTGAAACCGTTCTCGCTGCTGCTCCGACAGAAATCGTAGTTGCGCCCCACCGGAGGAAAAAATGATGGCGAATGAAGTCATTAAGGTGATTCGTTCTGAGGGCTTTTTCCATGGCCGGATGTTGAGGTCATATCAGCGCGCCTTTCAAGTCATTGAAGCCTCCCTTGCCGGTGAGCGGCAAATCTTGCCGATGTTCGGCCCCAGCCGAATAGGCAAAGGAGAAGTAGCTCAGGCACTGATGGCAGACTTTCCCACGCAGGAGGTGAACGGCAAAATCTGTAAGCCGCTGATCCGCGTCACAGCCCCAACGGAACCCAATCAGCGCGCTCTCACGCTAAGTATTATCCGTGGCCTCGGTGGTAGGGTACTGAGCAAATGCAGCACACCGGATTTGTACGATCAAGCGTTGCGCCAGCTAGAGATTGCGAAAGTCAGGGCGATCATCGTCGATGAAGTACAACATCTGGCAGAGCTACACAGCCCACAAAAAGTAAGGGCTCTAGCTGATTTCTTCAAAGTATTAAGTGATGAACTTAACATCTCTCTCGTTTTGCTTGGCCTTCCTGCTGCTGAGCGCTTGCTGGGGCTAAATGAGCAATTACGTGGTCGCAGTTTGGCTACTGAGCTGATCTACCCCTACTCGTGGATTAGTGCTGCTGATCGCCAAGATTTTGCTGCGGGTATTGCGCTTGTGGCTGCTGCGTACAGTGAACAAGGCTGGATATTCGAGCTAAGTGGCGATGTAGCTATCAAGTCCCTTTATGCCTCCTCCTTAGGCCGCTTCGGTATGTTGGTCGATCTCTTCAGCCATGCCGAGACTGATAATGCCAACAAGATAATTGACGTTAGATGTCTAGCTAAAGCCTACCGCAACGCAGTCAATGACCAGCCTTTTTCTGGCAACCCGTTTACACCTGGCACCGTCATTTCGGATCACGATTTGAACGCCGCTTATGTGAAGGTGTTGCGTGAAGCTCATCTCCCTATTCCCCGGCTGTAGAGGGCAACATACATGTCGTTTTTCCAAAATGTGGCCCTCCAACCAGGTGAAAGTCTGAACTCTCTCATGATGCGAAAAGCGGAGCTCAACGGCTATGGTTGCGCTCAGGCGCTGTTGGGCGAACGAGGGCTCAAGTTAACAGCCGCTTACTCGTCGCCAGAGCTCGCTCAAATCTGCGAATGCTTTGAGCTGAAAGAGGAACAGCTCAGTACAACTCTCATCGGCCAAACGCATTACCTTCGTCAACCCAGCTACCTTCGCAATGGCCATTCCCCGGTCTGTCCAGAGTGCTTGGCCTCCGATGGATATGCTAAAGATGCTTGGTCTCATTTGCTGGTTACAGCTTGCCCCACCCATGGCACTGTGCTGCTTGGGAACTGCCCCGACTGCGAGAAACCGATCAGTTACCACCGACGGACGCTAGAGCTTTGTGACTGCGGGTATGATCTACGGCTTGCTGTTAGCGTCCAGGCTTCAGAGTTCGCAATGAAATTATCCGCACTGATGGCTGATGCGGGTGTCGGCGAGCACAAAGGGTTTACCGAGATTTGCCGCCGTCAGGGATTCGAGCCGCTGTTGCCTGACTTCTTAACGCTACTTGCGAAGCACCAAGCTCAACGAAGCGGTTTGCCGATGGCTAAACCTCGCTTCAGCAGTTCTTCACCTTTGCAAGATTCGCTGGTGATGGTGGGTTGTTTGGAGTCGTTGCTGAGTGATTGGCCAGCACGTTTTGATGCGGACATGCAAAACCAACTTCGCTCAGGCCATGGCGTTGGTCTCGCCGAACGGATTGGATCTTGGTACAGGGAGTTATTCAGCACCTACTCATCCTCCAGCTTTGATTTCGTTCGGGATCAGTTCAGGGCACAAGTGGCTGAACACTTTGACGGGCGCTTAGGGCTCAACACGCGCGCGATGATGTTTGGGCCTGATAACGCTGAAGCGATGCAGTGGTTCTCAGCGGCAGAGGCTGCGCGTTTGTTAGGAGTTGCTCCAGATATTCTGGCCAACCTAGTGATCAAGCAAGCTGTGATCGGGAGGGTTCACCAGGAAGGTAAGAGTCGCTTTGTCGCCATTCACCGCTCTACGCTTGATCAGATCACGTCAGCACGTGCTGAATACCTTTCCGCAACCGAGGCTCGCCGTCGACTGAACGTCTCAAAGGTATTTTTTGAGCGTGTCGTGCAAGCCGGAGGCCTCCGCCGGTACAAACGTGATGAGCGGCCTGTGTTAGTCGCGGGCGAATTTTTAGCTACCGAGATTGACGCAGTTGTTGCCCAGTTGATTAAACGGGTGCGTAAGAAAGGTCGGGTTTCTCTCCCCATCGGAATTCAGGACATTTCGGTAAGACACAGCATATCCAATGCCAAGATTGTCGCGGTGCTCCAGGACATTTTGCAGGGAACGATCTGCCCGACGGGGCATGTGCCAGCTCTCCCTGGACTGGCAGGCTTACAGTTCGATCAGGCCGAAATCGAACAGCGTGTTCGAGACAACAATCCGGATGTCGCGCTCAGCGTAGACCACTTGGCCCAGATATCAGGGTGGAAACCTGCAGTGATCAAGAAATGGATTCAGGGCGGATACCTTAATGCTATCGAAGAGAAACATGGCAAAGCTAAGCGAGATGTAGTGCCTGTATCCGCGCTTGTTCGTTTTCTTCTGACATACGTTCCAACTGCTGAGATCTCCAAGCAGCTTGAGACCAAAACGCCCTATTTGCTCCAGTCCCTCCGGCCCGCGAAGATCGAATGCATTGTTCCGCCTCAGGAAGCAGGAGGAGCTCATCGTGGCCTGTTATTGCGGAGTGCTGACTTGGCACGCGGAGCTCAACTGCGTAAGCCCACTATCCGAGATTTGGCTAATCAAATGGCCCAGGTGGATTTTATCCAGTGTTAGCCGCCTGTGCGACAATTTAACCGGCGCCAGCTGGCGCATGGAGAGTCTGAAATGCATTACCCCAGTGATGTGGTTGAACTGCTTTATGGGCCAGGCCAGCCAATGTCTGGTTCCGAAATGAAGAACGATGAGGCGATTGCGTATGTGCGGCAACATTGTCCGCAGGCGCCTTTTTGCTTAGTCCGGGATTGGGTGTGGGTCGATTTGGATGTTAGCGATGTGCAGCGAGCAGATCTGCAAGAAGCCCGTTGTCAGCCCGTGATTTTATATGCCCATACAGTCATACATGACAGTTCCGATCAGTGGAGGTGTGGTGACTTTGTTCGAACCTCACCGCTACACGTTTTCCAAGATGGGTTTCTCTTCAAGACGTGCCGCACGGTTTACGTGCTGCTAGGCGATGGGATGCGCAAGGTTTCAGCGCCTGATGTCCTAGAGCGCGTCCTCTAGAGCTATATGAAATTGCTCGGGGCCTATCTAGCTGACCGAGTTGAAGGGTGATCATCGACAAGTTTGCCCATGTCCAGACGCCCCACCACTCAGTGACCGTTTGAGGAAAAGACGATGCGCATTCACCTGCTCTCCGATTTACACAACGAGTTTGATCCCTACCTACCGTCAAAACTCGATGTGGATTTGGTGATCCTGGCCGGCGATATTGATATCAAAACCCGTGGTGTTGTTTGGGCCGGTAAAGCTTTCACCTGCCCTGTGCTGTATGTGCCTGGCAATCACGAGTACTACGGTGGTCATCTCACCAAGACGCTGGAGAAAATGCGCTTGGCATGTGACAGTCATGTCCAGATTCTTGATCTCGAACAGGTCGTCATAGAAGGCGTCCGCTTTCTGGGTGCCACAGCGTGGACAGATTTCTCAGCTACCGGCAACGCTCCACTGGCATCCATGAGCGCCCAAAATCTAATGAATGATTTTCGGCAGATCCGCACCGAAAACTACCGGCGTATTCGGCCAAGCGACTTGGTTGAGAGGTCTGTGAATGCGCGAGATTGGTTAGGAGCGAGACTGGAAGAGTCATACGACGGCGCGACGGTGGTGATCACACACCATGCTCCTTCGCTACGATCCCTTCAGGACAACCCGCATGCTGGTGGTCATATGGACGCTGCCTATGCAAATCGTTGGGATCATCTCTTGGGTCGCGATCGGGCCAATTTGTGGGTACATGGGCATTCACACACAGCCGTGGACTATGACGTTGAAGACACCAGAGTGGTATGCAATCCGCGTGGATATCCAAATGAAGATACCGGTTTCGATGCTGGTTTAGTAGTAACGGTTTAATCGAGGAGAGGTTCCAGTGAATAGCCTTTCCAGCTACTCCAGAAACCGCCTGGCTCGGGCTTATAGCTGCTATTTTCCTGAGCTGGTTACCGCTTTTCTTACCGATGTCATCATCGTGTCCTGCTGCGGATATGGCGTAATGTACCGGCATGTGAAGGCAAGTCGAGTAGGATATTTCCAAGACGGTCACAGGTTACGAACCTCTGACATTCTCCATGCAGACCGCTATGGCTCGTTTTGGGCACTGCGGACAGTCAGCGGAAGCTTCTATGTGATTGCCAGTTTTCATCGTGAGGGTGGCCGACAGTCGCTGCAGACTTTCCTCAGGCTTCGTTCTAAGGGCATTCATCTGACGCCAGAGCGGTTGCAGTGACAATCATTCTTTCAAATTAATGATGCCTGGTGCCTACAACAGCACGGACGGGGCAGCCCTTGCGAAGAATTGACGGTAACCCGGTTCACGGGACGCGAACTGCGTCTTTCTCATTACCTGGTGGCATGCAGCGGATCAACGGGCCAACCCACCTATAGTTAGCCGTAGAGCGGGTAGTGGCTGAGGATGCTTCATATGGCTCTGTGTCTTATGAGCCGCTTGCGTGTTCCTTCAAACGATCTGTCTGGCCGAGGCCAAAGGTTTTATGCCGAATTATTAAAATCCAATAATTATTCGTGAGCCATAATTCTAAGACGGAATCTCGGGTTCCATATTATGACGTGCGCCTATTCGCCATTGGATGATCCAATGTCCCTCCAACGAGGTATGTCGAATACGAATAGCATCTGGATACATCCGGTTGGCACCATCAACCCTCGGCAGCGGTGCTCTGTGGATCATCCTCGGGCCCGTTGTCTGCCCAAGGCAGTTCGGTCAACTCGGCAATCGACTGGAATTCTTTCAGGTACTCTGGTTGGTGCCGAGCTAACCACCGCACGACGGCAGCGTTGGCGAGAAGCTTGGTCAGGTAGCCTTTTATAACCGTCAAATGAAGGACATCAGGCCCATAGTCCTCTTCGACTGTCTTGATCTGCATCTGCAAGGCAGCTAGCTCTCGCTCCAAGCGTGCCATGGACTCCGCAGAAACCTGATGATCTTGAGGAGGCTTTTTTATCATCACGAGCTGGGCGGGTGGTGTGGCTGCTAATAGTGCTTTAGCAAGGAGAACCGATAGGTTTTTGTTCCCAATCATCAGTTCTGCTGCTTCGATTTGCCTTAAGGGTTTCATCTGCCGTAAAAGGTTAAATACGTTGGCCGGGCAGTCTGTGTCTCCCAAAAGGGTTACGACCTCTGCACAAATACCATTCAGCAGGCGAAATCTCTGCCTGATGGTTTGCGGTGATAGCCCGAGGGCTTTACCAAGTCTTTCGGCTGACACACCTCGTTCCATTGCTCGTACGATCATTTTGTTACTTTGGACAGCGGATAATCGGTTAGTACGTTTATTGTATGAGTAAGTGTCATCGTCGGTTGCTACCAAGCAATCTACTTTCAGCTCGCCTAAATCTTTCAGCACTTCAATACGCAGATGGCCATCGAGCAGAAAATATTGTCCACTGGTGCCCGGTGCAGGTGTGACAGCTGGCGGCTCCACTAGTCCTACATCTTGGATAGAGGCAAGAATTTGATGATACTTAGTACTCCCTTTGACCGCAGGACGTAAGACCTTAAGCGGCAGAATATTAATGATTTCGACTCGAACGCATTCGTCCAGGAAAGCATTGTTCGGAACATGTATTGGCCGTATTTTATCAGGGCTTAATTTTCGGTTAGACATCACAAGCCTCCTCCATTCCATAGCCGAGCCTGTATCAGCTTTGGCATCGAATCTAGGTGTTCTGTAGAAAGTAGCTTTTCGAAATCACTGACGGCCAAAAGCTCTTTTATAGCTTGGATTGAGAAAACAACGCGGTCGTGAGTAAATGCCGCCTTTTTCACCATTAAGCGCTGGCGCTCAGCTTCCCGCTCAAACAAATGTCTCAAGTCAGTTGGGGTAAGCCTTTTTTTCTTATTTTGGCTAACACCCAAGGGGTTACCGCGTACAAGCTTGTCCTTCTTGGCCCGGAGCTCCAGCAGGTGCCGTAGTTTGGTGATTTTCTTTCCTCTGATCCCTCGTTCGTAAGCGTCGGTGAGTAAATCCTGAATATCACTTTCGCTGCTCCGGGCTATATCTGTCGCCATGCTCAATGGGATCAGCCCGGTTTCAACCGCCGATAAGAGTTTTTCTTCACCCCGCTCAATCAGACCAACAATCATGTTGACCCATGAGGATGTACTGCCAATTATGGTTGCGATTTCCGCATCTGTCTTGCCTCGGCCTTTCAGGCGTCCCACTTCATTCATGAGGTCGATCGGACGGTGCTGCCTTCGAGCGACGTTTTCCACCAAACTCATGACAAGACAATCTTCTTCCGGCGCTTCGATCACGAACGCTGGAATCTCAGTGGCCTCCAGAGCAAGAAATGCTTCTAAACGACCTTGTCCGCATACAAGGTCATAGTTGAAAGGCCCCTGAGGTGAGACTTTGCGACTGAGAGTAATCGGGCGTTTGAGTCCTACTGCTTTGATGTTTTCGATAAGCTCGAAGTGGATTTTCTTGTTTCTCGTTCGCGGGTTAAGTATGTGAATTTCTGCGATAGGTATAAGTGCGATACGGTCGCGCGCGGTTGAGGGGACGGTCATCGACAAGCCTCCTTCAGAGAGCAACGGGCAGCAAGCCCATCAAGTACATCCAGCGTTGCGAAGCAGTAGCTGTCTATCAATGGGCTGTTTTCTTCGGCCATTTTCTGTGGCCAGGCGCCCATGTCTATAAGTGGAACGAGGTAGTAGTCCCGGACTTGAAGGTTTGCTTGCTCCATGCGCACAGCAATGGTGATATCTGGGGCCAGGCTAATGTCGAATCTCAGTTTCCATCGAAGAGTTCCTGCCGGAGTTGAGTGACAGCGGGCGATAACTACAGATGCCGTCCATTCATCGTTAATTGTTAATACGTCATTCTGAGTACTGATTTCTACACTCGCTCCAGCGTTTTCCAAGTGTTTTATTACGGCTTCAAAAACCTGCGGATGCAGTTGCCGTAGAGACCGATTGATATCTAAATATCGGTAGTCTCGGTCTGGTGCGTAACCGATGAGTGTATAGGCCCGTAAAAGTCCGCCAAAACGACTTATGTAAACAGTGCTGGAGGGCATGTTGTCCTGCTCGTCAATGAGCATCCCAGATAATGATCCTGCCTTTTGAAGTAAGGCACGGAGCAGCTCTAGCATTTGTGCGTCATCTAGGCGGTGTGAACGCTGCAGGATGATTTCGCGAGCGCAGGTAAACACCTCTGGTGAAATAATTCCTTGAAATGCGCCATCACAGCGAATCCACTTGTCGGGCGGGTTGCGGCTGATACGTTTGCGTAGCTTGGAGGATGTTTTGTTGTATACGTTGTTGCCAATATATTTCTCATTGGTCAGCACCTCGTGGACGCTGCCCCGACTCCAAGGACGATCAAAGTCGGTGAGCACACCGTCAGCATTCAGTGCGTCAGCAATTTCCCGTTCGTTCATCCCGCTGTGGATGAATTGGTGGTAGATGTTTTGAACGACTACAATTTCAGCCTCAGGCCCAGGAATTAGGATGACCCTGTCCGTCTGAATGCTTTTTTGCTGCCCCCGCGACAGTTCTGCCTTGAACTCATTTTTCTCATCAATCAGGGCGCGGCGCAGTCCATACCCTGCGGGCCCGCCCTGATGGAAACCCTTTTCCACAAGGCGGCATTGACCAGCGAAAACTTTCTGAGAGAGTTCGCGACTGTACTCCCCTGCCATTGATCGCTTGATGCCTTTATAAATCGTTGCCATAGGAGAACCATCGTTCTCGAAGGGCTCGGCGCAATACACGACCTGAATGCCGGAGCTGGTACAGAGGTATTCATAATGCGCGCTCTCGTCAGTGTTCTGAAAACGCCCCCAGCGACTGACGTCATAAACCAGAATGACTTGAAACTGAATATTTCCCGCTTGGACGTCATCGAGCAACCTACGCAGAGCATCGCGGCCCCCGATATCTAGGCCGCTTTTGCCTTCATCGCGATAGGTTTTTACGATGTCCATGCCATGGCTCAGGGCATAAGCATGAATGGAAGCCGATTGGTTTTCGGTGGAATAGCGTTGGTGATCAGTCGACATGCGAACGTATTCCGCAGCCGCTATCAAGCCGTCGGAGCAGTCTTCTGGTCTTTTTCTCATTGACGGAGAGGACAAGGCAGGCCTCCTCTAGACCAGAAAATTCTGGCCCATTCTATTCAGCCTAGCGTTGCTTTATGACCTGATGGTGACAAGGCATGGAGCAGACGCTAGGTGGGTTACAAGGCTATGGGGTACAGGTTTGCTGACTCCTCCTGCTCAACTGCGATGCTTTCATAAGACTGATATGGACTAAAAATCCTGTCAGCAGTCGGCGAGAAAAATGCCTGTTCCATGCTGGCTGGAATCCCTGTAACCTTAGGGAAATTGCCAATTTGTCAATCTGGGTTGCGCATTGAACTCTCTTTAAGTGGGGCGGCGTCGCGGAGATGTAGTGCGGTCAGCGCGCAGTTCTTCTGGCTTGCGGAAAATGACAATAAGTTGCGCTCGTTTGACGGAAGATGACATCTTGTTTGACGCGTTCATGTCATTAATCTTGCCCAATTCGTTCTTAAGTCATTGATTTTTATAGCGTGACGGATGACATTCATGTTGCCCGCCGACATGAGCGTATGAGCAAACATCAACCCCGGCGAAAGCCGGGGTTTTTGTTCGTGCTCTAAAACAGTTTCGCCAGTCGCAGATTCAAACGTGCCTTCTCCCGGAACCCCTCCTCCACTTCCAGATCCTTGCCGAGTACGGCCTGGACCTGAATCGTCGGGGTCAGCATATGAGTAGCACTCAAACGCAGATAGGCAGTGCTCAGCCGATCATCCTGGCTGACGCCACCCACCCGGTTTTCACCGCCATCGATATAACCCCCACCCACGGCAAACCGGGTTTGCGGCGAAAGGTTGTAGCTCAGGTAAGCCTGGTATTCGTAACGGGCCTTCTGTTCCAGTGTATTACTGCCTGGACCGTAATCATGGTTATGGCTGAACCATGACACATCCGCAGCGGTGTCCAGCGCCCATCTTGCATTGAAATGGTGGATATAGGCGGCTTGCAGCAAGAGCCGCCAGCGGTTTTCACCCAGATTGAGTGCGTCGTCGTTTTCGTAACTGCCGGTAGGCAGATAAAGGTAAGGCGCCAAGGAAAAGACATCCTTATTGTCGGTGGCCAAGGTCCACTTTACCGGTGCGCCTAGAATCAGATCACCGGTGCCGGTAGTCTGGCCAAGTGCGCTTGCCTCACCACCAGCCTTCAGATGTCCATAAGGCAGGATGAACTGCGGCTCTATCACCGCGTTGTCGCCCAGCGCAAACGAGTGGATATAGCGAAGCAGGCTGACATCGGTCTTGAGCCGAAAATCGTCCGAGACCTTGTGACCGTTGCTGTAGAAGTCCGAGCTTTCGGCATGCTGTGCATAAACCAGCAAAGCGTTCATGCCGGCAGGTAGCGGCTCATAATCGCCTGCGGTGATTTCCAGCGCATGAGTGGTGGTCGACCAACACGGCAAGGTAGAGATGGCCAGCGCTGAACGGGTAATCAGGGTGAGTCGTTGCATGATCTGCTTCCTCAAGGATGATGCGTATCAGCGGCTGAGCAAGCCACTGCCGGGATGGCAGTTGAGGTATTCGAAATACTGGGCCTCACTGGGGATCACTGCGATCTCGTGGTAGAGGCGCAACTGGACCTGAAAGTTAAGGATCTGTACGTACTGCATGAAGCCGCCGAAGATCGCCACATGAGTGGGATGAGTCTTTGCCCAGCGCTCCAGGTTACTCAGGTCATCGAACCAGGCGAGGCCAAAACTCTTCTCCAAGGGTTCGCCGGTGTCGCTGTCCAGCGCTTGCATGAAGCGACAGCTCAGGCAGCCGACAGTGGCGCCTTCGTCGCGCAGAAACGTCATGCCGCGCTGTAGCACGGGTTGTATGTCGTTCAGATACATATCGCGTTCCTGTCCGGTGGTGCTGCTCCAGTCCTGTCCGGATCGAATCAGGCACAGGTTATCGCGCCCTGACATACGCACCCTGCCGACGCACAGCGCGTTCGCCCTGGAAGGATTGCTGCTGCCTATCAGTGCATCGGTCTGGGCCAAAGGGATACGATCGCGGGAACTGCCCCAGTACGCGTGTTCCTGAATAGGTTCACTCATGTGACTGGCCAGATGCGTAACGCCTTCAGGTACATCCGGCGCGGAAAACAATGTTTCGAAACGCTCGGCACTCGGGCAGACGACCTCGAGGAACCATCCCAGTGGCCCGGTTTCACGAGCCGGGTCTTGCCACCAGTGCGCGAAACCCGAGCTGTTGCGCCACTGATTGAAAGTGTCCACGTCGTGCCAGTAAGCGATGGCTATGCAGGTATGGAAACCATCGGCGTCCACGCAATGTGCGCTGTCCCAATACCGCGGTCCTGAATCGCTATCGAACCGAGTGGTTATCGCTGCCAGTTCTGGCAGACCTACCGGATGCAAGGACTGGACGCCGAAATAAGCCATCACCACCTGCCCTGCCAGCGGATCGAAACGCGCGGACCATGCAGGAAAAGGTGGTTGATACCCCTCGGGCAGATTGCTGTTCAGCTTACGCGGCTTGCGCAGATGTTCAGGAATGGCTGAATGCATGTCACACCTCCAGCGCGATGTCAGGCTGAAGCAATTCGATGCACTCGCTGCTGATCGGCAGGCCTGGTAGATCGACTACACATGGGGTGGGATTCGGATTAAACATCAGACGGGTGACGTCGGGACGTGAGTAATGTCCAGTCGGGTCGGCTGCTACCTTGGCGAAGGTCAATGCGGCTGGATCAAGTGTTGCGTAGAGCAGGCCTTCCTCATGTTCGCCCAGCGGAGTTGCCAGATCACTTCCGTCCGGACCGAAAATGCGTGCGTGCCCGCCACCGGCCTGCAACAGGCTGCGCTTGGCGTCACTGTCGCAGAGCATCTCGATCATTTCAGAGGAAACGATTGCACAGGGTGCGAGGACGAAGCACTGCCCCTCTGCGGCATAAACCCGCGAAGCCGCAGTATTGACCTCAGGCCCCAAGGCGCTTGTGGCATTGCGGTACAGGCTGAAGCTCGGCCAGGCGGCGACGTGGATCTGTTCGTTCTGCGCATACATGGCGTACTTGGAAAGCGGTTGCAGGTGCTCCCAGCAGCAAAGCGCGCCCAGAACGCCGACAGGTGTTTCAAACGTACGCAATGAGGCGCCGTCGCCTTCGCCGAACATCGTACGTTCTACATGGGTAGCTTTGAGCTTGCGACGCACGCCAACCGTTTCACCGCGATCGTCGATGATCCACTGACCGATATACAGCGACGCTTTGTGTCGCTCGCTGTAACCCAGCACCACATAGAGACCGAGATGGCGAGCCGCATCGCTGATACGCCGGGCCTGGGGGCTGTCCAGTACAAGAGACTGCTGGTGATAGCGCTGCACCAGTGGCATGTTCCAGGCCGGTGCGTCCAGCCACAAAAACCACGGATAGCCCGGAATCCACGTTTCGGGGAATGCAATCAGACCGGCTCCGGCGGCTGCCGCCTGCTCCATCAGGGCGATGGTCTTGTCTACGGTGGCGTCCAGATCCAGAAATACCGGCGCGGCCTGTACACAGGCGACTTTCAAGGGCTCTTTCATCGTCAAAAACTCATGTGGCTGTTGGATGGCCACAGGCTATGGGCTTTTCTGGCGACTGTATTAGGACGAAAAGGAACGGCTTTTTGACTGGAACGGGCAGGCCGACAGGAATGGTTTCAGACTTGCATGGCGGTTGGCTTGACGCATCGAAATGCAGGTTGAACGCGATGAGCATTTATTTCGACACCAACAGTATTGCTGTGCAGGAACGAGCAGAGTTCTGGCAGGAAGTGGTGTGCAGTACCTTCGTGCCGCTGGAATGTGCCTTCTCGGATCGACAAAATTTCCACGGTCGTTTGCGCTCGCACAGCATTGCAGGACTGGCCTTGGTAGAGGTGCAGGCCTGCAGTCAGACAGTCGTCCGAGATACCTCGAGTATTTCGCGTAGTGACGACGAGTTCGTATTGGTGAGTCTGGCGCTTGAAGGCCGGGCGCAGGTTTCTCAAGAGGGGCGCGAAGCGCTATTGGAGGTCGGCGACTTTGCCATCTACGACACTCGTCGCCCCTACCGGCTGCACTTCGACAGTGCATTCAGACAGACTGTGGTGCAAATCCCGCGCAACAGCCTGCAGCAGCGTCTGTGTAATCTGGAGTATCTGACTGCGTTATCACTGTCTCGCGATGACCCGCTCAATGGACTGGTCTTCGACTTTTTTACCGGCCTGGCTGCACTCGAGAACCGGGTAGGCGAATCACAACAGGCGCGGATAACCGAACAAGGGCTGGACTTGCTAGCAATGGCGTTGTCCGAACGGGTCGAAGGGCAGGCACAAGGTTCAAGACGCTGTGGCTTGCTGCTGCGCATCAAGGATCATATCCAGGCCAACCTGGCAGATACAAAACTGTCTCTGGCCAGTGTCAGCGTCCGGTTCGGAGTCAGTACGCGCTATATCAGCAGCTTGTTTCAGGATGAACAGACCTCGTTCGGACGTTACCTGCTGGCCTCTCGGTTGCAACGCTGCGCCAGTGACCTGCGCGAGCCATTACTCGCCAATCGACAGATCAGTGAGATCGCCTGGCGTTGGGGATTCAGTGATGTCGCTTACTTCAGCAGAGTCTTCCGCCAGCGCTTCGGAGTGCCTGCACGGCAATATCGGCTTGAGGCTTCACCGACGCGTTGCGCATAAAAAACCGACCTTTTAAAGGTCGGTTTCTGATACATCATCAAAACTTATGCACGTTTTTCCGGTTTTTATAGCCTGAAAAAATATGTATATGAATTAGCAGGTTAGATCGTCTTTTTGCGCGGTTTCAAAAAAACCGTACACAGGTTATCCACAAAATCACGCCGGGACTTTTTCGGGAGTTGCAACAGGTACAGCAGGCGAGCCCATCGCCCGTTGCGTATCCTCATTCCAGGTCTGAACGCGCTCATTCAACGCAGCGATGGCACGTGGGCCTGAGCCCTCTGCGTACATCGGCTCGCCGATCACCACTTGAATGGTGCCTGGCTTTTTCGCCCAGCCGTCGCGAGGCCAGTACTTGCCTGCGTTGTGCGCGACCGGCAGCACAGGCAGATCAGCGTTCACTGCCAGTGCAGTACCGCCGCGAGAGAATTTGCCGACCTGGCCGTAAGGCACGCGTGTGCCCTCCGGGAAGATCAATACCCAGACGCCATCCTTGAGCAACTCGTCGCCCTTCTTGGCAATCTCCCTGAGTGCGGCTTTCGGGTTTTCGCGGTCAATGGCGATCGGGCGCAGCATTGCCATCGCCCAGCCAAAGAACGGCACATACAGCAGTTCACGCTTGAGGACCTGGCTCATCGGCTCGAAATACGCCGATAGAAAGAACGTCTCCCAGGTGCTCTGGTGGTTGGAGATGATCACGCAGGGGGTTTTCGGTACGTTTTCGGCGCCAGTCACTTCTACCTTGATGTTCAGGAACACCTTGGTCAGCCAGATGGCGCAGCGGCACCAATAGACGTTAATGAAGCGATAGCGGGCTTTGAACGGCAGAAAAGGCGCAATGAAAAAACTCAACGTGCACCACAACAGCGAGCTGGTGCCCAGCAACAGGTAGAAGAAGAAGGTCCTGATTGCCTGCATGATCGACATAGTTACGTTTACCGTACGGGCAGGTGCCCGCTCCTTGAGCGTCCTGAACCTGAAGAGCTGACTGTTCAGTGAGCGCTGTTGTGGATAAGTTCTGCGGCAACTGCCGCCAGATCGTCAAAAATCAACGTGCCTGCCGGCACTCCGCCTTCCATCGTCTTGCGGCCTTTGCCGGTCATCACCAGCACAGGCTGAGAATCGACGGCTTGTGCGGCCTGCAGGTCACCTTTGCTGTCGCCCACGAACCAGAGACCTTTGAGGTCCACGGTGTAATGACGGGCGATAGCCTGCAGCATCCCGGGTCTGGGCTTGCGGCAGGTACAGCCATCGTCTGGCCCATGCGGGCAATAGACGATCAAACCGACCTCGCCGCCCTGCTCTGCCACCAGCTTGCGCAAGCGCACGTGCATGGCATCCAGAGTGGCCAGATCATAATAACCTCGGGCAATGCCGGACTGGTTGGTGGCAACGGCCACCGTCCAGCCGGCCTTGCTCAGCGCTGCGATAGCTTCGATCGAGCCAGGAATGGGCAGCCACTCCGCCACCGACTTTATGTAAGCGTCGGAGTCATGATTGATCACGCCATCCCGGTCAAGTATCAGCAGTTTCACAGCGACTCCTTGTCAGCCCAGCAGCGAGATGTCGGCGACGCCGAGGAACAGGCCGCGCAAACGCGACAACAGGGCATAACGGTTGGCACGCACGTTGGCGTCTTCCGCGTTGACCATCACGGCTTCGAAGAACGCATCGACCGGCTCACGCAACATCGCCAGACGCGCCAGCGATTCGCTGTACTGACGCTCGGCAGCCATCGGCTGGATCGCGTGATCGGCCTGCTGGATGGCCGAGTACAGCGAGAACTCGTTGGCGTTGTCGAAATACTTGGGCTCGACGGTCTGGGCAATGCTGCCCTCGGCCTTGCTCAAGAGGTTCGATACACGTTTGTTCACTGCGGCCAGTGCTGCGGCCTGTGGCAGTTTGCGGAAGGCCTGGACTGCCTGGACGCGTTGATCGAAATCCAGCGCCGAAGCCGGTTGCAGGGCACGCACCGAAAGGTACACCGCCACGTCGACGCCTTCGTCTTCATAGCGCGCACGCAGACGATCGAAGATGAAGTCGAGCACCTGTTCCGCCAGACCGGCTGGCTTGATCTTCGCGCCGAACTGCGTGACGGCGAACTTCACCGTTTCGATCAGGTTCAGGTCGAGCTTCTTCTCGATCAGGATACGCAGGATGCCCAGTGCCGCACGACGCAATGCATAGGGGTCCTTGCTGCCGGTAGGCAGCATGCCGATCCCGAAGATGCCAACCAGCGTGTCGAGCTTGTCGGCAATTGCCACCGCAGCACCGGTCAGTGTGGTTGGCAGTTCGGCACCCGCGCCACGCGGCATGTACTGCTCATTGAGCGCCAGTGCGACATCTTCAGGCTCGCCGTCGGCCTTGGCGTAGTAGTAACCGGCAATGCCCTGCATTTCCGGAAACTCGCCGACCATCTCGCTCGACAGGTCGCACTTGGACAGCAGACCGGCCCGCGCAGCACGCTGGGCGTCGCCGCCGATGCGGGGAGCGATGTAAGCGGCCAGTTTCGACACACGCTCGGCCTTGTCGAACACGCTGCCCAACTGCGCCTGGAACACGACGTTCTTCAGGCGATCGTTGAAGGTTTCCAGCTTCTGCTTCTTGTCCTGCTTGAAGAAGAACTCGGCGTCGGTCAGGCGTGGACGAACCACCTTCTCGTTACCGGCGATGATCTGTGCCGGGTCCTTGCTCTCGATGTTGGCCACGGTGATGAAGCGCGGCAGCAGCTTGCCGTCGACATCCAGCAGGCAGAAGTATTTCTGGTTGTCCTGCATGGTGGTAATCAAGGCTTCCTGAGGGACTTCCAGGAAGCGCTCTTCGAATGAACACACCAGCGGAACCGGCCATTCGACCAGACCGGCCACTTCGTCCAGCAGGCTTGGCGGCACGATGGCGGTGCCTTCCTGTTGGGTGGCCAGCTCGTCGACGCGCTTGCTGATGATCTGCCGACGTTCGTTGAAGTCGGCCAGCACATGAGCGGCGCGCAGGTCACTGAGGTAACCGGCAGGCGAAGAAATGCGCACGTCTTGCGGATGATGGAAGCGATGACCGCGCGAATGACGACCCGCGCTCTGGGCGAGGATCGTGCAGTCCACCACCTGATCACCGAACAGCATCACCAGCCACTGGGTCGGCCGCACGAACTCTTCCTTGCGAGCACCCCAGCGCATGCGCTTGGCAATCGGCAGGTCGTTCAGCGAGTCTTCGACGATGGTCGGCAACAGGGACGTGGTCGGCTTGCCGAGGATGGTCTGGCTGTAACGCAGTTTCGGACCGCTCTGATCGATTTCGCTCAGGTCGACGCCGCACTTCTTGGCGAAGCCCAGGGCGGCCTGAGTCGGGTTACCGTCGGCATCGAACGCTGCTTGACGCGGCGGGCCGTCGAGGTTGACGCTGCGATCCGGTTGTTGCGTGGCCAGTGCGGTAATCAGCACGGCCAGACGACGCGGTGCTGCGTAGACCTGCTTGGCGCTGTAGGTCAGACCTGCGCCTGTGATGCCTTTTTCAATACCGGCGAGAAACGCATCGGCCAGCGAGACGAGGGTCTTGGGTGGCAGTTCTTCTGTGCCCAGTTCGACCAGAAAATCTTGAGCACTCATTGCGCTGCCTCCAGCTTGGCCAACACTTCATCGCGTAGATCGGGCGGCGCCATCGGGAAGCCGAGACGGGCGCGGGCCTGCAGGTAGGCCTGAGCCACCGAACGGGCCAATGTGCGTACGCGCAGGATGTACTGCTGACGCGCCGTCACGGAAATCGCGCGACGGGCATCCAGCAGGTTGAAGGTGTGCGAGGCCTTGAGGACCATTTCGTAGCCGGGCAATGGCAGCTCCAGCTCGATCAGGCGTGCGGCTTCGCTTTCGTAGAAGTCGAACAGCTCGAACAGTTTGTCGACGTTGGCGTGTTCGAAGTTGTAGGTCGACTGCTCCACCTCGTTCTGGTGGAACACGTCGCCGTAGGTCACTTTGCCGAACGGACCGTCAGCCCAGACCAGATCGTAGACCGAGTCCACGCCCTGCTGGTACATCGCCAGACGCTCGAGGCCATACGTGATTTCGCCGGTGACCGGGTAGCACTCCAGGCCACCGACCTGCTGGAAGTAGGTGAACTGCGAGACTTCCATGCCGTTGAGCCAGATCTCCCAGCCCAGACCCCAGGCGCCCAGCGTCGGCGATTCCCAGTTGTCTTCGACGAAGCGCACGTCATGCACTAGCGGATCGAGGCCGATGTGCTTGAGCGAGCCCAGGTACAGTTCCTGGAAGTTGTCCGGGTTCGGCTTGAGAATCACCTGAAACTGGTAATAGTGCTGCAGGCGGTTCGGGTTTTCGCCGTAGCGGCCGTCAGTCGGGCGACGGCTTGGCTGTACGTAAGCGGCGTTCCAGGTTTCCGGGCCTACGGCGCGCAGAAACGTGGCAGTGTGGAACGTGCCGGCGCCTACTTCCATATCGTAGGGCTGAAGTACCACGCAACCTTGTTCTGCCCAGTATTGCTGGAGGGCGAGGATCAAGTCTTGGAAGGTACGCACGGCTGGCGTAGGCTGGCTCACAAATTTCACCTGTGCTGGGCTGCGATTCAAAGAGCGGGAGTATACCCGATTCGGCCGCACGTCCACTCCTTGGGAGCCCTATGACACGCTGCTTTTGGTGCAACGAAGACCCCCTGTACATCGCTTATCACGATCAGGAGTGGGGAGTGCCGCTGCGCGATGCGCAGAAGCTCTTCGAGTTGCTTTTGCTCGAAGGGTTCCAGGCCGGGCTGTCGTGGATCACGATTCTCAAGCGGCGGGCGCGTTATCGCGAAGTGCTGCACGGCTTTGACGTCGAGCGCCTGGCGCAGTTGAGCGATGCCGAAATAGAGACGCTGATGCTCGATCCGAGCATCATCCGCAACCGCCTCAAGCTCAAGGCCGTGCGCACCAATGCGCGGGCCTGGCTGGCGCTGGAAGACCCGGTCGCGCTGCTCTGGTCGTTTGTCGGCGGTACACCGAAGATCAATCACTTCAAGGATCGCAGCGAAGTCCCGGCGATTACCGCCGAGGCCGAAGCAATGAGCAAGGTACTTAAAAAGGCCGGTTTCACCTTTGTCGGCCCGACCATCTGTTATGCCTACATGCAGGCCAGCGGTATGGTCATGGACCACACCGTCGATTGCGATCGGTATGCGATCCTGAGCCGCTGACGGTTACACTACCCGCCTCGAGAATCTGGGAGTCATCTGTGGATAAGTTCAAAGGCGCCGTAATGGTCGGGGCGTTGCGATTGTTTGCGCTGTTGCCGTGGCGCGCGGTGCAGTGGGCAGGCACCGCGATTGGCTGGCTGATGTGGAAGCTGCCCAACCGTTCGCGGGAAGTGGCACGGATCAACCTGTCCAAGTGTTTCCCCGAGTTGAGCGAGCCGGAGCTGGAAAAGCTCGTTGGCCGCAGCCTGATGGACATCGGCAAGACCCTGACCGAAAGCGCCTGTGCGTGGATCTGGCCAGCACAGAAATCGATCGACCTGGTGCGTGAAGTCGAAGGGCTCGATGTGCTCAAGGATGCGCTGGCGTCCGGCAAGGGCGTAGTCGGCATCACCAGTCACCTGGGCAACTGGGAAGTGCTCAATCACTTCTACTGCAGCCAGTGCAAGCCGATCATTTTCTATCGTCCACCCAAGCTGAAAGCCGTGGACGACCTGTTGCGCAAGCAGCGTGTGCAGTTGGGCAACCGGGTTGCGGCGTCGACCAAGGAAGGCATTCTCAGTGTCATCAAGGAAGTGCGCAAAGGCGGCTCGGTGGGTATTCCGGCCGATCCGGAGCCGGCCGAATCAGCGGGCATCTTCGTGCCCTTCTGCGGCACCCAGGCGCTGACCAGCAAGTTCGTACCGAACATGCTGGCAGGCGGCAAGGCAGTCGGTGTATTCCTGCACGCCATGCGCCTGCCGGACGGCTCGGGTTACAAAGTGGTACTCGAAGCGGCTCCGGAAGCCATGTACAGCACCGACACCGAAACCTCGGCAGCGGCGATGAGCAAAGTGGTCGAGAGATACGTGCGGGCTTACCCTAGCCAGTACATGTGGACCATGAAACGCTTCAAGAAACGCCCGCCAGGCGAAGCGCGCTGGTACTAGAAAGGACTGGACGCAGAGCGTCCGGAACGGCGTGCCCACGCTGGAGCATGGGCACGATAGTGTTTCCCTCAACTGGCCGCCGCAATCAACCCGCGCCGCTCCAGCGCCACCTGAGTGCCCTCCGGACTCATCCGCACCAGGTTCACCGGGATGGATTTGGCCGCAGGAGTGTTGCCATGTTTATCCCGGTTGGCCAGTGGCAGCAGGCCGTTGGTTTCCGGGTAATACGCTGCGCAGCAACCCTGCGGCACGTCGTAGGGTATGACCTTGAAACCCGCTGCACGCCGCGCCGTGGTCGGGTCGAGCGCCGTCTGAAACTCGATGTAGTCCCCGGCTTTCAGCCCCAGGCGTTCGATGTCCTGCGGGTTGAGCATCACCACCATGCGGTCGCCAAAGATGTCCCGATAACGGTCGTCGTTGGAATACACCGTGGTGTTGAACTGGTCATGGCTGCGGATCGTCATCAACTGCAGATGCTCGGCGCCCGGCGGCGTGTCGTCTTCGTCGTAGATGCCTTCGGGAAAGAGGAAGTTGGCCTTGCCCGACTCGGTGTCCCACTTGCGCTCACTGGCGGCATTGGGCAATCGAAAACCTCCGGGTTCTAGGATGCGCTGATTGAAATCGTAAAACTGCTCGGGCAGCACTTCTTCGATCTTGTCGCGAATCCTGGCGTAGTCACCCACGTAGCTGTCCCAGTCCACCTTGGGGTTGGGCGCAAGCGTCGCTTTGGCGATACCGGCAATGATGGCGATTTCGGAAATCAGATGTTTCGACGCAGGCTCGAGCATGCCGGTCGAGCCGTGCACCATCGACATCGAGTCCTCCACCGTAATGGTTTGCGCCACACCGTTCTGCAGGTCGCGTTCCGAACGCGCCACGCATGGCAGCAGAAAGGCCTTCTGTCCATGTACCGTCGCACTGCGGTTGAGCTTGGTGTTGACCAGCACCGTCATTTTCAGGCGGCTGACGGTCGGGCAGATCACATCGGTGTCCGGGATGGCGCGGAAGAAATTGCCGCCCATGGAAATGAGTGCTTCCACCTCGCCACGCAACAGGGCTTCGCAGGTCTCGGCCACGGCGTGGCCTTTTTTTCTGGACGCCTCAAAACCGAACACCTTGCTCATGCTGGCCAGAAACGGTTCGCCGGCCTTTTCATAGATGCCCATCGTCCTGTCGCCCTGTACGTTGGAATGCCCGCGCACCGGGCAAGCCCCTGCACCGAGCTTGCCGATGTTGCCGCGCAACAGCAGCAGGTTGATGATCTGCTGCATGGCATCACCGCCACGCTTGTGCTGAGTGATGCCCATCCCCCAGCAGCAGATGACCCCCTTCGAGCGCTTATAAACCGCAGCCACCTCTTCGATGGCCTGACGCGTCAGACCCGAATGGCGCTCGATGATGTCCCAGGGCAACTGTCGGCAATAATCGGCGTACTGCTCGAAGCCATGGGTGTGTTCTTCAATGAACGCCACGTCGAGGACGCGCGGCAGGTTTTCACGCTGCGCCACGTCATCGGCTTCGATCACGGCCTTGCAAACGCCTTGCAGGGCGATCATGTCGCCGCCGATCCTGACCTGATGGTACTGCGAGCTGATTTCCACCCCATGCAGACTGAGCATGTCGCGCTGGTCCTGCGGCGCCGCAAAGCGTACCAGCGCCCTTTCCCGCAGCGGGTTGAACGAGATGATGCTTGCGCCCCGGCGTGCGGCGGCGTGCAGCTCGGACATCATGCGCGGGCTGTTGGTCCCGGGGTTCTGGCCGATGATAAAAATCGCGTCGGCGTTCTCGAAATCTTCCAGCGTCGTGGTGCCTTTGCCGACCCCGATCGACTCGGGCAGCGCCGCAGTGGTGGTTTCATGGCACATGTTCGAGCAGTCTGGGAAGTTGGCCATGCCGTACAGCCGACCGAACAGCTGATACAGAAAGGCGGCTTCGTTCGACGTGCGTCCGGAGGTGTACAGCTCCAGTTTCCATGGATCGCTCAGGCCGCGCAGCTCTGCGCCGATCTCGGCGAACGCTTCGTCCCAGGTGACTGGCAGGTATTTGTCAGTGGCGGCGTCGTAGCGCATCGGCTCGGTAATACGGCCTTCTGCTTCCAGCGCGTGATCGCTCCAGGTCGCCAGTTCGCTGACCGTATGCCGGGCGAAGAACTCGGGCGTCACGCGTTTCCTGGTCGATTCCCAGGCCAGTGCCTTGGCACCGTTCTCGCAGTATTCAAAGGTGTGCGGCTTCTTCGGGTCCGGCCAGGAGCAACTGGGGCAATCGAAGCCGCCAGGCTTGTTCATGGACATCAGCGTGCGGTTGCCCTTGATCAGCACATGCTGGTGCAACAGGTGCTTGTTGACCGCACTGAGCGCAGGCCAGCCACCCGCCGGTGTGCCGTCGGTCTGTGATCCTTGAAGCGTGGCTGGGGAATTTTCCGATTCGGACATGGGGTGCGTTCTCTCTCATAAAGCCCGTGCAGGCATGAAGCTCGTGTGTCTGAGATGCACGGGCTCAGAGAGAATTCGCCCGAGTCGACGAGCGTTGCCGACAGGGCGCGTCGGCAAGAGGTTCAGTCAGGGTCACACCCTGTTCAGGAGCGGTTCAGAAAAAGCTCAGGCCGACCTGAAACAGCCGCTCAACCTCGCGGATGCACTTCTTGTCCACAAGGAACATGATCACATGGTCACCGGATTCGATCACGGTGATGTCATGGGCGATAAGCACCTGCTCGTCGCGGATGACTGCGCCGATTGCCGTACCGGTCGGCAGGTTGATGTCCTTGATGGCGCGGCCCACCACCTTGCTGGATTTCGAGTCGCCGTGAGCGACGATCTCGATGGCTTCGGCTGCACCGCGTCGCAGCGAATGCACGCTGACGATATCACCACGGCGCACGTGGGCCAGCAGCGTGCCGATGGTTGCCAGCTGCGGGCTGACCGCAACGTCGATTTCGCCACCCTGCACCAGATCGACGTAGGCCGGGTTATTGATCAGCGTCATCACCTTGCGCGCGCCCAGACGCTTGGCCAGCAGCGACGACATGATGTTGGCTTCATCGTCGTTGGTCAGCGCCAGGAACAGGTCGGTGTTGCCGATGTTTTCTTCCAGCAGCAGGTCGCGGTCCGATGAGCTGCCCTGCAGCACCACCGTGCTGTCCAGATGCTCCGACAGATAGCGGCAGCGCGCCGGGCTCACTTCGATGATCTTCACCTGATAGCGGCTTTCGATGGCTTCAGCCAGACGCTCGCCGATGTTGCCGCCACCGGCGATGACGATACGTTTGTAGTTCTCGTCCAGGCGCCGCAGCTCTCCCATAACGGCACGAATATCAGCCTTGGCGGCGATGAAAAACACCTCGTCATCGGCTTCGATGACCGTGTCGCCATGCGGCAGTATCGCCCGGTCGCGGCGATAGATCGCCGCGATGCGCGTTTCGACATTCGGCATGTGCGCTCGTAGCTGGCGCAACGGCTGACCGACCAGTGCGCCGCCGTAATAGGCTTTGACCGCGACCAGTTGCGCTTTGCCTTCGGCGAAGTCGATCACCTGCAGCGCACCGGGGTATTCGATCAGACGTTTGATGTAGTTGGTGACGACCTGCTCCGGACTGATCAGCACGTCGACCGGGATCGCGTTTTTATCGAACAGGCCAGCGCGTGTCAGGTACGCCGCTTCACGAATGCGCGCGATCTTGGTCGGCGTGTGGAACAGCGTGTGGGCCACCTGACAGGCGATCATGTTGGCTTCGTCGCTGCTGGTCACCGCGACCAGCATGTCGGCGTCGTCCGCGCCGGCCTGACGCAACACCGCCGGGTAGGAGCCTTTGCCCTGCACGGTGCGGATGTCCAGGCGGTCGCCCAGATCGCGCAACCGGTCGCCGTCAGTGTCGACCACGGTGATGTCATTGGCTTCGCCCGCCAGATGCTCGGCCAGCGTACCGCCTACCTGTCCTGCACCCAGAATGATGATTTTCACGCGCTTACTCCCGCGCCGCCGCGATCTTGATCAGTTTGGCGTAGTAGAAACCATCGTGGCCGCCTTGCTGGGCCAGCAGCTGGCGACCATGGGCTTGCTTGATACCCGCGGGCGGCTGTCCTGCCTGCCCGGCGATGTCCAGCTCTCTGGCCCCGGAGGTACGCGCCAGAAACGCCTCGATGACGTCGGTGTTTTCGGTCGGCAGTGTCGAGCAGGTCGCGTACACCAGCATGCCGCCTACCTGCAGCGTAGGCCACAACGCATCGAGCAGCTCGCCCTGCAAGGCCGCCAGCGCGACGATGTCGTCTGCCTGACGAGTCAGTTTGATGTCCGGATGACGACGAATCACGCCGGTCGCCGAGCACGGTGCGTCGAGCAGGATGCGCTGGAACGGTTTGCCGTCCCACCACTGCGCTGTCTCGCGTGCATCGGCGGCGATCAGCTCGGCATCCAGGCCCAGGCGATCAAGGTTTTCACGCACGCGCACCAGACGCTTGGCTTCCAGATCCACCGCTACCACGCCGCTTAGTTGCGGCTGCACTTCCAGCAAGTGGCAGGTCTTGCCGCCCGGCGCGCAGCAGGCATCGAGTACCCGTTGCCCGGGGGCCAGCTCCAGCAGGTCGGCGGCCAGTTGCGCGGCTTCGTCCTGCACGCTGATCCAGCCTTCGGCAAAACCGGGCAGTGAGCGCACATCGCACGGCTCGGCGAGCACGATGCCGTCCTGACTGAATGTGCACGCACTGGCTTGCAGGCCGGCAGTGTTGAGCAGTTCGAGGTATTGATCGCGACGGTGATGGCGTCGGTTGACGCGCAAAATCATCGGCGGGTGCGCATTGTTGGCCGCGCAGATGGCTTCCCACTGTTCCGGCCAGGCGGCTTTCAGGGCTTTCTGCAGCCAGCGCGGGTGGGCTGTACGCACCACCGGGTCGTGTTCCAGCTCGATCAGCAGCGCCTCGCCGTCACGTTGCGCATTGCGCAGCACGGCGTTGAGCAAGCCTTTGGCCCAGGGCTTTTTCAATTTGTCGGCGCAGCCCACGGTTTCACCGATGGCGGCGTGGGCCGGAATGCGGCTGTAGAACAGCTGATAAAGACCGACCAGCAACAAGGCTTCAACGTCGGCGTCGGCGGCCTTGAAGGGCTTTTGCAGCAGCTTGGCCGCCAGAGCCGACAGGCGCGGCTGCCAGCGCGCGGTGCCGAATGCCAGGTCCTGAGTCAGACCACGATCACGCACCTCGACCTTGTCCAGTTGAGTAGGCAACGAGCTGTTCAGCGAGGCCTTGCCGCTGAGCACGGCAGCCAGTGCCTTGGCGGCGGCCAGACGCGGGTTCATTGGCCCAGCACCGTGCCGATGGCAAATTTCTCGCGGCGGCTGTTGAACAGATCCGTGAAGTTCAGCGGCTTGCCGCCCGGCAATTGCAGACGGGTCAGGCGTAGCGCGTTCTGACCGCACGCGACGATCAGGCCATCCTTGCTGGCGCCAAGAATCGTCCCCGGCGCGCCCTGCCCTTCGGCCAGATCGGCTGTCAGGACTTTCAGGGTTTCTTCGTTCAGCGTGCTGTGGCAGATCGGCCAGGGGTTGAAGGCGCGGACCAGGCGCTCAAGCTCATCGGCCGGACGTGTCCAGTCCAGGCGCGCTTCGTCCTTGTTCAGCTTGTGGGCGTAGTTGGCCAGGCTGTCATCCTGAACCTCGCCGACCAGCGAACTGTCCGCCAGACCGGCAATGGCCTGCAACACAGCCGGCGGACCGAGTTCGGCCAGGCGATCATGCAGCGTCCCGCCCGTGTCCTGCGCGGTGATCGGGGTAACGGCCTTGAGCAGCATCGGCCCGGTGTCCAGGCCCGCTTCCATGCGCATCACCGTTACGCCGCTCTCGGCATCACCGGCCTGTACCGCGCGCTGAATCGGCGCCGCACCACGCCAGCGCGGCAGCAGCGACGCGTGGCTGTTGATACAGCCCAGGCGCGGAATATCCAGCACCACTTGCGGCAGGATCAGGCCGTAGGCGACGACCACCATCAAATCGGGTTGCAGCGCTGCCAGTTCGGCCTGCGCGTCAGGATCGCGCAGCGTTGGCGGCTGCATGACCGGTACGTCATGTTGCAGCGCCAGTTGCTTGACCGGGCTGGGCATCAGCTTTTGTCCACGACCGGCCGGGCGATCGGGCTGGGTGTACACGGCGACGATCTGGTGAGGGCTGTCGAGCAGGGCTTTGAGGTGTTCGGCGGCGAATTCCGGGGTGCCGGCGAAGACGATGCGCAGTGGCTCAGTCATGGAGTTCTCATTATAAAAAAAGGCCTGTTCAGGCCTTTTGGGGTAACGACGGATCAGGCGTTGAGCTTGTGCTGCTTTTCGAGCTTCTTCTTGATCCGGTCACGCTTGAGGTTGGAAAGGTAATCGACGAACAGCTTGCCGTTCAGGTGATCGCATTCATGCTGGATACAGATGGCGAGCAGGCCCTCGGCAACCAGTTCGTAAGGCTTGCCGTCACGGTCCAGCGCCTTGACGCGAACCTTTTGCGGGCGGTCGACGTTTTCGTAGAAACCGGGAACCGACAGGCAGCCTTCCTGATACTGATCCATTTCGTCGGTCAGCTTTTCGATTTCAGGATTGATGAAGACCCGCGGTTCGCTGCGGTCTTCGCTCAGGTCCATGACGACCACGCGCTTGTGGACGTTGACCTGAGTCGCGGCCAGGCCAATACCTGGCGCTTCGTACATGGTTTCAAACATGTCGTCGACCAACTGGCGAATGCCTTCGTCTACCATCGCCACAGGTTTGGCGATAGTGCGCAGGCGCGAATCGGGAAATTCGAGGATGTTTAGAATGGCCATATACGTAAGAGCTGCACTGTTAAGGTAAAGTCAATGTTGGGTGCCGGGCCCGGGAGTTCAAGGCAGGCAGCCCAGGACAGGACTCTAGGGTTCGCGTGAGGCAACATGATAAAGGGATTCACCGCATGAGGAAATCACTACTCGCCCTGCTGCTGCTGCTGACCGCCAGCGGTCTTGCGCAGGCGCAAGTGCAACTCAGGGAAGGCTATCCGCAAAGCTACACCGTTGTCGCCGGGGACACACTCTGGGACATTTCCGGCAAGTTCTTGCGTGAACCGTGGAAATGGCGCGAGATCTGGCGGGCCAATCCGCAAGTCCATGATCCCGACCTGATCTACCCCGGTGACACCCTCGCGCTGACCTGGGTCGATGGTCAGCCGCGTGTGACGCTCAATCGGGGCGAGTCGCGCGGGACCATCAAATTGTCACCGCGTGTGCGCAGTACGCCGATGGTCGAGGCCATTCCGAGCATTCCGCTGGGGGCGATCAACGCATTCCTGATCAGCAACCGGATTGTCGACAACGCCGAGCAGTTCGAGAAAGCCCCCTACATCGTTGCGGGCAATGCCGAGCGCGTGCTCAGTGGCAACGGTGATCGTGCCTATGCACGGGGTGCGCTGGACCCGGCGCACAGCGTCTATGGCATCTTTCGTCAGGGCAAGACCTACATCGATCCGGAGACCAAGGAAGTACTGGGCATCAACGCCGATGACGTCGGCAGCGCCGAGGTGGTTGCCACCGAAGGTGACGTCTCGACCCTGATTCTGCAGCGCTCCACGCAGGAAGTGCGTCTGGGCGATCGCTTGTTCAGCAGTGAAGAGCGGGCCATCAACTCGACGTTCCTGCCCAGCGCTCCGCAGGCGCCGATAGAAGGTTTGATTCTGGATGTGCCACGCGGCGTCACTCAGGTCAGCGTGCTGGATGTGGTCACGCTCGACAAGGGCAAACGCGACGGTCTGACCGAGGGCAACGTGCTGGCGATCTACAAGACCAGCGAAACCGTGCGCGACCGAATCACCGGTGAGCTGGTAAAAATCCCCGACGAACGGGCCGGGCTGCTGATGGTTTTCCGTACCTACGACAAGCTTAGTTACGCCTTGGTCCTGCAAGCCAACCGATCTTTGGCCATCATGGACAAGGTTCGCAAACCGTAGACGCATGTTTCAGATCTGACACGGATTTGTGTGACGAACCAGACACTTATCAAATTGTTGTCAACAGAGTTATCCACAGGTTTGTGCATCACTTGAGATGCACGATGGATCAGGGACGATCTCATGCCATTGTTCGAAAATGCCCTCTCTTCGCCTGCAGAGCTGGAAGCGCGTTTGCGCGTGCACCGCTTGCCCGAGATAGGGCCGAAACGCTTTTCCAGACTGATTGAAGCTTTCGGTTCGGCCTCGTCGGCGCTCAGTGCGCCGGCCAGCGCATGGCGTGCGCTGGGCATTCCAGGTGTCTGTGCCGAGGCGCGTCGTGACCCCTCCGTACGCGATGGCGCCAGTGCCGCATTGGCCTGGCTGGAGCGTCCGGCCCAGCATTTGCTGATGTGGGACGACCCCGGCTACCCCGCGCTGCTGGCGCAGATCGCAGATCCACCGCCGCTGATCTTCATTGCCGGCGACCCTTCGATCCTTGAGCGTCCGCAACTGGGAATGGTCGGCAGTCGTCGTGCCTCCCGACCCGGACTCGACACCGCCAGCGCTTTTGCGCGCAGCCTGGCGGCTGCCGGTTTTGTGATCACCAGTGGCTTGGCGCGAGGTATTGACGGTGCCGCGCATCAGGGCGCATTGGATGTCGGGGGGCTTACAATCGGCGTGCTTGGCACCGGGCTCGAAAAACTTTATCCACAGCAGCACCGCGCGCTTGCAGCACAGATGGCGGCCCAGGGCGGCGCCGTGATTTCCGAGTTCCCGCTGGACGCCGCAGCACAGGCCAGCAACTTCCCGCGACGTAACCGAATAATCAGTGGCCTGTCGCTGGGCATACTGGTGGTCGAGGCCAGTGTTGCCAGCGGCTCATTGATTACCGCGCGGCTGGCCGCCGAGCATGGACGAGAGGTTTACGCGATACCCGGCTCGATTCATCACCCTGGCGCCAAGGGCTGTCATCAGTTGATACGAGACGGCGCGACACTGATCGAGACCGTCGAACACATTCTTGAAGGCTTGCAGCACTGGAAACGTGTTGCGCCCGGCATCGATCCCGTCACGCCGGCGAAGCCTGCCCCTTGCGATCATCCACTGTTGGCGCTGCTGCACGCCGCACCGCACACCAGCGAGGGGCTGTCGGTGTCATGCGGCTGGCCGTTACCCAAGGTATTGGCAGGCCTGACCGAGCTGGAACTGGACGGACGCATAAGCTGTGAAGCAGGACGATGGTTCGCTAGAGCGCCCTGAGGTTAAACTGCCGCCAGGATTCAGTGGAGAGACAAACAATGGTCAGCAGTTGGCGAGTGCAACAAGCCGCTCAGGATATTCGAGCCGGTGCGGTGATTGCCTACCCGACCGAGGCAGTCTGGGGGCTTGGGTGCGATCCGTGGGATGAAGAAGCGGTCTATCGTCTGTTGGCGATCAAGTCACGGCCGGTGGAAAAAGGCCTGATCCTGATTGCCGACAACATTCGCCAGTTCGACTTCCTGTTCGAAGACTTCCCTGAACTGTGGCTCGACCGCATGGCCAGCACCTGGCCTGGGCCCAACACCTGGCTGGTACCGCATCAGAACCTGCTGCCCGAGTGGATCACCGGCATTCACGAAACCGTGGCGCTGCGTGTTACCGATCACCCGACCGTACGTGAACTGTGCGCACTGGTCGGTCCGTTGATCTCCACCTCGGCCAACCCGGCGGGTCGCCCGGCTGCGCGTTCGAGATTGCGCGTCGAGCAGTACTTCCGCGGGCAGATCGACGGGGTTCTCGGCGGCAGCCTGGGCGGGCGTCGAAACCCCAGCGTGATAAGGGATATCGCCACCGCGCAGATTGTGCGCGCCGGCTGACGCTGGCACACACAGTGCGCATTCAAGGGCAGACGATCAAGGAATCAGAATGGTCGAGCCGGTGGTACGCCGGGCCGACAGCTCGGTCTGCGCCTTGTCGGCATCCTTCAGAGCATACTGCTGAATGCCGTCGACCTTGAGTTTGCCGCTGGCGAGCATGTCGAACAGCTCGTCCGCCATGGCCTGCAGGTTCTGCGCATTGTTGGCGTAAGAGCCCAGCGTCGGGCGGGTGACATACACCGAACCCTTTTGCGCCAGAATCCCGAGATTCACGCCCGAGACCGGCCCGGACGCATTGCCGAAGCTCACCACCAGCCCACGTGGTGCCACGCAGTCGAGTGACGTCAGCCAGGTGTCCTGACCCACCCCGTCGTAGACCACCGGGCATTTTTTGCCGTCGGTCAGCTCCAGCACGCGCCTGGCGACGTCTTCGTGACTGTAATCGATGGTTTCCCAGGCACCCAGCGCCTTGGCGTGCGCGGCCTTCTCCGGCGAACTGACCGTGCCGATCAGTTTGGCGCCCAGCGCCTTGACCCATTGGCAGGCCAGCGAACCCACACCACCCGCAGCAGCATGAAACAGAATGGTCTCGCCCGGCTTCACCTGATACGTCTGACGCAGCAGATACTGCACCGTCAGGCCCTTGAGCATCAGGGCTGCGGCCTGCTCGAAACTGATCGAGTCCGCCAGCTTCACCAGATTCGCTTCAGGCAGCACGTGCACTTCGCTGTACGCCCCCAGCGGCCCGGTGCCGTAAGCGACACGATCACCGACCTTGAAGCGCGTCACCTCGGCCCCCACCGCCTCGACCACCCCCGCCCCTTCGGCACCGAGGCCGGAAGGCAGCGACGGCGCCGGATACAGCCCGCTGCGGTAATAGGTATCGATGAAATTCAGGCCAATGGCCTTGTTACGCACAACCACCGCCTGCGGCCCCGGAGCCTGCGGCTCGAAATCGACATATTCAAGAACCTCGGGTCCTCCGACAGCGCTGAACTGGATACGCTTTGCCATGTGCTCTCTCCTTGATGGTTAAAACAAGCTGCGAAAGCCCCCATCGGACTCCATCCCCGGACCTTCGTCAACTGCCAGCCCGCGCTGCCGATGGTATGCTACGCGCCAATTTGCCTGAGCCTCTTTTGCTGCGGGGACTCAGCCGTTTGACGTCAGCCGTAAGGGATCCTCATGAGTACCCGTACCGAGGCCGTAAAAGCCTACCTGCTCGACCTGCAAGACCGTATCTGCACTGCGCTTGAACAGGAAGATGGCAGCGCACACTTCATGGAAGATGCCTGGACGCGTCCGGCGGGCGGCGGTGGTCGCACGCGGGTGATCGAGAATGGCACGGTCATCGAGAAAGGCGGTGTCAATTTTTCCCATGTTTTCGGCAGCAATCTGCCGCCGTCTGCCAGCGCTCATCGGCCTGAACTGGCCGGGCGTGGTTTCGAGGCGCTGGGCGTGTCGCTGGTGATCCATCCGCACAACCCGCATGTGCCGACGTCCCACGCCAACGTGCGTTTCTTCATTGCCGAGAAAGAAGGTGAAGAGGCCGTCTGGTGGTTCGGTGGCGGTTTCGACCTGACGCCCTATTATGGCGTCGAGGAAGACTGCGTGCACTGGCACCGGGTCGCCGAGCGCGCCTGTGCGCCTTTCGGTGAGGATGTCTATCCGCGCTACAAGGCCTGGTGCGACAGTTACTTCCACCTCAAGCATCGCGATGAACCGCGCGGCATCGGCGGTCTGTTTTTCGATGACGTGAACCAGTGGGATTTCGACACCAGTTTCGCCTTCATTCGTGCCATCGGTGATGCGTTCATCAATGCGTATCTGCCGATCGTGCGGCGTCGCAAGGCGGCGGCCTATACCGTGCAGCAGCGTGAGTTTCAGGAATTCCGTCGTGGTCGCTACGTCGAGTTCAACCTGGTGTATGACCGCGGCACGTTGTTCGGTCTGCAATCGGGTGGGCGTACCGAATCGATCCTCATGTCGCTGCCGCCGCAAGTGCGTTGGGGTTATGACTGGAAGGCCACGCCGGGCAGCGAAGAGGCGCGTCTGACCGAATACTTCCTCACTGATCGGGACTGGCTGGCCGAAAACTGAGCCGATTCACCGCCGCAAGGTGCTGCACACGCAAACAGATCAGGAACACACATGGACCAGTACGTCGTCTTCGGTAATCCCATCGGCCACAGCAAGTCGCCCTTGATTCATCGCCTGTTTGCCGAACAAACCGGGCAAACGCTTGATTACCAGACCTCGCTGGCACCGCTGAACGACTTCACCGCGTTCGCCCAGGCGTTTTTCCAGGTCGGGCGCGGTGCCAACGTTACTGTGCCGTTCAAGGAAGAAGCCTGGCGCCTTGCCGACAGCCTGACCCAGCGTGCGCAGCGCGCCGGGGCGGTCAACACCCTGAGCAAGCTCGACGACGGAACCCTGCTGGGTGATAACACTGACGGTGCCGGGCTGGTACGTGATCTGACGGTCAATTGCGGTCGCAGCCTGCGTGGTCAGCGCATTCTGTTGCTGGGCGCAGGCGGTGCGGTGCGTGGTGCGCTGGAGCCGTTGCTTGCGCAACAGCCCGCTGCCTTGGTGATCGCCAATCGTACGGTCGAGAAAGCCGAACGACTGGCGCAGGAGTTTGCCGACCTCGGGCCGGTATTCGCCAGCAGCTACGACTGGCTTGAAGAGTCGGTGGACGTGATCATCAACGCCACCTCGGCCAGCCTGGCCGGAGAGTTGCCACCGATTGCGCCCAGCCTCATCCAGTCGGGAGTGACCTTCTGCTACGACATGATGTACAGCAACGAACCCACTGCTTTTTGCCGTTGGGCCACCGAACACGGCGCGGCGCAGGCGGTGGATGGTCTGGGCATGCTGGCCGAGCAGGCCGCAGAAGCCTTCCTGCTGTGGCGCGGTGTGCGTCCGGAATCGGCTCCGGTGCTGGCTGAGTTGCGCAGATTGCTGGCTGCGGGTTGATCGGCTATCTGCGGACTATCGTGCCAATGCTCCGAGTTATACACAAGTCCGCTTTTGATTCTGGCCGAAGGCCGTGGGAGCGAACTTGTTCGCGAAGGCGGTATTTCAGATGATGTATTTTCGGCGATTATACCTGCCCTTTCGCGAACAAGTTCGCTCCCACGCCCTCCGGGCAGAAGCCAAATCTACGGGCTCATCGGGACCTTTGTAGAACGCAGAGCATCGCGACGATGATTCATGGCTCAATCCTCAAACAGAATCGGGCACTTCTCCGTCCCTTCCAGCTTGTGCAGTTCCTCGATCACTTGCGGCCTGGCATTGCGCAGGACCAGCACTCTGCCCTGCCGGCCCAGACGTCTGGCTTCCTGATGAAGCATCTCCACGCCTGAGTAATCGATGAAGTTGATCTGCTGCGCATCGATCACCACTCGCACACCTTCGGTACGTTGCAGGCGGGTTTGCAGGTAGTGGCTGGCGCCGAAGAAGATCGATCCGCCGACCCGCAGGACCTCCTCGTTGCCCTCGCGCCATTGCTGGACACGCGGTTGCGAGGTGCGCTTGAGGTAGAAAAACAGCGAGGCCAGTACACCGGCGTAGATCGCGGTTTGCAGCTCCAGCAGCAGGGTGGCCAGACAGGTCAGCGCCATCACGAAAAACTCGGCGCGGCTGACGCGGAACAGCGCACGAATGCCTCGGCGATCCACCAGCCCCCAACAGATCAGCAGAATTGAGGCGGCCATGGCCGGGATCGGAATGTGCGATATCAACGAGGCACCGGCGACCGCGAACAACGCTACCCATAGCGCGGAAAACACCCCCGCCAACGGCGAGCGCGCACCTGCCTCGTAACTCAATGCCGCACGGGTAAAAGACCCGGCTGACAGGTAGCCGGAGAACAGCGAACCGACCATGTTCGACAGCCCCTGGGCACGCACTTCCTGATTGGCATTGAGCATCTGCTGCGAACGAGCTGACAGCGAGCGGGCAATCGACAGGCTGTTGACCAGCCCGAGCATGCCCACCGCCACGGCGGTCGGCAGCAGCTTGAGGATCAGTTCGAGATCCAGCGGCAACGGGCTGAAGGGCGGCAGATGGCCGACGAAGGCGCTGACCACACGGACATGGCCGAACATCGCCGGCCACAGCCACACCAGCAGGCTGCTCGACACCAGTGCGATCAACAGCGTCGGCCAGCGAGGCACGAGAAGCTTGAGTCCGATACCCAGCGCCAGGGTCAACAGACCGAGCATCAGCGAAGACAGATCGACCTCACGCAGATGCTCGAGCACGGCGCTCACGCTTTTGAGCGCGGTGGTCTGACTCGGCAGATCAATGCCCAGCAGATTGGGCATCTGCCCCAGCGCAATCACCACCGCAGCGCCCAGCGTGAAACCCAGCACCACCGAGTGCGAAACGAAATTTACCAGTGCACCGAAGCGCATCATCCCCAGCAACAACTGAAATACGCCAGCGATGAAGGTCAGCAGCAGGATCAACATGATGTAGTCCTGACTGGCCGGGACGGCGAGCGGACTGACACTGGCGTACAGCACGATGGAAATAGCCGCAGTCGGCCCGCAGATCAGGTGCCAGGACGATCCCCACAGACAGGCCACGAGGACTGGAACAATCGCAGCGTAGAGACCGTACTCAGGCGGCAGCCCGGCGATCAGTGCGTAAGCGATGGATTGCGGCAGTGCCAGAATGGCGCCACTCAGACCCACTAGCGCATCACGCCCGACGCTGGCGCGATTCTGCTGCGGCAGCCAGGCGAGAAAGGGTAGGAATTTATGGCGATTGAGCCAGCGCATCGGTCCCTCGGTTGAATTGAACGTAGAGGACGCAGAGCGCCCAGAACGGCACGTGGAGCATGGGCACGATAGTCGGACGCCTGTCGTTCCTCACGCTCCAGCGTGGGAATGCCTTGGGTGACGCTCCGCGTCACAGACCTTCGTCACGCAGCGCACTCAAGGCTTTACGCTTACAACCTGGCCTTCACCGCCGCCAGACCGTCCTTGCCATCAGCGGTCTGTACGCCCTCCAGCCACTTGTCCAGCACCGCCGGGTTGGCCTTGATCCAGGCCTTCGCCGCCTCGCTGTTGCTGACCTTCTTGTTGACCACTTCGGCCATGATGCTGTTTTCCATGTCCAGGGTGAAGCTCAGATTGGTCAGCAGCTTGCCGACGTTCGGGCAGGCTTGAGCATAACCCTTGCGGGTCAGTGTAAAGACCGAGCCGGTGTCGCCGAAATATTTCTCGCCGCCCTTGAGGTAGTGCATGCCCTTGATCTGCACGTTCATCGGGTGCGGCGTCCAGCCGAGGAACACCACAAAGGCTTTTTTCTTCACGTTGCGATTGACCTCGGCGAGCATCGCAGTCTCGCTGGATTCCACCAGTTTCCATTTGCCCAGGTCGAATTCGTTCTTCTTGATGATCTCCTGCAACGACAGGTTGGCAGGCGCGCCGGAACCGATGCCGTAGATCTTCTTGTCGAACTTGTCAGCGAATTTGTTCAGGTCGGCAAAGTTATGCACACCGGCTTCCCAGACGTAATCCGGTACGGCCAGGGTGAATTCGGTGCCCTCCAGGTTTTTGGCCAGTTGCGTCACATCTCCGGTGGCCACGAACTTGTCGTAAAAGCCCTGCTGCGCCGGCATCCAGTTACCCAGAAACACATCCAGCTTGCCGTCTTTCAAACCGCCATAGGCAATCGGCACGGCCAGGGTATCGACCTTGGGCGTGTAGCCCAGGCCCTCGAGGACCACGCTGGTAATGGCGTTGGTGGCCGCAATGTCACTCCAGCCGGGATCGGCCATCTTCACGGTGCTGCAACTGGCGTCCTCCGCCTGCGCTGCCAGGCTACCGAAGGTCATGACCGCGACCGCAACGGCTGTGGATAACTTCTTCATTGATGTACCCCTTTGGTTTTTTTGGTGTGGGCAGGGTCAAGGTTGCGGAAAACGTGCCTTGCGCTCCAGATCGTCCAGATCAATGTGGTTGCGCATGTACTGCTGACTGGCGTCGACCAGTGGCTGGTGATCCCAACTCTTCAGCTTGCCGGTTGCCAGCGATTTGGCGACGAAGCGCCTTCTGCGCTGACTGGCGAGCACCTGTTGGTGTATCGCCGGGATGTCCCACTTGGCCCGAGCTTCGGCCAGGAAGTCATTGAACAGCTTTTCATGGGCGGGTGACTGGCTCAGGTCCTTCTGCTCTTTCGGGTCCTTCTTCACATCGAACAGCAGGCACGGGTCCTGTTCCGAATAGATAAATTTGTACGCGCCACGACGGATCATCATCAGCGGGCTGGTGGTGCCTTCGGCCATGTATTCACCGAACACCTCGTCGTGCCCGCCCTTGCGTTTTAGATGCGGCATCAGCGAACGTCCGTCCAGTGGCAAACCGGCGTCCAGTTTGCCGCTGGCCATTTCGACGAAGGTCGGCAGCAGGTCGGCAGTCGACACCGACGCACTGACCCGTCCCGGTTTGAACTGGCCCGGCGCGTACACCACCAGCGGCACGCGCGCGGCCATTTCGAACCAGTGCATTTTGTACCAGAGGCCCTTCTCGCCCAGCATGTCGCCGTGATCGCCGGAGAACACCACGATGGTGTCTTCCGCCAGCCCGACTTCATCGAGCGTCTGCATCAGCTTGCCGACGTTGAGGTCGATGTAGCTGCACGCGCCAAAGTAGGCGCGGCGCGCATCACGAATCTTGTCGGTCGGCATGGGCTTGTCCCACAGGTCATAGACCTTGAGCAGCCGTTGCGAATGCGGGTCCAGCGCGGCCTGATTGGCGTGCGGCGGCGGCATCGGGATCTCTTCGTCGGCGTACAGGTCCCAGAACGGCTTGGGAATGGTGTACGGATCATGAGGATGAGTCATGGAAACGGTCAGGCAGAAAGGCGCATCACCGTCCTGGCGCACGTGGTCGTACAGATATTGCTGGGACTTGAACAGCACCTCTTCATCGAAATCCAGCTGGTTGGTGCGAATGCACGGACCAGCCTGCAATACCGATGACATGTTGTGATACCAGCTTGGCCGCACATCCGGCTCGTCCCAATTGACTGACCAGCCATAGTCGGCCGGGTAGATGTCACTGGTCAGGCGTTCTTCGTAGCCATGCAACTGGTCCGGCCCGCAGAAATGCATCTTGCCTGCCAGGGCGGTCTTGTAGCCCAGCGCACGCAGGTAGTGGGCATAAGTAGGGATGTCGGCCGGGAAGTCAGCTGCGTTGTCGTACGCGCCGATCCTGCTCGGCAGCTGGCCGCTGACCAGGGTGAAGCGCGACGGCGCGCAAAGGGGGCTGTTGCAATACGCCGAGTCGAACACTACGCCATTGGCGGCCATGCGGCTCAGGTTCGGCATCAGAATCGGGGACCGGGCGTAAAACGGCAACATTGGCGCGGCCATTTGATCGGCCATGATGAACAGAATATTTTTGCGCTTCATGTAATCGCTGCATCCCATTGTGAAAAGTTATGCGAAAGTGCCGGGTATGAGGATGGAGTCCATACGTTTCAGGGTAAAGCCCATACACAGCAATACCTAGGATAAGCCCAGCTAATGTTTGAATCTTTCGGCGATGTGTCACTCGATCTGCTGCGTGCATTTGAAGTCGCGGCGCGTTTGCGCAGCTTCACAGCGGCAGCCCTCGAACTGGGCACGACACAGCCCGCTGTCAGCCAGCAGATCAAGCGCCTCGAAGAGCAACTCGCTACCCGTCTGTTCGACCGCATCTACCGTGGCATCGAATTGACCGACGCCGGTGAAGTGCTATTCAGCCATGTGCAGGCCGGGCTGCAATCCATCGACAGCGGATTGACAGCCATTACCGAACACCACCAGCACGAAGTGCTTCAAGTGGCGACCGACTTCGCCTTCGCCGCCTACTGGCTGATGCCGCGTCTGCACCGTTTCCACAAGGTTAACCCGGACGTGGACGTCAGCCTGGTCACCAGCGAGCGTACCCACAGCATGTTACGTGCTGATATCGATGTTGCGGTGCTGTTCGGTGACGGGCGCTTCAAACAGGGCGAAAGCCACTGGCTGTTCAGCGAAGAGGTCTTCCCGGTGTGCAGCCCGCAACTGATCGCCGGGCGCCAGACGCCGCTGCCCAACGATGCGCTGCGCGACTTTCCACTCCTGCACCTGCGTGGCGAAAGCATTAACCACTGGTTCGACTGGGCGGGCGTATTCCGCGCGCTGGACATCCCTCAGGCCCCCGCGCCCGGTCAACTGCGCTTCGACAACTACACCCTGCTGATCCAGGCGGCCATCGGCGGACAGGGCATCGCCATCGGCTGGAAGCACTTGGTCGACGACCTGCTTGATCAGGGCCTGCTCTGCCGCCCTATCGCCGGCGCGGCGATTTCCGGCCAGGGCTATTACGTCGTCCTGCCCCAGCGCAAACGCCGCGTGCAGATCGTTCAGCAATTCGTGGACTGGCTGGCCAGCGAGCAGGCGTTGAGCGGGGTTTCGCTGGCGGGCAGGCCATTGCCGTCGATTGCGGTGTAACATTGCCCCGCTGAAAAGTGACCGCTCGGTCCATCGCCGCGCGCACATCAACAAAATGGTCATGCATACGCTTGAATATCATCGGTGCCCTGCCCCAGGCTGCCTGAGCCGAATGCTGAAAGACCAGAACAGAGGATCATCAGAAATGCCGGATCTACTCATCGACGGTAAGACACTTCACTATTCCGACCAGGGCACGGGCCCGGTGGTAGTGCTCGGTCACAGCTATCTCTGGGACAAGGCGATGTGGAGTGCACAGATTGATACCCTGGCCAGCCAGTATCGGGTGATCGTGCCGGATCTGTGGGGGCACGGAGATTCCAGCGGGTTTCCCGAAGGTACTCGCAACCTCGATGACCTGGCGCGGCATGCGCTGGCGCTGCTGGATCATTTGAATATCGAGCGTTGCAGCATCGTCGGGCTGTCGGTCGGCGGTATGTGGGGCGCAATCGCTGCACTGCTCGCGCCAGAGCGCATCACGGGGCTGGTGCTGATGGACACCTATCTGGGCAAAGAGACCGAAGCCAAGAAAGCCTATTACTTCTCGTTGCTCGACAAGCTGGAAGAGGTCGGGACCTTTCCTGAGCCGCTGCTGGATATCGTCGTACCGATTTTCTTCCGTCCCGGCATTGATCCGCAGTCGCCTGTGTACACGTCGTTTCGTGCAGCGCTTGCCAGCATGAATGCCGAGCAGTTGCGTCAGTCCGTCGTACCACTGGGAAGGATGATTTTCGGTCGTGATGACCGGCTCGGGTTGATCGAACAACTGAATGCCGACACCACGCTGGTAATGTGTGGCGATGCGGACATCCCGCGCCCGCCTGAGGAAACCCGCGAGATGGCCAGCCTGATCGGCTGCCCTTACGTGCTGGTGCCTGAGGCAGGGCATATCGCCAATCTGGAGAACCCGGATTTTGTGTCGGGAGCGCTGATGACGTTTTTGGCGCGGGTTAACCAGAAGCAGGGTTGAGCTGGGCTGGTTTCTGCGCTGGGCGGCCCTCAAGATCGGACGCGGAGCGTCCAGAACGGCATGCGACGCGGAGCGTCGCACGATAGTCGAGATTATCGTTCCTCACGCTCCAGCGTGGGAGTGCCTTGTCTGACGCTCCGCATAGCAGCACCCATCAATTCAACACACCATCCAGAATCGCGTAAACAATCCCAGAACCCACGGCGATCAGTACGACGTCGGTGCCCAGGCGGCGCCATTCGTAGCCGTCATAATGTGGCAGGTATTGCAGCGAGCGGCTGTCCAGGCGTTTGCCGTAACCAGGGGGCAACGGACGGCCCTTGGCGATGTGTACGCCAGGCGGCAGTGGCTGGCCCCGGCCGATGACGTCGCGGTGTTGCTGGAAGGTCTCGCGTACCGGGCCGAAATCCTGCGGTGGGCGGTTGCCGCCGCGGTTGTCCTGGTGGGCCTGTCTGCCTGGCTGGCTGGCCGGGCCTTTGTCCGGACCCCGGCCATTGTCATTGCCCGGTCCACGGTCATTGCCACGCTCGTTATGCCCGCCATTGCTCTGCGGCCCCGGCTGTTGAACACCACGATTGTCGTCCGGGCCATCACCGCGTTGATCCGGTGGTGCAGCTTGCAGCAGCGGACTGGCGCTGATCATCAAGATACCCAGTCCGGTGATAAAACGGTTTGGCAGTTTCATGGTGTTTCCTCGGCTTCACGCAATGCAGCAAAAAGGGGTTCATGACGCTGGTCATGAACCCCTTATGTCTTGCTACATAGAGCCGCCGCTCAGGCTTTGATTCCTCTGTATCAGAAACTTTACCCTCAGCTACGAGCGCTACGTACGCCCTCGGCCAGTGCCGCGCACAGCGTCAGCACGCCGTCGACGGCATGCTCCGGCGACTCGGCGCTGGCGATCTTGTCGACGAACGCCGAGCCCACGACCACGCCGTCAGCCAGACGCGCAATCGCCGCGGCCTGCTCGGGTGTGCGGATACCGAAACCGACGCTGATCGGCAGATCGGTGTGACGGCGCAAGCGAGCGATGGCTTCAGTGACGTGCTCGGTGGTGGCCGAGCCAGCCCCGGTCACACCGGCGACCGACACGTAGTAAACGAACCCGGAACTGCGTTCCAGCACGCGCGGCAGGCGCGCATCATCGGTGGTCGGTGTGGTCAGACGGATGAAGTCGATGCCGGACGCCTGTGCAGGGGTCGCCAGCTCGGCGTCGTGCTCGGGTGGCAGGTCAACGATGATCAGACCGTCAACGCCCGCTTCCTTTGCCTGCGCCACGAAGGCTTCGACGCCAAAGCGGTGAATCGGGTTGTAGTAACCCATCAGCACAATCGGCGTGGTCTGATCGTCGACACGGAATTCGCTGACCATCTGCAGGGTTTTCTGCAGGGTCTGGCCAGCGTCCAGAGCACGCAGGGTCGCCAGCTGAATCGCCACACCGTCGGCCATCGGATCGGTGAACGGCATACCCAGCTCGATCACGTCAGCACCCGCCGCAGGCAGGCCTTTCAGGACTTTCAGCGAGGTGTCGTAGCCAGGGTCACCGGCGGTGATGAAGGTGACCAGCGCCGCACGACCTTCGGTTTTAAGCTGGGCGAAACGATGTTCTAGACGGCTCATACCAGCTGCTCCTGAGTGTGTTCGGCGGCTGCCATATGGTTCATGACGGTTTGCATGTCTTTGTCGCCGCGCCCGGACAGGCACACGACCATCAGGTGATCATCGCGCAGGTTGGTCGCGCGCTTCATGGCTTCGGCCAGGGCGTGAGCGGTTTCCAGCGCCGGGATGATGCCTTCGAGCAGGCAGCACTGATGGAAAGCATCCAGCGCTTCGTCATCGGTGATGCTGACGTATTCGACGCGCTTCACTTCGTGCAGGAATGCGTGTTCCGGGCCGATGCCTGGGTAGTCCAGACCGGCAGAGATCGAGTGCGCATCGGTGATTTGTCCGTCGCCGTCCTGCAGCAGGTAGGTACGGTTGCCGTGCAGCACGCCCGGTACGCCGCCGTTCAGGCTGGCCGCGTGCTTGTCGGTGCTGACGCCGTGACCGCCCGCTTCAACGCCGATGATTTCCACGCTGGCGTCATCCAGGAACGGATGGAACAGGCCCATGGCGTTGGAACCGCCGCCGACACAGGCGACCAGGCTGTCCGGCAGACGACCTTCCTTCTCCAGCATCTGCTCTTTGGTTTCCTTGCCGATGATGGCCTGGAAGTCACGGACCATCGCTGGGTAAGGGTGCGGGCCTGCCACGGTGCCGATCAGGTAGAAGGTGTCGTCGACGTTGGTCACCCAGTCACGCAGCGCTTCGTTCATCGCATCTTTCAGGGTACCGGTGCCGGAAGTGACCGGAACGATTTCAGCGCCCAGCAGCTTCATGCGGAACACGTTGGCCTGCTGACGCTCGATGTCGGTAGCACCCATGTAGATCACGCAAGGCAGACCGAAACGTGCAGCAACGGTAGCAGTGGCAACGCCGTGCATGCCGGCGCCGGTTTCCGCGATCAGGCGTTTTTTGCCCATGCGTTTGGCCAGCAGCACCTGACCGATGCAGTTGTTGATCTTGTGCGCGCCGGTGTGATTGAGCTCTTCACGCTTGAAGTAGATTTTCGCGCCGCCACAGAACTCGGTCAGGCGCTCGGCGAAGTACAGCGGGTTTGGACGGCCCACGTAATCGCGCTGGAAGTAGGCCATCTCCTTGATGAATTCCGGGTCGGCTTTGGCGGCTTCGTACTCGCGGTTGAGGTCTAGCACCAGCGGCATCAGGGTTTCAGCCACGTAGCGGCCGCCGAATGAGCCGAACAGGCCATTGGCGTCGGGGCCGCTGCGGAAATTGGTCTGGGTCATGAAGTGCTCCAGTTGCAGTATTGGGCGAATGGGTTGAGCCGTATTGGCAATGAGTCCACTTTAACCAGCGCAAGGCTGGATGAAAACCGATAAGATCGCTGCAACCTGTCAGGAAAACTCACAGATCATGAGCCGCGACCTCCCTCCCCTCAATGCATTGCGCGCCTTTGAAAGCACTGCCCGGCTTGGCAGTGTCAGCCAGGCGGCCGAACAGCTGAACGTGACGCATGGTGCTGTCAGTCGCCAATTGAAAGTGCTTGAAGAACACCTGGGTGTAAGCCTGTTCAGCAAGGACGGACGAGGCCTGAAACTCACAGATGAAGGTATTCGCCTACGCGATGTCAGCGGCGACGCGTTCGACCGGCTGCGCGGCGTGTGTGCAGAACTGAGCAAGGGCAGCGCAGATGCGCCGTTCGTGTTGGGTTGCTCCGGCAGCCTGCTGGCGCGCTGGTTCATCCCGCGCTTGAGTCGCCTGAATGCCGAGCTGCCGGACCTGCGTCTGCACCTGTCGGCAGGTGAAGGTGATCTTGACCCGCGTCGGCCAGGTCTTGATGCCCTGCTGATATTTGCCGAGCCGCCGTGGCCGGCAGACATGCAGGTATTCGAACTGGCAAGCGAGCGGATCGGACCGGTGTTGAGCCCACGCTTCGCGCGATTCGAGCGTTTGTGCGATGCACCTGCCGAGACGTTGCTGGAAGAATCGTTGCTGCAAACCACATCACGTCCGCAGGCGTGGCCGAGCTGGGCGCAGCAGAACGGCATCGATCCGCAGTCACTGCGTTACGGGCAGGGTTTCGAGCATTTGTATTATTTGCTGGAGGCGGCCGTGGCGGGCCTTGGCATTGCAATTGCGCCCGAGCCTCTGGTCATCGATGACCTGAAGGCCGGTCGCCTGGCTGCGCCTTGGGGGTTCAGTGAAACCCCGGCGCAGCTGGCGCTTTGGGTACCCAGACGTGCGGCCGATGGACGGGCGCAGCAGCTTGCTCAGTGGTTAAAAAATGAGCTGAAGCGGTCCGGGGAACCGATCAAAAACTGATCAGTTACCGCGCTTGAACAGCATGTAGGCAGCGATCAGGCCGATGGCACCTACCGCAACGCCGGCGGTGGTCCAAGGGTGTTCCTGAGCGTAGTCGCGGGTTGCCAGTGCGTTTTCGCGGGTTTTCTCTTTAACGTCTTCGTAGACATCGCTGAGCAGGCTGCGCGAGTGGCTCAGCGCGCTTTCAGCGTTGGCTTTCAGATTCTTCAGTGTCTTGCGCGACTCGTCGGTAGCGTCGGCTTTCAGGCCCTCGAGGGACTTCAGGAGGCTCTCGATTTCAGCTTCCATACTCTGCAACGAGGCTTTGCGAAGTGACGTAGTAGCCATGGTGTTTCTCCTGCAATGATGAGTGGGCGTGTTGTTTCGGACTCCGGGCTTTTTGGAAAGTGCGATGGGATTTTTGCAAAGGTCTGAACTTTTGCGCGCCTTCTCCTGACAGAAGCAGGGAGCGCGCTCTATATCGCGTCTTTTTCAGACCTCAGGAGAACTGCCATGTCGGATCATCACACGTACAAGAAAGTTGAAATCGTAGGCTCTTCCACGACCACCATCGAAGACGCCATCAACAATGCCCTGGCTGAAGCCAGCAAAAGCCTCGACCTGATGGAATGGTTTGAAGTGACCGAAACCCGCGGCCATATCGAAAACGGCAAAGTCGCGCACTTCCAGGTGACGTTGAAAGTGGGCTTCCGCATCACCAACAGCTGAGGGTGATCTGAACCTTTCGGCTGGCCGATTGCCATAAGCTGCGCTACACGCAAATGTGGCCACGCGTTCGCTGTGTGAGCGTGGGGATTTTCAATGGGCGCCTGTTCCGATGGCGTCTTCATTTGGCCGGACGAGAGGGATTACCCATGAAGAAGTTTTTGTTGGCTGTAGGCTTGCTGAGCATTGCAGGCACTGCCCTCGCGGCAGGCAAGCCATGTGAAGAGTTGAAAAGTGAACTCGACGCAAGACTCCAGGCGAAGGGCGTAACGTCCTACACGCTGGAAGTGGTCGAGAAAGGCAGCGCGGCCGACAAGCAAGTCGTCGGCACCTGCGAAGGCGGCACCAAGGAAATCGTTTACCAGCGCGGTTGATTGCCAGCCAGGCCCGGCTCAGGCCGGTTGGCCCGGTCAATCCCGTTTGCAGGTTTCACGAACAGCATCGCCCCGGACTGTCATCCAGTCCGGGGCGATGCTGTTTCTGGCTGGTTTTTTCCGATTCGGAAAGTCGCTTAGCCGTGCGCGACCTGGGCCAGGATCTCGTAAGAGCGCAGCCTGTCTTCGTGCTCGTACATGTCGCAGGTGAAGAGCAACTCGTCCGCATCGGTCTGCTTGAGCAGCACGTCCAGTTTGGCGCGAATCTTTTCCGGGCCACCCACCATCGCCAGCCCCAGGAAGCTTGCTACGGCTTCACGCTCGTGTGGCAGCCACAGGCCGTCCATCGACTCGACAGGCGGGCGCTGCATCAGGCTGTGCCCACGCATCAACGCCAGAATGCGCTGATAGACCGACGTCGCCAGGTATTCGGCGTGTTCGTCCGTGTCGGCCGCCGACAGGGGCACACCGAGCATCACATAAGGCTTGTCGAGCACTTCCGATGGCTGGAAGTGATTGCGATACACGCGAATCGCCTCGTGCATGTAACGCGGTGCAAAGTGCGATGCGAAGGCATACGGCAAGCCGCGCATGCCTGCCAGCTGGGCGCTGAACAGGCTCGAGCCCAGCAGCCAGATCGGCACGTTGGTGTTTGAACCGGGTACGGCGATCACTTTTTGATCAGGCGTGCGCGGCCCCAGGTATTCCATCAGCTCGGTGACATCATCCGGAAAGTCATCGGCACTGCCGGAGCGCTCGCGGCGCAAGGCACGCGCAGTCATCTGGTCGGAGCCCGGAGCGCGGCCCAGTCCCAGGTCGATGCGGCCGGGATACAGGCTGGCCAGGGTACCGAACTGCTCGGCAATCACCAGCGGCGCGTGGTTGGGCAGCATGATCCCGCCAGCCCCGACACGAATGGTCGACGTGCCGCCTGCCAGGTAGGCGAGCAGCACCGAGGTCGCTGAACTGGCGATGCCGTCCATGTTGTGGTGCTCGGCCACCCAGAAGCGGTTGTAACCCAGCTTTTCAACATGCTGGGCAAGGTTGAGCGAGTTGCGCAGGGAATCGGCGGGCCCTTTGTCGTGGCGCACCGGCACCAGATCAAGGGTGGAAATTTTTACATCTGCCAAACGTTTCATAGGCCGGGGTAGCTCCTCGAATTGTGATGGGCCGGCTGCTGGAGCTGCCCACGATGAAACAGCAGTGCGGGCGCAAGTCCGGCTTTTCAATGGGGCAGTGTAGAAAAACCTACTGAAATGGTTGGTCTTTCCGACGGTTGAACTTTCCAGAGCCGTCTATCCTCAGAATGCTGTAACAGCAACGATCCAAATTCATTCCAAAAGGAGCCACCATGAGTATCGTCAAGAAAGCATCCGCCCACTGGGAAGGTGATCTGAAAAGCGGTATCGGCAGCATCTCCACGGAAACCGGAGTGCTGCGCGAAGCGCCTTACGGCTTCAAGGCACGTTTTGAAGGCGGCAAAGGCACCAACCCGGAAGAGCTGATCGGCGCAGCCCATGCAGGCTGTTTCTCGATGGCGTTGTCCATGATCCTGGGCGGTGCAGGCCTGACTGCTGAAAGCATCGATACTCAGGCTGAGGTGTCGCTGGATGAGGTAAAAGGCGGTTTCGCGATCAGCGCTGTGCATTTGACCCTCAAGGCCAAAGTGCCAGGCGCGACCCAGGAGAAGTTCGACGAGTTGACCAAGCAGGCCAAAGAAGGCTGCCCGGTTTCCAAGGTACTGAACGCGAAGATCACCCTGGACGCTACATTGCTGAGCTGATTCACAGCCAGCCTTGCGGGGGCGCCTTGTGCGCTCCTGTATCTGCTGTATAAAGCTGGCTTGCTTCATCGGTCATGCGTTGGTTGACGCATGGTTTGATTATGATCAGGAGTCGAGCATGAAACGTTTTATTATGGCAGCGACCTGTACCCTGCTGGCAACCAGCGCCCTGGCGGCACCGAAATCCTGCGAAGAACTAAAGGCTGAAATCGAAGCCAAGATCCAGGCCAACAACGTCACGTCCTACACGCTGGAAATTGTTGGCAACGAAGAGGCCACCGATCCCAGCATGATCGTCGGCAGCTGCGACAACGGTACGAAAAAAATCATCTATCAGCTCAACGGTCGCTGATCAGATGCAGTGCACCCCGCCCTCTTCTTCCTCCTCGGCCACCACCTTGCGCTCTGCATCGTAAAGCCAGGCATCGACACTGTTCGCCAGTGAGCGTACCTCCAGCACATAACGCTGCCCGGCAGCGAAGTGGTCGTAACGAACACTGACGTAACACGTGATCTCGGTGTACTCGTCGCCGATCATCCCCATGCCGCCCGAGCGATACTCGTAGTCATAACGCACCTGCAACTCATGGCTGCCCGGCGTCACCTGAAAGTAGCGGCCGTCGTAAGTGTTCTTGCCATCGAGCTTGTCGCCCATGATCAACTGGCCGGTGATGGTGCGCATGTCGACCCACGCCATGTCCGGATTGACGGTGGGCAAGGGGCCGGCGCATCCGGCGAGGGTGGCTAGAGTGAGTGCGGTTATCAGTATCAGAAGACGGTTTGGCACCGAGGTGTACCTCTGTTTAAAAAGGTTTAGTGGCAACCGTTGACATGACCTGCTGTTGGCCATTCATCCAGTCTGCAGAAACTGCGCAGCGTGTTTCGGTCAAGCGTTGGATAACGGCAAAATCGCTTCTCAGGTTTCGTGAAAAGATTGGTTCATGATGAGCAATTCGATTTCGAAGCAATCGGATTTGTTCGAGATCAGCCGCGATCTTTGCTCGGTGGGCAGATACAGTGAAGCACTTTTCGAGGTTTGGAAAAAAGCGGTATAGATAAGGAGTCCAGATACGGCCTTCAAACCGTTTTGTGAACATTTTTTCCCAAAAGACGAATTTCAACTCCGCAATAACGGCCCCGGTTGCTCCACATTTCTGTCTGGCTCTTGCAAGCTCTTGTTTTGGCTTGAAAACCGGACCTGTAACATTGGGCAAGCTTTGCTCGAAGCCGGGACTCCAAGGCCACTCGGGGCCGTAAACCGAAGCGATTGCGTCTGCAACACCGTTACGAACAATCACCTCGCACAGGTGTAGCGGTATAAGGAACGCTGCAGAGACGAGGGCGTTCCAGGCATACAAAGTGATGGCCTCATCAAGACCCCGGCCCACAGCGCGCGCTGCGTTCTCATACGTCGAAATCCGGGCAGAGGAAATGGACAATCTGATTGCCTTTGCGACCTCTAAAGCTGACATTGACGACAACTGCAAATCTCCCTATAGTCTGCCCACTTGCCGAGGGCCTAGCTGGCTTATGCCTCCCCCCACGGACAGATGATATAGCAATACCTAAAGCCCACCTGAACGGTGGGTTTTCTGTTTGTGTCTAATGAAAATAGCTTTTTACACGGGCGCACAGCGTGGTGCGTTCCGGCTCGTCCGTGGTTTGAGTCTCTGTAACCTTCAATCCTCATAACAGTTGCACATCCCCACTCCCCTCCTGCATAACATCACCGTACCCAAGCCACCAAAGCACTTCCTTCATGGCCACATTCTCCCTGCCACGCCTTCGCCACCTGCCAGCGCTGACGGCCGTCACGCTGCTCGCCGGCTGCTCCAGCGTTTCCTACTACGGGCAGTTGGCTCAGGGGCAGTGGCAGTTGCTGCAGGCACGTGAGCCGGTGGAGAAGATCGTGGCTGACCCGACTCGGGATGCAGGTTTGCGCCAGCATCTGGCCCGGTCGCAGTTGGCGCGGACGTTTGCCAGTGAGCATTTGCATCTGCCGGATAACCAGAGTTACCGCCTGTATGCGGACCTGGGCCGCCCTTATGTGGTGTGGAATGTGTTCGCGACGGATGAGTTCTCGCTGGAGCCGGTCACGCACTGTTTTCCAATCGCTGGGTGTGTGGCGTATCGCGGTTATTACAGCCCTGGCGGTGCGCGTGGCGAGGCGGCGTTGCAGCGGCAGGCGGGCAAGGATGTGTATTTGAGTGGCGTGGAAGCCTATTCGACGCTGGGTTGGTTCAATGATCCGATTCTCAGTTCGATGATGGGCTGGGGTGACGAGCGTCTGGCCACGCTGATTTTTCATGAGTTGGCGCATCAGCGTTTTTACGTGAAGGACGACACGGAGTTCAACGAGTCCTACGCCAGTTTCGTCGAGCAGGAAGGTACGCGGCAATGGCGTGCGGCGCGGGGGTTGCCGCCGGAGAGTGTTTCGCAGTCCGCACGGCGTGATCAGTTTACCCGGTTGGTGCTCGATACCCGGGAGCGGCTCAAGGCGTTGTATCGCCAGCCGCTGTCGGCCGAGGTGATGCGAGCCCGCAAGGCTGAAGAATTCGAGCGGATGCGCCGTGATTACCGCGCGTTGCGAGATGATCAATGGGCAGGCGACAAGCGCTTCGATGCCTGGATCAACAGCCCGATGAACAACGCCAAGCTGCTGCCTTTTGGTCTTTACGATCAATGGGTGCCAGCCTTCGAGGCGTTGTTCAGGCAGGTGAATGGCGACTGGCAGGACTTTTATCGGTCTGTGGAGAAGCTGGGCGCGATGCCTGCCGAGGCGCGCAAGGCGGCGCTGCGGGCGTTGATGCCTTGAATCCCTTGTGGGAGCGAGCTTGCTCGCGAAGAGGTCGGTACAGCGCCCACACAAAGCGCGTTTGAACCGCGGTCTTCGCGAACAAGCGAAGCGTCGCCCGGCTCGCTCCTAAGGCCTTCGGCCAGAATAGAAGGTCAACTGAGTGCAGAGCGCAGTATTAATAGCGGGCCTCAACCCTTATCAAACCCCTCCGCCAGATGCTGATCCTTGAGTTTCACGTAATTAGTCGCGCTGTACGGGAAGAAGGCGATTTCCTTTTCAGTGAGTGCGCGCACCTGTTTGACCGGGCGACCGACGTACAGGAAGCCGCTTTCCAGCACTTTGCCCGGCGGCACCAGGCTGCCTGCGCCGATGATCACCTCGTCTTCAACTACCGCGCCATCCATGATGGTCGTGCCCATTCCGACCAGGATGCGGTTGCCGATTGTGCAGCCATGCAGCATGGCCTTGTGGCCGATGGTCACTTCGTCGCCGATCAGCAGCGGGAAACCGTCCGGGTTGAAGGGGCCTGCGTGGGTGATGTGCAGCACGCTGCCGTCCTGCACGCTGGTGCGGGCACCAATGCGGATGCGATGCATGTCGCCGCGTACCACCGTCAACGGCCAGACGGAGCTGTCGGCGCCGATTTCGACGTCACCGATAACCACCGCTGAATGATCGACAAAGGCCCGTTCGCCGAGGGCTGGGGTGTGCTCCTGAAACTTGCGAATGGCCACGATAGGCTCCTTCTTTGGCAGTGATAGGTGTGCAGAGCGGGTTTGGTTGCTGCGGTCGGCGTCGATTGTAATTAAGATGGCTGAGTGTTTCTTCAAGGCAAGGTGCAAAACCGTGAGCGCGAACAACCCTCTTCTGCAATCGTACGACCTGCCACCCTTTTCGGCGATTCGTGCCGAGCATGTCAAACCTGCTATCGAACAGATCCTGGCGGATAACCGTGCCGCGATTGCCGACATCCTCGCCAAACAGGGTTCGACACCGACCTGGGCCGGGCTGGTGCTGACCATGGACGAGCTGAACGACCGCCTGGGCGCTGCCTGGAGCCCCGTCAGCCACCTCAATGCCGTGTGCAACAGCGCCGAGCTGCGCGAAGCGTATGAATCCTGCCTGCCGGCCTTGAGCGCCTACTCCACCGAGATGGGCCAGAACCGCGCGCTGTTCCAGGCCTATGAAGCCCTGGCCAATGGCCCCGAGGCCGCCAGTTTCGACGTTGGCCAGAAGACCATTCTGGAGCAGTCGCTACGTGACTTCCGCCTGTCCGGTATCGATCTGCCGCCCGAGCAGCAGAAGCGTTACGCCGAAGTGCAGAGCAAACTGTCGGAGTTGGGCAGCCAGTTTTCCAACCAGTTGCTCGATGCCACTCAGGCCTGGACCAAGCTGGTCGCCGATGAGTCCGCCCTCGCCGGCCTGACCGATTCTGCCAAACAGCAGATGGCCGCCGCTGCCAAGGCAAAGAATCTGGAAGGCTATCTGATCACGCTGGAATTCCCGAGCTACTACGCGGTGATGACCTACGCCGAAGACCGCGCACTGCGCGAAGAAGTCTATGCGGCGTACGCCACCCGTGCGTCGGATCAAGGCCCGAACGCGGGCAAGAACGACAACACGCCGGTCATGGAGCAGATCCTCGACCTGCGTCAGGAACTCGCGCAATTGCTCGGCTATGCAAACTACGCCGAGCTGAGCCTGGCGACCAAGATGGCCGAGTCCAGCGACCAGGTACTGAGCTTCCTGCGTGACCTGGCCAAACGCAGCAAGCCTTTTGCTGCCCAGGATCTGGAGCAGCTCAAGGCTTATGCCGCCGAACAGGGCTGCCCTGATCTGCAAAGCTGGGACAGCGGTTTCTACGGCGAGAAGCTGCGCGAGCAGCGCTACAGCGTTTCCCAGGAAATCCTGCGTGCCTACTTCCCTGTCGATAAGGTGCTTGGCGGCCTGTTCACCATCGTTCAGCGCCTGTACGGCATCGAGATTACCGAGCAGAAAGGCTTCGACACCTGGCACCCGGATGTTCGTCTGTTCGAGATCAAGGAAAACGGCCAGCACGTCGGGCGCTTCTTCTTCGATCTGTATGCCCGCGCCAACAAGCGTGGTGGTGCCTGGATGGACGGCGCGCGCGACCGTCGCCGTACGGCGCAAGGCACGTTGCAGAGCCCGGTGGCCAATCTGGTGTGCAACTTCACACCCGCTGTTGCCGGCAAGCCTGCGCTGCTGACCCATGACGAAGTCACCACGCTGTTCCACGAATTCGGTCACGGCCTGCATCACTTGCTGACCCGCGTCGAGCATGCCGGGGTATCCGGTATCAATGGCGTAGCCTGGGACGCCGTCGAGTTGCCGAGCCAGTTCATGGAAAACTGGTGCTGGGAGCCCGAGGGCCTGGCGCTGATCTCCGGTCATTACGAAACCGGCGAGCCTCTGCCGCAGGATCTGCTGGAGAAGATGCTCGCCGCCAAGAACTTCCAGTCCGGCCTGATGATGGTGCGTCAGCTGGAGTTCTCGCTGTTCGATTTCGAGCTGCATGCCACGCATGGCGACGGCCGCAGCGTGCTGGACGTGCTGGAAGGCATTCGCGACGAAGTGTCAGTGATGCGTCCACCCGCCTACAACCGCTTCCCGAACAGCTTCGCACACATCTTCGCAGGCGGTTACGCAGCCGGTTACTACAGCTACAAGTGGGCCGAGGTACTGTCCGCCGATGCGTTCTCGAAATTCGAGGAAGACGGTGTGCTCAACGCTGAAACCGGACGCGCCTTCCGCGAAGCCATTCTGGCGCGTGGTGGTTCGCAGGCACCGATGGTGCTGTTCGTCGACTTCCGAGGACGCGAGCCGTCGATTGACGCATTGTTGCGTCACAGTGGCTTGAGCGAGGATGCGGCAGCATGACCGATACCCCGGTAGTCATTACCAGGAAACGCTTCATCGCCGGGGCGGTTTGCCCGGCGTGCAGCGAGCCTGACAAACTGATGATGTGGAACGAAAACGACGTGCCGCATCGCGAGTGCGTGAGTTGCGGTTACAGCGACACGCTCAACGAGCAGGGTATTTCGATACCGAAGGAGTTGGGTACGCGGGTCAACAAGGCGGTGGTCAAACCGGCTGATCCCAAGGTTCAGGGTGTGCAGTTCTTCCCGAACCCGAAGTTGAAGAAGCCGGTTGATCCTGAGTAACGTGATCGGTCGGTGTCAAATTGAAAGGTTCGTTCGTTTGAACGAACCTTTTTTATTGCCCGCCGTGCCTCAGGTTATCAACGGTAAAGTTACCAATCGGCCAACTCAGCCACTTTCTTCCTGAAGGCCAGCGCCAGAGCCGTCAGCACTTCCTCATCCCTGCCCAGTTCGCCGCGAATCTTGTGTTTTCCCTGCGGGTGCAGCCTGACCCAGGCGTGTTCTTGCAGGTCATCGTTTTCATAAAATTCAATGGCTATTTCAGGATGGTCATGTTCCTCAATGTCTTCAGCCCACAACCGAATCTCATACTTGGCCATCACCCACCCCGTTGTCAGGTAAATGCGCCAGTACCCGATAGCCGAGTTGGCGTTTCGCTACACTAGGCCTGAAGAAAAAGGGCGTCTACTGGCAGAAGTAACAGGTGGTTTTTTGTACAGGGCGGGAAAGTAAGACGGCGAATCGCAACAACGCTGGGGTGGGGAGAAGCAGGGACAAGCGGTGAGCACCACTTGTCCCTGGCAGGCAAAACGTCAGCCTGCTGTTTGCAGTCTGCGCTTCTCGGCCAGACGACTTCTGCCGTACAGCACTGCAATGGCGATCAAGGCGATGGCCTGTGCGCTGAGTGAGTACAGGTCGGCGTGAATGCCCAGCCAGTCGAACTCGAAGAACGGCACCGGCCTTGTGCCGAATATCCCCGCCTCCTGCAGCGCCTTGACGCCGTGACCGGCAAACACCACTGACAGTGCGCAGAGCAGCGCAGCATTGATGCCGAAGAACAGCGACAGCGGCAGCTTCGCCGAGCCGCGCAGGATGACCCACGCCAGGCCCACGAGCAGCACCAGCGCCGTGGCACCCCCCGCCAGCACGGCATCGTGCCCGGCCGGTCCGGCCTGCAGCCACAGGGTTTCGTAGAACAGGATGACTTCGAACAACTCGCGATACACCGAGAAGAACGCCAGCACCGCGAAGCCGAAGCGACCGCCGCCGCCAACCAGACTGCTTTTGACGTAGTCCTGCCACGCAGCGGCGTGACGACGATCATGCATCCACACCCCGAGCCAGAGCACCATCACACTGGCGAACAGCGCGGTGGCGCCTTCCAGCAATTCACGCTGCGCGCCGCTGACGTCAATGACATACGCCGCGAGTGCCCAGGTGGCCAGCCCGGCCAGCAGCGCCAGACCCCAGCCGATGTTGACGCTGCGTACGGCAGACTGCTGGCCGGTGTTGCGCAGAAACGCCAGAATCGCCGCCAGTACCAGAATCGCTTCCAGCCCTTCACGCAGCAGGATCAGCAGGCCCGAAATATAGCTCAGCGACAGGCTGAGGCCGTCGCTGCCCAACAGGTCCGCCGACTCCTTGAGCTTGCCTTTGGCTGCTTCCAGTTTCTGCGCGACCTGAGGTAGCGGCATGCTGTCCTGCAAGGACTGCCGGTAAGCCATCAGGCTCTTTTCAGTGTCCTTGCGCACATTGGCGTCGACGTTATCCAGCGAGCTTTCGACCAGCTCGAAACCCTCCAGATACGCCGCGACCGACAAATCATAGGCCTGCTCGCGATCACCGGCCTTGTAGGCTGCCAGGCTCTTGTCCAGCGTTACACTGGTGTAATCCAGCAGTTGCGCCGGGCCGCGCTGTACCTGAGGTGGCTGCGCGCGCTGGGCCCGGAAGGTGGCGGTAGCGTCCGGACCTTCGCCAGCCTGGATTTCGGCCGGTGTCTGGCGAGCCAGATCGGCGAGGTTGAAGGTCTTGGCAGGCTGGGCGACAGGTTGTGCGCTGAAGCTGGCGATATACGTCGCGATGTCCCAGCGCTGGCGATCGTCCAGCTGGTCTGCGAACGCGGGCATATCGGTGCCGGCAATGCCTAGCCCGGTCGCGTTGTAGAGGTCGTAGAGACTCAGGCGATCCAGCCGCGCAGTATCCCGCAGGTTCGAGGGTGGCGGTTCCAGGCCGATACCTGCCGGTCCATCCCCTGCACCGCTGTCGCCATGGCACACCGAGCAATGCTGGGCGTATAAAGGCGCGCCACGGGCGGGGTCCGGCGTAATGGCCGGGGCCTGACTGACCTCGTAGGCAAGCGCGAGCTTCGCACTCAACTGCCGCGCCTGACGAGTGACCTGCGCAGCGTCCTGTCGACTTGCCACAGCGCTTTTCAGCTGGTTTACCGCCTGCTCCAGAGCATCACGCTCGGCGCGTTGCGGCAAGGCAACGATGAGGCCTTGCAACGCAGTCAGGTTATCGACCTGCTGCTGATACTTGACGGTGTCCACAACCTTGCCGTCCGCCACGGTCGCCGGGTAATCGGCCCCCAGGTAATCCAGCAGATGCAGCGCTTGGGCTGCACCCTCGACCGGGTCGGCCAGCGCAATGCAGCTGCCCAGCGCCAGAAGCGGCAACAGTAACCAGGCAAGAAAACGAGAACGGACGGGCATTGCAGAATCTCGACGGGAATGCGAAGCGTTGCATTGTTAACGCCGCAACGGCACTACTCAATAGTCGAGGTCTATTTTTGTTACAGAATCTTACGTTCGGCCTTCAATCGCCCTGAACAGAACGTATGTCTGTTCAGGGCTCGAGACCGACACGTTTCAGGCCGTACCGCGATGCAACGTCGCGAGGAAACCTGCCGCGCCTACGAACAGGCTGGCGAAGGTGCGGTTCATGCGACGTTGCTGGCGAGGCGTCTTGAGCAGGCGCAGCACCTTGGATGCCAGCCCGGTGTAGCCCGCCATCACGATCAGATCGACCACCACCATGGTCGCTGCGATGATCGCGTACTGGATGAGCAGCGGAGCGGCCGGGTCGATGAACTGTGGCAGGATCGCCAGAATGAAGATCAGTGCCTTGGGGTTGCTGATATTCACCAGAAAGCCGCGAAAGACCAGCGTCATCGGTTTGCCCACCGGGCGCACGGCAGATTCATCGGCCAGGTCGGCTGGCAAAGCGCGCCATTGCTTGATGCCGAGATAGACCAGATACGCGACGCCGAACCATTTGATCAGCGTGAACGCCATATCCGAGGCCGCCAGCACTGCACCCAGACCTGCCGCGACAATGGCGATCTGTGCCACCAACGCAATCTGCAAGCCCAGGGCATTCCAGTAGCCCCGCCAGAAACCGTATTGCAGGCCGCAGGACATCGAAGCGATGGCGCCCGCGCCGGGGGAAAGACTGATTATCCAGCAGGCCGCAAAAAAGCCCAGCCACGTTTCAAGCGCCATCGTGCACCTCATACAAAGTCGAATGCGCAATAAATTAGTGCTTAATGCTTTGCAAGGCTAACGATTTCTAATCCTGCTCATCCGGCTGCTTTGCAACCACCATCTGCGGAAACAGATCGCTGCCACGCCAGCGGCGCACTGACTTCTGGAAAAACTGGCTGTTGGGCACCTGGACCAGCGCGCCACCCGCTTCCGGGGTCTCGATCAGGGTGGTGAACATCAGATTGATGGCGACCACCCGCCCCTTCACGCCCGGCTTGTCCAGCGTATCGACCAGCTCGACCATGTCACCGATGCGGAACGGGCCGATGGTGAAGATCAGAATGGCGCAGAGCAGGTTCGACAGCACGCTCCACATTGCAAAGAACGCCACCGCCGCTACGGCGACGAAGCCGGACAGTGCGGTCCACAGCACCGTGGCCGATACCCCGAGTCGGCCGAGGACGAGAACAAAGGCGCTGCCCATGATCAACCAGCGCAGGCCGCCGCGAACCGGGACCAGCAATTCTGGCGGCAACGGATAACGCTCGCCCAGACCGGTCAGAAAACCACCGACGATGCGTTGCAGTACGTAACCGGCCAACAGGATCAGCAGAATCTGCGCACCCACCAGCAGCGGTTCAAGCCAGTACGCGGATACCGGCAAGCCCAACATGTCCATCACTTCCCTGCCTCGCTCACGACAATGCTTCCAGCTCGGCCTGCATTGATTCCAACAGTTCCAGCGCTTGCATCCAGGCGTCTTCCAGCTCGGATTCACGCACTTTCAGCTTGGCCTGTTCGGCCAGCAGATCGCGTAGCTTGTCCTTGTTGGCAGCCTCGTAGTTGGTGCTGTCGGCCAGCGCTTCTTCGACCTTGGCGAGTTTTTCATTCACCAGCCCGAGATCACGCTCCAGCTTATCGGCTTCGCGCTTGTGCGGTGCCAGTTGCTGACGCAAGGCCGCTGCCTGTTGGCGCTGGGCTTTCTTGTCGGTCTTGTCGGCGTTGACGGGCGTGTTGCTGACCGGCGCGTTGCGCAGCCGGTAATCGGCCAGCCAGCGCGTGTAGTCATCCAGATCGCCGTCGAATTCCTGTACGCGGCCGTCGGCCACCAGCAGGAAGTCATCGGTCGTGCTCTTGAGCAAGTGCCTGTCGTGAGACACCACCAGTACCGCACCACCGAACTCCTGCAAGGCCATGGTCAGCGCCAGGCGCATCTCCAGGTCGAGGTGGTTGGTCGGTTCATCGAGCAGCAACAGGTTGGGCTTTTCCCAGGCGATCAATGCCAGCGCCAGGCGGGCTTTCTCGCCACCGGAGAAATTCAGCACCGGCTCATCCAGGCGCGCGCCACGGAAGTCGAAACCGCCAAGGAAATCACGCAGCGTCTGTTCACGCTCGGTCGGTGCCAAGCGCTGCAAGTGCAGCAACGGGGTCGCCTTGGCGTCCAGTGAGTCGAGCTGATGCTGGGCAAAGTAGCCCACGGTGAGGTTTTCGCCACGCACCAGCCGACCGCTTTGCGGCTCGAGCTCGCCGGCGAGGTTTTTGATCAGCGTCGACTTGCCTGCGCCGTTCGGACCCAGCAGGCCGATGCGTGCACCGGGCGTGAGTTGCAGCTTGACCTTCTCGAGGATGGTCTTGTCGCCATAACCCAGGCGCGCGTCGGACAGGTCCAGCAATGGGCTGGAGATCTTGTCGGACTCACGGAAAACGAAGTTGAACGGTGAGTCGACGTGCGCGGCCGACAGCTCTTCCATGCGCTCCAGCGCCTTGATCCGGCTTTGTGCCTGACGGGCCTTTGTAGCCTGGGCCTTGAAGCGTGCGATGTACTTTTCCATGTGCGCACGTTGCGCCTGCTGCTTTTCGTAGGCCTGTTGCTGCTGGGCCAGACGTTCGGCACGGGCCCGCTCGAACGCGCTGTAGCCGCCGCGATAGAGGGTGATCTTGCGTTGCTCGACATGGGCGATGTGATCGACCACGGCATCCAGAAAATCCCGGTCGTGGGAAATCAGCAGCAAGGTGCCGGGGTAACTCTTGAGCCAGTCTTCAAGCCACAGAATGGCGTCAAGGTCCAAGTGGTTGGTCGGTTCGTCGAGCAGCAGCAGGTCCGAGGGGCACATCAATGCCTGCGCCAGGTTCAGGCGCATACGCCAGCCACCGGAGAAACTGCCGACCGGACGTTCCATCTGTTCGTTGGTGAAGCCCAACCCGGCCAGCAGCTTGCGAGCGCGTGCGTCGGCGGTATAACCGTCGGCGCTGTCGAGCTCCGAATGCAGACGTGCCTGAGCGGCGCCGTCCTGCGCGGCTTCGGCCTCGGCCAGCGAGCTCTGTACTTCCCGCAGGCGCTCGTCGCCATCGAGCACGTAATCCACGGCCAGGCGTTCGAGCGTGTCGACCTCCTGGCGCATGTGCGCGATACGCCAGTCGGCGGGCAGCAGGCAGTCGCCGGCATCCGGCGTCAGCTCTCCACGCAGCAGGGCAAACAGGCTGGATTTACCGGCGCCATTGGCACCGATCAGACCGGCTTTATGGCCGGCGTGCAGAGTCAGCTCGGCGTCTTCTAGCAGACGTTGCGGACCACGCTGTAAGGTAAGGCTTTGAAGTCGAATCATAATGGCGGCGGAGTCTACCAGCTTCGTCCTGAACAGGTGGATCACTATGCCTTCAGCGCTCTGGAGTTTCACCCTCGATTTCTACGCCCGACCGGGTGTGGAACAGGCTTGTCTGACGCTGCAAGCCAACGGGGCCAACGTGTGCATGGTGCTTTGCGGGGTGTGGCTGGGTACGCGCGACGTGGCGTGCAACGCTCAGCGAGTCGCGCAAATAAAGCAGTTGGCGACACCCTGGCATGACGATGTGGTGCGTCCGCTACGGGATTTGCGCAACCAATGGCGCATTGCTGCGCTTGAAGATGCGTTGCTGACTACATTACGGATGAAGGTCAAGGCGCTGGAACTGGAGGCCGAACAGAGCCTGATGATAAAGCTTGAGGCACTGACCGGGGATTGGCCGGCAGGTGAGGCGAGGAATGCAGAGGAGTGGCTGCTCGAACTTGCCGAAGGGGATGCAGAAAAAAACCGCGATGCGCTGGATGTGCTGCGCATCGCGGTTGGACATGCCGTCGACCAGACTTAGGAAGCGCTGGTTGGCGTTGCGCCGTTGGCAGGGGTTGCCGGTGCGGCGGCTGGCGCAGCAGGTGCAGGCGTCGTCGGCTTGGCTGCAGCAGCAGGCGCTGGCGTGGCCGGTTTGGCGGCGGCTGGCTTCGCCGCAGGTTTGGCGACAGGCTTGGCTGCTGCTTTCACAGGTGCCTTGGCCGGTGCCTTGACGGGCGCTTTCACAGGCGCTTTCGCCGCAGGCTTGGCGGCCGCTGCTTTTGCTGCTGCAGGTTTGGCAGCGCTGCTGGCGGTGGCCTTGGCAGCCGGCGCCTTGGTGGCGGCAGGCTTGGCCGCAACCGGCTTGGTGGCAGTGGTCTTGGCTGCAGCAGGCTTGGCGGTAACCGGCTTGGCCGCAGCCGGCTTGGTGGCAGTGGTCTTGGCTGCGACAGGCTTGGCTGCTGCAGTCGTGCGGGCGGCAGGTTTGGCGGCGGCTTTTACCGGGGCCTTGGCAGCAGCGGTTTTGACCGCTGGCTTGGCAACTGCGGAAGGCTTGGCTGCGGCTTTGGTGACTGGCTTGGCGGCGGCCGCTTTAACCGGCGCTTTCGCTGCAGTTTTTGCGGGGGCTTTGGCAGCAGGTGTCTTGGCAACAGGTGCCTTGGCGACGGCTTTAGACGCGACAGGCTTGGCATCGCGAGTGGTCAGGATCTTGCCGACCGCCTCTTTTACGCGACCAATACCCTGGGCCAGTTTCAGGCTTTCCTGGGCATCACGCTTGAGGTGCAGGATGTACGTGCGGGTTTCGGTCTGACGATCCTTGAGAGCGTCCAGCAACTCTTCCAGCTCGGACACGGCGCCTTTGGCCTTGGCCTGCGCCTTGGATTTTCCGGCGGTGGCAGCATCCTGCAGTTTGATGCGGGAATTGTGCAGTTTTTCCTGCGCCTTGCCGCGTTGTTTCTCAAGCTTGGCGAGCAGTTTCTCGGCATCAGCCAAGGCTTGGGAGCAGGCGTCTTCCAGATGTTCAAGCAAGCTGCCCGATAATTGTTGGAGCAAATGCAACGGAGTATTTACTGGCTTCTTTTTGGCCGACATGACTTACCTCCTGGGTGACGAAATTGCGGCTCATACTAGGCTTCTGCGCGCATCGCCGCTAGGGCATCTTGACAGCATCCATGGGTCCCTGTTGCATACTGAGAGAAATGATTGCTCGGAACGATGCAAAGGCATTGTGAAATTCACGTCACAAGACTCGTCACTACTCGCGCTGGCGCAGGCATAATCGCTGCCTTCCCAGGCCGGAGAGCATTAATGTCGCGCTACCTGTTAACGTCGTTGTTCCTCTTGCTACCCCTGGCTCAGGCCGCCGAGGCACCGCCTGCGTCCAGTGACGGCCACGACCTCGCCTACAGCCTGGGTGCAAGCCTTGGCGAGCGGTTGCATCAGGAAGTCCCTGACCTGGACCTCAAGGCGTTGGTGGAAGGCTTGCAGCAGGCTTATCAGGGCAAGCCGCTGGCGCTCAAGCAGGAGCGCATCGACCAGATTCTGCGCGAGCATGATGCCGCTATCGCTCAGGCCGAGACTGCCGGTACGGATGCGCCTACCGAGGCGGCCCTCAAGGCCGAGCGCACGTTCATGGACAGCGAGAAGGCCAAGCCGGGTGTGAAGGTGCTGGCTGACGGGATTCTCATGACCGAGCTGACTCCTGGCACCGGCCCCAAGCCCAGTGCCGACGGCCGGGTTGAGGTGCGTTACGTCGGTCGTTTGCCGGACGGCACGATCTTCGATCAGAGCACCCAGCCTCAGTGGTTCCGGCTCGACAGTGTGATCAGCGGCTGGACCAGCGCCCTGCAGAACATGCCGACCGGCGCGAAGTGGCGTTTGGTCATTCCTTCGGATCAGGCCTATGGCGCCGAGGGCGCCGGCGATCTGATCGATCCGTTTACACCGCTGGTATTTGAAATCGAGCTGGTTGCGGTTTCGCAGTAAGCGGGCGTAAAGCGGCGTTCAGAAATGCGAAAGGGTGCAATAAGCACCCTTGGCGTGTAGCGCTGACACCGACAAGATCACGCCTGAGCGGCGATCTCTTCCTTGTGCGAGTTGTGCAGCACTTCGATCAGGCAGTCTTCCAGCTCGAAACGCTCGTGCAGCAATTGCCCCAGCTGATTGAATTCCCGTGCTACTACCGCCGCATCCGAGCAGTCGCCCTTGTCGCAGCGATCATTGAACGTGAGGGCAAACTTGGTGATGACGTCCAGACGTGGATAGATCGTGTCTGCCAGCTCGAGCCCACGCTCGTCATTGAACGCCCGGGCTTCATCACCCAGCTGTTCGTAGACTTCGAAGTGCCCGGCGGAGACGTAATCCACAAGAATCCCGCAGAAGTTCTGCAGACCTTCAAGGTCGGCTGCCAACGCTTCGGGCGTGTCGCCCAGCGCGTCATAGGCTTCGACCAGTTCGAGACGGCTTTGAAGCCAGCGATCGATCAGCTTGTTCACTCCGCCCCAGCGTTCCTGAGCATTCTGACAACTTTCCAGCATGGTCTTCTCTCTTCCCTTCAGGGGCATGCAGTCCTGGGCCGGTCCGGGTGATTGGCCGGGACCTGGCCTGATAAATGCGTCAGGACAGCATATTTCCAGTGACGCGTGCGGCCCAGATTATGCCCGCTCGACAAGGCCATCAAGGTACGCAGGAGATAAAGTTCATACAAGCGTTTAATAGCCGCCCCGATCTCTGGTCACCAGCCAGTGGCTGAATTCGCTGAAAAGAGGATACAGCGGTAACAGCGCCATACCCGTGAATGCCAGCAGACTCCACTCCGGCAGGCTGATGCCGAACAGTGTCCAGGTGATCTCGGCGCAAAACAGCGCGTTGCTTCGCAGTCGGTCGATGCACATGTCCAGGGAGAGCAGGCTCAATACCTGCTCCAGTCTGGTAATAACAGGTATCAATTGATCGGCCGAGGCGGTCTGCAACCACACCTGTGTGCCTGCTGCAGCAAGCCCGGCCAGGGCGACCAGCAAAAGCCCCAGACTGTAGCGCCGCGTGCCTGTCGGGCCAGACGCGTGGCAGGCAGCACAGAGCGCCAGCACGCCACAGACGATGAATGCAGCCCGTTGCACCATGCACAGCGCGCAAGGGTCGAGACCGAAAGCTTGCTGCAGGTAGAAGGCGACGCCAATGATTGATGCACAGGCCAGCGATGCCAGGAAAAACAGGAAGCGTGTGCGAGCCAGATACATGGCAAATCCGTAACAAAGGACGAGACGATTACGGTAGAGGAAAGGGTGCGGCGCATTCAAGGTGGCGGCATACGGATGCGTCGCTGTTTACCGAGGAAAAAGAACACACCGCTGCGTGGTTCTTTTACCCATGTATGTAGGACGATTCTTACGCATTGATCTTGACGGGCTGGTGAGGCAGCACGGAGAGCCCTCACCTAGGACTCTCCGGTGGTTTCAAGCCTTGGTCAGCACCGGCAGGGGCCGCGACAGAAGGCGCTCGTCCAGCAGGCCCAGGCCTTCCTGAAACAGCTGATTGCTGCGATCCGTCTCACCCAGTTGGCCCAGCAGACGAGCCAGCTCGGCGCAGGTTTCGGGATTGCGTTCCAGGCGCAGACTGCTCTCCAGATAATCCCGCGCCTTGCCCCACAGTCGGCCTTGCAGACAGATACGTCCCAGGCTCAACAACAGGCTTGGATCAGCCGGATGGTGCTTGAGCCGGCCTTCCGCCGTTTGCAGCTGCTTGAGCGGGTCACTGCCGCGAACCAGCCCGTACAGACGCGCCAGATGGCTGTTGTACTCGCGCTTGAGGGCGCTACGAAGCACCTCTTCAGCCTGAGCTTCGGCACCCAGACGGCGCAATTGATCGGCGTACGCCAGCACCAGTTGCGGCTCCTGGCGTTGCGCAGAGGCCAGCCCCTGCCAGGCGCTCTCCAGAGAAGGCAGGCCGGTCGGTGCGCCTTCGATGCCCTCGCGGTACGCCGCCAGGCTCAGGTTCTCGCCCCAGGCGCGGCGTTCCAGCTCGGCCAGCTCCTTGGCTGGTAGAACCTTGTCCTTGCGCAGTTCCGGCATCAGGCGGACCACGTCGGACCAGTCACCACGCTGCTGATACAGGCGTTGCAACTGACGAAGCACCTGAGGGTTGTGCGGATGACGCTCTTTCATGGCCAGCAGCGTGGTCAGCGCACCTTCGGTGTCGCCGCGATCCTGCTGCAACTGGGCGTGATTCAGGGCAATCGCCAGCTCTGCTTGTGGCTGACGCTCGAGCGCACGTTCCAGCAAGGCATCGCAGTCTTCGTAACGACCCTGCTCGTTGGCCGCGCGTGCAGCGCCGATGTAGTAGAGCAGCGGGTGAGTATCGGCTTCGGCCGCGCGTTGCAGATGACGCTGAGCGCTGGACCAGCGGCCCTCGGCAAGGTCCATCTGGCCTTGCTCGATAGCCATTTGCACGCGACGACGGCGGTTGCGACGCGACCATGGGTTAACCACGCGGCCCGAAGTCATCAGCAGGCTGATCAACAGTCTCAGCAGTGCGATCACCAGCAACGCGGCGACCAGCAGCGCCAGGGTCGCCCACAGGCTCGATTCGTAGCGGAAGTTCTGATAGGCGATCAGGACGTAACCGGAGTGCTCGGCGATGGCGACACCGATCAACGCCGCAGCGGCGATCGCGATGAATAACAGCACATAGAAGCGCTTCATCGGCTGGTCCCCTGTTGCGCCTCGGCTGGCTGGCCGGCGGCATGACGGCGTTCAAGGTAGGCCTGCACGGCGCTCAGGGTCGGTGCCAGATCCGGTGTCTTCACCGATACCGGCTGGCTGGCGACAGCATCAAGCCCCTGGCCGAGCGCTTTACCCTGTGGATCGTCCTGATCGAAGTTGGCTTTCAGAACGTTTTGCGCTTCAGTGATGGCCTTGGAATAAACCTCGGGCTCGCCGTTAAGCGCTGCCCACTGCGCCTGCTCCAGCGCCAGGCTCAGCGCCAGACGCACCTGCGAAAGGCTTTGGCCGGCGAGTACCGGGCGGATGTCCTTGTCGGCGTTGAAGTCGATGCGGAAGTAATGGGAGATCTCGTCCCACCACTGCGTCCATCGGCTGGATTCGGTCTTGTCGGCGGTCAGGCCCAACAGTGACTCGCCCTTGTCTTCGTATTCGGGGGCCAGCTTGTTGAGCTGTACAGCTTGCTCACGCAGAGCTGCGAGTTGCAGAAACAGCCCGGTGCGGTCCGGCTGCTCGATGCTGCGCAGGGCGGCAAGGCTCTTGGCCAATTGCTCGCGGGCAGCGAACGAGCCCGGATCGTCCTGCTCACGCAGAATTTCGTCGGCACCCTGAACCAGCGCCTGTGCACTGTTGATGTCCTGCAGCGCTGAAAGACGCAGGCTGGCCAGACGCAGCAGATGCTCGGCCTCGGCCAGACGCCAGTCCTTGCGGCTCGCCCCCAGTACGGTTTCGAGTCGCTGGCTGAGGCGCTGCTGATCGCCTTGCAGTTGCGCGACCAGACGTCGACTGTCTTCCAGCTGATTGGCTGGCGGGAATTGCGCGATGCGTGCGCTCAGCTGCTGGTCATTCTGCGCCAGTACCAGGGTCTGTTCGGCGATGTCCTCGACCTGCCCGCGCTGCTGCTGGTGCCCGGCCTGCAACATGCGCAGTTGCCAGACTCCCCAGCCGGCTACGGCGATACCGGCAATTGCCAGCAGCAAGGCCAGGAACACCAAGCCACTGTTGCGGCTGCCGGTGCGCTCGGTGCGGACTGGCTCAGGCTTGGATGCAGGCGTTTTCAACACCGATTCTTCGTCTTTAGGCAAGGCTGTTTCGCTCACGTATCCCATCCTTTGCATTTTGGCGTAATAGCGTAAACGACAGGTGTCGATCATTACGCCTTGACGGCAGGCTGAGGTTGTTCCCGCAACGCTGCCAGCAATGCCGCGGCGCTGGCGCCACGACAATCAATAACGGTCCTTGCTCCGGCTGCCCGCGCGATGCTGGCAACCCTGGGGCTCGGTACAAACAGCGGCAGATCGGCCAGGACCGGCCATGAATCCCCCGCCAACTGAAGCAAATGTTCAAAACCCTGCCCACTGCTGACCACCAGCCCGTTCAAGCGTTCCACCGCGACGCGTTGCGCCAGGGCGCCGGGCGCATGTTGCGGCAGGTAGCGACGATACAGCGGCAGGTAATCAACCCCCACCCCCAGCCCGCGCAGTTGCTCGGCCAGCAGTTCGCGTCCCTCGTCACCGCGCATGATCAACACACGGCTTCCCGGTACGGCAATCGCCTGTTTGAGGCGCGGCAGTTCAAGCAAGGCTTCGCTGTCGTCGCCCTGCTCCGGCCAGCTCGCATCCAGCCCGTAGTCGAGCAGTATCTGCCCGGTTGCTGAACCCACACTGAACCAGGGTTGCAGGGGCGGTTGCGGCCATACTTCGTCGATCAGCTCGATGGCCAGTCGCGCGGCAGGTTTGCTGACCACGATCACTGCACAATAATTGAGCAGATCGAAAATGATCGAACGCTGTGCAGGCGTCAAGGGCAAAGGCTCCGTTTCAAGCAGGGGCAGACTGCTGCTGAAGATACCGTCCTCGGCCAGCACCCTGGCCAGCGCTGCCGACTCTTCGGCCGGGCGGGTCAGCAGCAGACGCCAGCCACTCATTCGTTATTGGCCTCGCCGTAGACCGCTTTCAGGATGTCGGCGGCGCCCTGCTCCAGCAGCGCTTCGGCCACTTGCACACCCAGTGCCTGAGCGGATGTCTGAGGTGCCCGGGCATCCGCGTGCAGCAACACGCTGCCGGACGGATCGCCCACCAGGCCGCGCAACCACACGTCATCGCCTTCCAGCACGGCGTAGCAGGCGATCGGCACCTGACAGCCACCGTTGAGGTGCTTGTTCAGCGAACGCTCGGCAATCACGCGCACAGCAGTGTCTTCGTGATGCAGAGGGGCAAGCAGTGCATGAATTTCGGCGTCGACGCTGCGGCATTCGATACCCACCGCGCCCTGGCCACCGGCTGGCAGGCTGTCGTCGACACTGATTGCGGAAGTGATGCGGTCTTCGAAACCCAGGCGGATCAGGCCAGCGGCGGCGAGGATGATGGCGTCGTATTCGCCGGCATCCAGCTTGGCCAGACGGGTATTGACGTTGCCGCGCAGGAAGCGGATCTGCAGATCGGGTCGACGCGCCAGCAATTGGGCCTGACGGCGCAGGCTGGAGGTGCCGACAATGCTGCCGGCCGGCAACTGGTCCAGGCTGGCAAAGGTGTTGGAAACGAATGCATCGCGCGGGTCTTCGCGCTCGCAGATGCAGAACAGGCCCAGGCCTTGTGGAAAGTCCATTGGCACGTCTTTCATCGAGTGCACGGCGATGTCGGCGTTGTTTTCCAGGAGCGCGGTTTCCAGCTCCTTGACGAACAGGCCTTTGCCACCGATTTTCGACAGCGGGGAGTCGAGCAATTTGTCGCCACGGCTGACCATGGGTACCAGCGTCACGAGCAGGCCGGGGTGGGCCTGTTCCAGGCGGGCCTTGACGTATTCTGCCTGCCAGAGTGCCAGCGCGCTTTTGCGGGTGGCGATGCGGATTTCGCGAGAGGACATTGAACAATCCGTACTGAGTAAATGCGACGGATAATAACAGCTCAATCCCGGTCAGGGCGGCTTCGGCGCTGATTGCAACTTGCGTCAGACACTGAGCCGATCAATCAATCGGCAGTGCCTGAGGGGCGCATGGGAAAGGCTGCGCGTAGGCCAGCCGAAAAGCACATGGAGCCGGAATTCTCTCCCGTTCCATGACTCGGTCTGGGCGCAGAGGCTCCAGAGCGGCGAGGCGCTAGAGCTGCTGCATCATTTTGCGGACACCGGCTACGTGGCGGCGGCTGACGATCAACGCATCGCCATTGAGCCCTCTGAGGAACAGCTGGAAATGCCCCAGCGGGGTGCGCTGCAACCGTTCTATGCGCTCGCGGGCCACCAGCGCATTGCGATGGATGCGCACGAAACGGTCACCGAATTCGTCTTCCAGTGCCTTGAGCGGTTCGTCCAGCAGCACTTCGCCGCCCTCGTGACGCAAGGTCACGTATTTGTGATCGGCGATAAAGTAGATCACCTGATCCAGGGGAATCAGCTCGATGCCTTTGCGGGTACGCGCGCTGATGTGGCTGCGTGGCCCTGATCCGCTTTCGGCTGCCGGGCGGGTCAACGCCGCCAGTTGCACGCGGTTCGGCCGCTCGGCTTTTCGCAACGCTTCGACAAGGTGCTCGGGACGCACAGGCTTGACCAGATAGCCCACCGCACTGACCTGAAAAGCTTCCAGGGCGAACTCATCGTGGGCGGTGCAAAACACCACGGCAGGCGGTGCTTCCCGCTCGCACAGTCGGGCTGCGACCTGGAGGCCATCGAGACCCGGCATGCGGATATCGAGCAGCACTACGTCCGGTTTGTGGGTTTCGATCAGCGCCAAGGCTTCTTCGCCATTGGACGCGCTGGGTTCCAGTACTCGATAACCCTCGATTTCATTGACCATGCGGCTCAATCGCTCGCGGGCCAGGGGTTCGTCATCAACGATCAGGACATTCATATAGCTCTGGCTTCCTGCGTGAGTCTCGCACAAGGATAGCGTAGACAGGTGTAGTGACGACCGTCACGGCGCTCCACGCTCAGACTGGCATGCGGGCCAAAAAGTGCCGCAATTCGTGCGCCTATATTCGTCAGAGCCTGCTGAGTACCGTTGGAAGTCTGCCGATTGGCAACTTCTTCATAGGGATTGCTGACGCTCAATATGAACTCTCCCCCTTCATAGTTCGCTTCGACCGTTACAACGCCCCCTTCGACCCGCGGAGCAATGCCATAAATCAAAGCGTTTTCAAGTAATGGCTGCAAGGTTAGCTGGGGGATTGGCAAGTCATCGGGAATTGCACTCACCCTCCAGTCCAACTGTAGACGCTCGCCAAGACGATATTGCTCAATCGATAAATATCGTTTTGCCAATGCCAGCTCTTCACCCCATGTCACGAGGCTGCCCGGCTTGGCCAGACTGGCACGAAAAAGGTCCGAAAGATCGAGCACCGCCTGCTCGGCCTTGACCGGGTTGCTGGCCACCAGACTGGCGATACTGTTGAGTGTATTGAAGAGGAAGTGCGGGCGGATGCGCGCCTGCAGCGATTCGATCCTGGCGCGCAGCTCGCCCTGTTGCTGCTTGCGCCACTGACTCTGCAGATAGAAGTAACGCAGCATCAGGGCGGACATGATCAGGGCAATCGTCGAGTAGCGCAGATAACGCTCGACCATGCCGCTGACCGAAATTCGCCCGGTAAGCTGACAGACGTCGGTGACGGCTGTGCACAGCAGCGTCAGGCCGACCACCAGCAGGCAACTGAGCATGCCCGCCAGCCCCGGCGTCAATCGCGCCAGCCAGGGGCGCAACCCGCACAGCAGCGCTGCCGACAGCAGCACGATCCATTGCACGAACAGCGACATCAACGCCAGGCGTACCCAGTCGAAGCCGCTGCGCATCGGTTCCACCAGCACCAGAACCAGCACCAGCAGCTCGGCCAGCACGACGAGCACCAGCAATGCCTGCGGCAGGCACAGTTCAGGGAGGAAAAAGTCTTTGCCGGGCGCGGGCCGGGCATCATGTTTCACAGGTTCGATTCGCATGGCTCCAGTCTCTGCCCTGGCCTCGTCAGCGGCAAGCTGTCCGGGGATAAAAATGCATCAACCCTGTTATCATCGCGTTCGTTCTTGTGCCAGGTATCGGGCACGTCACTTTCAGTCAGCAACGAGCGAATCCATGAGCACCGACAAGACCAACCAGTCCTGGGGCGGCCGCTTCAGTGAACCCGTCGACGCGTTTGTCGCGCGTTTCACTGCCTCCGTCACCTTCGATCAACGCCTGTATCGCCATGACATCATGGGCTCCATCGCCCACGCTACGATGCTGGCCAAGGTGGGCGTACTGACCGACGCCGAGCGCGATACCATCGTTGACGGCCTGAACACCATCCAGGCCGAGATCGAGGCTAGCCAGTTCGACTGGCGCGTCGATCTGGAAGACGTGCACATGAACATTGAAGCACGCCTGACCGACCGCATCGGTATCACCGGCAAGAAGCTGCACACCGGTCGCAGCCGCAACGATCAGGTCGCCACCGATATCCGTCTGTGGCTGCGCGACGAAATCGACCTTATCCTCAGCGAAATCACACGTCTGCAGCAAGGCCTGCTGGGCCAGGCCGAGCGTGAAGCTGAAACCATCATGCCCGGTTTCACCCACTTGCAGACGGCCCAGCCGGTAACATTCGGTCACCATATGCTGGCCTGGTTCGAAATGCTCAGCCGCGACTACGAGCGTCTGGTGGATTGCCGCAAGCGTCTCAACCGCATGCCGCTGGGCAGCGCGGCGCTGGCGGGCACTACCTACCCGATCGACCGCGAGCTGACCTGCACACTGCTGGGCTTCGAGGTGGTGGGAGGCAACTCGCTGGACGGCGTATCGGATCGCGACTTCGCCATCGAATTCTGCTCGGCTGCATCCATCGCAATGATGCACCTGTCGCGCTTTTCGGAAGAGCTGGTGCTCTGGACCAGTGCGCAGTTCCAGTTCATCGACCTGCCGGACCGCTTCTGCACCGGCAGCTCGATCATGCCGCAAAAGAAGAACCCCGATGTTCCTGAACTGGTTCGCGGCAAGAGCGGCCGCGTGTTCGGTGCCCTGATGGGCCTGCTGACCCTGATGAAAGGCCAGCCCCTGGCTTACAACAAGGACAACCAGGAAGACAAGGAACCGCTGTTCGACGCCGCCGATACGCTGCGTGATTCGTTGCGTGCATTCGCCGACATGATCCCTGCGATCAAGCCCAAGCACGCGATGATGCGTGAAGCAGCGCTGCGCGGCTTCTCGACCGCCACCGATCTGGCCGACTATCTGGTCCGCCGTGGTCTGCCGTTCCGTGACTGCCATGAGATCGTCGGTCACGCGGTGAAATACGGTGTGGAAACCGGCAAGGACCTGGCAGAGATGAGCCTGGAAGAGCTGCGTCAGTTCAGCAACCAGATCGAACAGGACGTCTTCGCCGTGCTGACCCTGGAAGGTTCGGTGAATGCCCGTAATCACATCGGCGGCACCGCCCCCGAACAGGTCCGCGCTGCCGTCGTTCGCGGCCAGGAGCTGCTGGCCGGGCGCTGAAGATACCCCGCATAGCCCCTGATCATCATTCCCACGCCCCGCGTGGGAATGCCGATCCTGAGGGTGCGCCGCGGCCCGGATGTGTGAAGGATTCCATCGTTCCCATGCTCCGCGTGGGAATGCCGTTCTGGACGCTCCGCGTCCTATCCTGAGCGTGCGTAGCGCAACGGATATGTGACGCAGAGCGTCACGACCTGCATGCCAACGCAGAGCATTGGCACGATAGTGATCTCAAGGTTTCATCGTTCCCATGCTCCGCGTAGGAATGCTGTTCTGGACGCTCTGCGTCCTATCCTGAATGTGCGCCGCAGAGCGTCACAAAACGACCGTGTTCTCGTGCACCTATCGCTCCTACGACTCTTTCAGCACCTGCCGATTTCCCTCCGGCGCACCCCGCCGCTATCATCCCCGCTTCTTGTGGGGGACTTATCCGATGCTCAATGGCCTGTGGCTTGGTTTTTTTGTCGTGGCGACGATTTCCGCGCTGGTGCAGTGGCTGGTGGGCGGCAACGCCGGCATTTTTGCGGCGATGGTCGAAAGTATCTTTGCCATGGCCAAGCTGTCGGTCGAGGTCATGGTTCTGCTGTTCGGCACACTGACCCTGTGGTTGGGCTTTTTGCGCATCGCCGAGAAGGCCGGCATCGTCGACTGGCTGGCCAAGGTCCTCGGGCCGCTGTTTCTGCGCCTGATGCCGGAGGTGCCGCCCGGCCACCCTGCGCTGGGGCTGATCACCCTCAACTTCGCCGCCAACGCGCTGGGTCTCGACAACGCCGCCACGCCGATTGGCCTGAAGGCCATGCGCTCGCTACAGGAACTCAACCCGAGCAAGACCGCCGCCAGTAACGCGCAGATCCTGTTTCTGGTGCTCAACGCCTCATCCCTGACCCTGCTGCCGGTGACGATCTTCATGTACCGCGCCCAGCAAGGTGCGCCTGACCCGACCCTGGTATTCCTGCCGATCCTGCTGGCCACCAGTGTCTCGACCATCGTCGGCCTGCTGTCGGTCGCGTTCATGCAGCGTCTGCGCTTGTGGGACCCGGTGGTGCTCGCCTACCTCATCCCCGGCGCCCTGCTGCTGGGCACCTTCATGGCCTTTCTCGGCACGCTGTCGGCGGCTGCGCTGGCGGGTCTGTCGTCGATTCTGGGCAACCTCACGCTGTTCGGCCTGATCATGATGTTTCTGATCATCGGCACGCTACGCAAGGTACTGGTCTACGAGGCCTTCGTCGAAGGTGCGAAGGAAGGTTTCGACGTCGCCAAGAGCCTGCTGCCTTATCTGGTCGCCATGCTCTGTGCAGTGGGCGTGCTGCGCGCATCCGGCGCGCTGGACTTCGGCTTGGAAGGCATTCGGCATCTGGTGCAGTGGCTGGGGCTGGACACGCGCTTCGTCGATGCGTTGCCGACCGCGATGGTCAAACCCTTCTCGGGCAGCGCCGCCCGTGCCCTGTTAATCGAAACCATGCAGACCCAGGGCGTGGACAGCTTCGCTGCATTGGCCGCTGCCACGATTCAGGGCAGCACCGAGACCACGTTCTACGTCCTTGCCGTGTACTTCGGCGCCGTGGGCATTCAGCGCGCTCGCCATGCGGTGGGCTGCGCGCTGCTGGCCGAGTTTTCCGGTGTCGTGGCCGCGATCTTCGTCTGCTACTGGTTCTTCGGCGCGACCGCGACCTGAAACATTACTGCGCCGGAGCCTGAGGCGCAGACTCCGCGGGGGCTGCTTCGGCAGGCGCAGCCTCCTGCTTCTCCTGCTTCGGCTCATCAGCCGGTGCGGACTCAGGCGTAGTCTCTTCGGCCGAGTCGCCGCCCGGCTTGAGCTTGATTATCCGCCCGGTAGGTCGCTTGACTGCTGGCTGGTCATTGTCAGTGACGACAAAACGCAGCACGCCGATCATCTGGCCGTCCTCGGTCAGCACCCTCACCTGCCAGCGTCCTGTCACGTCCTCCGGGAAGTTTTGCTTGCGCGTCCAGGCGCGATAGCCTTCCTTACGGCCGCCGTGGATATCCAGCGCGATGCGGTCCATCTCTTCGCCTTCATGCCACCACACATGGTAGATACGCTCGTCCAGCCCGCGCGGCGCATTGATGGCGGTGTACGCATACAGGCCGCCGTTGCGCAGCTGCTTGGCGCTGATCAGCGAAATACTGTCGCCCGGCGTACGGTTCTTGTTATCGAAGTCCGGGCTCACCGCCACTTCAGTCAACCACAGCGTCGCAGGCGGCACCCAGGAGCGTAGCAACCAGCCCGCCGCGCCGATGGCCAGGATGATGCTGATCACGGCCAGTGCGCTGCGCCAGGTGTTGAGCGGGAAGTTGGACATCAGGCTGGGCGCCGACAGCAGCATCGCCACGCCCAGCGCCAGTTTGTAACTCTCGGCGGTGGTCAGGTGCAGGATGATCGGCAGCGCGGTCAGCAGTGCCGCGAACAGCGTCAGAGTGTGCAGCGTCATGAACAGCCAGCGTCTGGGCGCCAGCCATTTGTAGTAGAGGGGGTCGATGATCGAAATCAAACCGGCGGCGCCGAGCACCGCAGTGAACACCGCCTGACCACTGTTCCAGGTGGTGGTAATGAAAAAGAACGGCAGCACGAAGAACAGGCTTTCCTGATGGATCATCTGCGTGCCGTAGCGCAGCAAGCCCTGCGGAATCTCGCGGCCCAGCGCCTTGTTGAGCAACCCGACCATGGTGTTTTCGACCATCAGCCACAGCCAGCTGATCAGCATCACCACGGCAATCCAGGTGGCCAGTCCTGCCTGGCGATCGACCAGAATGAAACTGGCGATACCGGAAACGAAACCAAACGCTGCAATGAGCCCCGGGTAGCGCTGCATCAAGTTGAGCACGGGTGTCACATAGCGATTCACGTCAAGCATCGGAGGGGTCACTCGGTTCTGTTCATACAAAAAACGCGCTGTGTAACAAACGCAGCGCGGAGCCTGCACCCGGGGTGCAGTTCGGTGTCAGGATTCTATTTGCTGCGTACACGCCAGCGCCACAGGGCCAGCAGTGCCATGAAACCCAGTACTCCGCCAATCAGCCAATACAGACCGTCATAACTGAACAGTGGCTTTTCAATGCGCATGTAACCCGGCTGGGCAAGCAATTGGCGCATCGCCTGATTGGCCGTTTCCAGCTTCACCGCCTTGATCCGTTTGGCCGGATCCTCGAACCGCCCGTTTTCATAATCGTTGAGCGCGCTCCAATAGTAGTCGGCCAGCGCGCTATTGCCTTGTGTGGCCCATGACTGCCGGTCAATGGCGAGCTGTTGCAGCCGCGCAAACGTAGCGGGTTGCATGCCGTCTTTTTGCAGGCGCTCGACCAGACCGCGAATGTCGCGCTCGGCTTCATCGGCATCGTCACGTTCGACATCGGCGTTCAGGCTCAAAAACCCGACATCGCCGAACACTTCGCGCTCTGCCGAGGGGCCGTAGGACAAACTGTGTTTCAGGCGCAGCTCAGTGTAGAGCGCCCAGTCCAGATAGGCTTTGACCAGTTCCCAGGTTTCGTCGTGCTGGTCGTCGAGCTGCGGCTCTGGGTAGATCAGGTGCAGCTTGGCGCTCTCGCCCAGCCCGCCGCGCTCAAGCTCGCGGCGCGGTTCGGCCGAGCCGCTTCCCTGCGCCAGTGGCGGGTGGTCGATCGGGTCGGTGGGGGCGAGCTTGCCGTAGGTGCGCTCCAGATAGGCTGGCAGCAGCTTGTCCAGATCACCCACCACAATCAGCGTCATGTTGTTGGGGGCGTACCAGTTGGCGAAGATGTCTTCGATATGCTCCAGCTGGATGCCGTCCACCTCGGGACGTTCAGCGCATTTGAGGCCCAGCTCCACGGCCAGCTGGCTGCTGGCGCTGCGCCCGGAATCACGCCGGTCAAGCAGGCGCTGCAAGTGCGAAAAATGCCCGCCATCTTCGCGTTCGACCACGCGTTTGACGCCGTCCAGCCGCGCCTGGCTCAGCTCGGTTTTGGTCATGATCTCCAGCAGCAGGTCGAGCACCTTGCGCTGGTTGCGCGCAGGCGCTTCGATCACGAAGGTGGTGTCGGCGTTGCTGGTGAAGGCATTCCACTCGCCGCCCAGTGCCTGCATACGCTCCTCCAGCCCGCCTTCACCGCTGTCATCCACGCCGCTGAACAGCAGGTGTTCCAGCAGATGCGGCAGTTCCTTGTCCTGGCACGGGAAGTCATCGAAGCCGATACCTACCACCAGGCGGATGGCGACGTGACCCTTGTCATAACCGGGTTTGAGAATGACTTGCAAACCATTGGGCAGCAGATAGCCCTCGACCTGAAGACGGTCAAGGGCGAATGAGGGAAGTGAACCGAGGAGCAGACAAGCGAACAGCAGGCAACGCATAAAACAGCTTTCCTGGCGGGCCGGTATGTTTAACAGACTTCACCTCGGCCCTTACGTTCATAGCGATCTGTCGGCCTCGACCTCGCTCGACAAGGCTCCTGTGTCAGCGGTTTCCAGCACCACGTAAGCGCTGCTGCAAAACAGCGAGTTCAGACGCTTCATGTCGGCAATCAGTTCCAGGTGCAGCGAACTGGTTTCGATACTCTGGACCACCTTGTTGCGCAGCCGGCTGACGTGGGCGTGCGCCAGGCGTCGCTCCTCGGCCCTGAACTGGCGCTTCTCGCGCAACAACTGACGCGCGCTTTCGTGATCGCCGCTGAGGAACACCGAAAGGCCCAGGCGCAGGTTCGACTGTAATTGAATCTGCAGATCCGCAAGTTCTTCAAGACCGACTTCAGAGAAAGACCGGCGATGTGCCGTCTTCTGCTGCTGGATCTTGCGCAACATGCGTTCGATCAGGCCGCTGGCCAGCTCCAGGTTGATGGTCAGTTCGATGATCTCGGCCCAGCGCCGGTTGTCGTGCTCGCCGAGGTCTTCACGCGGCATCTGCGCCAGGTACAGCTTGATCGCGCTGTACAGCGCTTCGACGTCATCGTTGAGGCGGCGCACTTCCTGGGTCACCGCCGTTTGCGTGCCGCGCAGTACCGCCAGCATCGAGGCGAGCATGCTTTCGATAAGGTCGCCCATACGCAGGGTTTCGCGCACCGCGTTGGCCAGCGCAAGGCTGGGCGTCGACAGGGCGGTCAGGTCCAGATGACGCGGTTTGGCCAGGCCGCCGACTTCGTTCTGCTGGGGCAGCAGATACGAGCACAACCGCGCCATCGGGGCCACGGTTGGCAGCATGATCAGGCAGCGCACCGTGTTGTAGAGCAGGTGAAAGCCGATCACCAGTTCCTGCGGACTAAAGCCCAGCGTGTCGATCCAGGCAACCAGCGGATCGAGCACCGGAAAAATCAGCAGCAGGCCGAACAGTTTGTACAGCAGACTGCCCAGTGCCACCTGCCGGCCGGCAACGTTCTGCATGCTGGTACTGAGGAAGGCCAGCAGGCCGCTGCCGATGTTGGCCCCGATCACCAGGCCGATCGCCACCGGCAAGCCAATGACTTCGGTGCCTGCCAATGTGGCCGTCAGCAGCACTGCCGCCAGGCTGGAATAGGAGATCAGCGCGAACATGGCGCCCACCAGCGCATCCAGCAACAGGTCGCCGGTCAGCGAGGCGAACAGCACCTTGACCCCCGCCGCCTGGGTGATCGGTGCGGCAGCCGCGACGATCAGCTGCAAGGCCAGCACGATCAGGCCCAGGCCGATACCGACCCGTCCCAGTTGACCGGCACGGGTCTGCTTGCGCGACAGGAAAAACACTACGCCAAGGAAGATCAGCAGCGGCGACAGCCATGACAGATCGAAGGTCAGCACGCGAGACATCAGGGCGGTGCCGACATCGGCGCCAAGCATGATCACCAGCGCAGGCGTCAGCGTCATCAGCCCTTGGCCGACAAACGACGTCACCAGCATGGCGGTGGCGTTGCTGCTCTGCACCAGTGCCGTCACCAGAATGCCAGCTATGAACGCCAGCGGTCGTTTGGACATGTTCTGGCTGAGCACACGACGAAGTTGTGTACCGTAAACACGAAGGATGCCAGTGCGCACGATATGCGTGCCCCAGATCAGCAGGGCGACGGCGGATAGCAAATCGAGCAGGGTCAGCATGCGAAAAGCCCCCTGAGGTTTGCCTATACAGGCGATGAATTGAAAGATGCAGCGTGTAGCGAGCGGGGATGGATGAAACGCTCTACTAAGCTTTTAGTCGGCCATGGGCCTTGGCGCCAGCATCGCACAGCGCGGATTTCATTGAAATAAAAGTGTCATAAATCAGTATTTTGATATTGCTCGGGCATTCGCCATGAACCCGTCGCATGTGCCTCATGGCTGTTCACCCGCCCTGCCGCCCGCAGGCGGCGGAAACGTTACAGGGTCAATCCATAGTGTACGCAACGTTAGGGTCGAGTTTCATACCGACGGCCTTTGCGACGTGCATGCCTTTTTCATACGAAAACGATTTATCTGCTGTGGGCTGGAAGAACTCCACGAAATCCAGGCTGCGGCGACTGAACACGAACCCGCCGATGAGCGGCTGATTGACTGCATACAGATGCGGACACAGCGCCATCATCGACGAAGCAGGCACGCCGATCAGGTGTTCCTCAAGATCGCCGGTCTGTTGAGTTTCTTGCGGGTAAAACCACAGTGGCGTGCTGATGAACAGATAGGCATCCGGCCCCAGGCTGGAAAGCAATGTGCGCACCAGCCATCTCGCCGTATCGGCTGTCAGATGCTCGACGACATCCAGCAGACAGATTATCCGGTACTGGGCCAGCCGCTCGGATGACAGCTCTTGAGCAAGGCCGTGCCAGATGTTGCGGTAGGTAGCGTTCTCATGCAGCTGCGAATTCTGGCAGTTGGCTTCCCAGCCATCGATGCCGTCCACCGACCAGTGCGCCGTGTCCGGGTTTGCCTTGATCAACGCGCCCAGTGTTCCAGAGCCGAACCCGATATCCAGCACTTCAACATCGCTGCTGAGGTCTTTCAGGATATGGAAAATCATCGCCTTGGGAGAGACCGAGTCGCCTTCCACATGGCCGGTTGCAGGCGCGAAGCCTTCTGTAGGCTGATAGTTTTCAACATATTGCTTCATTGTCTGGATCCTTGACGATGGTTAGGGAGGCGGGGTTTACCGTAGATCCTGTTGAAGCATCCGCATTGGGGTGTAGGAGGAGTATAGGGGGGGTCGAGTGCCTGGCCTTTAATCCTGCAAACTGACCAGAAACGCTTGGTGACACGAGTGGCGCCTGTAGCTGCATAGCAGGCTTTGGCGGGTATTCAGAACCTGACGCAAGCGTCTGGTACAGCGTGCCAACGCTGAGCATTGGCACACTGTTCGGTCAGTCTTATCGGAACCGGTCAACCTCGTGACGCAGTTCTGTAGCCAGGCCATTCAGCTCCTGGGCAGTGATGGCGAGGTTGGACATGACCTGGCGCTGTTCGCTGTTGGCCATGGCGATGCTTTGCAGGTTGCTGCTGAGCATGGTCGCGGTGCTGCTTTGTTCCTGGGTGGCGGTGGTGATAGCGGCGAACTGGTGACCGGCCGAGCGGCTTTGCTCGTCGATCTGGGCCAGTGCGGAGGCCACTTTGGCGTTGAGCGACAGGCCTTCCTGCATCAGTGTGTTGCCCTGCTGCATGGTGCTGATGGCGTTTCCGGTTTCTTGCTGGATGCTGGCGATCATGCCGGAAATCTCATCGGTGGCTTCACGGGTGCGCGAGGCCAGGCTGCGGACTTCGTCAGCCACCACGGCAAAGCCGCGACCCTGCTCACCGGCGCGTGCGGCCTCGATGGCAGCGTTGAGCGCGAGCAGGTTGGTCTGGTCGGCAATCGAGGTAATCACCCCGACGATGCTGCCGATTTCCTGCGAGCGCTGACCCAGCGTGTCGATGACTTTCGCGGTGCTGCTCAGCGAAGTGGCGATCTGTTGCAGCGACGACGAAGCCTCTTCCATCGAAGTACGACCAATGCGTGTCTGCTGGGCATTTTCCTGTGCCAGTCGTTCGGTATTGCCCATGTTGTCGGCGATGTTCATCGACGTGGCGCTGAACTCTTCGACCGCACCGGCCATGCTGGTGATCTCGCCGGATTGCTGCTCCATGCCCTCGAACGCACCGCCCGACAGGCCGGACAATGCGTTGGCGCGGGTGCTGACTTCCTGCGCCGCAGTACGGATATGCGCGACCATCGATGACAACGCTTCGCTCATCTTGTTGAAGCTGCCCGACAACTGCCCGATCTCGTCATTGCTGGTCACATTCAGGCGTACGCTGAGGTCGCCTGCACCCAGTGCGTCGGCCTGGCGTACCAGTTCGGACAGTGGACGCAGCTTGCTGCGCAACAGCCAGATGGCACTGATCACCGCGATCAGCATGGCCAGCAGACTGCCGATCGCCAGTTGCGTGCCGACGTGCCAGGTCACTTCACTGATTTCCTTGCGCGGCATGCTGGCGATGACGGTCCAAGGGCCGCCAGCGAACGGCTGGCCGACGCTGTAATAGTTGTCATCACCGTCATCCCAGAACTGCGCCTTGCCCGGCTTGCTGGCAAGGTCGGCCACTGACTTCGCGGCACCGTCGAGGGATTTGACGCCTGCCGGTGGCACCAGCCAGGTGCCCTTGTCGTCGAGCAGCGCCAGCGAGCCGGTAGAGCCGATACGGAAGCTCTTGAGGTTATCGAACTGGGTCTTCTGTGCATCGGTGTAATCGAACCCTACAAACAGCGCCGCAATGATCTTGCCGCTGCTGTCGCGAACCGGGCTGTACTGGGTCATGTAGTAGCGATCGAACAACACCGCCTTGCCGACATAGCTCTGCCCGGCCATCAGACGCTCGTAGGCTGCGCCCTTGCGATCCAGTACCGTGCCGATGGCGCGCGTGCCATCCTGCTTGCTCAGGGAGGTGCTGATACGGATGAAGTCGTCGCCGCTGCGCACGAAAATGGTTGCCACACCTGCGGTCATCGAGCGGAATTCGTCGACTTCGGTAAAGTCGTTGTTCAGCACGGCATCACGCAGGAACAGGCCTGGCGTGGACGTGCCCGCCACCGTGACCGGCTTGTCGGGTTGCAGGCTCAGGCCATCGGCGAAGCGTTTTTCGAACAGTCCACTCAGGCGCTGAGTGCTGTCGCGCAGCGTGCTGTGGAAGGTGTTGAGCTGGTCAGCGAGGAGCCTGGCTTCACTCGACATGTGCTCTTCACGAATGACCAGGTTGGACGCGTCCAGAGACCTCAACGCGAACAGGGTACTACCACTGATAACCACCGCCAGGATCACGGCCAGAGCAATACCAAGTTGCGAAGCAATTCGGGTACGAGGCTTGGACATAGAGACTCCGTGCCGAATGATTGGAGTTGCCGGGTCCGTGGCTTATCATTCAGCTGATAGATTTAGTTGGTGTTTTACGCCGTTTGAACGAGCAATCGTTAAGCAATGCTTCGGCCATCAAGGTCGTTACTTGAGAGCGGAGCGAGACATTAACAAATGATGGCAGTTCAATACTAAACTAAATTTTAATAGAGTACTTCAACTAACGGCAACTTCATGGCGCCCACCTCCGCCTTGAGAAAATCGCTGAGGCGTCGCAACCGCTCTGCGCCGGGCCTTGTACGCGGCCAGACCAGATAATAGTTTTCGCCACTGAACACCGCCGTGCGCCACGGCAGACTCAGACGGGCCTGTGCCACGTCCTCGGCGACCATCAGCAGATCACCCATCGACACACCGTAGCCACGTGCGGCGGCAATCATTCCCAGCTCAAGGGTGTCGAATACTTGCCCGCCTTTGAGCGACACCTGATCGGCCAGACCCATGCGGTTCAGCCAGGTGCGCCAGTCACGACGATCAGGAGTGGGGTGCAGCAATTCAGCCTTTGCCAGCCGCTCCACGTCCCATGGAGGGTCCTGCAACAACGTGGGTGCGCCGACCGGAATCAGCAGCTCGGGAAACAATAATGTGGCGTCCCAGTCCGACGGGAAATGACCCTGGCTGAGCAGAATCGCGCAGTCAAAAGGCTCCTGGGTAAAGTCCACCGCATCGATTTCCATCCACGCGCTGGTCAGTTGCACTTCGTTGCCCACCTGCAGGTGACGGAAACGGCTGAGCCGCGCGAGCAGCCAGCGCATGGTCAGGGTCGACGGGGCTTTCATGCGCAGAATGCCCTCCTCGGTCTGCAAGGTGCTGCAGGCGCGTTCCATTGCCAGGAACCCATCGCGCACACCGGGCAACAGCGCGCGTGCCGATTCGGTGAGCTGCAAGTTACGCCCGTTACGCTGAAACAAGCGGCAGGCAAAGTGCTCTTCCAGCGTACGAATATGACGGCTTACTGCACTTTGGGTGATCGAAAGTTCCTCGGCTGCGCGGGTAAACGAGGTATGCCGCGCAGCCGCTTCAAAAGCCCTTAGTGCATAAAGAGGGGGGAGACTGCGAGGCATGGGGCGCTTCCTGCGGACGATGAACGGCTACTTTACTGCAAATGCTGAAAATTGCTTCAGATGAGTTTTAGTCATGCTGAGCATCGGATTTATCGTTTTGTGTTTAGTCGAGCAACTGCCCAGAATACGTCGCTCAATCGTCCCTTTGCCGTAGAGCACCGTCACCATGCAGCCGTCCGCCCTCAAAGAACTCTGGATCATCCTGCGCCTGGCGGGGCCGCTGATTGCGTCACAGATGGCGCACATGCTGATGGTCTTCACCGACACCGTGATGATGGGCAAGATCGGACCGGAGGCTTTGGCGGGCGGTGGTCTGGGCGCTGCCACGTACAGCTTTGTGTCGTTCTTTTGCGTCGGCGTGATGGCAGCGGTCGGTACGCTGGTCTCGATCCGTCACGGTGCTGGTGACGCTGAAGGCGCGACCCGTCTGACCCAAGCCGGTCTGTGGCTGGCCTGGGGCATGGCGCTGGTTGCCGCGCTGTTGCTGTGGAACCTCGAACCCATCCTGTTGCAGTTCGGTCAGGCCGAAGCCAACGTGCATATGGCGGCTCAATTTCTGATCACCTTGGCCTTCGCCCTGCCCGGCCTGCTCAGCTTCATGGCATTGCGCGGCTTCACCAGCGCACTGGGTCGCGCGGGGCCGGTGATGACCATCAGCCTGGCCGGTGCGGCAGCGAACTTCGTGCTCAATTACGCATTGATCCATCAATGGCTGGGACTGCCCAACCTCGGGCTGATGGGGATCGGGCTGGTCACCGCGATCGTCACCAACTGCATGGCCCTGGCCCTGGCGCTGCATATCAGGTGGCATCCGGCTTACGCGGCGTACCCGATCAGAAAGGGGCTTTCGAAACTGTCGCGCAGTCATCTGGGCGAGCTGTGGCGGCTCGGTCTGCCGATTGGCGGAACCTATGCAGTGGAAGTCGGCCTGTTCACCTTTGCCGCGTTCTGCATGGGCGCGATGGGCAGCACGCAGATGGCGGCGCACCAGATCGCCCTGCAGACCGTGTCCATGGCGTTCATGGTTCCGGTGGGGATGTCCTATGCGGTCACCATGCGTATCGGCCAGCATTATGGCGCGGGCAACCTGGTGATGGTGCGCATGGCCGGTCGTCTGGGCATCGGTTTTGGCGGCTGTGTGATGCTGATGTTCGGGCTGCTGTTCTGGCTGGCACCGCATCTGGTCATCGGTCTGTTTCTGGATATCAACGACCCGGCGTTTGCCGAGATCGTCGTACTGGCGGCAAAACTGCTGGCCATTGCCGCCCTGTTCGAGTTCTTCGACGGCACCCAGACCATTGCCATGGGCGCCATTCGTGGGCTCAAGGATGCACGCACCACCTTCCTGATCGGCCTGGGTTGCTACTGGCTGATCGCCGCGCCTGCCGCGTGGTTGCTCGGTTTCTCTACCGATGCCGGCGCTTCGGGCGTGTGGTGGGGGCTGGCGCTGGGCCTGTTCTGCTCGGCCGTGGCGCTGACCTACGCGTTCGAATGGAAGACGGCTCGGCTGTTGCGTCGGGACGCGGCCGGGGTGGCGGTGCCGGGCTGATCCGGCGCACCGTCACCCGGATCTGGATGTATCTGCGTGCACGGCTTGCGAGCGCAGATAGGTCACCAGTTCTTCCACCGGCAGTGGCCTGCTGATCAGATAGCCTTGCACCTGATTGCAGCCGAAACTGCGCAGCAACTCCAGTTGCCCGGCGGTTTCCACGCCCTCGGCGACTACTTCCAGGTTCAGGTTGTGCGCCAGATTGATCATGGCGTTGACCAGCTTGCGGTTCTCTTCGCGTAACTCCATCTGCGCGACAAAGCCCATGTCGATCTTGAGCAGCGCGATGGGCAGGCTGTTGAGGTGCATGAACGACGAATAGCCGGTGCCGAAATCATCCAGCGAAAAGCGCACGCCCAGTTGCCGCAATGCGTCCATGGTCTGCCGGACCTGGTCGCTGCGCCGCATGACGGCGGTTTCGGTCAGTTCGAATTCCAGCCAGCGCGCGTCGACATCGTGTTCCGCGATGAGGCGATTCAAGGTCGGCAGCAGCTGGCTGTCCTGAAACTGCCGGAACGACAGATTGATCGCCATGTGCAGTGGGGCAAAGCCTTGTTCGCGCAGGGCCTGCATGTCACGCAGTGCGCGGAAGATGACCCAGTAGCCGAGCGGCACGATCAGTCCGCTTTGCTCGGCCAGTGGCACGAATTCGCTGGGCGGCAGCAGCCCGCGTTGCTGATGGCGCCAGCGCACCAGCGCTTCCAGGCCGACAATACGCCCGCTGTCCAGGCACAGACGCGGCTGGTAATGCAGTTCCAGCTCATCGCGGCGCAAGGCGCGTCGCAGTTCACCTTCCAGATCGGCGAGGCTGCGGGCGTTGCGGTTGATGCGCTCGTCGAACAGGTGATAGGTACAGCCCTGCATGCTCTTGGCCTGACGCATGGCGATATGCGCATGCCACATCAGCGGGTCGGCTTCGGGCTGGGCTTGCGAATGCGCAATGCCCAGGCTGCAACCCAGCAGCAGGCTTTCGCCATCGACCCAATAGGGTTCGGCCAGCACGTCAGTGATACGTTCGGCCATTTGCAGGGCACGTTCGGGGGTTGCTCGGGTGTCAATCAACAGGGCGAATTCGTCGCCCCCCAGGCGGGCGATCTGATCACCGGCATCGAGCTGGTTTTTCAAGCGCGCCACGACTTGCAGGATCAGCCGGTCACCGGCCTGATGCCCCAGTGCATCGTTGGCGCGGCGAAAATTGTCCAGGTCCAGATGCCCCAGCGCAACACTGCCGCCTTCGCTCAAGCGCGCCGAGAGCAGCGCCTGAAATCCCTGGCGGTTGGCTATGCCGGTCAACGGGTCCTGGCCGACCAGGCGTCGCAGGCTGTCTTCCAGGCGACTGCGCTCGTGGACATAGCGCAGGCAGCGCCGAAGCGTGTCACCGGTCAAGGCATCGCGCACCAGCCAGTCACTGACGCCGGTCGGTCCGACCAATGGTTCGGTCTCGAGCAGCACCACGGTAGGCAACAGGCAGGCCCCGGTCCTGGGCTGCAGATCAGGGGTGGTCAGCAGCACGGTATTGCGCTCGTTAGCGTATCGGGCGCTGAAAACGTCCCAGTTCGCGCCATGCAGAAGTATCACGTTGCTTCCCGGCGCAGTGAGGCAGCCGCTAAGCAGCGCCTGCCAGAAGGGCTCGTGCGCCAATAACAGCAATCGCAAGGGTTCGACAGGTGTAGGCAATCTAACTTCCTAAGTGCAAAGGAAAAACCGGTGGCCGCACTCTCGCAGGAGCGCGACAAATACACGTATCGCGCGTCGCGGCGCAAATGTAACAAAAACAGAAGAATTAGATAGCTGTCACTGTCCGACGACGATGAGCACTGCACAAAGCCGTGGGCCTGTTAAAATGCCCGACCTTTTTTGCAGACGACTCTTCATATCGCCATGTCCCGACTCAATCCCCGGCAGCAGGAAGCCGTGAACTACGTCGGCGGCCCTCTTTTGGTGCTCGCCGGTGCCGGTTCCGGCAAGACCAGCGTGATCACCCGCAAGATCGCTCATCTGATCCAGAACTGCGGTATTCGTGCCCAGTACATTGTCGCCATGACCTTTACCAACAAGGCCGCGCGCGAGATGAAAGAGCGGGTTGGCACGCTGCTCAGAGGCGGCGAAGGACGTGGCCTGACGGTTTCGACCTTCCACAACCTGGGTCTGAACATCATCCGCAAGGAGCACACGCGGCTGGGCTACAAACCGGGCTTCTCGATCTTTGACGAGACCGACGTCAAGGCGCTGATGACCGACATCATGCAGAAAGAGTATTCCGGCGACGACGGCGTCGACGAAATCAAGAACATGATCGGCTCATGGAAAAACGACCTGATCCTGCCCGCCGAGGCGCTGGAAAACGCCCGCAATCCCAAAGAACAGACCGCCGCCATCGTCTACACCCACTATCAGCGCACGCTCAAGGCGTACAACGCCGTGGACTTCGACGATCTGATTCTGTTGCCGGTCAAGCTGTTCCAGGAACACGCTGACATCCTGGAAAAGTGGCAGAACAAGGTGCGTTACCTGCTGGTCGACGAATATCAGGACACCAACGCCAGCCAGTACCTGCTGGTGAAGCTGCTGATCGGCACGCGCCATCAGTTCACCGTGGTGGGCGACGACGACCAGTCGATCTACGCCTGGCGTGGTGCGCGGCCGGAAAACCTGATGCTGCTCAAGGACGACTACCCGTCGTTGAAAGTGGTCATGCTGGAGCAGAACTACCGTTCCACCAGCCGAATCCTGCGCTGCGCCAACGTGCTGATCTCCAACAACCCGCACGCCTTCGAAAAACAACTGTGGTCCGAGATGGGCCATGGCGACGAGATCCGCGTGATCCGCTGCCGTAACGAAGACGCCGAGGCCGAGCGGGTGGCCATGGAAATCCTCACCCTGCACCTGCGCACCGACCGCCCGTACAGCGATTTCGCCATCCTCTATCGCGGCAACTACCAGGCCAAGCTGATCGAGCTGAAATTGCAGCACCACCAGGTGCCGTATCGACTGTCGGGCGGCAACAGCTTTTTCGGTCGTCAGGAAGTGAAGGACCTGATGGCCTATTTCCGGCTGCTGGTGAACCCGGACGACGATAACGCCTTCCTGCGGGTGATCAACGTTCCGCGTCGCGAGATCGGCTCGACCACGCTGGAAAAGCTCGGTAATTACGCCACCGAGCGCAAAGTGTCGATGTACGCCGCCACCGACGAGATCGGCCTGGGCGAGCATCTGGACAGCCGATTCACCGACCGTTTGCAACGCTTCAAGCGCTGGATGGACGGCGTGCGTCAGCAGTGCGCGCAGAACGATCCCATCGCCGCGCTGCGCAGCATGGTCATGGACATCGACTACGAGAACTGGCTGCGGCAGAACAGCTCCAGCGAAAAGGCTGCCGATTACCGGATGAGTAACGTCTGGTTCCTGATCGAGGCGCTGAAAAACACGCTGGAGAAGGACGAAGAAGGTGGCATGACCATCGAGGAAGCCATCGGCAAGCTGGTCCTGCGCGACATGCTCGAACGTCAGCAGGAAGAGGAAGACGGAGCTGAAGGTGTGCAGATGATGACCTTGCACGCCTCCAAGGGTCTGGAATTCCCTTACGTGTTCATCATGGGCATGGAAGAAGAAATCCTGCCGCACCGCTCCAGCATCGAAGCCGACACCATCGAAGAAGAGCGCCGCCTGGCCTACGTGGGCATCACCCGCGCACGGCAGACCCTGGCCTTCACCTTCGCCGCCAAGCGCAAGCAGTATGGTGAAATCATCGACTGCGCGCCGAGCCGCTTTCTGGATGAGCTGCCCCCGGACGATCTGGCCTGGGAAGGCAATGACGACACCCCGACGGAAGTCAAAGCGGTTCGCGGCAACACTGCGCTTGCCGACATTCGCGCCATGCTGAAACGCTAGCCGACACAATATTGATCATTTATTGCGCAATGGCGCAGCCAAGGAATTGAAGTGGAAGCACTGCACAAGAAAATTCGCGAAGAAGGCATCGTATTGTCCGATCAGGTGCTGAAGGTCGATGCGTTTCTCAACCATCAGATCGATCCGGCCCTTATGAAGGAAATCGGCGACGAATTCGCCCGACTGTTCGCCGACGCTGGCGTGACCAAGATCGTGACCATCGAAGCTTCCGGTATCGCGCCGGCAGTCATGGCAGGCTTGAAAATGGGCGTGCCGGTGATCTTCGCCCGCAAGCACCAGTCCCTGACCCTGACCGAAAACCTGCTGTCGGCGACCGTGTACTCGTTCACCAAGCAGGTGGAAAGCACTGTGGCAATCTCGCCGCGCCATCTGAGCAGCGACGACAAGGTGCTGATCATCGATGACTTCCTGGCCAACGGCAAAGCTTCGCAGGCGCTGATCTCGATCATCAAACAGGCCGGCGCCACGGTAGCCGGGCTGGGCATCGTGATCGAAAAATCCTTCCAGGGCGGCCGCGCCGAGCTGGACGCCCAGGGCTATCGCGTTGAATCCCTGGCGCGGGTCGAATCCTTGGCCGGTGGGGTTGTGACGTTCAAGTAAGCCCCTCGAGGGCGGACGCGGAGCGTCCGGAACGGCATGCGACGCGGAGCGCCGCACGATAGTTGCGATGATCGTTCTCACGCTCCAGCGTAGGAATGCAGGTCTCGACGCTCTGCGTCGCCAAGAGGACGCAGAGCGTCCGGAAAGGCATGCGACGCGGAGCGCCGCACGATAGTTGTGATGATCGTTCCTCACGCTCCAGCGTGGGAATGCAGGTCTCGACGCTCTGCGTCGTCAAGAGGACGCAGAGCGTCCGGAAAGGCATGCGACGCGGAGCGCCGCACGATAGTTGCGATGATCGTTCCGCACGCTTCAGCGTGGGAATGCAGGTCTCAACGCTCTGCGTCGTCAAGAGGACGCGGAGCGTCCGGAAAGGCATGCGACGCGGAGCGCCGCACGATAGTTGTGATGATCGTTCCTCACGCTCCAGCGTGGGAA
>NZ_CDRVEU010000008.1:0-309074 GCF_977070315.1 Plantibacter cousiniae (nom. nud.) | reverse complement strand
GTGCGGCAAGGACTAAGTCATGCCCGAAGAAAAGTTGATAGGCGCTGTCGAAGTCGTCCGTGACGAGGACGGCTACTGGTATCACCCAGACATTCCTGATTTCGATGAAGACCATGCCGCCTACAAAGCCTGGCTTGATGGTCAGCATCTGAAGGTGGTCGGCTGGCACATGGACTCCGACCTTGAATCGCACCCCTACTGGGAGGAAGACGCAGCCAACTGCCTCGGCTGGGAGCCTGAAAAACCACCGGCCTACGACTGGTTCCTGCTCGGAATTTTCGATACCGAAGATGGTCCATACGTGCAGTGGGCGCGGCGGGTGGTGACGCCATGACCCAGGCCAAGGAAAGACCGATCCTGTTCAGTGCGCCGATGGTGCGCGCCATCCTGTCCAGCCATAAGACAGTCACGCGGCGAGTAATGAAGGTTCAGCCAGTGCTGAACGGAGGATTTTGGGAAGTCTACGGTGCGGGCTGGGGTAAAGGGGCCGCCAGCGTGCCGGTCATGCCCGGGCACAGCCTTTCCTCGAATTGCCCCTATGGCCGAATCGGCGACCATCTATGGGTGCGAGAGACGTGGTCAGACGTGAACTTGCAGGGCGCACCAGGCATCGCTTATCGAGCAGACGGCGACGTGCGCGACTTGATGGAAGATGCCAGCTTCCTCGATGAGGACGGCGCATTCAACTACGACGATTCGCGCTCGAAGCCCTACCAATTTGCGTGCTGGTCAGAGGATTTGATCGGCGGCAAAGAAGGCCGTTGGCGCTCATCCATTCACATGCCGCGATGGGTCAGCCGCATCCTGCTGGAGATCACCGACGTGCGAGTCGAGCGATTGCAGAGCATCAACGAGGATCAAGCCAAGGCAGAGGGCGTGCGCCTCTACACCGATCATGCTGCGCTGGGTGATTGGTGGCACGTTGACGGAATCGAAACCTACAGCGCTGACCCGCGCAAATCGTTCGAGCTTCTCTGGACATCCGTCGGCGGCGACTGGAACGCCAACCCGTGGGTCTGGGTCGTCGAGTTCAAGCGGGTGACGCCGTGATTCCGCGCAAAGGCTGGCTGCGCAGAAAGCTGGAGGCCGGGATGATCCGCATCGCAGCCCGAATCCTGGAGGGCCGCAATGTCGCCCGCTCTCCTGTCGTCTCCCGCCGCGACAACAACGAGATGAGTTACATGGCCGAGAAACTGGAAGCCATCGCCGACCGAATCTCCCGCCAGTACCCGTAACCCCCTTCCCTACAGAGCCTGCCGGTGATCGGCGGGCGGAGACATGCGCATGAAAATCAGAACAGGCGGCTCAAGCGTCACTATCGACGGACGAACGTTTACAGGCAGTAGCGTCAGCATCGTGGGCGACAAGGTGGTCGTCGATGGTGTCGAGCAAAGCGGCAATCTGGTCGGGCCTGTCGTCGTCACGGTGAACGGCAACGCAGAATCAGTGGAGACAGGATCGGGCAAGGTTGAGGTTTCAGGCTCTGCAGGCCGAGTAAAGACCATGAGCGGCGATGTGGAATGCGGCGATGTCAACGGCGACGTCGGAACCATGTCCGGCGATGTGAACTGCGGCGCGATTGGCGGCAGCGTGAAAACGATGTCAGGCGATATCAAAGGCAGCGCTAAGCGATAACCCCCTTCCCCGCAGAGCCTGCCGGTGATCGGCGGGCGAGGATTCATAATGCCCTCAATTGAACAACAGATTGCAGCCATGACTGCACCTTCGCCACCCGCCGTCGAGGTTTTATCGATTGAGCGGGCGACAGTCGAATCGATCCTTGCCGAACTGGAGGAGAAAGACCCGATTCGCCCAATCGTGACCTACCTTCGCACCAGGCTGGCCGAGCCGAAAATTGAGCTTTGGGCCATTCATAGCGTAGGACCGGGTGAAGAATACCCATGCATGAACAAGGAAGACGCCGCGCGCCGGGCAAAAGAACTCCGCGACTTGGGCGACGAGATGAAAGCCAAGCGGATCGCGCGGGGCGAAAGCGTTGAAATGTGGACTGACTGGGTGACAAACGTAATCCCTTCACCCTGGGAGCCAGCCGAGCACTTCGAGATTATGGCCGAGGAATGGATGGATGATGCCGACTCAGTCCGCCAGCACGCAATCAAGCTGACTGCCGATCAAGAAGTACTGGTCTCGGCGCTAAAGCTGACTCGCGAGAACCTCCGAGCCTGCCAAGCAAGCATTCACCTATGCGGTGGATTCGATCCGGCCTACGTGAATGACGCCCAAGCAGCGATGAAGGTTGCCGACGAAGCGCTCAGCAAGATATCCGCCTAACCCCTTCCGCCGCCCAGCGCGGCCCGGAGCAGTACCTCTATGGCAAATAAATCTGCCGCCCAGGTAGCACCAATCCTGCCACGGTTCATCCGGGCAGGTGATGCCTACGGCTATCTGGGCATGTGTCGTGACGAATTCAACAAGACCGTGCGCCCAAACGTGCGGGAATTTCCCATTGGAAAACAAGGCGTCGGCTTTGATCGGCTGGAGCTCGACGCGTGGGCGGATGCCTACGTCGAGAGCAAGGCGATTGAAAAGGCAGCCAATCAGGACAACAATCAGCCCCGCAGCGAGCGCCATGCCGGGGCCACAGGAGTAACGGCATGGCCCAAAAAGCAATCACCGGCCTCCAGAAAATGCCGAACGGCATCTGGAAAATCGACAAAAAATACCGAGGAGAACGAATTCAAGAAAGTACTGGCACTTGTGACCGGGCGGAAGCCGAGCAGTACCTGATCCACATGCTGGAAAAGCTGCGGCAGCGGAAGGTGTACGGCGTGCGTCAGGTTCGGACGTGGAGAGAGGCCTCTATCCGCTTCCTGATGGAAGTGAGAAATCAGCCTTCGATCCATATTTCAGCCACTTACATGTCACAGCTTGATCCGTTTATCGGGCACATGCCAATCACTCATGTGGACGATGACGCGCTGGCACCCTATATACGGTCGAAGCTTGAGCCGGAGAATGGAAAGCCGGTCACGAACAGAACTGTGAATATCGCACTGCAACGCGTCATTCGGGTTTTGAACTTGTGCGCAAGGAAGTGGCGGGATGAGGAGCGGCGTCCGTGGCTTGACGTGGTGCCGATGATCTCCTTGCTGGACGAAAAGACGAACTGCCGCAAGCCCTACCCACTGTCGTGGGAGGAGCAATCGATTCTGTTCGCCGAGTTGCCGGCCCACCTGCAGACGATGGCGATGTTCAAGGTGAACACCGGTTGCCGCGAGCAGGAGGTTTGTAAGCTGCAATGGGATTGGGAGATTGCGGTGCCGGAGCTGGGAACAAGCGTATTCCTGATTCCAGCTGGGTTTGGCGGCCGAAGCGCGAAGTCCGGTGTGAAGAACCGGGATGAGCGCTTGGTAGTGCTGAACGACGTTGCGAAATCGGTTATTGAGCAGCAGCGCGGCAAGCACAAGCTGTTCGTGTTTCCGTTCGGCAAGCCGGATGGTGAAGGGAATGAGACAACGGTTCACCGCATGAACGACTCGGCCTGGAAGAAGGCGCGAATCAGAGCGGCGACCAAATGGGGGGAGAAGTTTCTGCGAAAGGCCCATGACGGATTTTTGCGAGTCCGCATCCACGACCTCAAGCACACCTTTGGCAGAAGGTTGCGAGCGGCCGGGGTGACAGAAGAGGATCGCAAAGCGTTGCTCGGGCACAAGAACGGAAGCATCACCAGTCACTACTCAGCAGCGGAACTGGATCAACTCATTGCAGCGGCAAATAAGGTATCAGCAACTGACTCGCGCGCACCAGCGCTCACCATCCTCAAGAGGAAACAGGCATGAGCAAAAAGACCGGGATCACTCGGAAAGTCACTGAGGCAAAAACAACAAAGCCGCACAAAGGCGGCTAAGTCATTGAATTATATGGTCGGGACGGAGTGATTCGAACACTCGACCCCTAGCACCCCATGCTAGTGCGCTACCGGACTGCGCTACGCCCCGACTAGGCGTGTATCTGTTTTGCAACGTGCGAAAACGTTGAGGAATATACCCTAAGCATTTGAATTTTGGAAGTATCCTGACTGCTCAATTACGCCTTGAGCATGACGAGTACGTCTTCCAGCTCGGCAATCATCTCCCGAATCATCTGCTTGTACTGCTGAGTATCATCCTTCGGTTCACCGCTGGTGAGACGAAGTCGGGCGCCACCGATGGTGAAGCCCTGATCGTAGAGCAGGCCGCGGATCTGGCGGATCATCAGCACGTCCTGGCGCTGATAATACCGACGGTTTCCGCGCCGCTTGACGGGGTTGAGTTGAGGAAACTCCTGCTCCCAATAACGCAGAACGTGCGGTTTTACCGCGCAGAGCTCGCTGACCTCACCGATGGTGAAGTAGCGTTTGCCGGGGATCGGCGGCAGCTCGTCGTTATGACTTGGTTCCAGCATATGCCTCAACTCGGGCCTTCAGCTTCTGCCCTGGACGAAAGGTGACCACACGGCGCGCCGTAATCGGAATCTCTTCACCGGTCTTGGGATTTCTCCCAGGCCGCTGGCGCTTGTCTCGAAGGTCGAAGTTGCCGAAACCTGACAACTTCACCTGCTCGTTATCTTCCAGAGCGTGCCTGATTTCTTCAAAAAACAGTTCGACCAGTTCCCTGGCTTCCCGTTTATTCAGGCCCAGCTCTTCGTACAGACGTTCGGCCATCTCAGCTTTCGTCAGAGCCCCCATACGCTACTTCCTTAACGTGGCGTTTAACCTCTCCTCAAGCGAGGTGAGGATAGCAAGTGTCGTTGCGTTTACCTCATCGTCATTAAGAGTGCGTGATGGATGCTGCCAGGTCAAGCCGACTGCAAGGCTTTTTCTATGCGGATCAATGCCTTTACCCTGGTAAACATCAAATAACCTGAGGTCTGTGAGCCACTCGCCTGCATTTTCACGAATAACGTCCAGAACCGTACTGGCCGAAACATCCCGATCAGCCAGCAGTGCCAGGTCGCGGCGCACTTCAGGGAAGCGCGACAGCTCGTGGAATTTCGGCAGACGGCCGGTGGACACTTCCGCCAGAACCAGCTCGAACACAAACACGGGACGATCAAGCCCCAGGGTTTTCGACAATTCCGGGTGAATGGCGCCCAGGAAACCGACTTCACGGCCATCACGCTCGATGCGAGCCGTCTGACCTGGGTGCAAGGCAGGATGCTGCCCCGGCGTGAAGGTGAACTCGCCCAACGCACCGGCAAAGCCCAGCACCGCTTCAACATCAGCCTTGACGTCGAAGAAATCGACTGCATCGCGACCTTGCGCCCAGCCTTCCGGCAGGCGGCTGCCGCAGACAACGCCGGCCAGCATCGGCTCTTGCTTCAAGCCGTCGAGCTGACCGACGAAGCGCAGGCCGCTTTCGAACATCCGCACACGATCCTGCTGACGGTTGAGGTTGTGCTGCAGCGCCTTGACCAGACCAGGCCACAGCGAGGCACGCATGGCTGCCATGTCATTGGAGATCGGGTTGGCCAGCAGCAAGGGCTTGGCGCCCGGCGTGAACAGCTCGAACCATTTCGGGTCGATGAAGCTGTAGGTGATCGCTTCCTGATAACCGCGGGCAACCAGCAGGCGGCGCAGCTCAGGCAGATCGCCCTTGGCTTCGGCCTTGGCCTGGGGAGCCAGACGGGCTTGCGGATAGCGGACCGGCAGGCGATTGTAGCCGTACAGACGCGCCAGCTCTTCGATCAGGTCGACTTCAAGGCTGATGTCGAAACGATGACTTGGCACTTCGACACGCCATTTTCCGTCGGCTTCGGCAGTCACAGCCAGGCCGAGACCTGTCAGCAGACGCTCGATTTCGGCGTTTTCGATCACCAGACCGAGCATCTGCTCGACGCGGCTGGCGCGCAGCGTAACCGGAGCAATCGATGGCAAATGCTGCTCACTGACCACTTCGATCACGGGGCCGGCTTCGCCACCGGTGATTTCCAGCAGCAGGCCAGTGGCCCGCTCCATGGCTTCGCGGGCCAGCTGCCAGTCCACACCACGCTCGTAACGGTGCGAGGCATCGGTGTGCAGACCATAGGAACGCGCCTTACCAGCCACCGAGATGGTGTCGAAGAAAGCACTTTCCAGGAAGATGTCACGAGTACCGGCAGTTACGCCGCTGTGCTCGCCGCCCATGACGCCGGCGATTGCCAGCGCGCGCTGGTGATCGGCAATGACCAGCGTGTCGGCACGCAGGCTGACTTCCTGACCGTCGAGCAGAACGAGCTTCTCGCCCTCCTCGGCCATGCGTACACGAATGCCACCGTTGATTTCGGCCAGATCGAAAGCATGCAGAGGCTGCCCCAGCTCCAGCATCACGTAGTTGGTGATATCGACAGCGGCATCGATGCTGCGCACGTCAGAACGACGCAGACGCTCGACCATCCACAGCGGAGTCGGACGCGACAGATCGACGTTGCGGATGACGCGGCCCAGGTAACGCGGGCATGCAGCCGGAGCCAATACTTCGACCGGGCGCACTTCATCGTGCACAGCGCTGACAGCAGCGATCTGCGGACGGGTGACGTCAGTGGCGTACAGCGCACCGACTTCACGCGCCAGACCGGCCACCGACAGGCAGTCGCCACGGTTAGGGGTCAGGTCGACCTCGATGCTGGCATCGTCCAGGCTCAGATAGACACGAATGTCCTGACCGACCGGCGCATCGGCTGCCAGCTCCATCAGGCCATCATTGCCCTCGCCGGCCTGCAACTCGGCAGCCGAACACAACATACCGTTGGACTCAACGCCGCGCAGCTTGGCTTTCTTGATCTTGAAATCGCCCGGAAGCTCGGCGCCGATCATGGCAAATGGAATTTTCAGGCCCGGACGCACGTTTGGCGCACCACAGACAACCTGAAAGGTTTCGCTGCCATTGCTGACCTGACACACACGCAACTTGTCGGCATCGGGATGTTGCTCGGTGCTCAGCACCTCACCCACCACCACGCCGCTGAAAACGCCGGCGGCCAGCGTCACGCTGTCAACCTCAAGACCGGCCATCGACAGACGAGCAACCAGCTCGTCGCGGGAAACCTGCGGGCTTACCCAGCCGCGCAGCCATTGTTCACTGAATTTCATCCTGCTCTCCTGAAAGGTTCGTTACGACTTAGCGAAATTGCGCGAGAAACCGCAAATCGTTGTCGAAGAACAGGCGCAAATCATTGACGCCGTAACGCAGCATGGCCAGACGCTCTACGCCCATGCCGAACGCGAAGCCCTGAAACTCTTCAGGATCGATGCCGGACATACGCAGCACGTTCGGGTGGACCATGCCGCAACCCATGACTTCAAGCCAGCCGGTCTGCTTGCAGACGCGGCAGCCCTTGCCACTGCACATGACGCATTCCATATCCACTTCCGCCGAGGGCTCGGTGAACGGGAAATACGAAGGACGGAAGCGCACGGCCAGCTCTTTCTCGAAGAACACCCGCAGGAATTCTTCGATGGTGCCTTTCAGATCGGCAAAATTGATGTCGCGATCGACCAGCAGACCTTCGATCTGGTGGAACATCGGCGAGTGGGTGATATCCGAGTCGCTACGGTACACACGGCCTGGGCAGACGATGCGGATCGGCGGCTGCTGCGATTCCATGGTGCGTACCTGTACCGGCGAGGTGTGGGTGCGCAACAGCATGTTCGCGTTGAAGTAGAAGGTGTCGTGCATTGACCGGGCCGGGTGGTGGCCTGGGATGTTGAGCGCCTCGAAGTTGTGGTAATCGTCTTCCACTTCAGGGCCTTCGGCGATGCCGTAGCCGATGTGCGTGAAGAATTGTTCGATACGTTCCAGAGTACGGGTAATCGGGTGCAGACCACCGGAGGTCTGACCGCGGCCCGGCAGGGTCACATCGATGCATTCGGCTGCGAGCCTGGCAGTCAGTTCTGCCTGCTCAAACGATGCCTTGCGTGCATTGAGAACCTCTGTGACACGTTCCTTGGCAACGTTGATCAGCGCACCGACTTGCGGACGCTCTTCAGCTGGCAGGTTCCCCAGGGTCTTCATCACCTGAGTCAACTCGCCTTTTTTGCCGAGGTAGTGAACCCGGATTTGCTCCAGGGCATTGATATCTTCGGCGCTTTGCACAGCCTCAAGAGCTTGAGAGACCAGCGCGTCCAGGTTTTCCATGTACAGACTCCAGATACAAAATAGGGGAAGAGCTGAAGGCTCTTCCCCTATTTATGACGTTTAACACCGACCCCGGAGAACCGGGGCAAGTGATTGTCGGGGACTTAGGCCAAGGTGGCTTTAGCTTTCTCGACAATCGCAGCAAACGCCGCTTTTTCGTTCACTGCCAGATCAGCCAGAACCTTACGGTCGATCTCGATGGACGCTTTTTTCAGGCCGGCAATGAAACGGCTGTAGGACAGACCGTTAACACGAGCACCAGCGTTGATACGAGCGATCCACAGAGCGCGGAACTGACGTTTTTTCTGACGACGGTCACGGTAGGCGTATTGGCCTGCCTTGATTACCGCTTGCTTGGCAACACGGAATACGCGTGAACGCGCGCCGTAGTAGCCTTTTGCAAGTTTCAGAATTTTTTTGTGACGCTTACGGGCAATGACGCCACGCTTTACACGAGCCATGAGTTACTTCCTCTATATCTTGATCAAAATTAACGAAGGCGCAGCATGCGCTCGACTTTTGCCACGTCAGACGGATGCAGCAAGCTGCTACCGCGCAATTGACGCTTACGCTTTGTCGACATTTTGGTCAGGATGTGGCTCTTGAAAGCGTGCTTGTGCTTGATGCCGTTGGCGGTTTTCAAAAACCGCTTAGCTGCACCACTTTTAGTCTTCATCTTTGGCATGTTCGGATACTCCGCATTCAGTTGATAAATATAACCGCAAGGCCTGCCGTGCCCTGGTGGTTATTTCTTCTTTTTCGGGGCGATGACCATGATCAGCTGGCGTCCTTCCATCTTAGGATGCTGTTCGACGGAACCGTATTCGAGCAGGTCACCTTCAACCCGCTTCAACAATTCCATACCCAGCTCCTGGTGGGCCATCTCACGACCGCGGAATCTCAACGATACCTTGGCCCTGTCCCCGTCACTCAGGAAACGTACCAGGTTGCGTAGTTTTACCTGGTAATCCCCTTCCTCCGTCCCTGGACGAAACTTGATTTCTTTAACCTGGATCTGCTTCTGGTTCTTCTTCGCTGCAGCAACCTGCTTCTTCTTCTCGAAGATCGATTTGCCGTAATCCATCACACGGCAGACCGGAGGGACTGCGTCGGCAGAAATCTCTACCAGATCCAGCTTCGCCTCTTCGGCAATACGAAGCGCTTCATCAATCGAGACGATGCCAATCTGCTCGCCGTCAGCGCCAATTAAACGAACCTCGCGGGCCGAGATATTTTCATTGATCGGGGCCTTGGGTGCAGCTCGTTTATCTTGTCTCATTTCACGCTTAATAATAATTACTCCGTATCTTGGCGACCACGCCGGGAAACCGCTTGTGCGAGGAATTCAGCGAATTGGGCGACCGGCATCGAGCCAAGGTCAGCGCCTTCACGTGTACGCACAGCGACAGTTTGCATTTCAACCTCCCGATCTCCAATCACGAGGAGATAAGGAACCTTGAGCAAAGTATGCTCACGGATTTTAAAGCCGATCTTTTCATTTCTCAAGTCGGACTTGGCACGAAACCCGCTTTCGGCCAGAGTTTTTTCCACTTCGAGGGCAAAATCGGCCTGTTTGTCAGTGATATTCATGATCACTGCCTGGGTGGGTGCCAGCCAGGCCGGAAACGCGCCTTCGTAATGCTCGATCAGAATCCCGATGAAACGCTCGAAAGACCCGAGAATTGCGCGGTGCAGCATGACCGGATTCTTACGGCTGTTGTCTTCCGACACGTACTCGGCACTCAAGCGGATCGGCAAATTGAAGTCCAGCTGCAAGGTGCCGCACTGCCATACCCGACCGAGACAATCCTTGAGGGAAAACTCGATTTTAGGACCGTAGAACGCGCCCTCGCCCGGCTGCAGGTCATAAGGCAGACCTGCGCTGTCAAGTGCGGAAGCCAGCGCCGATTCGGCACGGTCCCAAAGCTCGTCGGAGCCTACACGCTTTTCAGGGCGAGTGGACAATTTGAGTTCGATATCCTTGAAGCCGAAATCGGCATAGACATCCAGCGTGAGCTTGATGAACGCGGCGGACTCAGCCTGCATCTGGTCTTCGGTACAGAAGATGTGTGCATCGTCCTGAGTGAAGCCACGCACGCGCATGATGCCGTGCAGGGCACCCGACGGCTCGTTACGGTGACAGGCACCGAACTCGGCCAGACGCATCGGCAGCTCGCGGTAGCTCTTCAGGCCCTGATTGAACACCTGCACGTGGCAAGGGCAGTTCATCGGCTTGATCGCGTAGTCGCGGCTTTCGGACTCGGTGGTGAACATGTTGTCGGCGTAGTTGGCCCAGTGCCCGGATTTTTCCCAGAGCGAGCGATCGACCACTTGCGGGGTCTTGATCTCGAGGTAGCCGTTTTCACGCTGCACTTTGCGCATGTACTGCTCAAGCACCTGATACAGGGTCCAGCCCTGTGGGTGCCAGAAGACCATGCCCGGCGCTTCTTCCTGGGTATGGAACAGGCCAAGACGCTTGCCGATCTTGCGATGGTCGCGTTTTTCGGCTTCTTCGATGCGCAGAATGTAGGCCGCCAGCTGCTTCTTGTCAGCCCAGGCAGTGCCGTAGACACGCTGCAGCTGCTCGTTTTTGGCATCGCCACGCCAGTAGGCGCCAGACAGCTTGGTCAGCTTGAATGACTTCAGGAAACGCGTGTTCGGCACGTGCGGACCGCGGCACATGTCGACGTATTCTTCGTGGTAATACAGGCCCATGGCCTGCTCGTTCGGCATGTCTTCGACCAGACGCAGCTTGTAATCTTCGTGACGGGCGGTGAACACCTCGATCACTTCAGCGCGCGGGGTGACTTTCTTGATGACGTCGTAATCTTTTTCGATCAACTGCTGCATGCGCTGCTCGATCGCCGCCATATCGTCAGGCGTGAACGGGCGCTCGTAGGCGATATCGTAATAGAAGCCGTCGTCGATCACCGGGCCGATGACCATTTTTGCAGTCGGATACAACTGCTTGACCGCGTGCCCTACCAGGTGCGCGCAGGAGTGACGGATGATTTCCAGTCCTTCCTGATCCTTGGGGGTGATGATCTGCAGGCTGGCATCGTTTTCGATCAGGTCGCAGGCATCGACGAGCTTGCCGTCGACCTTGCCGGCGACGGTGGCCTTGGCCAGACCGGCACCGATTGAAAGCGCGACATCGGCTACGGAAACCGCATGATCGAATGAACGTTGACTGCCGTCGGGAAGAGTAATAGTTGGCATGGCGCCTCCTCTCCTAGTGGTGACCCCTACCAAAGGTCACGTGGGTTGGGATGAGCCAGTACGTGATCCGGTGGTATGCCTGCCTCACAGTGGCAGGAGCCTTGGGGCCAACCTTGAACCGGACCAGATGACTGGAATGTACGAAAAACCTGCCTGCGCGGCACCGAAAGCCATTGGCCATGGGGCGCTTGAAAATAACAGGACGCGCATCCTAACACAGCCAGACCGGCCGGGATGCACATCCACGCAAATGAAATGGAATTGGCACACCACCTGAACTGGCAGGCTTCATGGGCGTCAGAAACCATCGAGACCCCGAACGTTTTTTCCAGCAATCAAGGAGAACACCATGAAGTTTTCACGCCTGACCAGCCTCCTCCTCTGCAGCGCCGCCCTTATCCCTCTGGGTGCTCACGCCGCAATGGACGGAACGACACGCGCTACCTTCACTCAGGAATGCGTGGCTGCGGCCAAGAAACAGGGGCTGGATGACAAGACCGCAACGACTCACTGCGAATGCGGTGCAAAACAGGTGGACAGTCATTTCACCGACAAGGAAATAGCCTCGCTCAAGGACACCAAGACAGCGCCACCGGCTGCATTGACGGCAAAACTGCAAAAACTGGTCGCAGAGAACTGCACGGCGACAAAATAATCATTTTTTTCAGCCGGGGTAAAACGCGCACGCCGGGCACTGATAGCAGTTGGCCCAGCGCCTTCTGAAAGCCATTGAAATCATGGCGTTAAGCGCTATTGCCACAGCCCATTCAGTACCGGGTTTGGCACGCCGGAGGGCGCTTTGCGGAGTATGGTGAACTGCATATACGGGACCTTTACGCAAAGCGCCCACCTTAATAGCTGTTTTTTTGCCCATTTCGACTATGATAGCCCGGTGTGCCCAGTTGGCCTGAGCAGCACGTTACTGAAAATTATGTTTCTGGAGATACACCATGTCTAATCGCCAAACCGGCACCGTAAAATGGTTCAACGATGAAAAAGGCTTCGGCTTTATCACTCCACAAGGTGGCGGTGACGACCTGTTCGTACACTTCAAAGCAATCCAGAGCGACGGTTTCAAAAGCCTGAAAGAAGGCCAGACCGTTACTTTTGTTGCTGCTAAAGGCCAGAAAGGCATGCAAGCAGAAGAAGTTCAGGTGGCCTGATTCACCTGACACAAAAAAACCCCGTCACTGACGGGGTTTTTTTATGCACGGAAGAAAGTATCGGCTCAACCGCAATTTATACGGGTCACCTTCCCCGACGCATCGGTGTTGACGTTTACCCGCTCGGACCGGTATTCCAGCGTGACCATGTCGTCAGGACCGAGAATGCGCGCATCCTGCGAACCGGAACGGGTGCGGACTTGAGAAAGGAGGTCTATGGAAGCCTGCTTGCCGACAGCGAACTGGGCAAGCCCTGCATCACAACGGCCAGGTATCGCGTTGCTGGCGGGCGCGTCGGCCTTGACGGGCGCCTCAGCACTGGCACTGCTATCCGAAGCCGTACTGCTGCAGCCTGCCACCAATGAAGCCACGACCACAAAACCCAATGTTGCGAATTTCCGGGGCATACACCCTCCTCTGCCAATGAACATTTCCAGACCTGTCCGACCGCGCTAAGGCGCGTTGGTTGCACGGTCCGACCGACATGCCTTGTGTAACCTGTTGATCTGCCTGGACCGGGAGTCTGCCTTGGCATGACACAGGGCGCGCGAAGAAATCGTCACAAAACGTTTATCGCCGATGCGCATTGAAGCGGGCTATCAGGATCATATGTAAGTAGGAGTGTCAAAATGCGCACGGGATGGTTTACTGCCAGAGACACAAGCGCCGGGAAGCGAGCAGCGTGTGCGTGACCCTTCACTGGAGATCAGACAGACATGACAGCCATAACCCTAGACGCAGACATCAAGGCCAGATGGCCTCAGGGCCACTGCTCGCACAGCCCCGGGAATCCGGAAGAACTGATGATCATCGCAGTTGACCTGTTGATCAAGGAACTGGGCACCGAGGGTGCCCGTGCCTTCATCAGCCAGGTGCTGAGCCGCTACGCCACGGCAGGATTGCCCGCCTGATACGCGGCTTCAGAATGCGTGATTATTTGAGGCGCGCCAGACGCTCGGTCAGCAGATCGAAGAACCCCTGAGCGTCGCCGTTCTCGACCCAGAATACGTTCTGCGGCTGCTTGAGTGTGCCGTACCAGTCGGCCACTGTCTGACCGAAACCGATACCCTCACGGGTGTCCACTGCGACGTTGATCTGCCGTCCGGAAAACAACTCGGGCTTGAGCAGCCAGGCAATCACGCTGGCATCGTGTACCGGTCCGCCGGGCAAACCGTAATGCTCCATGTCCAGCTTGACGTATTCATTGAGAATGCTGTCCACCAGCTTGCCCGCATTATTGCCCAGTGCGGCGATCTGCTTGAGGCGCTGTTCACTGGTGAGAATCTTGTGGGTCACGTCCAGCGGCACGTACGTCAGCTTCACACCACTGGCCAGAACGATCTGCGCGGCGTGCGGGTCGGCGAACAGGTTGAATTCGGCAACCGGAGTGATATTACCGCCGTTGAAATGCGCGCCACCCATGACCACCACTTCCTTGATGCCCTGGGTGATTTCCGGAGCCTGCACCAGCGCCAGCGCCAGGTTGGTCTGCGGGCCGAGCATGGCGATGGTGATGCTGTGCGGCTTGGCCTTGCTCAGGGTGCGAATCAGGTAATCGACGGCATTGCCTTCGGCCAGCCCCTTGGCGGGCTCATGCACGGGTACACCCGGCAGGCCTTCCTGACCGTGAACGTTCTCGGCATAGATTGGTGTACGCACCAACGGCTTGGGCGCACCGGCATACACAGGCACCTCTTCGCGCCCGGCCCATTCCCGCGCCAGCCTGGCGTTACGCGAGGTCTTGTCGAGGCGCACATTACCAGCCACCGTGGTGATAGCCATCACGTTCAGCTCTTCAGGTGACGCCAGCGCCAACAATAGCGCGACGACATCGTCCGCACCTGGATCGGTATCGATGATCAGATCGCGCTTTTCAGCCGCCTGGACAGCGGCAGTACCGAGGATGGACAAGAGCAACGCTCCACGAATGAACTGTCTGGAAAACTGTATCAATGTCATATGAAACTCCCTTTCTTGAATAACTAGAACACGACTCCGGACACCAGCGCCACATTACTGTACGGCTGACATTCTCCGGTACGGATGATTGCCTTGGCCTTGCGACTCAAGACCTTGAGGTCTTCATGGCTTATCCAGCGTTGTTGCCCCAATTGGTCGTCCAGATTCAGGCTTTCGATCACCTGCAACGCAGGCGGCTTGATCTCGGCCATCTCGTTGGCCAATACGTGGCTTTCAACCTGCATTTCACTCAGCACGACATCCAGCACACTGATGAAATCCGGCACACCGCGGGTCAGCGCGAGGTCGATCAATTCGACGCCCGCCGGCACTGGCATGCCGGCGTCGACGATCATCAGGATGTCACCGTGACCCAGCGATGCAATCACGCGGGACAGGGCAATATTGAGTAGCGGGGTCTTTTTCATAGCGAATTGAATTCCTGTACTTCCTCGAACGTCGGGATGGACGGCTGGGCACCCGCTCGGGTGACGGAGATGGCCGCCGCAGCCTGACCGAAACGAATTGCCTGCAATTCGCCATGGCCTGCGGACAATGCCGCCGCAAAACCGCCGACAAAGGTATCACCTGCAGCGGTGGTGTCCACGGCCTGCACACGACGTGCGGGAATATGCTCAACGCCAGACGCATTGGCGAACAGGGTTCCGCGCTCGCCAAGGGTAATGATCACGTTGCGCGCGCCGGCCGCCAGCATCGCCGAAGCCGCGTTTTCAGCGGCCGCCGGTGAGTCAACGCTGACACCGGTCAGGGTCTGCGCTTCGCTTTCGTTGGGGATCAGGTAGTCGATCAGGGCATACCAGTTTGCCGGCAGCGGCTCGCTGGCCGGCGCAGGATTGAGAATGACGGTCTTGCCCAGCGCACGTGCGCGGGCCAGGGTATGGAAAACGGTCTCGGTCGGCACTTCGAGCTGGCAGATGACGATTTGCGAATCCGCCAGCAGCGCATCGAAGCGCTCGATCAATGCCGGACTGAGCCGACCATTGCCACCGGCCACGATGACAATAGCGTTCTGGCTGTTGGCGTCGACCACGATCGAGGCGATCCCGGTGGACACACCCTCAACGACGGTCACCGCCTGGCAATCGATATGCTCGGCCAGCAGCGCCGCACGCAGTTGCTCACCGTAGGCATCAGCCCCGACACAACCGATCATCGCTACGCTGGCACCCAGACGTGCCGCAGCAACCGCCTGATTCGCCCCCTTGCCGCCCGGCACGGTATCAAATGTTTCCCCGCTCAAGGTCTCGCCGGGACGCGGCAGACGCTGGGCGCGGATGACCAGATCCATGTTCAGACTGCCCACTATCACTATTTTTGCTTGCATGGCTCATTAATCCGTTGCTGCGCGTGCGCGTCATTCGTTGGACAAAGTAGTGGGCGCTGCCGTGGACTCGCGCACCACGACGCTGGGCGTCACGAGTCTTTTTTCGGCAGGAAGCCCATGGGGTGTGGCGATTCTGCTCAGCAGCATTTCTGCGGCGGTTTCGCCCAGTTGCATGATCGACTGCCCCACGGTGGTCAGCGCCGGATAAACATAGCGACTCATCTGGATATCATCGAAACCGATCACCGACAGGTCCTGAGGCACGCGAATCAAGCGCTCGGCGGCGGCGCGCAATACGCCGATGGCAATGACGTCGTTGCCGGCAAAAATCGCCGTTGGCGGATGCGCTGCCAGAAGCTGACACGCTGCCTCATGACCGGCAGAGCTGGTGAACTCACTGTGCGCCGCCCATTCGGCCCGGGCCTGAACGGACGCCTGCTGCAGGGCGCGCCGGTACCCCGCCAGACGCATCTCGGCCACTGTGCTGTGTAATGGTCCGCCGATGCAGGCAATGGCGCGATGCCCGAGGTCCAGCAAGTGCCGAGTCGCCAGATAAGCGCCCTGCTCATGGTCGATACGGATCATGTCGGCATCGATACCGTCCAGTTCCCGGTCAACGATCACCAACGGCGTACGAACCTCGGCAAGGCCACCTGCAATACCGGCATCGCCCCCCACCGAAGAAACAATCAGACCGTCGACACGCTTTTCCAGCAGCACGCGCAGATAGCCACGCTGTTTCTCCGGATTATCATCGGAGTTGCAAAGGATCACGCAAAAACCGTTGCGCTCGCAGTAATCCTCGATGCCCCGCGCCAACTCGGCGAAATACGGGTTCATGCCGTTGGGAATCAACAGGCCGATGGTCGAGGTGGTCTTGGCCTTCAGCGAACGCGCCACTGCACTGGGCACATAATCGAGCTGTGCAATGGCGGCTTCGACCTTGAGCCTGACCGGCTCGCTCACCGGCCGGGTCTTGTTCAACACGTGGGAAACCGTGGTGTACGAGATCCCCGCCAGGGCCGCGACATCCTTGATGGTTGCCATATCAGCCCTGGCGCCGAGCCCGATGGCTGCGATAGGTGTCCAGTACCACAGCGATCACAATCACCGCACCGGTGATGATCCGCTTGGTCGGCTCGGTCGCACCGATCTGCGCCAGGCCTGCGGCCAGCACGGAAATGATCAGCACACCGAAAAAGGTGCTGATGATCGAACCGCGTCCGCCCATCAGGCTGGTGCCGCCGATCACCACGGCTGCAATGACCTGCAGTTCAAGCCCTGCGCCGGCATTCGGATCGGCCGCTTCCAGCCTGGATATCTGGAACAATGCCGCGACACCGGCCAGCAGCCCCATCAGCGAGAACACCAGAATCTTGTAAGGCTTGGGATTGATACCCGCCAGACGCACGGCCTCTTCGTTGGTGCCGATGCCGATCAGGTAGCGACCGAAAACGGTCCGGGTCAGTACTGCATGAGCGACGAAGATGATCAGCAACGCGATGATGAAGGACGGCGCAATGCCGAAGGCAATCGGATCGGACAGCCAGGCGAACGAATCACCGATGTAGGCGGTACGCGAATTGGTCATCTGATAGGCCGCGCCACGGGCCATTTCCAGCACGCCCAGAGACACGATGAACGACGGGATGCGCCAGGCGACCGTGATCGAACCGGTGACCGTACCCGCCAGCGTCGCACAGGCAATGCCCAGCAGCGCCGCCGGAAACACGCTCCAGCCCCAGCCGAGGATTGCCACACTGACCGCCGAAGCGGCCAGGGCCAGCACCGAGCCGACCGACAGGTCGATGCCGCCGATGATGAGGATCAGCGTCATGCCGACCGACAGCACCATCAGGTCCGGGATCTGGTTGGCGAGCATGCTGAAGGTCTGGTAGGACAGAAAGTGATCGCTGAGCAGCGAGAACAGCACAATCATCACCAGCAACGCACCGGCCAACCCGATGTAGGTACCCAGACCAAAGTAGTTGCCGCCGCGACGGACTGGCACAGTCAGCGTCGGAGAAGGAGTATTTTTCATGAGTCGTTCCTGGGCGCCGCATCATTGAGCAGCGCGTCACGTTTCTGATAACCGGCGAAGGCAGCGGCCAGCAATTGGTCCTGGGTCCAGCTGTCGCGTTCGAACGTGTCGATCAGGCGACCGGCAGACAGCACGCCGATACGATCACAGATCAGCATCAGCTCGCGCAGATCACTGGAAACCACCACCAGCGCCCTGCCCTGACGGGTCAATTCGGCCAGCAGCGCGTAGATATCGAACTTGGCACCGATGTCGATGCCCCGTGTCGGCTCGTCGAACAGCATCACCGTGCAGTCACGTTCCAGCCAGCGACCGATCACCACCTTCTGCTGATTGCCACCCGACAGCTCGGAGACCAATTGGCCCGGACTGGAGCTGCGAATGCGCATGGCCGCTACCTGGCGCTGCGCCAGCTTCAGCTCGTCGTCGCTGTTGACCATGCCCGCACTGGAAATCGAATGCATGTTGCCCAGCGCAATGTTGGCGCTGATCGATTGCGACATCAGCAGGCCTTCGCTCTTTCGGTCTTCCGTGATCAGCGCGATACCCTGCTCCACCGCGTCGGCTGGCGAGCGAATGCTGACTTTCCGCAGCGGCTTTCCGACTTCGATGTCACCGCTGTCGGCAACGTCTGCACCGTAGATCAGGCGTAACAACTCGGTACGCCCGGCACCGATCAGCCCGGAAATACCGAAGATTTCACCTCGACGCACGTCGAAGGACACATCCTGAACCTTGCCGGCGCGATTGAGCCCCTTGACCGACAGCGCCACCTCGCCAATCTGCCGGGCGCCCATGTCGATATGCTCGCCGAGCTCACGGCCGACCATCAGAGTCACCAGTTGCTCACTGTTGTATCGGGCAATCGGCTCGACACACACCAGCTTGCCGTCGCGCAGCACAGCGATGCGCTGGGACACCCTGGCCAGCTCTTCAAGCCGATGGGAGATGTAGATGATCGAGACGCCACGTGCCTGCAGCCGTGTGATCTGCTCGAAGAGCATTTCCACTTCGCGCGAGGTGAGCATGGCAGTGGGTTCGTCGAGAATCAGCACGTGACAGTCGCCGATCAGGTTGCGGGCGATCTCGACCATCTGTTGGTGGCCGATCCCCAATTCGCCGACCAGCGTGTCGGGATCAATGGCGTCCAGCCCCACTTGGGCCATGGCCTCGATCGCGTTTTCGCGCAAGCGCTTGCGGTCGATCCAGCCGGCCCTGCGGGGCAGGTCATGAAGAAACAGATTTTCGGCCACGGTCAGGGTCGGCAGCAGGTTGAGCTCCTGCATGACCATGCGAATGCCGAGTTTTTCGGCCTGGGTACGACTTGCAGGCTGATAAGGCTGGCCCTGGAACTCCATGTTTCCGGTGGTAGGGGTTACCAGCCCGCCGATGATTTTCGACAAGGTGCTTTTACCGGCACCGTTTTCCCCGGTCAGGGCGAGCACTTCGCCACGCATCAACGTCAGGTCGACGTCACCAAGTACGGGCTGTGCGTAGGTTTTGCCGATGCCACTGACCGAAAGAACAGCTGTCTGAGCAGACGCTGACATACATTTCTCCCAGCGCCCGTCCTCTGCGGACGGGCACCTTTACACGGCGTGGATCAAGGTTGAGTAACGAGTTGCACCGGCGTTTCGATCACGCCCTTGTCGTTAGTGTCGACCTTCTCGCCTTTGACGAGCTTGAGGGCAGCTTCGATGCCGAAGACCGCCTGCCTGGCTGCGTACTGATCGGCCGTGGCCAGAACCCGGCCATCCTTGAGCATCGGCTTGATCGCATTGATGTTGTCGTAGCCCACGACCATGACCTTGCCAGCCTTGCCTGCCGCACGCACTGCAGAGACGGCGCCCAGCGCCATGCTGTCATTACCGGCCAGCAAGGCTTTCAGGTTCGGGTATTCGTTGAGCATCGCCGAGGCCACAGCATTGCCCTTGTCGATTTCCCAGTTACCGGACTGCGTGGACACCACTTTCATTTTCGCTTCGTCCATGGCGTCCTTGAAACCGGCGGTGCGTTGCTGAGCATTATTGGTGGTCGACACACCTTCAATGATGCCCACCTCGTCGCCAGCGGTCAGTTTCTTGGCCAGATAATCGCCCACCAGCTTGGCACCCTTGCGGTTGTCAGGCCCTACGAACGGGATTTGCAGGTTCTTGCTTTTGAGCACGTCGACATCGAGTTGGTTGTCAATGTTGACGACCTTGATTCCGGCATCGGTGGCTTTCTTGAGCACCGGTACCAGCGCCTTGGAGTCGGCTGGTGCGATCACCAGCGCATTCACGTTGGAGGCGATCATCTGTTCGACAATGCGGATTTGCGCGGACGTGTCGGACTCATCCTTGATCCCGTTGGAGATCAGGTCGAATTCGGTGGCATGTTCTTTCTGGTAGGCCTTGGCACCGTCTTCCATGGTCAGGAAGAACTCGTTGGCCAGCGATTTCATGACCAGTGCGACCTTGGGTTTTTCAGGCGTCTGTGCATAGACGGTAGAGAGGGGCATGACTGCCGTGACGGCAGCAAACATGGCGACAGCGAGAAGGCGTCCAGCGAATGGCAGCTTCATGAGTTCATCTCCGATCTTGTGATTATTGTTCGGGCGAACGGCGCAGAATCGATGCCGGGCATCGACGCGCAAACGTTTGCGAGGAGCGAACTATGGAAAAAGCTGCAACCTTTGTCAATCCACCTGAAATTAAATCTTACCGAGCTGCCCGCCCCCGCTAGCGCGGGGAACGGGCGTCACGATCAGTCGGGTCTCACTCTTCAGGTTTGACCGTCGCTACATCATCAGCCTTGATCCGGACGGTCTTGCCGGAGATATCCTCGAACTCGTAGAAACCGTCGCGTGTCTTGGTCTTGGGCATATCTTTGGTCACGTACTGAGTACCGTTTTGCAGCGTGACGACCGAGGGGGTGGAACAGCCTGCCAGCAGCACAACTGCCGAGGCCAGTAACGGAAATGCCAGTGACTTGATATTCATGCGTGACTCCGGAAACGTCAGGGTGTTTTTTCAAGGCAATAGTGTGCCACTTCGAGCGCTTTATCTTACATAGATGTTGCGAAAGATCCGACACTGAAATACTGTATGCCCGTACAGCAATATTCAGGGACCTTTTTCCGTGGCAAAACAAAGCGCAGCGACCCCTTCCATTCCCGGCCCTTACGAGCGCATGGGCATGCGGGTACAGAAGATCATCAACTCGCCCACCGCACAGAAATCCAGGGCTGCCCTGCTCTTTCGTCAGCCAGACGAGGCAGAGGACGACTGGGCGCAACTCCTTGAAGAAATAGCCGAGAACGACAATGTCACCCTCGCCTGGCGCGACGACGGTGGCGTGCAAATATTCTGGACGTTGCCGAAGGAAGACTGACGGCATGACGTTTCGATTTCCCACACTGCTTTGCACCACCCTGCTCATCACCGCCTCATTCGCCGCCCAGGCACAAGCCCCGCGCACCTTCAGCGAAGCCAAGAAAGTTGCCTGGGGCTTGTATGCGCCGCAGTCGACCGAGTTTTACTGCGGCTGCAAATACACCGGCAATCGGGTCGACCTCGCGGGCTGCGGCTATGTCCCGCGCAAGAGCGCCAAACGGGCCAGTCGTATCGAATGGGAGCACATTGTGCCTGCCTGGCAGATCGGCCACTTGCGCCAATGCTGGCAGAACGGCGGGCGCAAGAACTGCACACGAACTGACCCGATTTACAAACGCGCCGAGGCAGACCTGCACAATCTGGTACCGAGCATCGGCGAGGTCAACGGTGACCGTAGCAACTTCAGTTTTGGCTGGATACCCGAGCAAAAGGGCCAGTACGGTTCATGCCTGACACAGGTGGATTTCAAGGCCAAAAAGGTCATGCCTCGCCCCTCGATACGCGGCATGATCGCGCGCACCTACTTCTACATGAGCAAACAGTACAACCTGCGCCTCTCGCGCCAGGACCAGCAGCTCTATCAGGCCTGGGATAAAACCTATCCGCCCCAGGCATGGGAGCGCCAGCGTAACCAGCAGGTCGCCTGTGTCATGGGACGTGGTAATGATTTTGTAGGCCCGGTAGACCTGAAGTCGTGTAAATAACGAAGCTTGATCAAAGGCCGAGCCCTCAAACGGATGATTGCTCGGCCATTGATTAACGCGCTTGAGTGAATCCAAAACCACTTATCGGACATCTGTTAACTCAATCCATGAACGCTACGATTTTCGGTCTACTCTCTGGAATCAAAGGCGTGATCGGGAGGCCCCCTTTCGTGTATATGCCCAAAACAGTCAGGCCGATTATCACGTTAGCAGGCAGGGAAGATGAATCATCAAACGGAATTTGAAATTCACTATCAATTCAATGGCCAACCTCACTGCTTTCTGCATCAGGCAACGCAACTGTGCCAGAGCGACGCCTTGCATTGTGCGACCCTGCATGCAGGTGTCGGGACCGTGAGCGGCAATATATCCGCAGGCCCGATAGGCGTCGCAACCTTGCAGGCAAAGCGTTTTGGCGTGACGCAGGTACATTGGAGAAGGGCTTCGCTGCAAGCCTGAAACATCGTCCTGTTCAACACAACAATGGCCTTCGAAAAGGCCATCGTTCCCATGCATTGCCAGCCCCTTGCGGATCAAATGGCAGGGTAAGCGCCTGTGCCATCAGGCCATGGCGTCAGCAGCTCGAAACCGGTCGAGGTGACGGCAACCATATGCTCCCACTGCGCAGACAGTGAAAGGTCGCTGGTCAAAACCGTCCAGCCATCCGGCAACGTCCGGGTGCCCGCCCTGCCCGCATTGATCATCGGTTCAATGGTGAACACCATGCCCGGCTTGAGCCTGAGGCCTTTGCCCTGCGCACCGTAGTGCAAAACCTGCGGCTCTTCATGGTACTTGCGCCCAATGCCGTGTCCGCAATATTCACGCACTACGCTGAAGCCTTCGCGATGAGCGACGCTCTGGATGGCGTAGCCGATATCACCCAGGGTTGCCCCCGGACGCACAGCATGAATACCGGCGCGGGTTGCCTCATAGGTCGTCTCGACCAGACGCCTGGCCAGGGGGCTGACCTCACCCACCAGGTACATACGGCTGGTATCGCCATACCAGCCGTCCTTGATGACCGCGACATCGATATTGACGATATCGCCTTCCTTGAGGATATCGGTGGCAGAAGGTATGCCATGGCACACCACGGCGTTCGGAGAGATGCAGGTGGTCTTGGTAAAACCGTGATAGCCCACATTCGCAGGAATCACTTTCAGCTCTTTGACAATGTATTCGTTGCAGATGTCGTCAAGCGCTTCGGTGCTGACGCCCTCCTTGACGTAAGGCGTGATCATCGCAAGTACATCGGCAGCCAGTCTGCCGGCTATGCGCAGTTGCACGAGGTCCTGTTCGGTCTTGAGACCGATAGCGCTGCTCATGAGACCGCCTTGGAAAGGCTGGAAGCTGAAAGCTCCGAGACGTTGAAGTTCGAAGCGGTCAGCACGGTCTCACCGGCATTTTCGAGACGGATCAGCATCTGGCAGATCTCGCTGTAATCCAGCGTCGGGTGCAGTTCAGCGAGCATACCGACACGCATCCAGTGCTCGGCCTGCGCATTGATCGAGCGGCTGAGCGCAACGCTGGCAGAGCGCAGATTGGCGTGCATGTTTTCGGAAATTTTTACCAGACCCATGATTCACCTCAAGTTGAATATATGAAGCATATACGCTGCGTATACTCACAATCAACCCGAGACGTGCCGTGGCTGTGATCAGCCACCTTATTCCATCGAGCCAGCCTGGCGGTATTCGCCGCCCGCGCGGGCAGCCGCGATGACTATCGACACCTCTGGCTCGTAGGCATTGAACTGGCGCAGTGCGGCCGCCAACTGGAGAAAATCCTCACGCTGCATTTCATTGGCTGCAGAGAGCATGCGATGTTGTTGAGCAACCGGGCTTTGCGCTGACTTAAGGGACATGACAGACCTCATTCGCTCTTTACTGTTCATGCATACAGTATTTTGAACTGCGCGCCGATACAAGACCGGTCGCGACGAATGGTCGGTGAATGTGTAAATGGCTCAATGCCCCGCCAGGGTCTGCAGGCGTTCCAGATCAGCCTGGGCGATGCTGATACCGTGCGCCATTGATCGCGCGCGCTCGCTGTAGCGTCGATCCCCCGGCAGACGCTCCTGCCCGGCCCCATGCAGTTGCCGCACCAGTTCCTCACTGCGCTGTGCAAACGACTGACCGCTGCCCTTGTCAGGATCGATGACGATCAGCAACTGGCCGGTCCAGGGCGTCTGCGCACCGGGATGCTTCGACCAGTCGAATTCGAACGAGAAATTGCCCTCTGTCAGCCCTGCGGCCAGCAGCTCGACCATCATCGACAATGCCGAACCCTTGTGCCCGCCGAACGGCAACAACGCGCCACCCTCGAGAATGGCGCGCGGCTCTTCAGTGGGCTGGCCGTCGCGATCGACACCCATGCCCGCTGGTAACAGCCGACCTTCACGTGCGGCGATCTGTACATCACCGTGGGCGATGGCGCTGGTCGCCAGGTCGAAAACAATAGGCTCGCCGCCTGCACGGGGCGCGGCGAAAGCAATCGGGTTGGTGCCGAACAGAGGCTGACGCGCACCATGCGGCACAACGCAGGTCATGCTGTTGACCATGCTCAGGGCAACCAGCCCCTGTTCGGCGAAAGGCTCGACATCCGGCCATAACGCAGCGAAGTGATGAGAGTTGCGGATGGCCAGAACCGCAATTCCGGCACTGCGTGCCTTGTCGATCAACAAGGCTCTGGCCGCCGCCAGTGCAGGCTGGGCAAAGCCGCCCCCGGCGTCGACCCGGACAAACGCAGCGCCGACATCCTCGACCACCGGCACAGCCTTGCCGTTCACCCAACCGCTGGCCAGCGATGAGAGATAGCCGGGAATACGAAAGATGCCATGGCTATGCGAGCCGTCGCGCTGAGCGCTGGCGCAGTTCTCGGCCAGCACGTCGGCAACCTCCGTGCAGGTGCCGTGGGCAAGGAAGATCCGGCGCAACAGATCTGTCAGTTGCTCAAAGGAAACGGTCCGGGTCGACTGATCGGCAGGGTTGGCGCGCATCTGAAACTCCTGTTCATGGCGGTAGATCGAGAACGCTAGCGAGAACGACAAGGCGAAGACAGGTTCCGAGAGTAGCGCCGAGGACTCTGCAAAGACACTCCCCGGGCACTAACTTCATTGCGGCGGGCAGACTGCGACGGATAGTTTTCAATGAGAGCAGCTTGCATTCACCAGAAAATACGCAGCACCTTGATAGGCAATAGCCGGCAAATGTTCTCTCTACCTGAAATCAAAGGGTAGAATGCGCCGAAGGTATAGGCCGGAGCGCCCATGAGCGACCCTCTTTTCAGCAACGCAGAACACGACGCGATCACCGATGCCGCTGCGCATTGGTGCATGCGCCTGCATGCAGAAGACTGTACCGCTGCCGAACGAAAAGCATTCGAGCAATGGCTGAAGGCCCACCCCCTGCATGCGGTCGAATACAACGCCATGCTGGAAGTCTGGGATATCACCGGGCAAATCGAACCGCTTAACCCGGCACCTGTGCGCCAAGCCCAGGCTGACCGGCCCGGTCAGGTTCGGCCTCGTCGCGGTCGCCGCTGGGCAAAACTGGCCGCAGCCGCAGCGGTCGTTGCCCTGGCGCTACCGATTGCCGGGTACGTCGGCTGGCATCAAGGCTGGCTGCCTGATACCTACGAAACTTACAACGCCGATACCACCACACGCCTGGTCATGCTGGAAGACGGCAGCCGCGCCGAGCTGAACCTGGGTACCGAATTGACTTATGCCAATTACCGGGATCGACGCAGCGTCACGCTGAAAAAGGGCGAGGCGTTCTTTGAGGTCAGCCACGACAACACCCACCCCTTTGTTGTCGACGCCGGCTCAGGCAGCATCAGGGTCACCGGCACACGTTTCAATGTATGGATGTACCAGGATCAGGTACGCGTGACGCTGGTCGAGGGATCGGTTCAGGTCACCAGTGATCGTGCACATCCTTCTTCGAACCACCCTCTCGCCCCTGGCATGCAGGCCAGCTACAAGGCGGGCGACGATGCTCCACTGATCAGCCAGACCGAAGCACGCGATACCAGCCTGGCGTGGCGCAATGGCAAGCTGATCTTCAATGATCTGCCGCTCAGCCAGGCACTGCCGCTGATCAATCGCTACCTGCAAACACCTATCCTGCTGGCGGACAGCGCAACCGGTGCCATGCGCCTGGGCGGCAGTTACAACACCCATGACCTGTCGAGCCTGCTGACTTCTCTGCCCAAGGTGCTGCCGGTTTACGTGACGCAGAATCAGAACGGCAATCCGGTGCTCAATCGCCGTACCTCCGACACACCGAAAGGCTGATCGCACTCGCAGTCTTGCCGATGCGCAGCGACTTCGACTGCGCCCACCGTCGGAATAATCTCCTCGCGACCGACGATTGTTCATCTAACCTCAAGCGCACAACGCTGCAGCGAGCCTGTACACGTTGAGCCGCACATTTTTTTCCGCTGATAACTGAGGTTTTGCCGAGCTCGTTCGTCTTAGTAATCGAGAGTGTTTAAAAAAAAGCCTGAAAAGGAGTTTACGGATGTTCAATCGCCAAGGAATCACGACTCGCACCCTGCTGCGGCAAACCGCACTGGCTGCGCAGGCACAGTCGCCCGCTCTGGAGGCCGAGCGCCCCGGAAACGAGCACATCCGGATGCTCCTGAAAAGCTTTGGCCTGCGCACCAGCCTGGTCAGGCTCAAGGTGCTCGATGCGCTGCTGGTCTCGAGCGAGGAAGGCCATCCCCTGGGAGTGCGCGGCGTACACAGCCAGTTGCTCAGGCTCGATGTGCCGCTATCGTTTCTGAGCGTGCGCGAGGTGCTCAAGCGTCTGTGCGACGAGGGCGTGATCCACCTCAACGACGACAAGACCTACAGTCTGCACCCTCGCGCCCGGGAATGGCTGGGAGACGTCGGCAAGGACAGCGCCCAGTAAGCACAGCCCCCTTGCCGCATCGACCATCAGCGCTTAGCGCTTGACCTTGCGACGCATGATGCCGTTGAGGATCACTACCAGCACCGCCACGCTGATAGCGATGTACTGAAAGGTCTTTTCGGTGATGGCACCGGTGTTTTGCAGATGCGACAAGCCCAGCATGATCGCCAGAACGCCGAGGGCGATCAGAATCGAGTAAATCAAACGCTGCTTGTTGGTCATAACGGCTTCCTGAATGCTCATGAGCTGGCAACTGACGCTGCCTGTTTGCGCGCATATCTTACGCCGATGCGCGACGGATGGCATCGTCACCCTCTGTCTCGCCTCACTCTCCTGCGCGCCCTCTCCTGCACGTTTTATTAACGACGTTGATTATCGTCATGCCGCGATGCGCGTTGCCGTGTAAAACTCCCATGCTTTAATACCGCCCCTGCTTCAACAGTGTGTTCAATCATTACCAAGGAGTTTCACATGCCCCATGAAGGCAGCCTGCTGCAGGTCGCAGTAGTGTTTCTACTCGCCGCCGTGCTGACTGTGCCGTTGGCCAAGCGGCTGAAGCTGGGCGCGGTGATCGGCTATCTGTTCGCCGGCGTGATCATCGGCCCTTCGGTATTGGGTCTGATCGGCGATACCGAGAGCGTCAGCCATATTTCCGAACTTGGCGTAGTACTGCTGCTGTTCATCATTGGCCTGGAGCTTTCGCCCAAACGTTTATGGGTGATGCGCAAATCCGTGTTTGGCGTCGGCATGGCGCAGGTGCTACTCACCGGCCTGATCATCGGCGGGGTCGCCTTCGCTGCCTTCGGCCAGTCGCTGAACACTGCGGTCATTCTGGGCCTCGGCCTTGCCCTGTCGTCCACGGCCTTTGGCCTGCAGAGCCTGGCGGAGCGCAAACAACTGAACAGCCCGCACGGCAGGATGGCGTTCGCCATTCTGCTGTTTCAGGACATCGCGGCGATCCCGCTGATTGCGATGGTGCCATTCCTGGCCGGGGCCGATCACGCGATGGACACCGGCGAAAGCATCAACCACGGCCTGCGCGTGCTGGGCAGCATTGCCATTGTGGTGATTGGCGGACGCTATTTGCTGCGTCCGGTGTTTCGTATCGTCGCCAAGACCAAAATCCAGGAAGTCTCGACCGCCACGGCCTTGCTGGTGGTGATAGGCACGGCGTGGCTGATGGAACTGGTGGGGGTGTCCATGGCGCTGGGCGCGTTTCTCGCTGGCCTGCTGCTGGCCGACTCCGAGTACCGTCACGAACTGGAAGCACAGATCGAACCGTTCAAGGGATTGCTGCTGGGGCTGTTCTTTATCAGCGTCGGCATGGGCGCCAACGTCGGCCTGTTGCTCAGCTCGCCGCTGATCGTGCTGGGCCTGACGCTGCTGCTGATCGCAATCAAGCTGCCGATGCTGTTCCTGATCGGTCGCACCCTTGGCGAACTCAACAACCGCAGCGCGTTGCAGTTGGGCCTGGTACTGGCCGCAGGCGGCGAGTTTGCCTTCGTGGTGTTCAAGATCGGCAGCGCTCAGGGGCTGTTCGAGGCCGGGCTGTACGACATGCTGGTGTTGACCATCACCTTGTCGATGGCGATCACACCGTTGCTGTTCATTGCCCTGGCGCGCTGGATCAAACCCAGAATCAAGCCCGTCGAGGTGCCGGACGAGTACCGCGATATCCAGACCGACAAACCACGGGTGGTCATTGCCGGCATGGGCCGTATGGGGCAAATCGTCGCGCGTATCCTGCGCGCGCAGAAGATTCCTTTCATCGCTTTGGACACCGCCGTAGAGTCCATCGAGTTCTCACGCAGCTTCGGCAATGTCCCGGTCTTCTATGGCGACCCGCTGCGCCCGGAAATATTGCGTGCCGCCAAGGTCGATGAGGCCGAATTCTTTGTCATCGCGACCGATGATCCGGACACCAACATCAAGACTGCCGAGCTGATTCGCAAACTGTATCCGCACATGAAGATCATTGCTCGCGCACGTAACCGCCAGCATGTTCATCGGTTGATGGACCTGGGGGCTCACGCAGTTCGCGAAACGTTCTACTCAAGCCTGGAAATGAGTCGCCAGACCCTCATGGGCCTGGGCCTCAGCGAAACACAGGCCGACGCACGCATCAGTCGCTTCAAGCGTCACGACGAACAGGTGCTGGCCGCTCAGCATGAGGTGTATGACGACGACGCCAAGGTGCTGCAGACCGCCCGCGAAGCCAGGGCCGACCTCGCGCAACTGTTCGAGGCAGACCGTCTGGACGAAGAAGCCGCAAAAAGCTGACCTGCTCATACGCCGCAGGCCTGGTTTGCGGCGCAACTCAGGCGTAAGGGCTGTCCCAGTAGCGCGCGTACATGCCGAGCTTCTTCTTCACGCCGCGCGGCAAGCGCTTTTCCTGTCGGCTCAGCTTGTAGGCCAGCAGCTTCAGCGCATTGCGCACGAACGACACAGGCCACCAGAGGATTCGCCGGGGACCGAGGAATTTCAGCTCGGACTTGACGTAACGTATGCCCTCGCCGCCAATGCCGCCAAAGGTTTCGTAGATCCACGCCTCACGGGCCTGGAACACGCCGATATCAAAGTAACGGCGAAACTCTTCGCGCAGGCTGTAATTATGGGAATGACGGCATACAGCCGAGCCTTCGTAAGCCGCTTTCCAGCCATCGATAAGCATTTTTGCGGTGACGTACATGTCCTCCGAAAGGATCACATGCCGCGGAAAACCGCCAATGGCCCGCAACGCTTCGCCTCGATAGGCCGCAAACGAGTTGGACATGAATGGCGTCTTGATACCCAGCGTACCGGCGTCGGCGAGCGTCTTGATCTGCGAGGTCGGCGGGTAATTGAACAGCCGCGCATGCTGGGCCAGCAGGTTGGCGTCCTTGTGCGGCAACTGTCGCCCGCACACAGCACCGACCTTCGGGTCGGCGAACGGCAGCAGAATGTTGGCGATGGCATTGATGTCTTCAACGTACGCATCCTGGGTCATGAAGACATACACATCATAGTCAGGATGCAGATCGACCATCATCTGTCGGGTACCACCGTGGTTGAAATCCTTGCTGTCGATGCGCAGCACATTGGCACATCGGGCTTGCGCCAGCTCCAGCGTGCCATCCGAGGAACTGGAGTCCACGATCAGCGTATCGAAACTGGCAGTCTGCGCAGCCAGTGAATCCAGCAGACGTTCCAGATCCTTGCGTCCGTTGTAGGTCGGGATCACACAAGCCACTCTCAATGGCGCCATAACAATACTCCAGGGCGAAGTCCGGTTGCCCACTGTGTCAGCGTTGTTGAGCGTAGCTCATGCGTACCCGCCCTACCATTCGAATGCACTCAGCCCAGCACCTCACTCAACGGAATGAAATTGACCCAGTCACCTTCGGCAACGGTCGAGCCTTCGCGCACTTCAATCAGACCATCGGCCCACGCAGCGCTGCGCAGGACTCCCGAACTCTGATTGCGATACGCCACCGCCCGGCCCTGCTCCAGACGGCCGCGCAGGTACTCGCGACGATTGCCAGGACGCGTCCAGACAAACCCGGCCGGCACCGGAAACTGCAAGGGGGCGACGTCGATCACGCCCTGGCGACGCAGCAGGTAAGCCCTGGCCAGCAAAGCGAAGGTAACCAGCGTAGAGGCTGGATTGCCAGGCAGACCGATCACCGGCACACCCCGAAAATGCCCGAAGGTCAGCGGCTTGCCAGGCTTGATAGCCAGCTTCCAGAGCGTCAGCTCGCCCTCCTCACGCAATGCGTGGCCGAGGAAATCAGCTTCGCCCACGGACACTCCGCCCGTGGAGAGAATCAGATCGACACCCTGCAGATTCGCCAGCGCAGCACGCGTCTTTTCCAGATCGTCCGGCAGGATGCCGGCATCCACGACCTCGCATTGAAGCCGCTTCAGCCAGCTGCACAGCAACACCCGGTTGCTGTTATAGATCTGTCCCGGCCCCAACGGCTGACCGGGCTCAATCAACTCATCGCCCGTGGACAGCACCGCGACCCGCACGCGGCGAATGACCTCCAGCTCGGCGAGGCCCAGCGAGGCCGCCAGACCCAGTTCGATCGGACCCAGCCGCGTGCCGGCGGCCAGCACAGTATCGCCGACCCGGGTTTCCTGGCCTTGCGGACGAATATTCTGCCCGGCGCCCAGCGGTTCGTTGAACCGCACACGCTGATCCGTCAGCACCTCAGCGTTTTCCTGCATCTCGACGCAGTCAGCGCCTTCGGGCATCGGCGCGCCAGTGAAGATACGCGCGCAGGTGCCAGGGGCCAGAGGCTCGGGGGCCTGACCAGCGAAGATACGCTGACTGACCGTCAACGGCTCGCCGTGCCAGTCCGCCGCGCGCAAGGCATAACCGTCCATGGCGCTGTTCGGCCAAGGCGGCAGATCCAGCGTGGAGACCAGATCCACTGCCAGTACGCGGCCTTCGGCATCGGCCAGCGAGACGCATTGGCGCTCGGTGATCGGCGTGGCTTCGGCCATTTTCAACAGACGCGCAATGGCGTCTTCAACAGGCAGCAGTGTTTTCGGCTCGTTGCTCATGAGCACTCAACCACGAGTCGCACAGGGCTCGGCCTGCTTGAGGTGAGGCACAAAGTTGCAGGGACGGAAACGCGAGTCCAGCTGCTGGGCAAGAATGCCGTCCCATGCCGTGCGCACCGCATTGGTGGACCCTGGCAGGCAGCAGACCAGCGTGCCATTGGACAGGCCGGCCAGCGCGCGGGACTGAATGGTGGACGTGCCGATATCCGGCACCGAGATCTGCCGGAACAGCTCGCCAAAACCATCGACTTGCTTGTCCAGCAGGCAGGCTACGGCTTCAGGTGTGCTGTCGCGGCCGGTAAAGCCGGTGCCACCGGTGATCAGCACGACCTGCACCTGATCGTCGGCAATCCAGGTCGCTACCTGAGCGCGGATCTTGTACAGGTCATCCTTGAGCAGCACGCGCTCGATCAAACCATGGCCTGCGTCGGTCAGGCGGTCGACAAACATCTGCCCCGAGGTATCGGTTTCACGGGTGCGGGTATCGCTGACGGTCAGTACGGCGATATTAAGGGGTACGAAAGGTGTGTCAGCCTTGGCTTTCATGGCCTCATCCAGTTGTTAAGAAAACAGGCGGGTGTTATATCACAGCCCTCCTTTTGACTGCCCGACGAGTGTTCGATGAATGTTCCTGCCCCACTGCCGCCCTGCTCTATTCTGCTGCTGGCCGGAGGCCGGGGACAGCGCATGGGCGGGCGCGACAAGGGCCTGATCGAATGGCAGGGCACCCCGCTTATCGAACATCTGCATCGTCTGACCCGGCCGCTGACCGACGATCTGATCATTTCCTGCAATCGCAATATCGATCGCTATGCGCGTTACGCCGATAGACTGGTGCAGGACGACGATACCGATTTCAACGGCCCTCTGGCCGGGATTCGCGCCGCACTGCCCCTGGCGCGGCATCGATGGTTGCTGATCCTGCCCTGCGACGCACCTTTGGTCGATGAAGCGTTGCTGCACGCATTGCGCGAAAAAGCCTCTGAATACCCGGAGCGACCGATAATGGTGCGTGAAGGTCAGCACTGGCAGCCGCTTTTAGGTATGATCCCTGTCGCTCACGCCGCAACGCTGGAAGCCGCATGGCAGGCCGGCGAACGCAGTCCGAGACGGGCTCTGGAACCGCTGCAGCCAGTCGCTCTGCAACTGGAAGCCGGTGATCCACGCCTGGCCAACCTGAACACTCCCTGTCTGTTGACCGGGATCAGTGAAAACCGCAACAAGTGACTGGTCATTGAAGTTGCTGCGGGTGTATACGGAACTTGCTGACGGTGTATCCGTCTGAGAGTTCAGCAAATCAAGAATCCATCTGGAGACACAGTAATGAAACAACGGACCCTCCCCGCTGCCTTCCTGCTTGCACTGAGCATTGCCTCCCTCGCCGGCTGCGCATCGCCCACTGTGATCACCTTGAACGATGGTCGTGAAATTCAGGCTGTCGACACGCCGAAGTACGATGAAGAATCCGGCTTCTACGAGTTCAAGCAACTCGACGGCAAGCAGACCCGCATCAACAAGGATCAGGTACGTACCGTCAAGGATCTGTGATCCGGATGTCGCGTTACTGATTTGAAAAAACCCGCCGAGTGCGGGTTTTTTTTGCCTGTCATTTCACTGCCCCTGTACTACCAGTCGAGCTGCAACAGGCTCTCGAAGTGGCGCGGCTCGCCATTGATGGGATCGACGAAGCGCAAGCTGCTGGCCAGCAGCTTCAAGGGATGCCGATAGTCGTCCACCGGGTCTTTAACCACGTCCGGGTAAAAAGGGTCGTTGCAGATGGCAGCGCCCAGCGCAGCCATGTGCACGCGCAACTGATGCTTTTTGCCGGTCACCGGATAAAGCCCGTAACGCCACAATTTATCCTGCCGTTCGAGCACCTCGATCTGCGTACGGGTGTTGCTCGCGCCGACGCCTTCCTGCATGCGAAAGAACGGTTCACCCTCGACCAGACGACTCTCGTGCAGACGCGGAAATATCAGTTCCGGCAGCGCTGGTGCAATGGCCTGGTAAAACTTGTCGATGCGCCGGGTGGGAAACAATGCCTGATAAGCCGAGCGCGTCTGCCGGTTGGCGGAAAACAGCACCAGCCCTGCGGTGTGCCGGTCGATGCGGTGCAGCGGCACCAGATCAGGGTTGTCCAGGCGATGGATCAAGCGCCGCAGCAAGGTTTGCTCGACATACTCGCCTGCGGGTGTCACCGGTAGGAAGTGCGGCTTGTCAGCCACCACCAGATGCTCGTCGGCGTAGAGGATCGTTTCAACCACAGGGATCGGCGTTTCGTTGGCAACCTCACGAAAGTAGTGAACCCGCAGCCCTTCCCGATACGCCAGATCAGGCGCGATGGCCATGCCGTTTTCGTCCAGCACCCGGCCGCGGGCAAACCGATCCAGCCATTGTTCGCGGCTGATGGCCGGAAATTTCGCGCACAGGCAATCGAGCACCGTGGCCCACGAGCCCGGTGGCAGATACAACGTACTGGCTTGCTGCTGTGCGGCGTTGAAGACGGACTCGGACATGCGGGAACTCGGACTCGTGTAAGCCTGAAGCAGCTGGCGGTGGATTATCACTGATTAGTGCGATCACCGCACAACATCGCTGCGTGGTAATCGACTCCTGCCTGCGGCACTATTAACCATCTGGTACATTCCGTTTAACACCTGCCGCCAATCGGGCAGTGACACAAAAACAAGAGACGTATTTTATGACTCATGCTGAAAAACCCTCCATCCTCGCCGGCCTCATCGGCTCGGGCATCCAGGCCTCGCGAACGCCCGCCATGCATGAGCATGAAGGCGATGCGCAAGGCATGCGCTATCTGTATCGGCTGATCGACATCGATGCCCTGCAAGTGGACATCCACGCCCTGCCCCAGCTTCTGGAAGGCGCCCAACAGTGCGGCTTCACTGGCCTGAATATCACCTTCCCCTGCAAGCAGGCGGTCATCCCGTTACTGGATGAGCTGTCCGATGAAGCGCGCGGTATCGGCGCGGTGAATACGGTGGTGTTCAAGGACGGCAAGCGCATCGGTCACAATACCGACTGCCTGGGATTCGCCGAAGGTTTCCAGCGCGGCCTGGACAAGCCACCACGTCAACAGGTGGTGCAGATGGGTGCAGGCGGCGCGGGCGCTGCCGTGGCTCATGCGCTGCTGAGCGCGGGCGTCGAGCGCCTCAGCGTGTTCGAAGTCGAGCCGCAACGCGCCCAAGGGCTGGTGGACAACCTCAACCAGCACTTCGGTGCCGGGCGCGCTCAGGTGGGCATCGACCTGCCTGCGGCGATGGCCGAAGCCGACGGACTGGTCAATACCACACCGGTCGGCATGACCAAACTGCCAGGCACGCCGTTGCCGGTCGAGTTGTTGCGGCCTGAACTGTGGGTGGCGGAAATCATTTACTTTCCGCTGGAAACCGAGCTGCTCAAGCATGCCCGCGCATTGGGCTGCCGAACATTGGATGGCAGCACCATGGCGGTGTTTCAGGCAGTCAAGGCCTTTGAACTGTTCAGTGGCCAGTCCGCCGATGCAGAGCGGATGATGGCGCACTTCCACACGTTGTAAACATCAGCGTTTGAGATAACGCAACACAGCGTCGCAGATCATTGCCTTGTGACGCTGTTTGACCTCCTCGCTCCACAACTCGATCTGAAAGATCTCGCTGAAGGTATGGCGATTGGAGATCCGGTAGAAGCAGAACGAGCTGATCATCAGGTGCAGGTCCACCGGATGAACACCGTCACGAAACAGGCCGCTGGCTTCGCCACGACGCAGGATGCCGTCGAGCGCCCTGATGATGTTCTGGCTCTTGGCCTGAATCGATTCGGACTGTTTGACGTTCTCGCCGTTATGGATGTTTTCGATGCACACGATACGGACGAAATCGACATTGCTGTCGTGGTGATCGAAGGTGAACTCGACCACACGATGAATCGCTTCCACCGGCTCGAGTTCGGACAGATTGAGCTGGCTCTCGGTGTTGCGAATCGCGCCGTAGAGTTTTTCCAGCACTTCGACGTACAGTTGCTCTTTGCTGCCGAAGTAGTAATAGATCATCCGTTTCGAGGTTTTGGTGCGTTCGGCAATGGCATCGACGCGCGCCCCCGACAGGCCATGGGCGACAAACTCGGCAACGGCGGCCTGCAGAATGTCTTCGCGGGTCTTTTCCGGATTGTTCTTGCGCCCTTTCGACGCAACGGCAACGGAGTCGTCAGTTGTTTTCATTGTTGGCTCATGACCACGAGTGATGCGCGGAGTATGAAGCCGACCGGCAACCGAGGGAAGCTGCGAGGGCATCGAACCCTCGCAGCAGCCCTGCAATCGGATTCGCCTTACAGACGCGCCTGACGTGCTGCCACATTGCGCGCCTTGGCCATCGCAGCCAGACGCACCGGGACGTTGGCAGCGCCGTACCCTACGTAGCCGTTCTTGCGCTGCAGGATTTCGAAAAAGAAGCGCCCGTCGAACGCATCGGTGTAGACGTGGAACAACTCGCCACCCTGCGCATCGCGGTCATAGAGCACGTTGTAGTAAGCCAGTTCGCTGAGAAACTCCTCGTCGAAATCGAAACGCGCCGCCAGGTCATCGTAGTAATTGAGCGGGATGTCCAACAAGGGTACGCCCGCTTCCTTGGCACGGCTTACCTCGGCGAAGATGTCTTCGCAGGAAAATGCGATGTGGTGCACACCCGAGCCACGATAGCTCGACAGCGCATGGGAAATGGCCGTATTGCGATTCTCGGAAATATTCAGCGGCAGGCGCACGGTGCTGCAACGGCTGCGCAGTGCACGGCTCTTGACCAGGCCGTAGGGGTCGGGCAAGACCACTTCGTCGTCAGCCTCGAAGTCCAGAATGCTTTTGTAGAACAGCACCCAGCTGTCCAGGCTGTCGGCCGGCAGCGCCATGGCCATGTGGTCGATACGCTGCAACCCGCCCTTGGCGACTGCTTGCGGATCGACGACAAAATCGCTGTCGTAAATCGATTCTCCCGGTGCGGCGTTATCCACCAGATAAATCAGGCTGCCGTCGGGCGCACGGACCGAAGGAATCTCCCGTTCGTTGGGGCCGACCAGGCCACGATAGGGCTGGCCCTTGAAGGCACGCGCACGCTCCAGCGACTGATGACCGTCGTCGACACGCAAGGCGGTCGCGCACAACGAAGGGCCGTGCGCCTCGAAGAAGCTGTGGGCGAAGGAATAGGGTTCGGCATTGAGCACAATCCTGATATCGCCCTGCCCCAGCAGACTGACCGCCTTGGAGCGATGCTGACCCAGCTTGGCAAAGCCCAGTCGTTGCAGCCAGCCCGACAGGCGAGCGCCATGGCTCTCGTCAACGGCAAACTCGAGAAACTCGACGCCATTGTAGGTACTGGCAGCGGGTGGATTGAAAAGGATTTCGGGAGCCGAGGCCGGCTCGTCACGCGCCATCAACTGGCGGGTTTTCTCTTCCAGATAGAGTAGCGAACGCAGACCGTCCGCGGCATTGGCGCGTGTCGGCGCTGCACGGAAGCCGTCGTTGAACACTTCCAGCGACAACGGCCCGGTGTAGCCACTGCGCAGGATCGGCGCGAGGAAGCCGGCCAGATCGAATTCCCCCTGGCCCGGGAAGCAGCGGAAATGACGGCTCCACTCCAGTACATCCATCGCCAGAAGCGGCGCGTCGGCCATCTGCACGAAGAAGATCTTGTCGCCCGGGATCTGCGCGATGGCGCTCGGATCGCCCTTCAGCGACAGGGTATGGAAACTGTCGAGCAGCACGCCAAGCGCCGGGTGGTCAACCTGACGCACCAAGTTCCAGACCTGTTGCCAGGTGTTCACGTGCTTGCCCCAGGCCAGCGCTTCATAACCGACGCGCAGGTTACGGGCGCCGGCGCGCTCGGCGAGCAGGCCCAGATCATCGAGCAGAATGTTTTCGTCGCCCACCGAATCGGCAGACGCATTGCTGCAGACCAGCACCAGATCGGTGCCCAGTTCCTGCATCAGATCGAATTTGCGTTCGGCACGGTCGATATTGCGCTGCAGACGGTCACGGCGGCAGCCTTCGAAATCGCGGAACGGCTGGAACAGGGTGATGGCGATGCCCAGGTCGGCACACATCTGCCTGATATTGCGTGGGCTGCCGTCGTAGTACAACAAGTCGTTTTCGAAAATCTCGACGCCGTCAAAGCCGGCTGCGGCGATGGCTTCGAGCTTTTCGGGCAGAGTACCGCTCAAGGATACGGTAGCAATTGAACGCTGCATGCTTTTCAGCTCCTGGATGAACGCGACCTGCTTGGGTCGCGACTGGACAGCACCGCATTCCTGGCCTTTCCCGGCCTTATTCAGAGGTGCGAGTAAAGTATTTGCCTGTGAAAATACTACAGCAACATAAAGTGTACGAACCGGTTAGTTTTACGTTCGATTATCGAACAAAAGCCGTTTTACTCAATTGACGCTGTATCTCGCAATGCTCAACATCAGCATCACATTGCAGGATAGACCCGCAGTCCAACATTTTTGATCGTCGCTTCATCAGCAGCAACCCATAACAATTCAAAAAACAGGAACATTGCTCATGTGCACCCTTCTCGCTTTGCTCGCCCGCTCGCCCATCCGTCTTACCAGACGTCCTGTTCGACGAACCCGCCCGGCCAAAAGCCCGGCCTGGGTACACGTCGCCTGAAACATTCCAACACACTTACGCGGCCCAACCTGTAAATTGTCGGCCCGACGGATCGTTTCGAGGACAGCCTGAGTCTACAGGCCAGTCGAATCACGGTTCTACGACTTCACTTTACCTGCACAACGCCTGCATCGAGTGGACTTCTCAGTCCGACTGTTGCCAGCAGCACAGTCCTGGAACGGATGGTTAGAACATCATGCTTAACACCCAGACCAACCCTGTCGCCCAGGCCGCCCGTGCCGGGATGGGCGAAAAGATCCGCGGCGCACTCGCCGTGGGCAAGACTCGCTGGGGCATGCTCGCCCTGGTGTTCTTCGCCACTACGCTGAACTACATCGACCGGGCCGCGCTCGGCGTCATGCAGCCCATCCTCGCCAAGGAAATGAGCTGGACGGCGATGGACTACGCCAACATCAACTTCTGGTTTCAGGTCGGCTACGCGGTCGGCTTCGTGCTGCAGGGTCGCTTCATCGACAAGGTCGGCGTCAAGCGCGCGTTCTTCCTCGCGGTGCTGCTGTGGAGCCTGGCGACCGGCGCACACGGCCTTGCCACTTCCGCCGTCGGCTTCATGGTCTGCCGCTTCATTCTGGGCCTGACCGAAGCCGCCAACTACCCGGCCTGTGTGAAGACCACGCGGCTGTGGTTCCCTGCCGGTGAACGTGCGGTGGCCACCGGTATCTTCAACGCCGGCACCAACGTCGGCGCCATGCTGACCCCTGCCCTGTTGCCGGTGATCCTGACTGTCTGGGGCTGGCAGGCCGCCTTCGTGGCAATGGGTTCGCTGGGGCTGCTCTGGGTCATCACCTGGCGCTTGAAATACTACAACCCTGAAGATCACCCGACCGTCAGCAAGACCGAACTGGATTACATCAACCAGGAAGTAGAACCGGCGCCGGTCAAGGTGCCGTTCACCGGCATTCTGAAGATGCGTGGCACATGGGCGTTCGCGCTGGCATATGCGATTACTGCTCCGGTTTTCTGGTTCTACCTGTACTGGCTGCCGCCGTTCCTCAATCAGCAATACAACCTAGGGATCAGCGTGACGCAGATGGGCATCCCGCTGATTCTGATCTGGCTGACGGCTGACTTCGGCAGTGTGGGTGGCGGCATTCTGTCGTCCTGGCTGATTGGTCGTGGCATGCGTGCGACGACTGCGCGCCTGTTGTCGATGCTGATCTTTGCCATCACGATCTGCAGCGTGGTGTTCGCTGCCAATGCCAGCGGGCTATGGGTGGCGGTACTGGCCATCTCGCTTGCCGTGGGTGCGCATCAGGCCTGGACCGCGAATATCTGGAGCCTGGTGATGGACTACACGCCCAAGCACATGATGAGTACCGTGTTCGGCTTCGGCGGCATGTGTGCGGCCATTGGCGGTATGTTCATGACCCAGATCGTGGGTGCGGTGCTGACCGCCACCAATAACAACTACAACGTGTTGTTCACCATGATCCCGGCGATGTACTTCATCGCGTTGATCTGGCTGTACTTCATGGCCCCGCGCAAGGTTCCGACGCTCAGCGAGTGATCGTCTGACACCATCAAAAAGGCCCGGCTCACTCAGTGACCGGGCCTTTTTGCTATTGTGCCCACGCTTTGCACAGAGTGACGAAAAGTGCTCTCCCGGACGCCGCTCGTTCCTCACGCTCCGCGTGGGAATGCAGTTCTTGACGCTCCGCGTCACAAAGCGGTTCTGTGGTTTCAGGTAGATTAGGGTTCGACTCAGGTCACCTTTTCGCCCCTCGGCGACCTATTTGATGGGGCCAAAGTAGGCAAATCCCCCCGCTCCTGTTTCCGGCCCGACTTCGTCGGGTTCCTTCGCCCTGTCACTAAGGTCGCACTCTGCGTCGTCAGTGCCTCCGAGATAAAAAAGCGCTTTATCTATGTAAAGTGATTGCGCGCAAGACACTACGTTGTGCTGCGGTACAGATGTGACGCAGAGCGTCACGAACTGCATGCCAACGCAGAGCATTGGCACGATAGTCAGTTAGATTTGTGTATTCGTGCGAGGGAACAGCTCATCACCCACCCTTGCGCCGCTGTTGCCAAGCCGCCGCCAGGCCGCTGAGGCAGATGATGGCGATGCCTGCCTGTGCGGTCGGTGATGGCATGTGGTCGAACACCACGAAACCCAGCAGCCCGGCAAACACGATCTGGCAATAGCTGAACGGTGCGAGCATGGCCGGGGCGGCGAAGCGGAAGGCCTGGGTCAGCAGCAAATGCGCCGACATCCCGCACGCGCCGAGCGCCAGCAGAAACGGCAAGTGCTTGAGCGCCGGCACTTCCCAGAAGAACGGCACCAGTGCACTCATCAACAGGGTATTGAACAACCCCGCGAAAAAGTTGCTGGTGGTCGGACTGTCAAACGGACTGACCAGCCGCGTCAGGAGTTGATACAGCGCAAAGCACAAGGCTGACGACAGCGGCAGCAGAATCGCCGGGGTAAACAGCTCGCCCCCCGGATGAATGATGATCATCACCCCGATAAACCCGACAACAACCGCAACCCACTGCCCGCGCGTCACACGCTCATGCAACAACGGCACCGACAGTGCTGTGACCAGCAACGGCGCAAGAAAGTTGACCGCCGTCGCCTCTGCCTGCGGGATGAACATCAGGCTGCTGGTAAACAGCAGACTGGTGCCCAGCAAGGCCAGGGCGCGCAAGACCTGCAGGCCAGGACGCTTGGTGCGCAACACCCGCAACCCCGCTGACGGCATGAAGATGCAGGCCATCAACAGCGTATGCACCAGATAGCGTGCCCAGACCACCAGAATGATCGGATAGAAGCCGGACAGATATTTGGACAGCGTGTCATGACTGGCAAACAGAAAGGTCGCCAGAAGAATGAAGCCAATACCTTTGAGAGGTTGATTGACGCCGGACAACGGCGTGCTGGCAGTGCTCATTGCGCTTCCTTGTTCAAGTTTCAGCAGCCTGACAGCGTGGCCGAAAGCGCCAGCGCCCGCTGCTCATATCGACAGACCCGTGAGCATCGCACACCCGTTTGCAGCGCTTCGCAGAAAATGTTCGAACCGGTTCATTAACGTTCGATAATCGCCCAGAACAGCTGTTTCACAATTGCACAGCGCTTTCCGGCATTTCACTATCGCAGCCAGCTACACGACTCAATAACTACAAAAAAGGTCTGCTCCATGCGCGTGAATTCCCCCTGCAAAATCCTTTGCGGCCTGTCAGCGGCCGTCGCTGCAAGCCTGACGCCCATCAGCGGCAACAGCGCCGGATTCGTCGAAGACGCCAAGGTCAATCTGAACCTACGCAACTTCTACATCAACCGCAACTTCGTCGACCCGGCCAATGCACAGAACTACGCCGAGGAGTGGACGCAGAACTTCATCCTCGACGCACGCTCCGGCTTCACCCAGGGCACCGTCGGCTTCGGTGTCGACGCGCTGGGCCTCTACTCGCTCAAGCTCGACGGCGGCAAGGGTACCGGCGGCACGCAATTGCTGCCCATCCATAGCGATGGGCGCCCGGCCGACGACTTCGGGCGACTGGCCGTGGCCGGCAAGGCGCGCTTCTCGAAGACCGAATTGAAGGTCGGCGAGTGGATGCCGGTGCTGCCGATCCTGCGCTCGGATGACGGCCGCTCGCTGCCACAAACCTTTCAGGGCGGGCAGATCACCTCCAAGGAGATCGACGGCCTGACCCTCTACGGTGGTCAGTTCCGTGGCAACAGCCCGCGCAACGACGCGAGCATGGAAGACATGTCCCTGAATGGCCGTACCGCGTTCACTTCCGACCGCTTCAACTTTGGCGGCGGCGAGTACGTGTTCAACGAAAAGCGCACCCAAGTCGGCGTGTGGTACGCCGAGCTTGAAGACATCTACCATCAGCAATATTTCAACCTGCTGCACAGTCAGCCGTTGGGCAGCTGGACGCTGGGGGCCAACCTTGGCTACTTCCAGGGCAAGGACGACGGTCAGTCGCTGGCCGGCGAGCTGGACAACAAGACCTGGTCAGCGCTGCTTTCGGCGCGGCACGGTGGCAACACCTTTTATGTGGGCCTGCAGAAAGTCAGCGGCGACAGCGCCTGGATGCGCGTCAACGGTACCAGTGGCGGGACGTTGGCCAACGACAGTTACAACTCCAGCTTCGACAACGCCAGGGAGAAATCCTGGCAGTTGCGCCACGACTATGACTTCGCAGCCTTGGGCGTGCCCGGCCTGACCCTCATGAACCGCTACATCAGCGGCGACAACGTGCATACCGGCGCCATCACCGACGGCGAAGAGTGGGCACGGGAAACCGAGCTGGCCTACGTGTTCCAGAGCGGCGCGTTCAAAAGCCTGTCAGTCAAATGGCGCAACTCCACCATGCGCCGCGACTACAACACCAACCAGTTTGACGAAAACCGCCTGATCGTCAGCTACCCGTTGTCGCTGCTCTGATCCAGACAGAACGCCGCCGTGGCCGATGGCGCGGCGGCGTTCTCGATCACCACCCTCAATTGTCCTGCAACGACTCCACGCCCATTTCATCCCACACCGCTTCAGCGAGGTGGAACGTTGCATTGGCCGCCGGAATGCCGCAGTAGATAGCGCTCTGCATCAGCACTTCCTTGATCTCTTCACGGGTCACGCCGTTGTTTTTTGCGGCCTTCAGGTGCAGGCGCAATTCGCCTTCTCGATTCATGCCGATCAGCATCGCAATGGTGATCAGGCTGCGCGTGTGGCGCGGCAACCCCGGACGCGTCCAGATATCACCCCAGGCGTGACGGGTAATCATCTCCTGGAATTCTTCATTGAACGGCGTCAGTTTGCTCAGGCTGTTATCGACATGCGCATCGCCCAGCACAGCGCGGCGTACGTGCATGCCGGCTTGGTAACGTTCGTCTTCGGTCATCGGGAAATCCTTGTGTGTTCAGCCACGGCGCGCTCTACCCAATGGCGAGCCTGGCCAAGGTAATGGGCCGGATCGAGCAGTCGATCCAGCTCGTCGGAAGAAAACTGCTCGCTGATCTGCGGGGTTTCGCCGAGCACCTGACGCAAATGGTCGCCCTGCTCCACCGCACGCCGGCAGCACTGTTCAACCAGATGGTGGGCAGCATCGCGGCCGATACGCTGAGCCAGGGCAATGCTCACTGCCTCGGCGAGAACCAAGCCTTTGGTGGATTGCAGATTGATCGCCATACGCTCGGCATCGACCTGCAGGCCGGGTATCACCTGCAACGCCTGCTGCAGCGAACCGGAAACCAGGCAGCACAGCTCCGGCAAGGTCTCCCACTCGGCATGCCACAGGCCCAGACTGCGCTCGTGCTCCTGCGGCATGGCGGCCAGCATCGTGGCGACCAGCCCCGGTGCGCGGGTGGCGGTGCTGATCATGACCGCAGCACCGACCGGGTTGCGTTTGTGCGGCATGGTCGAAGATCCGCCCTTGCCCGGTGCCGAAGGCTCGAAGACCTCGCCCACTTCGGTCTGCATCAGCAGGCTCACGTCGCGCCCCAGTTTGCCGAGGCTGCCGGCGATCAGGCCCAGCAGACCGGCAAACTCTACCAGACGGTCACGCTGGGTGTGCCAGGGCTGCTCGGGCAACGCCAGTTGCAATTCACCGGCCAGCGCTTCGGCCACCGAAAACGCCTGATCGCCCAGCGCCGCGAGGCTGCCGGAAGCACCGCCGAACTGCAGGCACAGCAGGCGTGGTTTGATCTCGTTCAAGCGCTGTCGATGACGAGTGACCGCGCCCAGCCAGCCGGCGATTTTCATCCCCAGGGTGACCGGCGTGGCCTGTTGCAGCCAGGTGCGTCCAGCCAGCGGCGTGCCAGCATGACGCTGTGCCTGCTCAGCCATCGCATCGGCCAGTCGAGCAAGATCATGCTCAAGCAGTACGATGGCTCGACGCAGTTGCAGGATCAGACCGCTGTCCATCACATCCTGACTGGTCGCGCCCATGTGCACGTAGCGCTCGGCTTCAGCGCTGCGTGCGGCAATCTGTTTGCCCAGCGCCTTGACCAGCGGAATCGCCGAATTGCCGGCGCTGCCGATGGCGATTGCCAGCGCGTCGAAATCGAACAGCCGTGCGTCGCAGCTCAGCTCGATGTCGGCGACCACCTCGGGCGGGATCAGGCCTACTCGTGCCTGTGCCCGAGCCAGTGCAGCCTCGAAATCGAGCATGCCCTGCACCCGGCCTTCATCCGAAAAGATCTCGCGCATTTCGGGTTGCATGAAGTAGGCATCGAAAAGTTGATTGCTCGCTCTGTTCACATCACCACTCCAGATTGAAAGGTTTCAGGTAGCGTCCGAATGACTGACCCAGCCCTTGATCAGCACCGCTATCGCGGCAAGCGCCGCCGGAACCACCAGCGCGGTCAGCACCTGCTCGAACGTCCAGCCCAGGCCCAGCAGCGTGGCACCGGCCCAGGCGCCGAGAATCGCGCCGAAGCGGCCGATCCCGAGCATCCACGACACGCCCGTGGCACGCCCCTGGGTGGGATAGAAACGCGCTGCCAGTGACGGCATTGCCGACTGTGCGCCGTTGATGCACATACCGGCCAGCAGCACCAATGTCGCCAACAGTGCGACGTTACCCAGACTCTGCCCGACCAGCCAGGCAAATACCCCGGCCAGCGCGTAGGCACAACCAATGACCTTGTGCGGGTTGTAACGATCCATCGCCCAGCCCACGCCTACAGCGCTCAACACCCCGCCGAACTGAAACAGCGCGCCGATGAAGGCCGACTGTTCCATGCTCGCGCCGCTGTCGCGCATCAGCGTCGGCAGCCAGCTGGTCAGCAGGTAAACGATGACCAGGCCCATGAAATAGGTCAGCCACAGCAACAGGGTGCCTGCGCTGTACGTGCCGGAAAAAATCACTTTCAGCACATTGCGGCTGCTCACCGTTTTCTGCTCGGGAACGCTGAAGTCAGTGATGCCAGCCAGCGCCTTCGGCGCAATCGGTGCCAGCACTTTGCGAATCCGCTCCGCACCGCGATTGCGTACCACCAGAAACCGCGCCGACTCCGGCAGCCAGACCATCAGCACCGCCGCCAGCAGGATGGGCAGGATACCGCCCAGCATCAACAGGCTGTGCCAGCCCATGCTGGGGATCAGCTTGGCTGAGACAAAACCGCCGCAGGCCATGCCCAGATTGAAACCGCAGAACATGCTCGTCACCAACAACGACTTGAGCCGCTCCGGGGTGTATTCCGACAGCAACGTAGTGGCATTGGGCATCGCTGCGCCAAGCCCCAGCCCGGTCAACAGGCGCAGCACCAGCAATTGATCGATGTTGCTGCTATAGGCTGAGGCCAGGCTGAAAAGACCGAACAGCAGCACCGCGACCACCAGCACCACCTTGCGCCCGAAACGGTCGGCCAGCGGGCCGGAACCCAGCGCGCCGAACACCATGCCGATCAGCGCGGCACTCATCACCGGCCCCAGACTGGCCCGATCGATCCCCCAATCCTGGCTGAGCGCGGGTGCAATGAAGCCCATTGCGGCAGTATCGAGGCCGTCGAGAAACACGATCAGAAAACACAGCGCAACCACTCGCCACTGATAGCCGGACAGCGGTTGCGCATTGATGAAGGCCTGAACGTCGAGCGTACTCGACGCAGGGCTGCTGGCGGAAAGCGTCATGAAGGTGTCCTTTTATTTTTATAGGGTCGCCTGCTGATGCAGGCGCCTTGAAACGCACGCACATTGATTTCTGAATCGACAAGCGATTCAGAAATCGAAAAACACTGTCTCGCCTTCACCCTGCACACGGATATCAAAACGATAGGCCGTCTGCCCCTCGTGCGTGCAACGGCGCGCCACCAGGGTTTCGCGACGCGGGGGCTGCTCGATCAGATTGAGCACCGGGTCCTGCGCATTCGCCTGGGCTTCGTCGTCGAAATACAGCCGCGTCTGCAGATGAATATTGATGCCACGGGCAAACAGCGAGACATTGATGTGCGCCGCCATCGGCACACCCGCCGCATTGCGCGCCGAGCCTGGCTTGATGGTCTTGAGGATCCATTGACCATCGTCCGCGGTAGCCGTGCGACCAAAGCCGTTGAACGGCCTGTCCGGGTCGAATTCGCTGTGATACGCACCCTGATGATCCGCCTGCCAGAATTCCAGGTAGGCATCACGGATCAGATGACCGTTGCCGTCGAAGACGTTGCCCAGCAACACGATATGCTCGCCGGGCGCCTCGGGCCTGGCCATCTCGTTCCAGATTTCCAGTTCGCGGGTCGGGTTGCCGGCCACCTGTGGTGCAAGACCGATGTGGACGTAAGGGCCAGCGGTTTGCGAAGGGGTTTCCTGCAGCAATTGAACGGGCATGTCGGGCCTCCTCAGCAATTTTCGAAGTGAGTCTTGCGCTGGCCGCGCAACACGATATCAAAGCGGTACGCCAGGCAATCCATCGGATTGCCCATGCCCAGGTCGAGTCTGGCAATCAGGCTCTGCACGGCGTCCGGATTGACGATGGCCTTGACGATCGGGCAGATCGGAATCAGCGGATCGCCTTCGAAATACAACTGGGTAATCAGGCGTGTGGCAATCGACGGCCCGCTGATCGACACGTGAATGTGCGCCGGGCGCCAGTCGTTGGGACCGTTGCGCCACGGGTAAGGCCCTGGCTTTACGGTACGGAAGCTGTAATTGCCTTCGCTGTCGGTCAGTGCACGTCCGACGCCGCCGAAATTGGGATCGATGGGCGCCAGATAGGCATCGCGCTTGTGGCGATAACGCCCACCGGCGTTGGCCTGCCAGATCTCCACCAACGTGTGCGGAATCGGCTTTCCGTACTGATCGCAGACCCGCCCGGCCAGCAGGATACGCTCGCCGATGGGCAGACCGCCGTTGTTGAAATTGAGCAGCAGATCATTATCGTGCTGACCGAATTTCAAATGCGAGAAATCCGGGCCGGTGGTTTCGGAAATGGACTGCGGGATACTGACCAGCGCCTGACGCGGCGAGCGCAGGATCGAGGTCTTGTAATCAGGGGTGAGAGCTTTTGGATGCCAGTTTCGGTCACGAATGACGAAGCGGCTGTTGTCCGCGGCAGACATGGCGTTCTCCTCGTTTTTCTTATGGGGCGCGCAGGCGTGGGTCACATGCGCTACAGGCTGCGGCGAAGTGTCGCGCGATCCATGCTTATAGAGAACTGAAATAAACCCCATGATCCATAACCAATTGGTTATGGATGCTAAACGTTGCGATAGGCCTCTCCAAGGCTCCGCAGTTCGTCCACGCACCACTGCGCTGCGCGCGTGAGAGGCAAGGCCGGGTTGCTGCACAAACCGACCGAGCCGCCCGGTTCACGAATACCCATGTCCAGCTCCACCAGCGTGCCGCCTTTCAACTCCAGCGACACGGCATCCAGTGGCGCGATCCACACCGCATCGCTGCATTGCACATAGCGGCGGCTGAGGGTGAGCGAGAGGGTTTCAAGGCGTTGACGCGGCATGCGGATACCGCACTGCACGAACAGGCTGTCGGCAAACTTGCGGATGGTGGTGCCTGCCAGCGGCAATACCAGCGGGAATTGCTCCAGACTTTCGGGCTTGAGCGGCGCAGCCAGCAACGGGTGATCGCTGCGCACCACCAGCGTCATCGACTCGTTGTACAGGTGCTCGAACGTCAGGCCCTGAATCTGCGGGCTGTCTGTCATGCGCCCGACCACCAGATCCAGCTCCCCTACCCTCAATTGCGACAGCAGATACGCGCTGGGCCCGGTCATCACGCTGACGATCAGCGCCGGGTGCCGCTGGTGCAGGCGATGAACGACCTCAGGCACCAGCAGGCTTTCGGCCGTCGACAGTACACCCAGTCGTGCAGTGACGGTGTCATGCTCACCCGAGCGCAGGCTGCTGACGCCCTCGCGCAGGGCCTGCACGCTGGGCCCGGCAAACCGCATGAACGCCACGCCGGCTTCGGTGAGTGCCGCGCCGCTCTTGCTGCGCACGAATAACGTGGTGTCGAGCAGGGTTTCCAGCTCTTTGAGACTTTTCGACAGCGCAGGCTGACTGATCGCCAGAACGTCGGAAGCACGCGCCAGACTGCCCTGCCGGGCCACTTCGAGAAAGCAGACCAGATGGCGAAATTTGATGCGTGTATCGATATTCACTGCGCGTCGTGTCCGGTAAATGAAAGGGAATGCAGCTCAACGACAAGGCAGCTCAGCGACTCAGAAACGACGCCACCTGAGGCGCGTCAAATGGCCAGTCCAGCTCGTCACCGGTGTCGATCCGACGCAACACAGGAACGCGCAACTCATAGCATTCATGCAGTTGCTCATCCTCGCAGATGTCGACCAGCTCAACCAGCAGGCCGTGCTCAATGGCAAACGGCAGTAAAACTGCTTCGGCAACCTCGCACAGCGGGCATCCCAGGGTGCTGAACAGCTGGCATTCGGGGGTCATGAGTCGATCCTCGGCGAATCCTCGGTAAGCGGAAATTATTCTAGGCGCGCACCGGGATCACGTCGACACCCGGAAATGCGCCTTGCTGAACGCATTGGCGCGGTCCAGTACCGGTTTCTCGAAACAACGATAACCGACCCAGCCATAGCAAACCGCGGCAGCCATCATCAGCAGCGCGAAAAACAGGTTGTCCAGGTAGCTTTCGGGCCAGGCCCCCACCAGACTCCAGACCCTGCCGATCACCCCCAGCACCAGCAGATGAGACAGATAGATCGTGTAGGACATATCGCCCACGGCAACCAGAAACACCGGCACCACCAGCTGTCGGCGCCGTTCGAGCAAGGCCAGCGTCACTACCAGTACGCCGAACGTGCCGCCGACCATGAGCATGCGCAGCAGCCCCTGACTTTCGTACAACCGGTAATAGCCGATCAGGGGCACCGCCGCCAACAACGCGACACCGAGCAGCAACCAGACCGCAGCCGTCGGCACGCGGGCACTGTGGCGACCGTAAAAGAACAAGGCCAGCGCGGCACCCAGCATGAATTCGAGGGCATAGGGATGCAGGACGATCTTCACTGCCGAGGAATAGTCCTGCCAGTCTGCCAGCGTATTGAACACCACGATGATCATGCCCCAAACACCGAGCAGAAACGGCAGACTGCGCTCGCGAAACAGCAGGAAGCCCGAGAACACCACGTAGAACCACAGCTCGAACAGCAGCGACCAGGCCACCATCACCAGCAGCACCTTGTCGTTGGGCAACAGCAGGAACGACATGATCAGATTGGACGAGCCATGCCCGCTGTTGACCATGCCCGGCTGCACCAGATAAACCGCCAGGGTGATGAAAAAGTACAACCAGTAGGTGGGATAGATCCGCGAGACCCGATTGAACAGAAAGCGCTGAGCCTCGACTCCGCTCTGAAAACGGCCACGGCTGACAATCACCATGACGAATCCGCTGATGACGAAAAACAGATCGACGCCCAACTGAAAAAAATCGAGCCAGGGCGGCAAAAGGATATCGCCACCGGAAAACTTGCTCTCCACCGACATCATGTGAAACAACACAACGCCAAGGACCGCTACGCCCCTGAGCCCCTGCAGGGAATACAGCCGCTCCATGCCTCTCTCCATTCAACGGATGTCGCGCGCGCCAGGCCATCCCGTGGTCACGCGTGTGGAGCATAGCCAATGGCCAGAAATACGGAACCCCAATCTTCCAGTGCTTGCGGTTTTTCCTGGCAGATAGTTTTGGAGTAAGGTGCAGCGGCTGCGTAAAGCCTGATCGAACACGATACGCCAATCGAAGTGAACCTTCAGGAATCACCTGTACTCGAAACATTCATACGCCCACCAAACGGAGAACATCATGGCCCGCCAAACTGCACAGAATGCTCAGGAAATTCTGAGAGCCGACTTCCAGGTACTGGTTGCCGACACTGAGAAATTGCTGGCGCATACCGCCTCTCTCGCTGGTGATCAGGCCGATGAACTGCGCGCCCAGATCCGCGAAAGCCTGCTGCGTGCCAAGGAAACCCTGAAGACCACCGAAGATTCGTTGCGCGAGCGCGGCGAAGCTGCAGTGATCGCCACCGAAGATTACGTTCAGAACAACCCCTGGCAGTCCGTCGGTATCGCCGCAGGTGTCGGCTTTCTGATCGGTCTGCTGGCTACAAGGCGCTAACATCATGACTCTGGGAACGGAATCAGCACCGCCCGAGGGAACTCCGGGCTCTTCACCGCGGCGCCTGGGCGCTGCCTTCCTTGGCCTGTTGCACACTCACGTCGAGCTGTTCGGCATCGAATTGCAGGAACAGAAAGCGCGAACCGTCAGCCTGCTGCTGTTCGCCGGTCTGGCACTGGTTTTCGGCCTGCTGCTGCTCACTGGGCTCTCGGCCTTGCTGCTGATCGTTCTGTGGGACAGCTATCGCCTGGCCGGCATCGTCGGCCTGTGTACGTTTTACCTGCTGGCCGCGATTTTCTGTGGATTGCGCCTCAAGGCAGCGATCTTCGACGAGTCTTCGCCCTTCCATGCGACCCTCGAAGAACTGGCCAATGACCGCGAGCGATTGATGCCATGAGTGAACCCAAGTCGCACCAGAGCAATACCCGTCGAGAACTGCGCAAGGCATTGATTCGCTTGCGCATGGAAATGCACCGCCAGGAAATTCGCCACGAATCTGCGCAACTGATGCAACCGTTGCAACGCTTTCGCGGCATCCGTCACGACTGGAAAAGCGCGCTGGGCTTTCGCCACGCGCCGCTCTGGGGCGTGGGCTCGGTTGCCCTGCTGGGTTTTCTGAGCGGCAAACGTGCCAAGACCGGACGTACCAGCCTGCTGGGTCGCCTGTTGAAGCTGGGCATCACGTTGACGCCAGTGGTCAAGGTCGCCATGCAAACGCGCGCCTTGCAGAATCGCAATCGCAAAGTCTGATTGCGCCATGCGTCCATCGTGACCCAGGCCTGACTGTATCGGCCTGAATATAAATGCCCGCTCCGGTATTCCGGAGCGGGCATTTGTTTTTTCTACGGGCCTGTTTTCATCAATGCAGCCCTTGCGGCAGGCGTGTCGAACCGGGAAGCTACGCCCCTATTACTGACGGAGTGAACGCATTGGATTGGCAAACGCTGCTTAACCGCGAACGACTGGGCAAGACCCTGCACAGCCCCGAGGAACTGGGGCGCAGTCCGTTTCACAAGGACCATGACCGGATCATCTTTTCCGGGGCCTTTCGCCGCCTGGGGCGCAAGACCCAGGTGCATCCGGTGTCCAGCAACGATCATATTCATACGCGCCTGACCCACTCGTTGGAAGTCAGTTGTGTCGGCCGTTCGTTGGGGATGCGCGTCGGCGAAACGCTGCGCTCTGCCCTGCCCGACTGGTGCGATCCGAGCGACCTGGGCATGGTCGTGCAATCGGCCTGCCTGGCGCACGACATCGGCAATCCGCCGTTCGGTCACTCGGGCGAAGATGCGATTCGCAACTGGTTCAATCAGGCGGCCGGGCGCGGCTGGCTTGATGCGATGAGCGACACCGAGCGCAATGATTTTCTCAATTTCGAAGGCAATGCCCAGGGCTTTCGGGTGCTGACGCAACTGGAATACCACCAGTTCGACGGCGGCACCCGCCTGACCTACGCCACGCTGGGCACTTACCTCAAATACCCGTGGACCGCGCGCCACGCAGATTCGCTGGGCTACAAAAAGCACAAGTTCGGCTGCTATCAGAGCGAACTGCCGATTCTTGAGCAGATTGCCGGCAAGCTGGGTTTGCCGCAGCTCGAAGATCAACGTTGGGCGCGCCATCCGCTGGTGTATCTGATGGAGGCTGCCGACGACATCTGTTACGCCCTGATCGACCTGGAAGACGGTCTGGAGATGGACCTGCTCAACTACGCAGAAGTGGAATCACTTTTGCTCGGGCTGGTCGGTGATGATCTTCCGGAAACCTACCGGCAACTGGGTCCGGGCGACTCACGGCGGCGCAAACTGGCAATCCTGCGCGGCAAGGCCATCGAACACTTGACCAACGCGGCCGCCAGAGCCTTCGTCGAGCAGCAGGATGCCTTGCTGGCCGGCACCCTGCCTGGCGACCTGGTCGAGCACATGCACGGTCCGGCCAAACGCTGTGTGCTGAATGCCAAGGACATGGCGCGCAAGAAAATCTTCCAGGACAAGCGCAAGACCCTGCATGAAATCGGTGCCTACACCACGCTGGAGATCCTCCTCAATGCGTTCTGCGGCGCGGCCGTCGAACAGTTCGGCGGCAGGACGCCATCGTTCAAGCATCGGCGCATCCTCGACTTGCTGGGTAACAGTGCGCCCGATCCCAAGGCACCGCTGCATACCTCGTTCCTGCGCATGATCGACTTCATCGCGGGCATGACCGACAGCTACGCCAGCGAAATGGCCCGGGAAATGACCGGCCGTTCCGGACAGATATAGCCTCCCTCGACCCGCCCGCTGCCTGAACGGATGCAGGCAAAAGGCTGGTCAGACTGATTGCCTCGCAAAACTCAGACAGGCCCTACAAGCATGTCGGACGGGTCCTATCGCAGGTTTTCTTGCATCCCTCAATAATTCCAGCCACTTCAACTGCCATCCGGCACGTCATCCATCCGCCTGCGATACTCACGGGTCCGCACGCCGCCTGCCGATGCCTGAACGCTTCGCCAGGGCCTTTCCGGAACGCTCATGTCCACACATATCCTGCGCATCCTTCTGGTGGAAGATCACCCGTTTCAACTGATTGCCACCCAAGTGCTGCTCAACAATCATGGCTACTTCCTGCTGACTCCCGTGCTTACGGCTGCCGAGGCGATGGCCGCCATGCAACGCAGTGCCGAACCCTACGGGCTTGTGTTGTGCGATCAGTGCCTGCCGGACATGTCGGGCCTCGACCTGATCGACGAGGCATCCCGACACGGCTGGCTGCGCCAGGCCATTCTGCTCAGCGGCTTGCCGGATACACAGCTTGAAAACCTGCAGCAACTCGCCCTGCAGCGCGATCTCCCTCTGCTCGGTTGCTTGAGCAAACCCCTGCACGGCCCCGACCTCAGCCGCCTGCTGGGGCACCTCGTTGACTGACATCGGCAACCCGGCTTTATGCGCTTTTGGATATCCCGGGTAAAAACCGGTACATACCTTAAACCGGCAAACCGTACCGATTACATTCGACGTTCAGACGCGTAGGAAATCATCAGTCAACATGAATGATGATTCCAGAAAGTAATAAACATTGGGTGCATCGCTCGCCAAACACACAATGAAATAAGCGTTAACGTTTAAACACACTTGTGTTCTACGTAGGCTTTTACGTACTCCGATACGCTAATTTTTGTAGGACTTTTCCTATATATGCCTGCCGAGCAAGTCTCTTTATGTGCCTGCCCGAACATCTGAGCTAAGGTGCGCGCTTTCTTCACTGCTTGTTATGGAATGGAATATGAACTCGAATGTTTTTGTGGACACCAATTTGAATATAAAATATTAAATATAAATAAATCATACACTTATGTAATTTTTCGTAATTTTTTGACACCGACAATTTGACACCAGATTTTGCCGGCCTATGATCAGATGAGCTAAATAGAGGTTCAGTCCATGATCTCCTTCAAGATACTCCCTGACCACATCCTGTTTCGCTTCGATTGGCAGAACATGCAAAAGTATCGGGACATGGAATTGCCAAGGCCACCACTAGCTTCAATAGAAAGCCTTCAGGTTGTATGTGCGGAAACGGTTCGAGCCTGCCAAAGTTATGCGCGACTAACTGGTACCTCACGAGCAAACGCACTCAAGAGGATGTTCATTTTCGCGAAAGCTGAGGGAAAGGCCATACCGGCTTCGGGCAGTCCGGATTGGAAAGTATTTGTACAAGAGCACTACATTTATCACCTATCACACCCTGAAAAGACAACTCAAGAGGGTGATAAAGATTTGGAGACTATCCGTTCAGAGTGGCGACAAATAGTATATCTATACAAAAGCTTTAAACAGCAGAAAGTGATACCACTTGACACTACAATTCCAACCATTAAACAGCCGCAAATTCCGGACGATGACAGAAGTGCCGAAATTCTGGACTCTGTAGAAGAACGGTTGTGGCCACTTGAAGACGCAAATCACCTCTGGCCTAAAACATACTTAATTGACAAGAGCCTATCGGTCAGTACAGATAAGTTCCTTGCAAAGCTTCAAAGCGATGTCGAGCACCGTACTCAATCCATACTGGCGGCGTGCGAGAGCTATTGGGATAGGGTGGTTATCTGCCAGCGTATTGGTGAAGATCTAATAAAATCCATTCCCGTAGAAGAGATTGAGCGTGTGTTATCGTCTGGTAATTTTTACGTCAATCATCGGTATATCGCTGATGCTTACCGCCCAGACGGCGCCGCTTGGTTTTTGGGAATGATCGAGCACTTTTTTCTCCGAACAGGAGAGCTAAGAGCCATCTCATATACTGCCATGAAGGCTATTCCATTTTTCAAGCCATTCTGCGGCAACAGCTATATGCGAGCTAGAATGGATCAGGAACTCAGGAGAATTGCGGGCAGCTATGCTGCTCCTGGCGAAGATATAACCGAAACGCTAATCCGCCTCTTAGGATACGTCTCTGCTCGGGACTGCGGAGCAGCGGCGGCTATCTTAACCGCTGAGAACCCAAAATTTAATCCACACGCACTAAGATCAGCGGCCTATCTGTCCGACGACGATAAGCCCTTACATCACTGGGACAGTAACCTCGGTTGCTTGAAGTGGGGCGTTAGCAAGCCCCGGGCAAAGGCCCGGAAAGTTTCCGCATTATCGCCGCGGAGTTTTAAAATTTACACTGAGCTTGTTAAGGCTACAATGAAAGCCCGAATAAGACTTATTATGTCAGGAGATAATAATTACAGAAAATTGTTTCTTACGACTTCCTACAAGTGGGTTGGATTGAGCAGTAGCCTTGATCAAATCCTGACTACTAAGGTCGGCATTTGCCTATATGAAGTGATTGAGAATGAACTTATCGCCGGTGGTGTATCTCGGAAGGTGTTTACGCTAAAGCGAATTCGAGGTACTCAAGCCTTGATTAGCTTTCTCAAAGAGGGTACTTATCAGGCAGCGGCTAACACCTTAGGCAACTCGATCGCGGTTATAATAGTAAGATACATACCAAAGTGGTTAAAACAAAGATGGAACGTCCGTATTCTCCGGACATTTCAGACCAAACTGATTGTTTTGGCGACTAAAGGTACCCCTTGGCATGTGGCGGCTACCGACTTCCTGACAGACAAAGACTTATTTGACTTCATCATTAGACAGGCGACAGAAATCGATTTAGCCTCAGATCCAGTCTCGGTTGATCTGAAACGTTATGCCAGCGAGCTAACCGAAGACGCTGCCGAATACTTAGTCAATCGACTAATCAAGCACAATGTAATACTCAAGCTTGATGTTACATCTCTGGCTGCTATCTTTCTTTTTGCTGAAAGGCGCGCGAACTTTCCTATCAAATATTATGTAGACGATGCAAGTGGAATCGACGAAAACTCGATTATCACATTGTCTCACTTATTACATTGCACATACGATATAAGCAGAGATCCGAAAGCGACCGGAGCAGTCTTGACCAGCATTGCTGGACTATCTATACCGCAGTTTCAAGCAGTGTATGTAGAAGCACTTGAAGTGAAAGCGACCTTGGATAATCAGGTCGAAAAAATCAATACTATGGTGAGCTGAGGGATAACAATGCCCAAACTTAACCCCAACCCCATGAGCGACAGAGCAACATTATCATTGCTTATAGAGCGCGCTCGCCAAAATCTTGAACCCACTATCGAATACCGTGCCTCCTGGTTGAAAAAAGGTGGCATCGGGTCGTCGGAGTGGGAAGTCGTCGGCCATAACCGATCAACTGTCATTGTTAGTTTTGCAGAACCTCTTCCCGATGGAACTTTACTTACGGATGCCGTTAACAAACTAATTTTGACAACAATTCAAAAACATGTCTTTTGCATTCGTGCTGGTTATCTTTCTCCGCAAGTCGATCATCGAGCCTGGGCGAAATACGTGCGATTTTTTATTAATATTACAAGCTGGCAGTTCCTTTTCAAAGAGCGCTATCAGCCCCAATCAAAAGGATTTAAACTTATAAACGAAAACGCCTGCGAAGTCATTATTGAAAACTACAAAAAATGTGGCTGGGCAGGGGTTCTTCAGATCATCCCGCGCTTAAGCGAGTACTTCTGCACATTAATTGACGAGGAATATGACGGAGACAAACTGACAGAACAACAGATTTCAAAAACAATCAAGCATCTCAAGGAAAACTGCCTTTATGTTAAAAAAGGCAATATCCGAAATGGTACAACTGGATTGGTATCTAGAGACTATTTGGCAAAAGCGATCAATACCCATGCGTCAGCTTTTAACCACGATACAGTCAGAATTTTCCTTCGCCAATTTGAAGAATCTTTGCAACAGCCGATTTTAGTTCAGGGAGTACTGACCAGGGCGCAATACAAGTCTCATAAAACTGCTATTATCAATCATGAACAAAATGGTGGAATAACACGAAAATCTCTTATTCAGTTCCTGAATCTCATGAAGTTGCTATCGGAGGGTAACCCATACCTGCCCGACACCATTCCGAGTTTTAAATTCGACCCTGCCGAACATATAAACAAGCAGGACGTCCGGATTGATGGGCATACAAGAAAAATACCATACTCCATTGGCATTTACGCGCTTGGCAAAGCAGTAGAATGGATCATGGTATATGGGAAAGCAATCGTTGGGACTACAGTCGCAACTGTCATGGCGTTTAAAAACATCCCTCCTGAGGAGCTGAAAGGACGCAGCCACCGTTACCGACAGCGGCAAGAGATTTTTGAAGACATTATTTCTCAATACAGCACCGAATCCTTTGAGGGCTTACCTGCTCAGCCCCTTGCAGCGGCTCTGCACATAACTAAGCTCACGAGCCATTCACATGCCGAAAGCACGAGTACGAACATGACGTTTGCCGTCGCATTGGAGTGCTTCGTTGCTGCATGCGCTATAGTCATAGGTTTTACAAAGCCCATCAGAGTTAACGAACTGGCTCACATACAACGGGACGCCCTTAGCTACCAAACCAATGATGAAGGTGCCTTCCTCGCACATCCCATACTGAAGAGACGTGTACCTATTCCTCCCACGATTCGCCGTCCTATTCCCTACATTGCAGCGGTCGCGGCTCAGCTGTTGGCCGTGTTAGGGAATGGGCTTAAGGAGGTGTATGAAGATACGTCCCCCCATTCCGACCACCTCTTTTATTTTCCTTCTTCTAAAGGGTTCAATCAGCCGAGTGGAAAAGGCATCGATGCTCGTATTGACTACGCTATGCGGTCTTTTTGCGACATCATTGAAATCCCCGTAGATATCTATGGCCGTCGCTGGTACATAAAAATCCATGAAATGAGAAAGTTTTTTATTTTCACCATGTACAACCATGCCAAAGTGTACACCGATGATGCTATTCGACATCATGCAGGTCACGACGACCCTCGCTACCTTCATGACTATCTCAGCGGCGAGGTACCTGAAGAAGAAATTATCAGATACAACATTGAAAATATTGAAGACAAGCTCATCAACCTAGAAATCGGGAACGTAAACGAAAGCGAAAACCAAGGACTGGTTGCACTGTATAAGCAAATTTTGTCCACCATGAAGATTACGTCCTTGAAGTCAAGAAACAAATATGAGTTTGATCAAATTCTTCAAGCGCTGCTGGCAACAGACGGACTGCTCATCTCTGTCTATACTATCAGACTGACGACTTACGACTCAGAAGTCTTTGACACCGAAATCGCGTTAAAGTATGGGGAGGCAGCAGATGAGAAATTCAACCGTTGAAAATATCAATAAAAGATTTAGCTGGTTAAAGTCAATATGGGACGGACACCTCACCCTAACTCAGTACCAACTAGAAAAGCTTGTAGACATGAAAACTTTTTGCACCCTAGAGGTACATGATAACTTTGAAAAAATCAGCTACAACAGCATTAAAAGCTTTTGCTTAACGCAAACATGCGCAGACAGTAGCTATGAAGCAGAAAATTTATGGGAGCATCTACTGTCCCTCCGATCAAAAATATACTCCACATATAAACTACCTGAATCAGAAGCCGTTGAAAAAGGCCCAACTGCTGAGATGAAAATAAACGAAGCGTATAACCAAGCGCAATTAGCCACCTATGCTTATCTTGACCTATTCAGATTCTTCAAAAATTTGATAGAGTCTGATACCACTCTGAACAGCTCGACTAAGCTTCAGATCGCTAATTTTCTATTTGAGTCGAACCTTAGATTTGAAGGTATTGGAACGAACACAAGATTACCTTCGAAATCCCTTAGCGTAATACAGGGGGGCAAAGGAAATGCCTGATTTCCAGCTGTATCACACGGGCATGAAGCTCGAAATGCCAAGCAGCGTGATTTACTCTCGAAACAAACAGGCGCCGACTGTAAGAAAGAGAATGCTTTCAGAGCAAGTGTATATGTTTTGGCCAAACGGTTCCCCATGCACTCTCGTCAACATCTGGCTGCAACAGATAAGTACTAAGGCCACTGGTAGCTCAGCCGAAACATTCGCAATCCACATGACCCACTACATCAGATACTGCTTTAACCGGGGCGCAGACCTACTCACCGCTGATGACATTTTCCTTTCGGACTTTGCGAAGTATTTATTAGAAGAAAAGAAACTAAAGCACTCCGCCCTCGCAGACGCTCGCAGCCCCAACCATGTAGCCTACACAATCAGAAGAGTAATAGACTTCTTAATTTGGTACCAGATGCACTATAGGCTCATATCGCAACCTAAGATTATAGGCGAACTAGGCACCGGGGCACAAGTAAATATCACATGGAAAGTTAGCATGCGTGGCCAACCTATACTGTGTCACCCCGCTATTCCTACAGAACGTCCCCCTGTGGGTGACAAAAAGCCTATGCCAGACGATTTCATTGGAAAGATATGTGACACGATTTTGACGCTAAAAACAAAGCCTAGATATCCGTTCGGTGTGAGCGCTGCTCCGAGGCACAATGACTATATTGCAAAAAACGAGTACTTATATAGTCGCAGACTAGCGACGGTTAAACTCTCAAAAATGACTGGTCTTCGCCCCGATGAATTAAACAATATTCCGTTCGACTTGAATCAGCGCCCTATTGAAACTCGAACATTGTATATACCCACACTTAAAACACGCCGACTACCGAGGCCTATACGCGAATTTCCACTTTCCTTAGAGGATGCAATTGAGGTCTCCGTATACCTCAAAGCTCGGAGTGACTTTTTAGCATCTTTAAATCTGGAGTCCAGCGCGACGAATTCTTTTTTGTTTGCGCAAGATGGGACACCAATCGAAACTCGATCACTAGCGCGAGATTTTAAAAGGCTATGTGATCTCTCAGGCCTGGCAGACGTACAGGTGTGTTTATCTATGTTTCGACACAGATTCATTACTACACAGATTGCATATGAGATTGCAAGAGAACTGCAACGCGATTTGCCACAAAAAGACTTATGGCAGGAGGCCGTTCAGAGAAGAATCTTGGCTAAGGTAGCAAAACTCACTGGCCATCTCGACCCAATGTCTCTTAAACATTATTTTGATGAAGCATTTGCAATCGCGATAGCTAGCTCCGCTACAAAATCATCGCAGAAAACAAAAGCTCTTATCCTTCAACTTCCTTGAACTTTCCCAGAATCCCGCCGTGCACAGCGACCCAAATATTGCCAAAGGAATATATGAACTAGAGTTAACCATATCAAAATTGAAAAATTGCTAATAGCTACAAGCAGCTTAATCCATTATGAGTCTCGGCGTTTGTCGCTCGTATGATTACTAACTGGAATCCTCATGCGACTGTTTCCCCTGACACAGTGTCGTCCACTAATCCTGAATGTATTTGACTCATCCTCACCATGTTCATGGAACGCATCCGTAATGTAATACCCTCCCCAAAACGTGACTTAGCAGTTTGGTGCGTCATCAGGGCACATGGAGCCCAACACGCTAAAATAACTGCTCCTAACAAAAAACCGCTCTTGCAGATTTCTGGAAACCGCTTTGGCCATTTGTTCATGCTGCCGGAGATCGCAGTAAGGACTCAGCTAAACCAATGGGGCCAAATAACGCCGTAGGGTATTCACCTTGAACCGCCCAATCGCGACCAAGGATCGTACGTATCGGTCGCTGCTATCCTCAACCATAGCCAGCATCCCCCGGATTCATGTACATGTTTTTGCGGGGTAGACCACTCCAGCACCTGCAACCTCGATGAGAAATTAAGTTTAGCCAAGATCGACTCCAGAACCCGAATCTCCATGCACGATTTGAAATCAAAGCAGCCATTGGCGAAGGCCACTTGCAACCCTTCCTCATCGAGCCCATCAAGACTTACCGGTAGCTAATCGCAGACCAAGATGTGTGTTGGCGCTGATTGAAAACTGACCCACCCTGCCGATTGAAAATTGACCCAGGACGGATTGCAGATTTTTGCCCCAGCAATTGTGGATAAGCTTAGCAGCAGTGTTCCGATTGAAGACGCATCAAGCCCCACCGCATTTATGCATGCAGCAGGGTATTTATGATGCCGATCAAAATGGCTCATCGTTCGCGATATCATCTCCGTCCTTGCACTTTTGTTCCTGACAGCCAACAGCGTGAGTTCGGGCGTTTCGTAGCGGTACCAATGGGTTTCTTCAGTGAACTGCTTTACGAAGGGCGAACGGCGTCGAATTTGCTTTTACTGATGGGGCTGTAATGACTCATGGTTTCCAATCCAAAGGTTTGCCAGGGTGCGTGCGGCCCATAATGAGGATTGATCCACGTGACAGGGTGATAGGCCAACACCTCCCTATGCTGCATGAGTTCACCGCAGCCCTAGCCCTCTGGCGCGACGATGAGCTATTAGGTCGATCCTAGCGAGACGAACCATTCCTCAAATCCACGAAAAAAGGCTTCCTGAACGAAACCTTCGCCAGCGCACTGACCAGGCCTCCCATGAGCGGCTTTGTCGGCTCTACGAACCAATAGCAGTGCCTTTTGGCGCGTGTAATTGCGACATAGGCCAGCCTCAACGTCTCCTCACCCTGGGCTGTGTCATAGGGAGCGGGATCCCCGGCACGCCCCAGCTGGGCTTGCTCGTAGGCCATGTTCCGATGGGGTGACGTCGAAAGCTGGGCGCAATCACCTACCAGGAATACCGCGTCAGCCTCCAGCCCTTTAGAGCCATGATAGGTCAAGAGTTTGATGCTCCCCGCGCGCTTCATCCGCCTTGCCTTATCCAAAACAGGACGCAGCTTCTCCCGCACTTCCCTTTTAGTCGCATTCTTCCGGTACAGCACAAGAACGGTGTGTTCTTGGTCGAAGTGCTGCTCGACGAGTTCAGCAAGGTGCTTGTCGTCCCGATCTAGAACCTGGACTGGATACGCAAGATCCTTGACCTTGGGATGCGCGGCTATTCCATGTTTGTCGTCGTCCTTCGAGATCGAGCGGACGAGGCTCTCGGCAGCATCGATCACCATCTGCTGGGATCGGTAGTTCTCCTTCATGAGCACGCGGGTAGTGCTTGGAGATGGGAAGTACCCCTCGAAGTCCGTGAAAAATTTTGGTGAACTGCCACGCCACCCGTAGATGCTTTGCCAGTCATCACCTACCGCCATGAGCGAGGTTGGGTAGACCGCAGTGCTCGTCGTGACATTAAGGCCTCGATGTCTAGCCTCCCTGAAAACTGCACGGAGCCAAGAAATAGTGTTGGCCCCGCAGTCCTGGAACTCGTCGACCAGCAGGTGCAACATCGGCATGAACACGTCATCCGGAAGCTGCTCAAGATTGGCGGCCCCTCGCTCACCAAACATCTCGAACATCTTGTTGAAGGTCAAAATGGGCGGTGAATGGCTAGCCAGATAATCGTTGAACGCCGGCCAGAAAATACCCAATGCGTGAAAGAAAAGCGCGTCACTACTGCCACGTGGAAATGCCATGTGCCCGACGGCTTCAGTGACATCCAGACCCAGGTTTTCCAGGAAAGAAGCTGTTGAGTGGAAGGCCTGCATGATGGGTGCCTCACCCAGTTCTCCCTCTACCTGATAATCAAGTTTGGGGCATCTGGTCACGTAGCCCTGAAGCACATCGAGAGTCGTGGCGGCCTCCGCGTAGTCATCCAAAAAAATGATGCCTTTGCTGCAGTAGACCTGAAAAAAAGTTTTCTTCATGGTCGTTGCGCCAGTCAACTTCATTGACGGCATGGATGGTAGCGAGAGTTTTCGATCATCTTTGCCGACGCCGAGAATGACGTAGGCGTCCAGCTCGGCACTGTAGCCGTTGGCGTAGAACTCTCGACCATTTAGCGTAAGAGTAAACGGGCCGGGCTCGACCCCCTCAATCGGCCAGGCGCCTGAATCGCGCCATAGCTTATCGACTGCTCCCGTGAGTTCTTCATCACGCTCAGAACACTCCCGCATCCGGCCAATACGCTTCTTGGCTTCAGCGGAGGTGGCTTTCAGCGGAGGCGCAACGACAGATACGCGGACGAGCTGGGCTATCAATTTCCGAAACACTGCGTTGGACTCATACGTATGCTGATACGCAGCGTTCATCAACTCCAGCTGTGCGGAGGTAAGCCGGATGTCGAGCCCATTGTCGATCTCCTCCGCCTCACCGCCGTCGTCCTGATTGAGAGAGAGAAACTCAAAGGCCGTGACTTTGGTGTGGCTCTGGCTCCAGCGCATGAAGTCCAGAATTCTTGAGTGGAAAGTTCTAACGATCTGCCCGGTTATTTTTTCGGTCAGGTCGATCTCCCACAGGGCGAAGACTTCAGCGAGCTTTCGCCTAAAGTCTTTGCGTGACTCGCGCGTGAAGGTTACGACGGAAATATTTTCCTTCGGGATGCCCAGATAACGATGCAGCACCAGCAAGCGGAGCACCATTGTGGTTGACTTTCCGCTGCCTGCCCCTGCGACAATGCACGTCGAAGGGTCTCTGGAAAATATCATTTTCCATTGGTCTGCGGTGGGCACCTGCCCCTTCAAATACTCGGCGACTTTACCTCGAACCTCCTGCTCGATCTCTTCCGTGATGGGGAAGCGCCACCGTTCAAACAGATTGTCATCAATCTGCGGGGCTCTGGCCTTAGCGACTTGACCCGGTCGAAGTTCGATCACCCGTTTCCCGGACTCAAACCCCTCCTCTAGGCCGCGTTGATACCCAACCTCCTCCCCTATCTCGCGCCCTTGGGCTCGGCCAGTGTCCAGCCCCAGGAGAAAACCGCCATCGACACCTTCTTTGCTACCGCGGCTATAACCATGGCGAGAGCCATGCTCCCAAGAGTCCCGGTCATGCGCACCTTGAGCACGAAGCACCGCAGACGCGATCGCGGATAGGACACGCCCCACAATTCCGCTGGGTACCGAAATGTCTGACGCCGGCTCCTGTTTGCTCCTTTCCTCTGCAGATCCCACGCTAATGCCCCATTTCCTTTGCACTTGTTCGCTGTTAGCTACCCAGTTCAACACCTACGAAGTGGCCCCAAGGTAGCGGATGCCTGCAATGGTAATCCCTGGAAATGAATTAAACGACCTGAGATCCCATCGCCCTGGTGGACTGGGCAGCCAGATTGTTCGAGCCTTAGCTGGGCACGTTGGGGGCTAAGCGCTACAGACGATCTGGAGGTTGCAGCCGATTGTCTCCTTGAAATAGACAATGGCTGCAGCAATGACCATGTCCTGGTCAGCACTACGCGCAGTTGCGGAGATCCGGGGTTGAGCGACTAGTACGTCTGCTTCGATGGGTTTGAATCAGCTCTGCCTCAACAGTTCGTCGAGTTTTGCTGCGTTTCCGTGAAAGAAGCGGGTCGGGCGCGCTAGCGTCTTGAGCCGTTCTTCGCGACCGAGCAGGTGGCGGCAGAGATCACCAAACCTCCATTTCCATTTGGCCGAACGCACGGCCTGCGAACACACCTCGACAGCATCCTTCACGCGCTCCCCTGAAGTTGAAGCACCAGAGAACTTGCAGTAGATCAAGGCTACGCGGATGATCAAGCCTTCCTTCCTTAAGCACACAAGATCTGCCGCCTCGCCAGCCGAGTCTTCATCGAACACGGCGTAGTAACTATCGCTGATGTACTTCTGAGCAACTTTCCACTGAATTGAGTCGAGGCGACCTTGGCCGTCCTTCCAGTAGCTCTCCTTCACCAAGTCTGGAACTGGGCGGAGTTAAGAGCGATGTCTTTCGGGTTTCGGGGTTGAATCAGTAAATTGCAGTCGAGCTCACTCAGGTCAACGAAGCGAACGAGCGGTGGACAATCGGTGAGGTACGCATCCAAGAGTATCGTCCGACGGACAATTGTGATCATTAGTGGAGCTCCGAGGGTTTGCGTCACACGGAATCCTAGCTGTGCGTCGAGCCTCAACTCAAACTGGGCGTCCATGGTTTCATATTCCGCTTCGAGTGCAAAGCGTAGCGATTCGCTGTTTAGCGACTGGAAGGTCAGCTCGAACATGTAAAGAGGCTGAGGGGCAGCGCAGGACTGTGTATTGAGCACAACGCGCTCCTCCGGTAACCCCACCAGTTCGGCTGGCCACTCCAGCGCCAGCACAAGCTTTTCGCTAGGGAGCACGTCGATTTCCTAGAGCACCATTACGTTTGCACTGATGTCTTCCAAACGGATGATGTCATCAAGAAGCTTTGTCCCGACTCTTCGGCACCAGGTCAGTATCGACAGGATACTGCGGCTGCCGGCAGCGCTTCGACTTTGTCCGAATTGCTCATATACTGCCCCGCTGAATTTGCCACTGCCGTTCTCATGAAAAGAATACTGCTTGCTGTCGCGTTGTCCATGCCACCGATCCTCTCTGCTTTTGCTGCACCACCTGCTACCTTCACCGAAGCTAAAGTCGTCGCGAAGCAACAGGTCTATCTCGATCAAGCCAGTAGCTCAATGGGCGAGCTTTATTGCGGTTGCAAGTGGACATGGGTAGGAAAATCAGGGGGGCGAATCGACGCAAGTTCCTGTGGCCTTCAAGCCAGAAAACAAGCGAACCGGGCAGAGCGAACTGAGTGGGAACACATCGTCCCAGCCTGGACATTCGGGCATCAACGGCAATGCTGGCAGGAAGGCGGTCGTGAGCATTGCGTGAAGGATGACCCTGCGTTCCAAGCGATGGAGGCCGATCTTTTCAACCTCTACCCATCAGTGGGTGAAGTGAATGGCGATCGGAGCAATTTCAATTACGGAATGGCTTCAGGGGTCGCACCACAGTATGGGCAGTGCAAGACCAAGGTTGACTTCGATCAACGCGCCGCAGAGCCTCGCGATGAGGTCAAAGGTCTGGTGGCCAGGACGACCTTTTACATGTTTGATCGCTACAACCTGAACATGTCGCGTCAGCAGCAACAGCTACTCATGGCGTGGGACAAACAATTCCCCGTCACTTCCTGGGAGCTAGAACGAAACAAGCGCATCGCGGCGATTATGGATCACTCGAACCCGTTCGTAACCGGCCAACGTGCTTGGATAACAGGGTATAAGCCCGTTGGCGACGGTGTCGTGAGCACCCTGCCTCCGCGAATTACCACGTCCTCATCCGGCGTGCCGCAAGCCGCCGGTTCAGCTTCGACCAAAACAATCGTTGGCAACAAAAACAGCCACATTTATCACCTGCCAGTAGGCTGTCCGAGTTACGACAAAGTGTCTGCGAAGAATCAGGTTGCTTTTGGATCAGAGTCCGAGGCAGCGGCGGCGGGCTATCGGAAGGCAGGAAATTGCAAATGAGGTTCCGGCATTGATTTGAAAAGATGCAGCTCAATCACTCAGTTTTGTGAGGTGACGATCCGCTGCGCAGCGCGATTCCCAGTGCAGCTCATCGACCTAAAAATGGCCATCTTCATCAGCTACGAACCCGTCACTGGTAGCGCACGCTGAGCGCATGTTAAGCCAGGTACTTGGATGCCTGGTAGGACGGCGTCTTTCCGGAATGTGTACTGCCAATGAAAATTTTAGGTATTGTTGCTTGCGCCAAAACGCGAGCCGCATGAGTACACGACAATAAAAAAACCCAGCCTTGAGAGCTGGGTCTGATCCCATATCGCCTTTGCAGAGGTTGATCGCTATGGGAACAAAATCAGCTTATTTACTCAGTTGATCCAGCAAGTCGTGCCCTGCCCAGGTAAGCTGATACCTCCCGTTGTCACAGCCCAAAAAACCACCATCCACCATCAACCTCATTCCGTAAGACCAGTCGTACCCCGAGAGTCCGGCAGCTGCAGCGAACTTGTCCAAGTCCAGATAGGTAATTCCAGTAATGTCGGGGGATTCCTGGACAGAAAAAAGGATGCATCTGGCGACTTCAAAATTACGTCTCATTGACCATCCTTGAATCATCCCTGAGTGAAAGCTGGAGCATAGACGAGTTCCGCAAACCTGCTTGATGATCATTACAAAGTGAACGCCCTTGATTGCGAATGGATTTCTCATGCCGAAAAATGACAAGACGTTCAGTGCCCGGCCAGACGACGTGCTCTATAGCTTTGAGCGCAAAATCAACGACCGCTAGCTGATGGCCGGGTGGCTGGGTTTGAGATGGTGCGCGCCGCATCTGGGGAAAATATTTAAAAGACCTAGCCAATACTGGTGATCGTCTGTAACCGGATCTGCCGCATCCCTGGCAGCCATTCTTAGTAGTTGAGGAGACACGTTAGGCCAAATCCACCGCCTTCCCAGGATGGACAACAGGAGCATTCCTCTATTTAGCTGCTGCTTTTCTGCTGCGGAAAGCCTTGACCTTAGCAATCGTTCCGCAAGCTCGACCATTGACCCCGCCCTTCGTCATCCCACACCAGCGCTTGCTTGAGTTGCGAGTGTTGTCGATGAAGACGCAACGACAATCCGGGCATATCTTCAGCTTAACGATTTCACCTCTAATGATGAGGTTCGCTGCGACACTGAGTAGATAACTGGAAGCGTCACCATCAGCTGAAGCGATGACCGTTGCCGTTACCGAAGAGTCGTCAGTCACCACGCCGATATGAAGCCCTTTCTCGACAAATAGCTCGCTCAACCGAGCGTCAGCGCCCTCTTCTCGCAAAATAAAGCGACGCAGTGAGTCTCGCACGCGCGCCAGCTCGTTCCCCCTTGAAGCGTCGCGCTTCAGGTTAGGAAACTGCCCGAAGCGATCAAACCATGATTTCTCAGACAGCAGAAGCTCCGGAAGCTCGTCATAGAATTCTCGCGTCTCATGCGAGATCGAGAACGTATTAGCGACCGCCCTGAGGGTTTCGAGCTCAATTTTCATTTTTTTTCCGATAGCTTGCGAATGAAATATTTTTGCAAAGAAACGAGATCAAGCTAACCTCCTAAGCATCTTAGCCGGTTACGCAGCGATGACAGGCGCCCCACCCGCCAAATTTGGCGTCTAAGCGGAGTGTTCCACCGACATGATAGCAAGCCTCTCCTCGAACTACCGGAAGGTGCCAAGCAAAATGTGGCCCATCCTTGCGATACAGTTCGTCATGAATGCGTCGCATTTCATGGTTGTTCCGCTACTGGCTGTCTACTTGGCGAGCACTATGGGATTGACCTCTTTAGAAGTCGGTACCGTGATGGCGGCAAATCTGCTGTCAGCACAAGTGCTACCTGTAATCACGGGGTCGCTCGCCGATCGCTTCAATGCCAAGCGTTTTCTCATCGGCGGGCTGGCTATGCGGAGTATCGGTCTGATTGTGTTCGCATATGTGACCGATTGGAGAATGCTAATGCTTGCGGCGACCATCATGGGGACTGGAGTGGCCTTGTACGACTCGGGGCTTTACGCAATTTTCGGTCGCCAAGATCAAAAGTCGCGTACGCAGATTTTCCTGGTAAACAATCAGATGTTAAACGCCGGTGTAATAGTTGGGCCGCTATTAGCCGCTATTGTGTCTCACATTGATATACGATTGTCCTTCGTTTGCAGTGCAGCTTTATTCGCAGTTCTCGCCTTAGGCGGATTTGCGATTAAAGTCGAGAGCAAAGCGTTAGCAACCGGAGGGAATATCTTAAGGGATTTGAAAAACGCGTTACGTGACCCTCGGTTAATAAAACTAATAATTTGCTGCTCACCCTGGTACTTTCTCTTTGCGCAGCTTTATGTGTCGTTCCCCCTTTATTACACTGGAATTGCTGGGCCAAATTCTGCGCCTATAATTTTTTTGGCTAACGGTATTGCAGGCATAGTATTCATGTTTGCATCAATGGCGTTCATACACAAATTGCGCCCTGCAACCACCTTGCCCATTTTGTATGTGGTCGCAGCAGCTATATATGCGCTTGTGCCTGTGACCCAAATGCCAATATGGTTCCTGGTTTTCGTAGTCCTCTACACTGGCATTGAGACGCTAATGCTGCCTATGAATGAAACTCTTGTTGCTGAAATTGCTCCAATTCAAAGCCAGAGCACCTACTTCGGAATAGTTAGTGCTGCATCCGCTATAGTTGGCGCAGGAGGTTACTACATAGGCAGCTGGTTAGTGATGAATAGCTCAGCCCTACTCACATGGTTAATATTAAGCGCGATATCCTGCCTAGGATTCGCATTTTCAACTTACTTCAAACGTGCACTGCAGCCGAATACTCAATTTGCGTGATTTGTTAGAAGCTTGAGCCTGCAATTGGCAAGGCTACGAATCTCTCGCTTAACTCCAGCTTAGAGGATAAATCATGAACGGATCACTGCTGCGCTCAAATTATAATTTCACGCCACCTACAATTTCACACGGTCAAGGTGCAACGCTATTCGACGAACAAGGCAAAAACTACATTGATGGCAGCTCTGGAGCTATGGTAGCTAATTTAGGACATGGTAATAACACTATCGCCGAAGCGGCAAGTGACCAGATCAAAAAAATCGCCTATACATATCGAACTCAGTTTTCCAATTCTCCAGCAGAAGCTTTAGCAAATAAGTTAATTACACTGGCAAAAGACAAGTCTAAGGTTTTCTTTCTGAGTTCGGGTTCAGAGGCCACTGAGGCGGCAGTCAGATTGACTCTCCAATACTGGCGCGAGATCGGCCTTCCTACAAAGCGGAAAATACTTTCCAGAAAGATCAGTTATCATGGCAACACTCTAGGTGCATTATCGCTATCTGCCGATGCGCGCAGGCACTCTATTTCTGATATCACCGCGTTTGAGCCTACCGTACCGCCATGTTATTGCTATCGTTGCCCCAAAGGGTTAGTACCTGGCACTTGCAACATAGAATGCGCCGACCTTCTAGAAAACTCCATATTGCAAACAGGGCCCGAAAATGTAGCGGCTTTTATCACTGAACCGATAATAGGTGCGAGCGGCGGAGCTATAGTCCCTCACCAGCAGTATATGAAAAGAATCAGAAACATCTGTGACAAATATAACATATTACTTATTGTTGATGAAGTGATTACAGGTTTAGGACGTACAGGCGAATGGTTTGCGATGCATCACTGGAAGGAGAGCTCTGACATAACCATTTTGGGAAAGGGTTTGAACGCAGGATTTACCCCCCTCTCAGCTATTCTGCTAAATGAGCGAGTAGATGAAGCTATTAGAACCGGAACAAGGCAGGTCTCCTTCGGGCATACTCACAGTGGAAATCCACTATCCACTGCGATCGCTTTGGCGGTAGTAGAAGAAATTGAGAGAAGCAATCTTGTTGAGCGATCACGAATCAAGGGCGCCGAGCTTGGTAAAACGTTAACGGGAATCGGCAATCAGTTCGATATGATCGGCGATGTTCGTGGCATAGGAATGTTGTGGGGCATTGAGTTTAATCAACCAGATTCTCAACTCACACCCTATCCCAAAGAATTTAGCATGACTGACCTAGTTATAAAAACCGCACAAAAGAATGGACTAATCGTTTACCCATGCCGAGGTCTAATAAATTCTACTTTTGGTGATGCAATCATAGTAGCTCCTCCGCTAAATAGTACTGATGCGGAGCTTGATAGCTTAGTATCACGACTATACGAAACACTATCACAGGTAGCTGATGTAAAACTCACTTAAAAGGACGTCGCAATGAATACTACTTGGAATGAAAGTCAAGCTGCTATTCGCAGTGATTTTGCAGAGTTCGGTCATCGTGTAGCAGACCGCGCTTCGAATTCGAGAAAAGAGCGACAGTTTGATCGTATTTCATGGGATGAGTTAGCCTCGTCAAGCTTCTTTAAGCTGGCAGTACCAAAACAGTATGGGGGTATTGGCAACGGATGGTGGGATTTTGCCGCTGCGTTTGAAGGGTTATCTACTACAGCAAGAGATTTAGGTTTTTTGCTCAGCATTATTGCTCACATGGGAGCAATAAGAATCATAACCGAGAAAGGCTCGGAGGAACAAAAACAGCTTTACTTGCCGCGTCTAGCATCGGGGGTCATTGCAGCTACAGCTGCCACAGAGGAGAGCGGAGGATCAGATGTCTCACGAATTCAAACCAGAGCAACTGGAGAAAACGATGGATTTACGCTTCAAGGCGTGAAGAAACACATCACAAATGCTCCTATAGCGGAAATATTTGTAATCGTAGGCAGACTTTCCGTATTGCCTGAAAAACGCGATATGACCTTGTTTATTTTGGACAGAAATAATTTAGGGCTTACTACCGCGCCAGCAGAAGTCATGTTCGGAAACGAAACTAGCCCTACAGGTGACATCTTCATAAAAAATGTAGCACTGAGCTCTAATAACATTATTACTCCTGCCGGAGAAGGCCTACAACAACTGTATAGCATGCTTACGCTAGATCGCCTGCTTTATGCATTGGTCAGCGCAGGCTACCTTGAACCGATTCTATCTTCGGCAATTACTAGAATAACTGGACGCCAATCGTTCAAGAAACCAATGCAAGAACATCAATACGTCCAAGAAAAAATTGTCAACATCAAGCTGGCGATGGAAACATCTCGCCTTCTTGCCTATGCAGCTCTTGATAGGATGCTTAAAGAAGATACAGAAGCCAACCTTATGGCCTCAGCTGCAAAATACGTAGGTTGTGAGAGTCTATGGACTTCGGCACATGAATTTCTTCAGCTTCATGGACACTACGGCTATGTAACTGAGGAGATCACCAACGTAATTAAAGACACCATTGCAACAAGGATCGCTGGCGGCACGAGCGAAATACAGAAAGTGAATATATTCAATCAGTTGCTCTCTCTTCATAAAGCTCTTTGAGGACATATGATGAGTCTATTAATAGGGATAGAGCAAAAGAAAAAAATTACAGTCACCATTGAGCAATCCGATAATGCGTGGGGCGGAAACTTTTTTGTGCTATCAAGCCCTGCATTAATTGGCAACGTTGAAATGCTGTGTGCAGAATTATTAAATGATAAGCTTGAAACATCGCAAACCAGCGTGGGTGTTAAGTTCGATTTTTTGCACACCGCACCTACACCAATCGGTCGTGCCGTTGAAATAACTGCAAAGCTCACAGAGCTGGATAAAAAAATACTGACTTTTACAGTCGAAGTTAAAGACACTCATACTGACAGCGTAATATTTAAAGGCTCTCACAGCAGGGCCATTGTACAGCGAGAGTTATTTGCGGAAAGAATCCGCAATATATGAGACATCAGTTTAAATCACTATACGAGCTCATATAATGCCAAAAATCATTATTGGAAATGTTGATAACGAAAGTATGCTCGGCGACCGGACATTTCTTTCTTACGAATTTAAATGCGGCACTGCGATGGCGGCAGCACGCCTGGCATGGATTGCTGAGGAAGGCGATATTATAATCCTTCCTCTTACTCCAAATATAGAAATGCAGGAATATATGGATTTTATCAAGGGGCGCACCCCAAATTCGATAACATTCATACAGCCGCAGTGGGGAGGCAACGAGTTCTCACCATTAACCGAAGACATCTTGCTATCTAAAACAATGATTGTTGAAATCAAAAAAGCAATGAAAAAAAGTGCAAACTGGACATTGCTGCCATATATGTTTGATAAAACCATTACAAATCTCGCTCGCGAGTTATCTATAGTGGACGGAGACTCAAACATAGGATATCTAGTCGAGGGCGGGGGTGAAATCTTAAATGACAAGGCAGTATTCCGAGCCATGGCAGCAAACAAGGGTACAAACCTGGCACTCGGCCAGCGATGCAGTAGCCAAGCTCAGCTAACAGCAGCGTTCAGCCAATTGATTGGAGTAACTGGCGCTGTAATAATTAAACAGGACAAAAACTCTAGCGCTGATGGAAATATAATTATCAGCACTAAATTGTTACAGTCGGCGCAAGGATCATCAATATGCGAAAAAATCGAAATATCCGAAATTGAAGAAAGTGCTAAAAAAGTCTGGGAACAACTATCATATGCTGCATCGGCCACGCTCATCGTAGAAGTTTACTATGATGTGGAAAAAATACTTTACATGGAGTTTTATGCAGATCAAAAACTTAGAAAGCCTGTATTTTTAAATTGGGGTGAACAACGGATGGAGCCGTTGTTCAGAGGCTTTGTTATACCGCCTGAACTACCTGGATATCAGGCTGCAACGTTCGCTAGCGGAGCAACTGATCTGGCTAGAATGTGTTTAGATATGGGTTTCCAGGGTCTGCTAGACATTGATGGTATTGTCACTAAAGACGGCGAAGTTATATTCAATGAAATTAATGCTCGTGTAGGTGGATGCTCTCATTTGCATGTAATCTGTGAGCATTTGTTAGGGATACGCTACGGTGACCACCACGTAATCATGGCACATAATAAAATCCGGTCAGACAGTCTTAGGCATGCTCTGGAAACATCCAAAAAGCATGGACTTGCATACAATACATCAACTAAATCAGGCATTATCATTACCGTTGACGACACCGAGCGGTCGGGAGTTATCGAGTTTTTATGCATTTCGAACGACCGTATTTCTGCAGAAAAGCTTGAAACCGAATTTGAAAGCCATCTTACCAATGATGCGCGATTTTAGAACTTTTCAACCATGATTCGCTAGTTTTAATTTTTCTCAATAAACCAAGTGAGACACTGATGAAAAATTCGATCCGAAGTGTAAAAATAACGAAATATAGCTCTTACCTACCTTCGCGCGTAGTATCGAATTACGAATTATCTCAAAAAAATCTACAGCCTCCGGAATGGGCATTCGATAACCTTGGGATAAAAAACAGACACGTTTGTGCGCCTGGTGAGCTCGCGTCTGACATGGCTGTAGCGTGCATCCAGAATATGTTCAAGAAAAACGCTGCGCCAATGCTGTCAGACATAGATATGTTGATTCTGGCAACATCTTCACCAGATCAACAAGCACCGTCTACAGCTACAATAACACTCAACAAACTTGAGGCTAATGGAATACCATCATTTGATATTGCTGCAGTATGCTCAGGCTTTCTGTTGGCCTTGATAACAGGGGCCCAATATATTAAAGCAGGGATGTATGATCGTGTGCTGGTGGTTGGTACGGATTGCTTCAGTAAATCTACAGATTGGAACCGAAAAGATAGTGTCTTTTTTGGTGATGGTGCGGGAGCTGTTCTTCTGGAGGCAAGCTGGGATGATTCCTGTGTATTCGAGTCTAGCATCCTATCAGACATAACAGGTGTGGCAAATTTTGAAATACCTAAGGATTCGTCTTTCTTTGAAATGGATGGCAAAGAAGTATTTAAATCAGCCTCATCCTTAGTTCCGTCCGCAATCAGTAATGTTTTAAAAACCACTGGCCTAAATCCTTCAGACATAGATATTGTAATACCTCATCAGCCTTCAATAAAGCTTTTACAATCGATAGCAACAAGTGCAGAAATACCTTTTGGCAAATTCCATACGAATATGGATTCCGTGGCGAATACTGTATCAGGAACTATACCCATTGCCCTCTGTGACGCTGTAGAGAAAGAAAAAATCAATACCGGTGACACGGTTCTTTTTGTATCTGCTGGAGCTGGCATGATTGCAGCTGCGGTGATAATGACTTGGGCGTAGTGTTCAAAAGCGTTAGATAAGGAACTAGTTCTTCTCATAGATAAAAAGGTAAATCTCATGAGCAATGACTCCAAAGCTTCTGATTCGAATTTTTTTGAACAATGGTCAGCCGCAGCCAGAAAATACATATCGGAGCAGGAATTAGCAGGTAGCGTTAAGGAAAGGTACGATGGCCTTAAGGTAAAGCCGCTCTATACTTATCTAGACGTTACGGAAATACCTCATCTAAAAAGTTTTCCTGGATTTGCTCCTTTTTTACGCGGTGTAACTCCAACAATGTATGCCTCAAAGCCCTGGACTATTCGTCAATATGCAGGTTTCTCAACTGCGAGTGAATCTAATGAATTTTTCAAGGCGGCATTAAAAGGTGGCCAACAAGGAATTTCTGTCGCATTCGACCTGGCTACTCATCGAGGTTACGACTCGGATAATCCTAGAGTCGCTGGCGACGTTGGCAAAGCTGGAGTAGCAATTGACACCGTTGAAGATATGAAAGCACTCTTCAACGGAATTGACCTAAAAAGTATTTCAGTTTCAATGACCATGAATGGTGCTGTGCTACCAATTCTTGCATCATTTATTGTGGCGGCTCAAGAGCAAGGCTTAAGCCTTTCTGAGATTAGCGGAACAATTCAAAACGACATCCTAAAAGAGTTTTTGGTACGAAATACCTATATCTACCCACCAGAACACTCTATGAGAATTGTACGCGACATTTTATCCTATACATCAACTCATATGCCCAAATTTAACTCCATTTCAATTTCTGGCTACCATATGCACGAAGCCGGTGCATCGGTAGCAATGGAGTTAGCACTGACAATGGCTGACGGTATTGAGTACTTAGAGTTATGTAAAAATCAAAATATCGATATAGATCTCCTTGGATGCCGCATTTCATTCTTTTTTGCGGCAGGTATGAATTTTTATTTAGAAATAGCGAAATTAAGAGCTGCTCGTGTTTTGTGGTATGAAATAATGGGGGAGTTTGGAGCGCGTACGGACAAAGCCAGAGCAATGCGAGTGCATACACAAACATCAGGCGTATCGCTCACTGTCCAAGATCCTTTAAACAACATAGTCAGAACTACAATAGAAGCGATGTCGGCAGTCTTTGGTGGGACTCAATCGTTACACACCAACTCATTTGACGAAGCCATAGGGCTGCCAACAGATGAATCTTCGAGAATTGCGCGTAACACACAGCTCATTATACAAGAGGAAACTGGAATATCCGACGTCATCGATCCCTGGGCCGGCTCCTACTTGATTGAAACCCTTACCCAGGAATTAATAAACAAAGCAAAAATAATTATTTCAGAAGTAAAGAGTCAAGGAGGTATGACTGCTGCAGTTGCTAATGGCTGGGCAAGGGCTGAGATTGACAAATGTGCAGCTCAAAAACAGGCAGACATCGATGCCGGCAAGATAACCATTGTAGGCGTTAATAAATACCAAACGAAATCAGACAGCCAAATACCTTATCGAGAAGTTAGCTCTGGACTTGTGCTAGCAACTCAAATCGACTCTCTTGCGCGCGTAAAGTTACGTCGAAATACATCCGCCGTTAAACAGGCACTACTAAGCTTGAAATATGCAGCTCAGACGTCAGATGCAAATATTCTTTCATTAACTATAGATGCAATACGTGCTCGTGCTACTGTTGGCGAGGTATCCGAGACGCTTGTATCTATATTTGGGCGCCATGAAGCAAGCACCACATTAGCAGAAGGAATTTATAACTTATCTTATGCTCAAGATAAGAATTGGCAGAACATCAAAAAGAAAATTATATTTTTCAAATCGCAATATAATCGCCCACCACATATCCTGATGACAAAACTGGGCCAAGATGGTCATGATCGTGGTATGAGAGTACTTTCGGCTGCTTTTAGGGATTTGGGTTTCAGCGTAACAGTAACACCATTATTCAAGACACCTGAAGAGGTAGCTCGCATTTCAAAAGTCGAAAAGGTTGATGCCATTGGTGTCTCGTCGCTTGCTGGGGGGCATAAACATCTGATCAAAGATCTTTTTGAAAATCTAAACTCTTTTAAAACACAACCTATAGTTTTTTTAGGCGGAATAATTCCCGATGCAGATCATAATGAATTACTTAGCATGGGTGTAGGAGGAATTTATACGCCAGGAGTGACAGTTGCAGTATGCGCATCAGACATTCTTGAGAAGATTCAAAATCGAACTATTGCGATTAAACCAAGGTTTCGGTCTAACTAAAAGCATACTTACATCACCTTCCATAGCCATACCTTCGTCAATTGAGGTTTTACAATGACTCAAGTTAAGCAGACGGTAATCCAAAATCTGATCACATTTAAAAAACTCCTTGACCACTCAGCAAGTGAACTTGATATAGATCGTCCTATTGAATGGCTGAACATGCTAATCCACGACAACCAACTTAAGTCCACACACCCCTATCAGCGTCCCCGGCATTATTTCCCAGGGTTACCTGATAGCGCGTGGCATGATCCAAAATCAGTTCCATTTTGCGAAAAACTTGAAAACAACGCACAAAAAATTGCTTCAGAGTATTTCGGAGTTACCAATTCAGATCCTTCTTCTCCCTATACTCAGAACGGAGTGAACTTCATCACTGGGACTGAATGGCGCGCCGCTTTGCTAAAGAGCTGGACGTTCAAACCGGAACAATGTCAAATTTATCCTGAGACTTCTGCTTTATTAAGTGATCCAGACTCTGCAGAAACAGCCATGTTTTCAGTGGTTAAAGCAGGCGGAAAAATCCTGCCGCACTGTGGCCCTTGGAATACCAGGCTAACTGTACATTTAGGCCTATCCATTCCGCAAGAGTGTCAGATTCGTGTGGGCGATGAAATAAGAACGTGGGCGCCTGGCTTAGCGTTGGTATTCGATGATAGCTTTGAGCATGAAGTGTGGAATAATAGCGATCAATCAAGGGTTATACTACTGGTTGACGTATGGCATCCTCAATTAAATCTTGATGAGCGAGCGATTCTTCAACCTATGCTAAAACTGTTAGATGATGATCACAATGATTACTACAAGGTGGAGCATGCTATAGACTCAGTAAAAAAATACCTCTCCTTACGGTGACGACATCCAAATGCTGACACCATAATGTCGAGACTTTTATTTGGTTAGCGCGGCGATTCATTCGTAGCGGCTCCGCTTTACAGATCACAGCGAGCAATATGGGCAAGCACTGACGCGTATGTCTGTAGAACTGGCAGCAAAGCAAATAGCTACGAGGGAATCGCTGGCGATCTCGTGCAAAAAAAGATTGGGCTTCCTTCGGTATCGAATGCAGGCTATTCACACTGCAGTACATCTGCCAGAGATTATCTCGTTGGTCGCTCAACGCGGCAGCCCTGTGCGGTCAACACTCGTGTGGCCAATGAGGAGGTTTGTAATCAGCAGACATTGCAGCAGCACGCTCGTCGATCACCCTAGCAGCCCCCTCAACCATTGACTTGAGCAGCGCCTAACGATCGCATTACTTGTCCCACAGTACCAATACACTTGATGCCAGGCCCTCAATTTATTTGAGTCGGCGACGTCCATCAGCTCGCTTGATTGGCCTGTATTCTATCCGTCTCATCACGAGCAGGATTAGCAGGTGCTTGGCTATGAAATATGAAATAGGAAACTGAAAGACTTTCACTCCAACTGGCAGGTGCTCGTCCACGCCATCTATTACTACAGCACCTCTCGTAAATAGCCCTTGATCACTCGCAAGGGGGCGTCCATCGAGTCCATTGTTCGAGCGGCGTAGAAACCGGCGGAAAGATGTTGAAGCTCGCGCCCGAGCGGCTTGTCAGGGCCGCCCATCGCTTCAAGCGCAACGAGCAGGCACTCATTGATCTTCTGCTGAATCGCATCCACATCACTCCTGGCTATCAACAGTTTGAAGACGTCGCGATTGTAGTCACCCATGAGTAGATCATCGCGCAAAATTGGACTTCCATCTTCAATCTCATAAGCAAGCTTATGACAAAAAAGAGAGACTGTTTCCAATTCCGATGCCATAGATAATCCTTGCAAAATGCTCTTTTGCCTCTAAAAATGCGTTTTCGTGGCGCCAACGCTCTCAACCGTCGCTGGTCTGTATAAAGGGCTCATCAATACGAGGTGTGATTTACGCCCGCGTATGCTCTCCAGGCTCGGCATGTACCGTATCGAAACAGCCCGCTACATCGACATTACAGACAGCACTTCCACATACCGGAATTTCTTCCTGGCTGCCTTGGTAGCTTCTTGCTCAGCAAGGAGTGAGCTCATCGTATCAGCCTCATAAATCAGCTCGTGCATTTTGCCTTCAAACTCATTACCTACACGCATGGTGACTCGCAACCTTGGTGTGAATGCCTTGGCGACGGTTTTTTTCTTTATCGGCTTTACGGGGTCTGTAGTCACGGCTTTCGGCAGGATAACTGGCTCAATGGGCTGCGCAGCAGGCTCGATTTCACCGAATAGCGCCCGGCGCATCTCGTCTTCTGTAAGCTCTGTGCTCATGCCGCCTCTCGTAAATCTGGGATAAGTAACGTAGACCATTCTATCAGCATGGCTGGTCACTCGCTAAACGAGTCGCTATCCTAGACCTGCTGATCATGTAGGTTGATTAATGATGGGCAGCAGCTCCGTAACCGTCCGAGTAAAGCAGCACACGCGGACGTTACAGTTCATTCCGTGTTTATTGCCAGCTACCAATCACAGCCCCAAGTCACGCGCCATCCTGTTGTCTTCCACAGCGCCCGACGCCAGAGACGACGAGATTAGATATTGCTGCAGAGCCCCGTAAATATGCTCTCGCAGGTGAGCCCTGATCGAAACGAAAGTATCTCCGCGTTTCCAGCCTGACAGCCCTGCCCGGCTGAAAGCCTCACCTAGAGCTTCAATCCCTTCAGCACCGACGACCGCCACATGTATCCGTTCAAGCTGAGCGTAACCCGGACGACGCCGATAGCTTTGAACTGTCAAGGAAAGCAGTACTACAAACGCATACCTTGGCATGCTTCGTTGCACGGCGCACCAGATATCCGACTCCAAACAATAATCCATTTTCACCTCCAAACTCAGGATGGACTGATCCGTTTCAGTCTTTTGTGCTTGGCGACGAATCTTTTCGTCTGTAGAAGTTTTAGTTTTGTAGCCAAAGAGAAGGCGGCGGCCTTGCCGCCGAAGGCCGATCTCCCCTTCCCCCGCACTGGCGTCAGTACCGCGTCGGGCTAGGAACCGAGTGCCACAAGATCAACATCACAAGCGAAGCAAGAGCCTCAAAAGCAGAAGCAAAACCGGTGGCGGCCTGCACGCCGGCTATGTCAGGACTGCCGCTGCTTTTCTCTTGCTCTCAAATATAAGAACTCCGTCTCGTTTAAAAATTTTCAAGGGGGTGGGTAGGAAATCACCCGTGCGTCCCGCAGCCTCAAGGTAGGCATGCACCGCAGGCTGAACCACTGGAAAATAGCGCGCTTGTACCCAGGCGATGTCCAATAACCTAGAGCGTAATTCCGGATTAGCTAGCGACAACATCCACGGGACAAGCCGAATGAGCTCATGCTTGGGAAAGTCAGATGGAAGCGCACTTCGACCGTTAGCAAACTGTATCAACGCTCCGAATGGCTCCGAAGGATGATCTGGTTGTAAGTTCATCATGAGAGCATGCTTCAAAAGATTGATGCACTGTTTCTGAGCGATGCTCCACCTTTCGTTACCTTCAACCTCTCGCGACAGTAACTCACCATATGCTATGCAATCCCGCCTCTCAGCGCTGGATAACAGGGTATCGATCCCTACACTATCAAGGACTTCTGGGGTAATGAGGCTCCAGTCCAGCATATTTCAAAGCGCCTCAATATTGGTTTTTTTAGCAACTCATACCTTTGTCAGCGTCGAACTTAGGATGGAAGCCTTGGCCGTTGCAATCAAGACCTCGATGAACGTTGAGCACTCACGTGACCAAGGAGTAGAGAGAGTAGATCCTAAATTCCTTAGGTGAATCGGAGAGAGCTGGCAGATCGCTTCACTTCGCACTGAATGCCTTGAGACTTCAGAAGTTTGAGCAGGCCTGCCCGCTTGAATTCATAATCCGAGCACGGGCCTATCAGAATACTTTTGATGCTGTGCTTGTTAAAGCCGATAGACATGTATGGAAAAATAGCGCCGTTCCTCTCCCTGAATCTCGTCTTCGGAGTCTTAGAATCCCCTTTTGGAGTCATCTCGTTCTCAACAAGCATCAGTCGCCTTTCTGATTCATGAATGAACCCTTCACCCTTATACGAACAGCTAGAAATTATCATCCTGCCAAGCAACCCCCGCATCAACTCATTGCAAATTTTAAACAAAAAGTTCTCAGCATGTTTATTATTCTCATCCTGAACATTAATCTTTAATTTACTTGCAGTCTTTTGTGCGTCTAGCATACTGGATAGAATGGACTCTCTAGATATAACCTTACCTAGCCCGGCACTGAACGTTATGGAGTCCGCATAGTTCACATCTTCAAAGCTCATGAATATACCAGACAAGGCTTTTTCATTTTCAACGTCAAAAAACGTATCCTCCTCAAACTCAATGCAGTAACCTTGATTTTTTTCACAGTAACTAAACCAATGCGCGATGCTGTCACTCTTCTTCGAAAAAGAGACGATATATGTCTGACGCTCAATTACGTTCCGCTCGGAAGCATTAATCAACTGCTGATACAGTAGCTTCAGCGGATCAGCAAAATCAGGATGATCCTCTTTGTCCATTAAATCCTTCACGTATTCGACACATGCCCCGTACCCGAATACGTGCTCCTGATGATCATTAAGAAAATTGATATCAGTCGCCCAAAATTCACTACTACTGATAATACCAAGAAGAGACGACCCGGATGTGTAATGATAGATTGAAGCCATGATTTTACCGAACCCCAAGTAGGTGTGAAAGGCGCCGCCGCCTCCCACCTTGTTATGAACATATTGCGATTAGAGCTGAGTTAGAACCCGAATCTCAACCCTGTTACCTGCTCAAATGCATGCTCGCCGCTCTTGTGATGTTTCAAGCTGGTGAAAATCCATGCCATCGCAGCAAAACTCATCTCTCCAACCAAGGAACAGATGAGTCACCGCAACAGATGGGGAGAGGCTCAAAAAGGAACCCCCTCCTCTGGATCTAGCAGATCAGAAATTTCGGGGATCTTTTCCGTAAGGGTTTCGATTAGCTTCGTCCGCAAACGGGCGTCTACAGACTGATGAAGACGGATCTTCTCGATGGCCAGCGCAATGACAAACTCCATAGCAGCCTCTCCCCGCTCGTGCCCATACCCGGCAGCGAGGCGATAGATAATGTCAGACATCGCGAGGCTCTGAGTCTCATCAGCACGGTAATCCAGTTCAGTTGGCAGGGCTGCATGCAGAAAGGCTGCCTGAATGACCCCATCACCCATGAATTCAGCCATGTCCGTGACGCCTAAAGATCCGGCGTCGCTTCAATCAGGTCAGCGTTTGGAAAAGCACGGCAGACGTCTTCCTATGCAGTTGCAACTGCTTCGCGGCGCTCTCAGCGTCTCTTGCGAACTGAAGAGCGAGGTACCCCGACTGGCCGACTCCAACAAGTGCATTGTCACGCCCTTCCTCTGCAAGTCGCTCAATGAGCAAATCAGGATCGATGGCTTGAGAGTGATGTAACCACCATCCAGTCACTTCTGATAACAGTGATTGCTCGGCTGTTTCTGAGCAGGTTCTCGCTGGGCTTGCTCTTTTTCAGCGTATGCGTCCGGCCAAGTCATCTACCCAGCCCCGCAAAGCCAAGACATGGTGTGCACTTAAATTTAAGTGGACACCAGTTCTAGCCTTTTAAGCGGGTATTTCATGCAGCCAACACGCCGTTCCTATTCCAAGTCCTTCAAGGCCCAAGTCATTCAAGACTGTGCCCAGCCCGGTGCTTCAATTGCCAGCGTCGCACTCAGCCATAACCTCAACGCAAACCTCGTCCACAAATGGATTCGGCAGCCAGTGCAGAAAAACACAGCGCTGCAACCTGCATTTATTCCATTACCCGTGTCGCTGGCTGAGGCAAAATCCCACCCGTCATCATCGAACATCTGCGTTGAAATACAGCACCCGCTAGGCACCGTCACGGTGAACTGGCCCACTGAAAATGCTGCTGCCTGCGCGACTTTTCTTCGAGACCTTCTTCGATGATTCGCATCGACGCCATTTGGCTCGCCACCGAGCCGATGGACATGCGCGCAGGCACCGAGACGGCATTGGCCAGGGTGATCGCGGTGTTCGGTGCGGCGCAGCCGCACTGTGCTTATCTGTTCGCCAACCGCCGCGCCAATCGCATGAAAGTGCTGGTGCATGACGGCTTTGGAATATGGCTGGCGGCGCGCCGGTTAAACCAAGGCAAGTTTCACTGGCCCGGCATTCGCCATGGTTCTGAAATGGAACTGGATACCGAGCAACTTCAAGCATTGGTGCTGGGTCTGCCATGGCAACGCGCAGGTTCTGGAGGCTCGATCACACTGCTTTAACGGCTGCCATTAGCCTATCGGTCTATCGCCGCGAAGCGCCTGCTCTGGCAAAATCCGGCGCATGACTTCTTCTCCCAATCTCGACCAAATGTCCCCCGACCAACTGCGTGCTTTGGCAGTGCAGTTGCTGTCGCAAGTCGACACGATGGGCAAGAAAATCAACCGCGACCAAACGCTGATCGAGAAACTGACCCACGAGATCGCCCAGCTCAAGCGTTTGAAGTTTGCCAAGCGCAGCGAGCAGATGAATCCTGAGCAGGCCAGTTTGCTCGATGACCTGATCGATACCGATATCGCAGCGATTGAAGCAGAGCTTCAGGCCTTGCAGACAGTGCCAGCGGCGACCGAGAAAAAGCAGAAGCCCAAGCGCACTGCATTACCGGCTGAGTTTCCACGCACACTGATCCATCACGAACCGGACAACAGCCATTGCCAGTGCGGCTGCGCCCTCAAGCGCATCGGTGAGGACGTTAGCGAGAAGCTGGACTACACGCCCGGCGTGTTCACCGTCGAACGCCATGTCCGTGGCAAATGGGTCTGCGATGACTGCGAAACGCTGACCCAGGCGCCCGTAACAGTTCAATCCTGAGCCACTCTATCAGCGAGTTGGTTTCTCTTCGCTCGGTAACAACAGGGCGTTTAAAAACAGATATCGCTTGCGGTAAAAACACGCTTTCAGCGCAAGGCTTGGTCAAGTCCCCGCTTTCAACCAATCTCCCGGCAGTTCGAGCCCAGCCGACTGCAATACCATGTCCTTCCACTGCGGCTTGAAGCATCATCGGGTAACTGTCGAAATGACGATTTTTGGTGCGGCCATCCAGAACGATGCCGTACTCGGCTAGCCAACTGTCCCACTCCATCAAATGAGGAGGCGTAGCCCGGTGGTGCAAGAGCGTGTGGTGTACCAAATCTGTGACTTTCAATGCGTCCTCTTGATTACTCAGATAATCGGGACTGCACACGGGGAACACTTCGTCAGAAGCCGTGAATAACAGGTGATTTAATCCGCTTGCTCGACCAGTGCTCTGGAGAGCAACGTCGAAATGACCGCCGAATTCCGTCAACGGTTGGGTAGTGGTAACGACTTGAATCTCAATATCCGGATGGCGTTGGTGGAAGCGAGAAAGGCGCGGCATTAGCCAGTAGAACGCTTCACAAAGCTGGCAGAGCAATACGACCTGATGCCGACGGGCCGCGCCTCGCAAGCTCTCAGCGACTGAGCTTATTTGGTTTAACGCGGCATTCACGACAAGCCCAAGCTGCCGTCCTTCTGGCGTTAAAAAGACCGCACGATTGCGCCTGTCGAAGAGTGCTACACCAAGATCCTCCTCAAGCCCTCGAATCTGTCGGCTTACTGCTGCTTGAGTGATATGGAGTTCGTCAGCAGCTCGTGAAAAGCTTTCCAGGCGGGCGGCCGCCTCAAAAGGTAACAAGCTAGCGAGTGGCGGAAGTGACTTACCGAGTAAATTCATAACCATGGATTATGCATTGAGGGCTGATAACTCGTTTGTAGCATACATTCGGAAACGTTCAAAATTGCGATTACCAGCCTTGGAGTCGCCTATGAACACATCAGCTCATCCTTTTGTCCTCGGCATATTTTTTGCGGTATTTGCAACATTATGCTGGGGTTCGAATTTTATCGTTCCGTATGTCACTGGGAACTACAGCATATTTGACTTTCTGGCAGTCAAATTCATGATCGTTGGAGTAGTCGGAATCGTTTGGATGATCGCCGACCGCACCAACGTTCGAGGGCTGACACTTCCTATGCGGACGATGGCGTTGGCACTGGGAGCCATAGGCTATCTAGGATACAGCGTCTGCATTGCATGCGGTGTCAAGATCAGCGGCCCCGTCCTGACACCTGCATTCATCGCGGTGGTGCCTGTGCTGCTGGCTCTGCTTGGAAATGCGCAAAGCAAGATCTTGGCGTGGCGAAAATTGGCATTGCCTTTGTGCATGCTGATATTCGGCCTGCTGCTCATCAATGTTATGGCTAATGAAACCCAGCTCGCCCCGCAAGGCACAGCCGTGTTCGGGGTGCTTTTTTCTGTTTGTGCCGTGGCGTTTTGGTTAGCGTTCAGTGTGCTGAACCAAAAAGGTCTCAGCAAAATCTCAGAACATTCAACAAGCGCGTGGACAGGACTCATGATGGTCGGGAGCGCGCTGGGTATGCTTCTGCTGATGCCCTTGGGATACGCGTTTAACCTTTTTGAAATGCCTTCCCGAGGCGCTAGCTTTGCCAACGCTGGAGGCCTTTATGTGTGGGCATTTCTAATTGCAATTTTGTCGTCCGTATTGGGGGCATGGGCGTGGAACAAAGCGTCTCGGTATTTACCCATGGTGCTTTCGGGGCAACTAATTGCTCTAGAATCTCTTTTCGCGACCCTATTTGGATTGCTTTTTGAACAACGTTTACCAACGCTGTATGAAGCCCTAGGTATTACGGCAGTTTTAACAGGCGCAATGCTGGCCATCCGAATGCTCTTCGCATCCCACGAGATGGGCCGAGATAAGCTAACGGCGCCTTAAGCCAAGCACGGGTATACAACCCAAATGTGTTGGTCGCCCAATTGGTTGTAGTGGGCAGGGCGCTACCATGGTTATGCGGGACTGAGTAGATGACTTGGCCGGACGGATACTTTTCAGCTGCAACCCATACCAGATGTGCTTGGGACTCTCCTTCAACGCGGCAGCGAGAAATTCGGAACACTGCCCGCTCAATACGACATGGTCTAGTCGTGTCAGATCATCATAGCCAGGCCTGCGCCTACCTGTGTCTCGGCACGCTTGAGCTCATACAACGCCTCAGTCCGCAGCTTGGCCAGATCGAAGTAATCCTCACCAACGATGTCCATGAAGATCTTGAACTGATCAATCGCCTGATCGCGCTTGCGCTTCTCTTCAAAACGGTAAAAGACCGCATGCCGGTTAGCGACCAGGTTCTGATGCTGCAACATGAATGATACGAAGCTGCGCACTGAAGGCGTGGCACTCCATTTGCCGGTCATTTCTTTATGCAGAGGGTCAGTGTCGATGTTTTGCAACGTGACCCCAAAGTAGCGACCAAGACTCTTGAGAAAGGCATCCTTGTGCTGGAAGAAACTCTGAGCGAAGAAGGTATCTACGTCCTCGATGAGCTCCAGTGTGTCGTCCACCGCTGGCCCGGAGATCTCACGCAGGAAGCAGCTATTGCTTGCTGCCGTTCGCCCCACCACGACAGACACTGCTGGAAAGCGCAGGACTGTGAAGAAATATTTTGCGCGATCCGTGATGATTCCTTCGGGAATCGTGTCCTCGGAGCTGCCCAGGCAGTAATCGAAGATGTCGAGGATCGCGCTCTTACCCTTGGACGACCTGCCTGTCACGATGTTGAGACCAGGCTTGAACGGGACGTGATGGACGCGACGCTCTTTGTCCACGACTCCGATGTACTCTACATAACACTTCATAGCGATTTGAGTCCCAACATCCTGTAAATGGAAACGACGTTTTCACCGGATAGCACCATGGCCAGCTTCTGGCTGTACTTCACCAGCGCTTTATCCGCATTGATCGAATGAGGTTTCTTAAGCGATCGAATCGACAGCTCGGGTGTAATTTCCAGGCTTTTTTCGGCGGCCAGGATGAGCAACGCGGCATTGGTGATCGGCTTAAATTCTTCTACACGCAACGCAAGCCCGACCAGCCTGGCTGAATCCGACCCCATAGTTCGCACATTGCTGTCCCGCCGAGCAAACTTGAGAAACCCGTGCATTGGCTTGTAGGTGACCAAAGGAAGAATCAGGTAGCTAAGCAGGATATCTTTTTCAAGCGGCTCCCAATTCTCGTAGAAGCTCTGGATTACAGGGGCTAATGCAAAGGGCGTGCGGTGCAGGGTGTACAGGTGATCAGAGACTTGAGTAGCCATTACCAAAGCCTCCAGTGAAACTCTTCATCCTCATCTGCTGGCTTCTCTCCGGCGAGCATGTGATAGATGCCATTGCGAAATTCGGGCATCGTATTTTCCAACCCACAGAACGACTCGACAGGCAGGCAATTTCGCTCCAGAAAGAACTTCATGGAGCGAGTGTTGAGGTCGGCTGGGCAACTCACTCCCGCACAGCCGAGCATCGCCAGCTCGCGCCCGTATTGGTGCTGTGTCAGGTGATTACTCAGGTAGAGATCCACCATCGGCTTGAACAGAACGCCATCTGTGTACAGATCCGAGATCGTGGTATGCGCGACCACTCGGTGCAGTGCTGCGCGTTTCAATTGACTTTCGCCGCCGAACTCCACGATCTTCTGAGCGAATGGCATGGGTCGAATTTCCTCGATATCAATGCTCTCTTTGAGCGCTTTGATATCCACAGTCGGGAAAGTACGCGGGTGCCTCATGTACCGATGAGTGAGCTCTGACAATTTGTTAGTAAAGGCTTGATGGGTTATTACCCAGCCGCCAATCAAGAGCTGTGGGCTGCCGATAAAACCCAGCAGCTCGTAAATAAACTGCTGACATTTTGAAGGTCGAATTGGCTTGAGATGCCGAGTCTCAAACTTCTGAAGGCGTTGCTCCAGCGTCTCAGCGCCTGTGGTGATGCGCATGCGCTCCAGCACTTCCATCAACGCGTCTCGCCGCTCTGGGGCCATGACGTACTGCTGAAGCGATTGGGGTTGCGGCGCTTTGCCTGCAGCGTCTTCTGCGGACTCGGACGCCTTCTTGGCCTTCTTGGCACTACTTGCTTGAGATGATGCGGCGATGCTCTCCATGATCGAGAGCCGTTCTGCAGGGCTGGCCGTGTTCCAATCCTTGAATAACGTCAGGGCGCCGAATTTTTGGGTCGTCAGCAGTACCAAGCTCTTGAACGAAGTGCGCTCAAAATTTTCATGGAGCCAGTTTTTTACGGTGTTCCAGAAATTGGCATGACTGTCCGTGAGGCTATCGGAATAGAGCTTGACCTCTGTCTGGACTTTGCCGGGAACGGTGACGTCCCCCATGGCTTCTACCCACAAGCATTCGTCAGACGCCAAGTCGTAGCAGTACTCAATAGCCACGAGCAATTGATACTGGAGTGCCTTGAAGAGCAGAGTTGCATCGAACGGCAAAGGAGCGTCGCCTGGCAGCGTCGCAATCTCAGGTAGCGTCGTATCCATACACATTCCAAAGTTAGGTATGCTTCCCTAACCAACGACTCGCCTAGCAGACCGAGCTCACGCATGATCTTTGAATACGCGGAGGCTAATCAACATTAACCGTTAGGTAGCTTGGGAGAGAGCACGTACCTCTGTTTTGATACTGTATATAAAAACAGTTATCACCAAATATTAGAACATATGCTATCAGTAATTTGGTGCAGTGGCCGCAATACGCCATTGCTCACTGCCGCCAACGTCGTTTCGGAACATAAAATGCGATCAGTAAGTACCTGCGAGACATGCTATAAGGGTTGCTGGCTATCGCTTGCTGAGTGCGTCTTCGCGGAAAGCCGGGAACAGAGCTCTTGGCTATTTTTTCACTTAGCCAAGAGCTGTGTCCAACGTTTCACTCTGCACGAATCCACTATCGCGATTAGGGCCGCCAGAACGTCAGCCCCTGATCACTGACCCTACAGTTCACCATACGTGGCCTGGAGAAAGCGGTTTATCGACAGCTTACAAACCTTCAGTCTTCATTTGGAGCATTTGAACAGTCGTCTTGTTCAACAAAACCGTCTAGGCAGTTCTCACATTCATCGGGCGGCAGATAGCCGTCTCCATAGCAGCGATCGCAATCCTCGTAATTACCTTCAACGTCCGCACCATAGCCTCGGCAATCACAGTCCGGGCAGATGATTTCGGCGCTTCCACCACGGCAAATGCTGCAGGGAACCATCCCTTCTCGACCGGTCATCTTGAAGAAATAGCTCATGCTGAGACCTCCACCAAGACCATATCTTTGAAAAGGACGCGAATCTCACCAAACTGCTTTCGAGATATCTCACGAATTTCATTCAGATCTTCAGTCGTGGATTGACCCATCTGCGGGCTGAGTACTTGCTCCACTCCTCGCATATAGCCCGAACACCCGATGATGTAGGCCTCCACGCAGTCGTCGGTTTTGTGCAGATACACCAACTCACCTTTGAAATGATCCAGGTAAATTGAGGGCAACAGTCCCTGCCTCGTAGCGACGAAGATATCCCAGAGGTAAGGAGCATAACGCGAGAACGCCGTGACGTACGTGTGGCGTAGGTCTTTCAGTAAGCTGATGTTGCAAGACTTGCTACGCAACTGCGCTTCGATGTAGGCACCGCAGTTGCATATTTTTGCATAGGGGGGCGCGCATAAATCTGCTGCTGTTTGATCCAGCTCGCGGTAGAGAGCCTGAAAAGCTTCGAGACTACTGAATCCGTACTCCTCAGCAGCTTGGCGATACATTTCGTTACGAAGTAGTTGTTCGACTTCACCTCTCGCCACCGCATCCTTGAATGCTTTGTCCAAGATACCTTTAAAGCCATTGTAGGTAGCGGGTATGACATTCGGGCCATAGTAGGCAAGAGCAAGAAAGTCAGCAGGACGGAGGGGGTACCAAGGACTCACGCGCGGGAACTGGAATTTGAGCCCCTTCAAGACCTCAGGTGGGAAAATTCGAGCAGCACGTAAAGCAAAACTGACGGATTGAAACTCGTCATAAGAAAGGGAAAAGGACATTGCTAGTCTCCACAATTAGGTACAACGCATCTTAAAAAGGTGCGCAGAGCTATCGATGGCAGACAAAGTCCTTTAGCCGTAGGCCGGGGTGCCGTGTTAGAAAATAGCCTCCACTGACGGTCTACGTCTAATGGATGGCGATTTCTTCACCCCTTGGCTCAAAAAGTGAGCGCGAGTTAAATTACACCGGAGGCCAAAGCACGTCAACCATACGCACATAGAAGACGAGCGGTATTCATGACCGCTGTAGCAGATCCCGTGGGTTTGCAAAGATCGAATTGTTGGCGGCGTAGGCAGCAAGAGCAACCGGCTGCTGGGAGTGATGCACATGGCCGTAGCTCGCGACGTCGATAGCAGCTCAAGCACAGCTCATGGCAGCATGTCACGACGACTTTGGTAAACCTGCATCTGGACTTTCCGACCCGGCCAACCTAAAACCCCAGCGGATCTAAGCGCCGGATGACATGGCGTCAGCTCCGGCTCCGTTGTAAGACGACAGATATAGCATCTGGCACAGAAAAAAGGAGTGAGAGGCAAAGTGAAGGACACTGATCTGTTGGACGCACCCCAGCACGACAAAGGGGGTACAGGTGGTCAAGCGCTGCAAGAGACTGAATCAGAGTCGGCAACTACCATTGACGACCAGCGCCACCGTTTTGAACTGGAGCTGGCATCTATCGCCGACTTCGAACAAACGAGAATCAGCAATCTGCTGGAAACCATCGACACCCTCGAATTTTTTACGCTCGATTCTCAGTTTGGTGCTCTGGCCAGACAGGCGCTTGCCGATGGTCAACGTGGCGCATACCGAGCGTATCGGGTGCTCATGGTCGTGTGCTCATACCACTTTTCGGTTGATCGCCAAGACGCATTCGGCCCAAGGTTGATCAGAGACGGAATGCGTACCCCTGTTCCGTCAGACATCAGCGGCGAGCAAAGCCAGGTACTCGCCACGATTGCGAAAAGTATCGATCATCCCCTGCTGCGTGCCCGGGTCGCTGACGTGGCTTGGTATAACCACAGAAAATTCCACCAGTCCGCCAGTTTATCCATCGAAGCCTACTGCCAGGCAATCGAGTTCTATCTCGACGACAAACTTTCTTTCAGCTACGAACCGCCCTATGGCCTGTCCTCAAAAGTCGTTGATTTGATCCACCGGGTCTTCCATATCATCGCCAGTACCGGGAAGCGTAAAAACCCTCCCGAAGCCGCTGTAGATTCTTGGAAGCGGCTTTACGGCGAAGCTCAGAGGCGGCGGTGCTATTCGACGTTTGACCGACTCGCACGCTTGGGGGAGGCATTCAAGATGATTGAATCGGCACAAGTGGCCCAAGATGCTGAGGAATTAGCAACCCATGCCGGGGCTGGTGAGTACGCCATGGCAGTCAAATTGTTGTGGGAGCTTGCCGCCCAGGCTCACCAACAATTGCAAGATCATGAATGCTTCAAGCGCTGCAAGCTCCAGTCGATCCAGCAGACCCTCAAGATGGGGGACGCTGTCGACAGCTACATGGCAAAAGCAAGCTGGACGCGAGATGCCATCCGAGAGCTTCGTTCAATCCCAGGAATGCAGAAAGAACTGGAGGCCTTGAAGGCCCAGTTGCTAGAGGAGCAAGCACAAGCTGCTCATGAGTTTTCGGTCTTCAGAACTCCCATGGATTTAAGTGAGGAGCGCCAAGGTACCATCGACATTTTCAAGCACCTCACGCTTCCAGACTTTCTTTACAGGCTTGCGTTTGTCTGCGACGTGCCGCAAAAAATGGCGTTGCATACGGACATCATCAAGGATCGCAGCGACTCGTTCTTATCTGATCTTTTCAGCGGACGGATATACACCGACGTCTTGGGGCGCGTAATCAACCAAGCTCAAGCCGTTAATCTTAACCAGACGCCTCCCCCTGAGTGGTATGAGCATGAGAGCCTTATCTACCTTGATATCCATTACCAGATGGTAGTCGAGAGTCGCGTAAAGCCCGCCGCGCAGACTTTGCTTACAAAATTTGCTTTAGACGATCGCCACCTCATGGCTATCGTGTCAGTCAGTCCCTTCGTTCATCCAGGATTCAAACAAATCTACGCCCTTGGTCTCGCCCGCTTTCTCCAAGGCGACATGATGTCGGCCTGTCACCTGCTTTTCCCTCAGCTTGAGAACTCGCTTCGTCACGTGCTCAGCGATGTTGGATTCGACACCTCAAAACTCGATGAGGAGATGTTTCAGGAAGACCGTTCAATCAGCGGACTGTTGAAAAACCGACGCGATCAGTTGGAGTCGATATTTGGCGTTGATCTGATCTACACCATTGATCTGTTGTTCAATCTAAAGGGTGGCCCATGCTTGCGGCACGAACTGGCGCACGGCAAGTTGGCCTCTGGCAACTGTTACCTACCCTCCAGTATTTATGCATGCTGGTTAATGTACTACCTAGCTTGCCTGCCACTGCTACCGTATTGGAAAAGCCACGTCGCACCGCATCTCGAAGAGTTGGCGCTTTGAACCCGCTCCACTAAGCAGACTGGTGACTCTACCAACCCCATGAGAAACCTCACCACCACTTTGGACTTCTACCCGTTCCAAACTGACAAATTGGGCGAGAAACGCTTTATTGCGCTTACAAAAAGACTATCCCCTCGCACAACGGTAGGTAAACGCCCCAAGGCTGTGAACATCATCTGGCCAACGTAAAACCTCTTTCTAAATGAAAAGTGCTTCATGCCAATGAATCACGATAGTGAGCGAAGCACAGACCAGCTGGCCAGTACTCCTCGGCCACTGCCATCAGGTACGATTCAATGCCCGCCAGGTTTTCCAGCGATCAGTAATAATCGTCGCCAAGATCGAACCAGAAACACCGAGGAGGAACCCGTAAAAGTAGTTTAGGAACGTATCCATGGCGCTCGTGGTACTGGCAGCTTTCTTAAACCGATTGATCTCCTCATCTGTGAAGGATTTCAGCTTGAGTGCCTCTTCGTATTCCAGCTGAATTCGGGCCGTCTCAGCTGACGTTTCCTGAAGCTGAGCCTTCAGGCCTTGCAAGCTTTGCTCAAGCGATTTGAGTCCACGGAGATTCTGCTCCACAGAGTCAATGCGGCTTTCAAAACTGGAAGGCTCAGGTTTATAGAGTTGATCCCATACCTGAGCGAAGTACGAAAGAGTTGAGAAAATCACCGCGAGGACTGCCACGAAAGAGGTCAATATTCTCTTTCGCCTGTCCGCTGCGGCTGGCTTGAAATACTTGTCAGCGATCGTGCGGTGTTTCGCGAGCATCGCTTCCAGCTCGCGCTGGCCAATGACTGTTAGTTGCCGACCAGACAAGCTCTCAGCGATTCTGTTGATCTGTTGACGTTGCACAGACGTGATAGGAGCAGAGGTCAGAAAGACGAGGTTGCTGAAATGCTCAGGAAGCGCACTCGCTCTTTCAATAAAGGCCTTAACCTGGTCAATCTGTATATGGACGCGGTGCTTGACTTCGATAGCGATCTTGCCTTTCTCGTCACTCTCAGCAGCTCTACGTCCCAGAATATCGAATTCAGCACGCCCAGCAGGGCCGTACCGGCCACCTTCAGCATTCAGCAAGTCTATCGCGAGTTTTTCAAACTCACTCGGGGGAATTTGGAACAACGGATATTGCGATGCGTCCATCAGGTTCTAATCTCGAACTGTATTGTATCGGTTATCTGGCGGGGGGAGGCGTTGGATAATCCATTACCCGACCGCCTGAGAGTCTGTCGATTCTCGGATTACGATGGAGCGAGCACAGCCTGAGGCTTGACAGCGTTCAACCCGTGTTCAATGCGACCAGTCATCGGATTTCTCTTGCGCTTTTATCTTGCTGCCAATGAGTGATATCAGGCACTTCCAGCGTCGAGCCGGCTGAAATCATCAGCGTCTGTCGAGGGAAGAGGTCGAACAGGTCAGGGATGCGCCCAAAATTATCAACAGTTTCAGCCCAGTCATAGTCATCCTCGAACGGATAATAATTGACACTGTGTAAAAAGACGCCGATCGCCGATGACTGTGAAGCGTCGTACTTAGAAATATTTTCTAAGTTCTTGTCTCGCCGCAGCTCTTCGATCCTAATGCCGTCCCGGGTCTCATACAAAATGTGCACTAGGCCTGGCTTTCCTGACGGAATTTGAGAAACGCCGTCATGCACGAGACCTTTGAAGTGCTTTGAACGCAGTCTTAGGGATTCCTCATGATGGCAGCGCCATTGAGCACCCACGCAATTCGCGACATCCTTGACGAACAGGTTGAGTATGTCTTTGCCCGTACCGGGACGTATGACCTGCTTTGCCAATGTCGCGATGCTGCGCTTTTCATTGCTGTCCATGTTTCCGAATACGAGCAACTCTTGCTGAGGGCTGTTAGGCCTAACAGAAAACTTACGGTAGTGCTGCTTCAAAGCCTTCTTATCAATGACCCGCACCTCAACGGTCAGCAAGTCGTTTATAGCCCTGCTCAACGGATCCTTTAGTGCCCGATCCAGCGACTCTAACACTCGCTCAACCGCAACCTCTGCCAAGCAGTGATGAAATGTGATGTCGACAGTACACCATGGCGCCACCCTGAACATGTGGTGGCTCAGACGATCCCAGATAACAGCCCAAGCCTGCCCTTCAACCTCAGAATACTGAGTCTGCTTCTGTGCGCGCTTGCACTCAACGTAGAACTCACAATCGCCCATGGTGACGAGCATATCTGGTGATTTTTTGGTTTTACCATCGGGCCACGTAATCGACCCTTCTGGGATGAAGGAGACTTCATACCCATTCTTTATGTAGAACGCGGCGGTGAGCAGCTCAAAAATCTGTTTTTCAGGCTGATTATTGTTGGCCAGCATCTTGTCGAGCACATCCGCGACATTGGGTAGGTATGGACGCAGACGACACTGCTGACAGCGTCAAACCTCGGGTAGTTGGCGCACCGTTGTACAAGCTCGCTGTACATCGTTCGTGAAAGCGCCAGCGCATGTCTCGAAGTCTCCCCCGCAGCAAAGCTTGGCAGGTTTGACAGAATCGCGTGGTAGAGAGCGACGACTGGTTCGACATCCAGTCCCCCTGGCCGGCCTGACGGCGCGAGTTCACGCATGGCGCGGCGACGCATTACTTCCATCCCATCTTCATTAATAGGTAACAAAGCAGCCCGCGCCTGTTGGGAAAACTCGAAGTCTGCTTCATAAACAAGATCAGTGAGCGCACACAGCCTATTCAGCGCAGCGTCGACGTCAAAGGCTCCCACATTCCCGGTGAAGTCTTGATCCAGCTCGCGCAGTGTTCGGAGCTGACTCCTGGCAATCTTCACAAGCCCGGTCTCCCAAACGTTCGAAAAATCTAACTGCTCACCCATGACGTTACTCAAAATTGATACATGGCGGGATGCTACTACACGAAGAGTGAGGTTGCCTCTCCAAGTGAACGAGTGGGATAAATCCGTCTGCCCGCCACGACGCAATTCATTTATTTGCTATGTCAATCCCACTCCCACTCACCGACAAATGCACCAGCAACAAAAGATTAAAAATGCTCTTCAACAGGCCGTTTGAGATCAATGAGCCGATGGCGCCTCCGACTTAATGGATGCTCAGCATGCACGGCTGTTAATAGAATATTCTTTGCGTTGGATCAGGTTGCCAATCGAATCTTTAACTTATTGCTGCATCCACCTTCGGGTTCCTTTAGCGAAGGGGTAGCTAACCATAGCGGTAACTGCATTAAGAAATTCCGCCAGACAGTTTGAGCCCAATAACCGATTATGGGATTTAAAAACTCGACAGCTATCAAAGCCGTCTGATGGGCGCACCCGCATGTTTAAAAGCAATCCTCTTATAATGCGATTGGGGAAAGTTTGACATCGTGCCGTAGGTTTAGCCAGAGTCAACTTTCTGAATCGACAGCATTTTTTCAATGTTCTGGAGCGTCCCGGATGGCCATCGATATTATTTAGTCGGATTAACATTGCTCACCACTCCCAATCAAAAACATACATCACCCCTACCAGCAGGAGCAGGAGCAGGAGCAGGAGCAGGAGCAGGAGCAGGAGCAGGAGCACCAAAGCCTTGTGGGCTTTGAGCTAAAAGCCAAGCAGATCAGGGGCTCAAGAGCAGTCAAAGCCTTGTGGGCTTTGACACCAAGCATACGTCTGTCCACAAAAAGTTTTTATCATCGACGATCACCCGGTCATCCGGATGGCGGTAAGAATGCTTCTGGAGAACGAAAACTATGAGGTGGTCGGCGAAACCGATAACGGTGTCGACGCCATGCAAATGGTTCGTGAATGCATGCCCGACCTGATCATCCTCGATATCAGCATTCCCAAGCTCGACGGCCTTGAGGTGCTGGCTCGCTTCAATACGATGGGGCTGTCCTCCAAGATTCTGGTGCTGACGTCGCAAACTCCCAACCTGTTTGCCATTCGCTGCATGCAATCGGGTGCCTCGGGTTATGTGTGCAAGCAGGAAGACCTTAGCGAGCTGCTCAGTTCGGTGAAAGCGGTATTATCCGGCTACAATTACTTTCCCAGTCAGGCGTTGACGTGCGCAGTTCGTGAAGATGGACAGACCCACGAGCTGGAGCTGTTCAAGTTGGTCAATGACCGCGAACTGATGGTATTGCAGTTATTTGCCCAGGGCCGTTCCAACAAGGAAATAGCCAAGGGTATGTTTCTCAGTAACAAAACCGTCAGTACTTACAAAACGCGACTGATGCAAAAACTAAAAACAAGAACCTTGGTAGAACTTATCGAGATGGCAAAACGCAACGCGCTAGTGTGAGAAAACGGATGCCCAAGCGCTTCAGACAATTATTAATACTGGCTACAAGCCTGTGCACAGGCTGGGGTGCTGAGGCCGGTCTTCATGCGGCCGATCACTATACCCTGCTCGGTCGTTCGAGCCCGGCGCACATGGATGTGAAGCTGGACAGTCACCAGTGGCAGTGGGTGCGCGGTCAACGCGAACTGATTCTCGGCACCTCGAACCCCGATTACCCGCCCTTTGATATCACGATGTCGGGTAACGATTACGAAGGCATCACTGCCGATTATGCAGGGATCATTTCGGATGCGCTGGACCTGCCCGTCAGGGTTCAGCGTTTCGAAACCCGTGATGCGGCGATCAAGGCCCTTGCCGCAGGCCAGATCGATCTGCTGGGTACCGCAAACGGTTTTGAAGCCACCGATCGAAACATCAGGCTTTCGCAGCCCTACTCGGTGGATCAACCCGTTCTGGTCACCCGGGTCGGAGACACCCGCCCCCTGAACGAGGGCCTGAAAGGCATGCGGCTGAGCATGGTCTATCACTACCTGCCGCCTGCCGAGGTCGAAGCGTCCTATCCAGGCGCAACGCTGAAAACCTATCCCTCTTTTCAGAACGCCATCAACGCAGTCGCTTTCAATCAGGCGGACGTGTTTCTGGGCGATACGATTTCCACCCAATACATCATCAACAAGGGTTATCTGAACAACGTGCAGATGTCGAATTTCGGCCAGCACGAGCCCAACGGTTTCAGCTTCGCGGTCAGCAACGAAAACACGCAACTGCTGGGCATCATCAATCAGACGCTGAAAGCCATCCCCGTCGATGAACGCATCAATATTTCCAGACGCTGGAGCACGGGCAGCGACCTGATGCTCACCGACCAGAAGCTGCAACTGACGCAACGCGAGGAACGCTGGATCGCGCAGCACCCGACCGTACGCGTGGTCGTCAACGAAGCGTATGCGCCGCTGACATTCTTCGATGCCAAGGGTAACTTTCGCGGCATCACCGCAGACTTGCTCGAACTGGTGCGTCTGCGTACCGGGCTTAGGTTCGACGTCAAACGCTCGCCCAGCCTGACCGACATGCTCAATCAGGTCAGCGAAGGCCAGGCCGACATGATCGGCGCGCTGGTGTCCAGTGATGCGCGTGAGGACCGCTTGAGCTTCACCCGCCCCTACATCGACAACTCGTTCGTGCTGGTCACCCACAAGGGCCAGGGTGCCCCCAGCTATCTGGAGCAGATGGACGGCAAGCGTCTGGCGATCACTCAGGGCAGCCCGGTGCTGGACTGGCTAAGCCGCAAATACCCCAGGGTCGTGCCGCTGGAGATTGACAATCCATTCCAGGCGCTGGACATGTTGTCGCTGGGCAGAGCGGAAGGTGCGGTCATCTCGCTGCTCAGCGCGGACTATTTCCTGTCTTCCGGCATCTTCGAGGAGCGTTTGCAGATGACCGCCACCGTCGGCGAGGATCCGGCGCTGATTTCGATGGCGACCTCACGCAATGCCATCGAGCTGAGTTCGATTCTCGACAAGGCGCTGGCGAGTATCGCGCCGCAGGATCTGGCAGCGATCAACAACCGATGGCGCGTCTACACCCCCTCACGCGCCAACTGGCATGACTATGAGCGGCTGATCTATCAGATTGTGGTGGGTGCAGGCCTGTTGCTGCTGGGCCTGCTGGCCTGGAATGCCTGGATGCGCCGGCAGATACGTCAGCGCGAGGCTGCGGAACGAGCGCTGGGCGATCAGTTCGAGTTCATGCGCGCGCTGGTCGAGGGTACACCGCATCCAATCTACGTACGGGATCGCGAAGGTATGCTGCGCATGTGCAATGACAGCTACCTCAGGGTTTTCTCCGCGCAAAGGGAGGACATCATCGGCAAGAGCGCTACCGAAGGGGTGCTGGGCAATGCCTTCGAAGCCCGGGAATATGCTGCCGACTATCAGCGGGTCATGGCCAGCAATACCGCACTGATCCTCGACCGCCCTCTGCGCATTGGCGATCGACAGTTGACCATCTACCACTGGATCCTGCCGTTTCGTGACTCTCTGGGCGAAGTGCAGGGCATTATCGGTGGCTGGATCGACATCAGCGAGCGTCGCCAGCTCATCGAGGACTTGCAGGCTGCCAAGGAGCAGGCCGACGCCGCCAGCCGGGCCAAGAGCACCTTCCTTGCCACCATGAGCCATGAAATCCGCACGCCCATGAATGCAGTGATCGGCATGCTGGAACTGGCGCTCAAACGTGCCGATCACGGCGAACTGGATCGCTCCGCCATCGAAGTCGCCTACAGTTCGGCCAACGACCTGCTCGACCTGATCGGCGATATCCTCGACATCGCCCGCATCGAATCCGGGCGGCTGTCACTCAACCCCGAGCGGGCGAATCTGCGTCGTCTGGTGGAATCGGTGCTCAGGGTATTCGACGGTCTGGCGCGGCAGAAGGACCTCGAGCTGGTACTGGAACTGGACAGCAGGATCAATGCCGACGTATTGATCGACCCGCTGCGCTTCAAACAGATACTGTCCAACCTGGTCAGCAATGCCATCAAGTTCACCCCGATGGGGCGGATCAAGGTCGTACTGCAGGCAGCCGAAAGTCCGGACCCGCAACTGCTGCATCTGCACATCACCGTTCAGGACAGCGGCATCGGCATCAGTGTCGAAGACCAGCAACGCTTGTTTGAACCGTTCGCTCAGGCCGATAACACCGGACAAATGGCGCGTACCGGCGCCGGGCTCGGGCTGGTGATCTGCCGCAGCCTGTGCATGATGATGGGCGGCAATCTCTCGCTCGACAGCACACCGGGGCACGGTACCCGGATCAGCATGAACCTGGTACTGACCACACTTGAAGCGCTGACCGGGCAGCCCGTCGTTGCGCAACCGGCAGCCGTCGTTCATCAGGCACTCAGAATCCTGATCGTCGACGATCATCCGGCCAATCGACTGCTGCTTTGCCAGCAGCTCGGCTTTCTAGGCCATCACTGCGAAATGGCCGAAAACGGCGCGCAAGGGCTCGAGCGCTGGAAGACCGATACCTTCGATCTGGTCGTCGCCGACTGCAACATGCCGATCATGAACGGCTACGACATGACCGCGGCTATCCGTGAACAGGAGCGCGCCTGCGAACGCCAACGCTGCCCGGTCTGGGGCTTCACGGCCAACGCGCAGCCCGACGAGATAGAACGCTGCCGGGCAGCAGGCATGGACGATTGCATGTTCAAACCCATCAGCCTCTCGATGCTCAGCGAGCGGCTGGCAGCCATTGCCCCGCTGGCGCCCCCGCGGGCCCTCCCCTTCAGCCTCGACAGCGTCAGCAACCTGACCGGTGACCGTCCTGAAATGGTTGAGCGTCTGCTCGCGCAACTGCTGCACAGTAACCACGAAGACCGGCTGTTGCTCGCCAGACTAATGCCGGAAAACAATCGTCAGAAAACCCGTGACCTGGCGCACAGGATCAAAGGCGCGGCACGGATCATCACGGCTTCAAGGGTGGTCGACGCCTGTGATGCGCTCGAACTGGCCTGCGAACCGGACACGCCGGATGAACAGTTCCGCACCTGCCAGCAGGCGGTCGAACTGGCCATGATCGAGCTTGAGGACGCACTGATGCTGCAACAGGCAAAGCCTGACTGAGCGAGCGCTGAAGACGGTATGGCGAGGGTATGTACGAAAGGGTGCGCGGGAACAGGCAAGGGAAGCAGGCGCTGGCCTGCTTCCCGCTACATCAGGCGGCCGGATTGATTTCTTTTTCCGGGTACCAAACGTCGATCAGCGGGCTGACAGTGACTTCTGTCAGTTCGCTGCGGCCCTTGAGCCAGGCTTCGACAGCAGCACGCTGCTCTTCGCTGACCGAGCCACGCTTGCTCAGGCAAACCAGACCGAAGTCGTCGCCGCCCACATAGCCAAGACCGTTGGCTTCCATTGCTTCTTTCAGGAAAGCGTCAAGGAAAGCATCGATTGCCTTGTCGTCCAGCTCTTGCTTGAAGTCCAGGTTCAGTTCGAAACCCAATTCCTGGAACTCGTCCACACACAGTTTCTTGCGCAGACGGCGGGAGCGGTTAGTGGCCATGGGACAATCCTCATCAATAAATATCGGGCGGCACTTTACCAGCTTGGCAATTTAAAAGCCCGACAATTACAGCGGGTGATGGATATCCGGCCTTGCAGCAGCCGCCGATGCCGAATCAATAAAAAATAGCATTTACCGGCTTACCCCCCGGTCACAAGCCTGCCCCGCTTGGGGCATAATGCGACTCGTTTCATGCGTGGCATTGCGTGTTACAAAAAAAGCCCGCCGCGCATTCACTACTATAGTTATCGAAATCGAATCGCCATTTGCAATAGTTACCGAGGGAATTCATCCATGCCCTCTTTTTCGTTTCCCTCTTTGCAGTAGGGTTTTAGTCAATGATCAAGTCGCTACGTCCATTGTTGCTCGCGTCACTTTTTTTGCCCCTGGCTCTGCCCTCCTACGCCGCCGTCATCAACACCACGCTGCCCCCCAAGGTTCAACAGGCTATGAAAGCCAGCAAACTCAGCGATGACGCACTGTCGCTGGTGATGTTGCCGCTTAACGGCCCGGGCACGCCGACCGTGTTCAACGCCGACGTATCGGTCAATCCGGCTTCTACCATGAAGCTGATCACCACTTATGCGGCCCTGGAAATGCTCGGCCCGACCCATCAGTGGAAAACCGAATTCTTCACCGACGGCACTCTGAGCAATGGCGTGCTTCGCGGTAACCTGTATCTCAAGGGCGGTGGCGATCCCAAGCTGAATATGGAAAAGCTCTGGCTGCTGATGCGTGACCTGCGCGCCAACGGTGTACAGCAGGTGACCGGCGACCTGGTACTGGACCGCAGTCATTTTGTGCAACCGCAATTGCCGGTGTTCAACGATGACGGCAATGACGACAACAAGCCGTTTCTGGTCAAACCCGACGCGCTTATGGTCAACCTCAAGGCGCTGCGATTCGTGACCCGTAATGACGATGGCAGGATTCTGGTCTCGGTCGAGCCGCCGATTGCCAGCATCCGCATTGATAATCAGGTCAAGGCAAGCGCCTCGAAGCAATGCACCGGGGATGTGCGCTACAACCCGGTCACCCAGGCCGATGGCAGCGTCAACGTGACGGTCACAGGCCAGCTGGGCAATGGCTGCAACTCACAGACCTACCTGTCACTGCTGGACCATCCGACCTACGCGGCCGGCGCAGTGCGAGCCATCTGGCAGGAACTGGGCGGCACCATTCAGGGCAAGGACCGCGTTGGCGTGCTGCCCGGCAATGCCAAGTTGCTGGCCAAGGCCTTTTCACCGGACCTGGTGGAAGTCATTCGTGACATCAACAAATTCAGCAACAACACCATGGCCCAGCAACTGTTCCTGAGCCTGGGCGAAGAGTTCCGCAACGAAGCGGACGGTGACGACGGCAAGGCCGCGCAACGTGTCATCCGTCAGTGGCTGGCGAAGAAAGGCATCACTGCGCCGCATCTGGTCATGGAGAACGGCTCCGGGCTTTCGCGGGCCGAGCGTGTCAGCGCGCGTGAAATGGCGGTGATCCTGCAAGCGGCCTGGCGCAGCCCCTATGCGGCCGAATTCATGAGCTCGATGCCGCTGGCCGGCCTCGACGGCACCATGCGCAAGCGACTCAAGCGCACCCCGCTGCTGGGCGAGGCGCACATCAAGACCGGCACCCTGAATACCGTACGCGCGATTGCCGGCTTCAGCCGCGACAGTAACGGCAACACCTGGGCAGTCGTGGCGATCCTCAACGACCCGCGTCCGTTCGGCGCATCCTCGATACTCGACGAGGTACTGATCGATCTGTATCGACAGCCCAAGCTGACCAACACCACGGTCTCGATCCAGCAATAACCAACCGATACTGGCCATCAACAACAGACCCGCTGTCGCAGCGGGTCTGTCTTCATCAGCGTTGCTCAGGCTCGACCCGATCGCGACCGGCCTGTTTCGCCGCATAGACACCCGAGTCGGCGCGCAGCAACATTGCGTCGACACCCTCACCCTCGCGCCAGCTGGCGATCCCGAAGCTGCCCGTGACCACCTGATCGACGCCTTCGATAACCTGCTTGCGCAGTTCATCGCGCAGGCTCAGTGCCAGTTGATAGGCCTGGGCACCGCGCGTTCCCGGGCAGATCACCATGAACTCTTCGCCACCCAGGCGGCAGAACACATCATCGCTGCGCAGCCGCTGGCTGATCTTTTCCGAAATGGCCTTGAGCACCTGATCGCCTGCGGCGTGCCCGAAGCGGTCATTGATCCGTTTGAAGTGATCGATATCGAGCATGATGACCGACAGGTTACCGCCGTGCCGGTCGATTCTTTTCAGCTCGGACTGCATCCGGTCCTGAAAGTAGCGCCGATTATAGGCACCGGTCAGCACGTCAGTGACCGACAGCGCACGCAACTCCTGCTCGACGCGCTTGAGGTCGGTGATATCGGACACAAAGCCATGCCACAGCACGCTGCCATCGGCCAGGCGCTCAGGCGTCGACGCCGAGCGTAGCCAGCGCAAACCCTTGCGTGGCAGATCGACGCGGTACTCCTGACTCCACGGTGTCAGGTGTTTGGCGCTGATCAGAATGGAGCTTTTGACCCGTGTCAGATCCACCGGCTGTATGCGTTGCAGGATAGTTTCAGAGTCGCCCAGCAACTGCTCTTCATCCACTTCGAACAGCTCGCACATGCCGGCGCTGGCGTACCTGAAACGCGCGCTGCCATCAACGGCCAAATGGTACTGGTAAATACCGCCCGGGACTTGCGAGCCGAGCTTTTTCAGCAACTGCCCCTGCTCGGCAAGGGCCTGATTGACACGCTTGTGCTCGGTAACGTCGATGCACACGGCCAGATACCCGGTCCAGAGCCCCTGATCGTCACGCACCGCGGTGACCAGCATATTCACCACCAGCGTGCTGCCATCGCTGCGCTGCAGGGTCCACTCCTGCGAAGGATGGTTACCATCCTGCACGGCGTCGAGAAACATCAGTTGCGAGGCGCTGATCGGTTGCCCGCGGCTTTTGCTCAAGCGGCTCGCTCGGGCCTCCAGATCAGCAGACTGATAAAAGTCCATGAGGCGAAACCTGCCCAGCACATCCTCCTGTGCATAGCCGAGCATTTTCTGTGCCCCGACATTGAACGTCTTGATCAGCCCGTCCAGATCGGTCGCGATGATTGCCACTTCTGTCGCCGCATCCAGCACACTGCGCAGTTGACCGTGCGCAGCCCTCAATTGTTGCTCGCGCTGGCGCAGCTCGCGGGTACGCTGCGCCACCCGTTGCAAGGCGCGCTGACGCTGGCTGATCAGGCTGTAGAGCAAGGCACTGAGCATCAGGCTCAAAAGTCCTCCAAGCCACAGCACCCGACCGGGCATCATGATCTGGTTATTCAGACTGAAAATCTGCGTAGGGCGAACCTCGACCAGATAATCCCTGTCGCCCAGGCTCAGCAGGCTGCTGGCGTACAGCTGATTGCGTATTGCGCGGAGCGGAGACTGGTAGACCTGCTCGGGCGTTTCCGGCGAACTGAGGTCGAGCATGGTCACGGCAAGGTTGTCCTGCTCCGCCGTTCCAACGTTCATCAATTGCGTCAGGCTGATCACTGCGGTGACGTAGCCCCTCAATTGCGGAACCGGCTGGCCAATCGAGAACACCGGTGCGACCAGCAAAATGCCGTAGGTATCGGACGGCTCCAGAGACAGCAGGCGAATACGAGGCGTTGCGACCGTTCGTTTCAGCAACCGCGCACGCTCCAGAGCGGCACGCCGCACCGGCTCGGAAGCAATATCAAACCCCGCTGGCGTTGGAATGTTGCTGAGGGTCTGGATGAATCGAACCGGGAAGTATTCATTTCGCACGGCGGCGATTTTCAAGGCGCCGTTTTCATCCATCTCGCGTATGGCATACCCGGGCGATCCTTCCTCACGCGACTGTCGTTCAAAGGCTGCACGCTCGGCCTGCAGCACCCTCGGGTTCCAGGCATACGCCTGGGTGCCAATCAGCAACGGCGCGACAAACCCGTCGAATTCGGACAGTTCAACCTGATGGGAGTAGATAAAAAAGCGAGCCAACGTGTCGAGCCGGGTGACCTGCCGGTCCAGACGCTCCTGCAGGCGACTGAAGCGCTCCGCGGCAACCATGTCGAAACGCTGACGCAACTGGCGCTGATACAACTCGTTATCGGCCAGCGCCAGCATGATCGTAAGTGCCGTACCGATCAGCAATACCAGCACTGCGATAAGCCACGCTGATCGCTGACCATTGATGAAACTCAGAATTCTCAGCTTGAACCGTTTCACTGTCATACACACAAACTCATGACGCCAACATACGGAAGCGTCAGGCTGGCTATGACTTCTGTTATAGCTATTCGCCAGTAATTTTCATAGGCTTATGGCGGTTTCAGGACGATCCGTTGGTCTGTCTGCACGGGCATGCAAGCGAGTGCAGGAGGTATCGCGAGGCGCGATGAACGGACCATTACCGATCAGTTCATCACGCACCGGATCAGCTATGCGCCATGATTTTCCAGGCGCGGTGGATCTTGCCGTTACGGGCGAAGTCCTGATCGATGGTTTGCGCGGTAATGTCCTCGACCGCGTAACGCTGACTCAGGTTTTCATCAAGCACAAACTTGCGGAAGTTGTTGGAGAAGTACAACACGCCTCCCGGTGCGAGACGCGCCATGGCCAGATCGATCAGCTCGACCTGATCACGCTGGACATCAAAAATGCCTTCCATGCGCTTGGAATTGGAGAACGTCGGCGGGTCGATGAAGATCAGGTCGTACTCGTCGCGATTGGCCTGCAGCCAGGCCATCACGTCGCCCTGCTCGAGACGATTCTTGTCGGAGAAACCGTTCAACGACAGGTTACGACGCGCCCAGTCCAGATAGGTCCGCGACAGGTCGACGCTGGTGGTGCTGCGCGCACCGCCCTTGGCAGCATGCACACTGGCCGTCGCCGTGTAGGCAAACAGGTTCAGGAAGCGCTTGCCGGCCGCCTCGCGCTGAATACGCATGCGCATCGGCCGGTGATCGAGAAACAGCCCGGTGTCCAGGTAGTCGGTCAGATTGACCAGCAGCTTGACGCCGCCTTCGCTGACTTCCAGAAACTGGCCCTGGGCGCTCTGGCGCTCGTACTGCTTGGTGCCGCTCTGACGCTCGCGACGCTTGATCACTACGCGGTTCTTGTCGATGTTCAGGGCTTGCGGAATGGCCGCCAGCGCATCGAACAGCCGGGCTGACGCCTTTTCCGGATCGATGGACTTGGGTGCGGCGTATTCCTGAACATGCACCCAGTCGTGATACAGATCGATCGCCAGCGAGTATTCAGGCATGTCGGCGTCATACACGCGGTAGCAATCGATCCCCTCGCGACGTACCCACTTGCCCATCAGCTTGAGGTTCTTTTGCAGGCGATTGGCAAACATCTGCCCGCCTTCACTCAGGCGCGCCTGTTCGACCACCACCGGTTCCGGCTTGATCGGGTTGCCGTTCTTGTTGAGTTTGCGCTCAACGACTTCAACCTCGACCGGGTTTTCGCGTTCGATCTGACGCTGCTCGGGGGTGCGTCGCTCGCCGGTCACGAACTGGTCAGGCGTGACCTTGATCAGCAGCAGCTTGCACGGCAAGGCGCCGTTCCAGAACGAATACTGTTTGTGGCTGCGAATGCCCATGCGCTTGCCGAGGTCCGGCGCGCCGGTGAACACCGCAGCTTCCCAGTTAAGGCAGGCCTGACGCAGGCGCTCGCCGAGGTTCTGGTAGAGATACAGCAGGCTGGCTTCGTCACCCAGGCGCTCGCCGTACGGAGGGTTGCAGATCACCAGACCTTTCTGGTTCTGGTCGGGACGCGGCTCGAAGGTCGCGACTTCGCCCTGATAGACCTTGATCCAGTCACTCAGACCAGCACGTTCGATGTTGTTGCGTCCCGGCTGGATCAGTCGCGGATCAGCCTCGTAACCGCGAATCCACGAAGGTGTTTTGGCCAACCCGGCTTCTGCGCGGGCCAGCGCTTCGTCGTGCAGCTTGCGCCACAGCGCCGGGACGTGGCCCAGCCAGGCCGAGAAGCCCCAGCGTTCACGCTTGATGTTCGGGGCGATGTCGGCGGCGATCATCCCGGCCTCGACCAGAAACGTACCGACACCGCACATCGGGTCGGCCAGCGCGCCGCCCTCGGCAGCGATGCGCGGCCAGCCAGCACGAATCAGGATAGCGGCGGCGAGGTTTTCCTTCAGCGGTGCAGCGCCCTGCTGCAGACGGTAACCGCGCTGGTGCAGGCTATGCCCGGACAGGTCGAGGGACAGAATGGCTTCGCCGCGATCCAGGCGCAGGTGCACGCGCAGATCGGGGTTGATCTTGTCGACCGAAGGACGCTCGCCATCCGGAGTACGCAGCTTGTCGACGATCGCATCCTTGACCTTCAATGCACCGAAATGGGTGTTATCGATGCCCGAACCATGACCACTGAATTCCACCGCAATGGTGCCGTCGGATTCAAGATGATCCTGCCACTCGACATCCAGTACGCCGTGGTAGAGGTCTTCGGCATCCTTCATCGGGAAGCGCTTGAGCACCAGTAACACGCGGTTGGCCAGTCGCGACCAGAGACACAGCCGGTAAGCGGTCTCCATGTCGGCCGAGCCGCGAATGGCTGAAGTGTGCTCGCGGGTCTCTTGCAGGCCCAGCGCAGTGGCTTCCTCGGCAAGCAGGCCTTCGAGGCCCTTGGGGCAAGTGAGGAAAAGTTCGTAGCGATCCGACATGTGTATTCCAGGGCCTGAGCCGTCTGCGGCGGGCAACGCATTGCCCTGCCAGATTTGAACAGGCGTCTTTCATGGAGAACGCCTGCGTGGCACGTGATGTGTGCCGGTCCACCGCATGATCCTGTCATGTCATTGCGGCAGTTCTGGCGCGTATTAGAACAGATATCAGGCAAGTCGATGTCGGCAATAAGGCACGCAATCAAAAGTGGTGTTTTGAAAAGTCACATTTGTGCAGCGCCGATCATGACCCTTCGTCGCTTAAGCAGCCAAGACATTGAGCCAGTATATGAGCCTGATAAGCGATTTCAATTAGCCTGCAAACGCCCATGTTCAAGGGGCTGCAGAAAAAATCATGCTTGAAACAGATCATCGCTTATTGCTCGACAGACCTGAATGTGACGTGCTTATGACAAAACGATCATTCACACCGCCCTGCGCTTTGGTTAGAAATCGTCTCAGGTCATCGCCGCAATGGTGGTGGCATCAAGGCCCGCGACGCCGGCAGCGGGCCCCAACGGCAGAAGATTCTGCCCGACCTCATCACGGGGTCTCAGGGATATTACAGTCAACAGACGAGGGCATTACCCTATGAGAAGACTTAAGCGTGATCCGTTGGAAAGAGCATTTTTACGCGGATATCAATACGGCGTTCATGGTAAATCCCGTGAGCTTTGCCCTTTTACTCTACCGTCAGTACGCCAGGCATGGATCAATGGCTGGCGCGAAGGACGCGGCGACAACTGGGACGGTATGACCGGCACTGCGGGCATCCACAGACTCAACGAACTTCACGCGGTCGGATGAGGCGATTCACATCAAAGACTTTCGGCCTCTGTCGGGCCACACACATGATTGACTGATTCACACCTGCACCATGCACGCCCGACCCGGGCGGCGGGCCAACGCCCAGGGGCTCTCTTGCAGAGCCCCTTTTTTTTACCCCGGGTTCAGCGTGCGGCGCGAGGCATCGCCGCAATGGCATCCACCGACTCGCGAATCAGCGCAGGGCCCTTGTAGATGAACCCCGAATAGATCTGCACCAGACTGGCCCCCGCAGCGATCTTCTCGGCGGCGTGTCGGCCTTCGGTGATCCCGCCTGCGGCGATGATCGGCAGACGCCCCGCGAGCTCACCGGCCAGGACCTTGACGATGTGCGTGCTTTTTTCCCGAACCGGCGCGCCCGACAAGCCGCCTGCCTGATCAGCATGCGGAAGGCCTTCGACGCCTTGGCGGCTAAGCGTGGTGTTGGTGGCGATGACTGCGTCCATACCGGACTCGATCAGGGCTGCGGCCACCAGCACGGTCTCTTCGTCGGTCATGTCCGGGGCAATCTTGATCGCCAGCGGCACACGCCTGCCATGCCGTTGCGTCAGCTCCTGCTGGCGCAGGCTCAGGGCCTGGAGCAGTTGCTTGAGCGAGTCGCCGAACTGCAGGCTGCGCAGCCCCGGCGTATTGGGCGAACTGACGTTGACCGTAACGTAGCTGGCATGGGCATAGACCTTGTCCAGACAGATCAGGTAATCGTCGACCGCACGCTCGACCGGCGTGTCGAAGTTCTTGCCGATATTGATGCCCAGAACGCCTCGATATTTTGCCGCTTCGACACGGGACACCAGGTTGTCGACACCCAGATTGTTGAAGCCCATGCGATTGATGATCGCCTCGGCGTTGGGCAGGCGGAAAATACGCGGTTTGGGATTGCCCGGCTGAGGACGTGGCGTCACTGTGCCGATCTCGACGAACCCGAAGCCCAGTTGCGCGAAGCCATCGATGGCTGCACCATTCTTGTCCAGGCCGGCTGCCAGCCCAACAGGGTTGGGAAATTCAAGGCCCATCACACTGACCGGCAACTTCGCCGGGGACTTGCTCAGCAGGCCATTGAGGCCCAGCCGTCCGCCTGCACCGATCAGGTCCAGCGACAGGTCATGAGAGGTTTCCGGGGAAAGTTTGAACAGTAACTGGCGGGCCAGGTTATACATGGCGGGATGGGCTCGTGAGCAGCTGAATTCAGGGTGGCGATTATAGACGTGTGCGGGCCTGTCAGGCGAGGCGCGCGACAAACTTGTTGCTCGCCCCTCCCCGGCGATGGCATATGCCTTGCTTGAAACCGCTATCGGCACTCACTCCAACGGCGGAGCGGTGCATGGACAACGGCGTCGCTTCGACACTTGCATTGCAATGGGTCGGACGACGCCTTTTTTCTGGACGGACCTTTGATGAAGCACGCGCGATGAACGAACGAACCGGTAATGCGCTGGACTGGGTGGCCGGTAGCGACGCCCCGGAAATGAACAGCCTGGACGTGGGCTTCATGGCATTGACCGACTGCGCCCCGCTGGTGGTCGCGGCCACTCAGGGTTTCGCCCAGCCTTACGGCCTGAGCCTGAACCTCGAGCGTCAGACCTCCTGGGCCGGGCTGCGCGACAGGCTGGTCAGCGGGCAGTTGCAGGCGGCACACAGCCTGTACGGTCTGATCTATGCGGTGGAACTGGGCATCAGCGGTGGCCCGGCGGCCGACATGGCCATCCTCATGGGGCTCAACCAGAACGGCCAGTGCATCAACCTGTCCCGCGAGTTGCAGCAGGCGGGCGTGATCACTCCTGAAGCACTGGACAAACGCGCGCACCAAAGCGGATCAAGGCTGACCTTCGCGCAGACCTTCCCCACCGGCAACCACGCCATGTGGCTCTACTACTGGCTGGCCAGTCAGGGCATTCATCCGCTCGATGATGTGACCAGTGTCGTGGTGCCGCCCACGCAAATGGCGCAACACCTGCAGGCTGGGCGCATCGACGGTTTCTGCGTCGGCGAACCCTGGGGCGCCAGCGCCGTTCAGCAGCAACTGGGCTTCACCATGGCCACCAGCCAGTCGATCTGGCCGGATCACCCGGGCAAGGTGCTGGGCTGTACCCGTGAGTTCGTCGAGCAGAACCCCAATACCGCCAGAGCGCTGATCATGGCCGTACTGGAAGCGAGCCGCTTCATCGAGGAAAACGATCATAACCGGCGCAGCACCGCACAACTTCTCAGCGGTGCCGATTACCTGGACACCTCAGTGGACTGCATCGAGCCGCGCCTGCTCGGTCAGTACAGCGACGGTCTCGGCAATCGCTGGCAAGACCCTCACGCGGTCAGCTTCCATGCCCAAGGACAGGTCAACTACCCCTGGCTGTCCGACGGCATGTGGTTCATGACCCAGTTCCGACGCTGGGGCCTGTTGCGCGAAGACCCGGATTACCTGGCGGTCGCCAGTCGCGTCCAGCAACTCGACCTGTACCGTCAGGCGGCCAGCGCGCTGGGCATCGACGTACCCGCCGCAACCATGCGCAGCAGTCAGCTGATCGATGGCAGGATCTGGGACGGCAGCGATCCGGCGGGCTACGCGCGTAGCTTCAAGCTCCATTCGCTGGCCGACGACGCGCCCGCTGTGGCCAGTCGTTGACGGAGAACGTGACCATGCTGCGTATCCTGCTTATCAATGACACCGCCAAAAAGGTCGGTCGCCTCAAGTCAGCCTTGATAGAGGCCGGTTTCGACGTGATCGACGAATCCGGCCTGATCATCGACCTGCCCGCACGCGTCGAAGCCGTGCGCCCGGACGTCATCCTCATCGACACTGAATCGCCAGGTCGCGACGTGATGGAGCAGGTGGTGCTGGTCAGCCGCGACCAGCCACGTCCCATCGTGATGTTCACCGACGAGCACGATCCAGGCGTGATGCGCCAGGCCATCAAGTCCGGGGTCAGCGCTTATATCGTCGAGGGGATTCAGGCACAACGGCTGCAACCAATTCTGGATGTGGCAATGGCCCGCTTTGAAAGCGATCAGGCGCTGCGTGCGCAATTGCATGCCCGCGATCAGCAACTGGCCGAGCGCAAGCGCATCGAGCTGGCCAAGGGGCTACTGATGAAGATGAAGGATTGCAACGAAGAAGAGGCTTATACGCTGATGCGACGTCAGGCAATGAGTCGTCAGCAGAAGCTGATTCAGGTGGCCGAGCAGATTATCGCAATGAGCGAACTGCTGGGCTGAAGCCAGGAAGAACGCCTGCCCGCACAGGCGTTCTTCCGCGTTTACAGGGGCGCAGCCTGTCAGCTCAACTGCACATCCTTCATCGCCGGGACGTAGCCGTAGTCATACTCTTCCTGCACGAACGAGCGGTCGCCCTTCAACAGGATTCTGACCGTCGGCGCCTCGGTGCCGCCGATACGGTAGTCATCGCCGGTGGTGGGCACGCTGTCGATGAACGAAGTCACCAGGCCGTTGGGCATCACACAGTGGGAGTACGTCTGGAATGGCTGTGCAGGCGGATTGCCCAGCACCAGTCCGGAAGCGTTCATCGGCCGGTAAGGCCCGAACAAATGCTCGCCCACAAAACCGTAAACGCCGTCCGGCCCGGTCACACCGTCGGCATACGTAAACTTGTGACTAATGGTGAATAAATAATACTTGCCGTCCTGAAAGACATAATGCGGACGTTCAGTCTGGTCATTGACGCCCACCGCAGTCACCAGTGGCGGTAGTATTTCCCACTCTTCTCCGCTGAGATCTTTCGCAACTGCCAGGCCGATACAGCCCACTTGAAAACGCGCACCCCCCACTTCTTCATGGCCGGGTGGCACCGGGCCAAGTTCTGCAGCGCCAACGGTATGCGTACCGCGTTCACCGGCCACATTACCTTCAAAGACCATATACAACTTGCCATCATTGGGATCAATAAACGGACTCGGGTCGCGGAAGTTCCACGTCGAGTTCTGCGCTTCGGTTTGATAATAAGTGCCGTCGGCCTCGAACAGTTTTTTGACCTGGGTAAAGTCTTTCAACTCCACGCCCTGATCGGACGTCACAATACGGCCGCGCACTTTGGCAATGGTCGCCCCCGGTGTCACGCAGGTGTAGTAAAGATCGATATCACCCTTGTCATTCAATAATACCGGTGTGCCCGCCCACTCACGGGTGGTGGGCGACACGCCTTCGGCCATGACCCGGCCACCGAAGATCCAGTTCTTGCCGGTGCGCGAATACCAGTAGCACATGCGCGCCCGCCCATGACGATCTTCCCAGTCGCGCTTGATGTCGTAGCGGCCGTTGGCGCCGAGATACTGCGGGTCATCGGGATGGCGATCAGCCGTCAGTGTGACGATAACCGACCAGCCGTTGACTGAGACCACCGTGCCGTCAAGCTCTCGCAACGGCATGGTGTCCCAGATGAAGACCTTATCACTCATGACCGGAAAGTCCGCTTTTACCAATGGCTGCGTGGTGGTCGGGTCATTTTCATTGACCTTCAACGCATCGGCACGGGACCAGATGGTAGGTGCGTAATTGATGTTACTCATGATGATGATGTCCTTTGCTGGCGCCTGTACAAGCAGCGCGTATAGGAAGGCAACACGGCAGGCATGCGTGCAATGCCGAGGTGCAGAGTGTGTCGGGCATTCAGGTGTCGAGGACAGCCGGACGCCGATAAAAGAGCGAGTAGCCGATGACTTCTTTCAAAGTAAGCATTTATCGAGATTGACTGGCAAACTGCAACTACAGATTACCGGATTGAAAAGTGAAACCACCTTTTTAATAAGCGTCACACGTCGCAACAGAAGCGATGTTCTCAGAGATGCCACGCAAAGTAAATTAAATATTTACAGCGTTGCTATCGTACAACTGCGAGAGCTGCGCATTAAATTATATATATTAAGGCCACCATAGCTGCGTATCGAAACAGCATCACAATGACAGTACTTACACGCAAAACTGATGGCACATTAAATAATATTAAATAGTTTGAACTTTAATAAAACATACTTAAACCCTGTTAACTGCCTGTTTCTGTTGACTGATACGGACTGTGCAAGCCGTTATCTGGCTTTTCGCCGCCACGCCCTTTTTTGCAGCGCGCCTGATGGCCCACGCCCGGTTCGAGGTCATACATCAGTCTGCTCGCAGTCTCTGAAAGCCATACAACCTGTCTGCAACTATGGCTGACGCGCCTGCACGACCATTGGCCCGTCTATTGCTAATGCAATCGCACCGGTAGCCAACGGCGGCTATCACCTTTTACGACAAAGACGTCGCTCATCTCTTTCCGCCCCGTGGACAGAGAGGCGACGTTTTTTGCGTTTTGGCCCCGGCGAAGGGGCCGGTGGAGTCGCCGTCATTCGGAACACTCCACCACAGCGTCTGAACCACCCGTGTCGCGGTCATGGCCCGACTGACTAACTAGCAGATGATGAGGTGTGCACATGGATACAAGCTTCTGGAAGGCAGGCCACAAACCGACCCTGTTCGCGGCCTTTCTCTATTTTGACCTGAGTTTCATGGTCTGGTACCTGCTGGGCCCACTGGCGGTACAGATTGCCACTGACCTGCACCTGACCACTCAGCAACGTGGCCTGATGGTCGCCACGCCGATTCTGGCGGGCGCGGTGCTGCGCTTTTTCATGGGCCTGCTGGCCGACCAACTGTCGCCCAAAACCGCCGGAATCATCGGCCAGGTGATCGTCATCGGCGCGCTGCTGGGTGCCTGGCAATTGGGCATTCACACCTACGGCCAGGTGCTGGTACTGGGCGTGTTCCTCGGCATGGCCGGTGCTTCGTTCGCCGTCGCGCTGCCCCTGGCGTCGCAATGGTATCCGGCGCAGCACCAGGGCAAGGCCATGGGTATCGCCGGTGCGGGCAACTCCGGCACTGTACTGGCCGCGCTAATCGCGCCGGTGCTGGCCGCCAGTTTCGGCTGGGGCAACGTCTTCGGCCTGGCGCTGATCCCGCTGGTTCTGACCCTGATCGCCTTCACCCTGATGGCCCGCAACGCCCCGCAACGCAGCAAACCCAAATCCATGGCGGACTACCTCAAGGCGCTGGGTGACCGTGACAGTTGGTGGTTCATGTTTTTCTACAGTGTGACGTTCGGTGGCTTCATTGGCCTGGCCAGCGCCCTGCCCGGCTATTTCAACGACCAATATGGCTTGAGCCCGATCACTGCCGGTTACTACACCGCTGCCTGTGTGTTCGGTGGCAGCCTGATGCGTCCGTTGGGTGGTGCGCTGGCCGACCGTTTCGGCGGGATTCGCACGCTGACCGTGATGTATGCGGTTGCCGCCATCGGCATTGCCGCCGTGGGCTTCAACCTGCCGAGTTCGTGGGCAGCACTGGCGTTGTTCGTGGCCGCGATGCTGGGCCTGGGGGCCGGCAACGGTGCGGTGTTCCAGTTGGTACCGCAGCGCTTCCGCAAGGAAATCGGGGTCATGACCGGCTTGATCGGCATGGCCGGTGGCATCGGTGGCTTCCTGCTGGCGGCGGGCCTGGGCAGCATCAAACAGAACACCGGCGACTACCAGTTGGGTCTGTGGCTGTTCGCCGGCCTGGCGATACTGGCCTGGTTCGGCCTGCTGAACGTCAAACGTCGCTGGAGAACCACCTGGGGTTCGGCCGCGGTCACGGCGGCCCGGGTCTGAAGCGCCGATGACCCTGCAACTGCAGTTCGCTCAATTCAGCGCCAGCGGACCGCGAGCGGAGAATCAGGACGCCGTGCGCCTGGTCACGCCAGTCCCGGCACTGGCGGCCAGCAAGGGCTATCTGTTCGCCCTTGCCGACGGCGTCAGCCAATGTGCCGACGGCGCACTGGCCGCGCAGTCGACCCTGCAGGCGCTGGCCCTCGACTATTACGCCACGCCGGAAACCTGGGGCGTGGCGCAGTCCCTTGATCGCCTGCTGCTGGCGCAGAATCGCTGGCTGCTGGCCAACGGCCTGTTGACCACCCTCAGCGCTCTGGTACTGCGTGGCAGGCGTTTCACCCTCGCCCATGTCGGCGACTGCCGGGCTTACCGCTGGCACACCGGAACGCTGAAACGCATCAGTGAAGATCACGTCTGGGAACAGGCCGACATGCAGCATGTGCTCAAACGTGCGCTGGGCCTGGATCAGTACGTGGTCATGGATTACCTGGACGGCGAGCTGTGTGAAGGCGAACGCCTGCTGCTGGTCAGCGACGGCGTATGGGCGGCACTGGGCGATGCAAGTATCCGCTCGATTCTGGGCGAACAGCACGACCTCGACGCGGCAGTGAAAACCCTGGTCAGCGCGGCGCACCTGGCCGGCAGTCAGGACAATGCCAGCGCCCTGCTGATTCAGGTCGACACGCTCGGCGAGGACGATCTGGGCGATACGCTACTGCAATTGCAGCAATGGCCGCTGCCACCCGCACTCAAGGCCGATCAGACATTCGAAGGCTGGAAAGTCGTCAGCATCGTGGCGCAATCACGCCAGTCCATCGTTTATCGAGTCACCGATATCAATGAGCAGCCCTGGCTGCTGAAGACCCTGCCAGCCAGTCGTCATGACGAGACCGGTGCCGGTCAGGGTTTACTGCTGGAGGAGTGGTTTCTGCGTCGGGTCGCCGGGCGTTTTTTTCCCGAGATACACCCGCTGCCAGACCGTCAGCATCTGTATTACGTCATGCGCGAGTATCGCGGGCACACAATGGCCGAGCGCTTCACCGACAAAGGGCCGTTGCCGCTGGCCCAGTGGCAGGACTTGGCCACCCGACTGTTACGGGCCACGGGCCTGCTGCATCGACGCAACATCATCCATCGCGATATCAAACCGGAAAACCTGCTGCTGGCCGAAGACGGCGAGTTGCGCCTGCTGGACTTCGGCCTGGCGTTCTGCCCGGGCCTGTCGGCGGTCAACACCGAAGACCTGCCCGGCACACCCAGTTATATAGCACCGGAAGCCTTCAACGGCGCCGAACCGCATCCGCAACAGGACCTGTACGCAGCAGGCGTCACCTTGTACTACCTGCTGACAGGGCAATACCCTTACGGCGAGATCGAAGCCTTTCAGCACCGTCGCTTCGGCGCACCGATACCTGCCAGTCGTTATCGACCGGATCTGCCGCAGTGGCTGAGCCAAAGCCTGGACAAGGCACTGCACGCCGACCCGAGCCAGCGTTATGAAACCGCCGAACAGTGGTTGCTGGAGCTGGAGCAGGCCGAGCATCGTCCGCTGGTGGCAAAGCCGCGTCCGCTGCTGGAACGCGAACCGCTGAAAGTCTGGCGAACACTGGCGTTGCTCTCTCTGCTGTTCAACCTGATGCTGGTGATCTGGTTAATGGGCCGCCACTGAGCCCTTGCGCCCCGCTTCTGTGCAACGCGCCTCAACGCAGTGCAGAAAGCGCCAGGGTTATCGACTGCACACCGCGCAGGCTGGCAAATCCGAGTTGGCACAAGCGCTGCATGGTCACTGGCAGATAATTCATAACACGCCGCCCTCAACGATGAAGGCTGCGTCTCCCGAGCGAACGGGACCGGACAAAGGCGTCCTCGTCAGGCCACTGACGGGACGCCTTTTTTTTGTTTGCGCGAAACGTGTCGAGCACGCGCTGCAGTGACTCGGAGGCAAGATGACCAAACTCAAACTGGTGATGATCGGCAACGGCATGGCCGGCGTGCGCACACTCGAAGAGTTGCTGAAACTGAGCGAAGACCTTTACCACATCACGGTCTTCGGCGCCGAGCCACACCCCAATTACAATCGCATTCTGCTGTCGCCGGTACTGGCCGGCGAGCAGAATTTCGAAGACATCGTGCTCAACGACCTCGACTGGTACGAACGCAACGGTATCCAGTTGTTGCTCAACCGTCGCGTGGTGAAGATCGACCGCATCAGACGCCTGGTGATCGCCGATGACGGCACCCAGGCCCATTATGATCGGCTGCTGATTGCCACCGGTTCGCGGCCGTTCATACTGCCGATCCCGGGCAACACGCTGAACGGTGTGATCGGTTATCGCGACATCGGCCACACGCGGCAGATGATCGACACCTCCGTCACGCACAAGCGCGCAGTCGTCATCGGCGGCGGACTGCTCGGCCTGGAAGCGGCCAACGGCTTGAGCCTGCGCGGCATGCACGTGACGGTGGTGCATAACGGCCAGACGCTGCTGGAGCGCCAACTGGACAAGACCAGCGGGCGCATGCTGCAAGCGGCGCTGGAAAAGCGCGGCCTGAGCTTTCGCCTCGACGAACAGACCAACGCCTTGCTCGGCGATGATCAGGGCCGGGTAACCGCGGTGCAATTCAACAATGGCGACAGGATCGACGCCGATCTGGTGGTCATGGCAGCAGGCATACGGCCCAACACCGAATTGGCCGAGCAAGCCGGCCTGCCCTGCAACCGTGGCATTCTGGTCAATGACACCTTGCAGACCTACGACCCGCGCATCTACGCGATTGGCGAATGTGTCAGCCACCGTGGCATCGCCTATGGGCTGGTGGCGCCGCTGTTCGAGCAGGCGCGGGTCTGCGCCAACCACCTTGCGCAACTGGGCTTTGCGCGTTATCCGGGCTCGGTCACCTCGACCAAGCTGAAAGTCACCGGTATCGACCTGTTTTCCGCCGGGGATTTCCTCGGCGGTGAAGGTACTGAAAGCATCACCCTTTCCGACCCCATCGGCGGTATCTACAAGAAGCTGGTAATAAAGAACGATGTACTGGTCGGCGCCTGCCTGTACGGCGACACCGCGGACGGTAACTGGTACTTGCAGCAGATCCGTGATGGCCAGGGTATCGACGCCATTCGCGACCACCTGATGTTCGGCAAACCCGTTGCTCCAGAGGCTGCCTGCGCATGAACAGCCTTGCCCTCCACACCCCCCGGGTCACGGCGTCTACCTGCTGCTATTGCGGCGTAGGCTGCGGCGTACTGATCGAACATGACGGCGAGCATATTCTTGGTGTCAGCGGCGACCCGAAGCACCCGGCCAACTTCGGCAAGCTGTGCAGCAAAGGGTCGAGCCTGCACCTGACCGGCGACATTGAAGCCCGCGCGCTGTACCCGGAACTGCGCCTGAGCAAGGGCCTGGCGCGCAGCGTCACCGATTGGGATACCGCTCTGGAGCATGCGGCCAATGTGTTCGCCGAAAGCATTCGCGCACATGGCCCCGACAGCGTTGCTTTCTACATTTCCGGCCAATTGCTGACCGAAGACTACTACGCGTTCAACAAACTGGCGCGCGCACTGATCGGCACCAACAATATCGACAGTAATTCACGGCTGTGCATGTCATCGGCCGTGGCTGGCTACAAGCGCAGCCTGGGTGCCGATGCCCCACCGTGCAGCTATGAAGACATCGAACTGAGCGATTGTGTGATGATCGTCGGCAGCAACATGGCGTACGCACACCCGATTCTGTTTCGCCGTCTGGAAGAGGCAAAAAGCCGTCGTCCGCAGATGAAACTCATCGTCATCGATCCACGACGCACCGACACCTGCGAACTGGCCGACCTGCACCTGGCGATTCAGCCCGGCACGGACGTCGCGCTGTTTCACGGCATCTTTCATATACTGATGAACGAACGGCTGATCGACCCGGCGTTCATTGCCGCGCACACGCAGGGCTATGAGGAACTGGCCACGCTGGCCCGTGACTACCCACCTGAATACGTGGCCGCCCTCTGCGGTATTACTCTGAAACAGCTGCACACCTGCGCCCGATGGGTGGGCGAAGCGCCGGCTTTTCTGTCGCTGTGGTGCATGGGGCTGAATCAGTCCACGGCCGGCAGCGCGAAAAACAGCGCGCTGATCAACCTGCACCTGGCGACCGGACAGATTGGCAAACCCGGCGCAGGTCCCTTCTCGCTCACCGGCCAGCCCAACGCCATGGGCGGACGTGAAACCGGCAGTCTGTCCAACCTGTTGCCTGGCCATCGCGACGCGGCAAATCCTCAGCATCGTCAGGAGGTTGCAGACTACTGGGGCGTCGATAGCCTGCCTGCCAACCCCGGCCTTTCAGCCATTGAACTGTTCGAGCAATTGCAGAATGGAACGATCAAGGCCCTGTGGATTGCCTGCACCAACCCGGCACAGTCACTGCCCGACCAGAACCGCATCAGGCAAGCGCTGGAAACCTGCCCGTTCGTGGTACTCCAGGAGGCCTTCAAGACCACCGAAACCGCGCGTTATGCCGATCTGTTGCTGCCTGCTGCCAGCTGGGGTGAGAAAGAAGGCACGGTGACCAACTCCGAACGACGCATCTCCAACGTGCGCAAAGCTATTCAGGCGCCCGGCGAAGCGCGCTCCGACTGGGCGATCACCGTGGATTTCGCCCAGCGCCTGCAAAAACGCCTGCAACCCGGCGCACCCGCGCTGTTCGACTTCGCTACACCCAAAGCCTTGTTCGATGAGTTCAAGGGCCTGACGGTCGGGCGCGATCTGGACATGTCAGGAATCGACCGCGAGCTCATCGATCAGCAGGGTCCGCAACAATGGCCCTTCCCGCGTGGCGCCAGCAGCGGCACGCCGCGCCTGTACAACAATGGCATCTTTCCCACCGATTCAGGCCGGGCGCAGTTTCTGTCCGAACCTTACATCGCCGCCAGGGAAGTGCGCGATGCCGACTACCCGCTGACGCTCAACACCGGCAGACTGCGCGATCAGTGGCACGGCATGAGCCGCACCGGCACCGCTGCCCGCTTGTTCGGGCATGTCAGTGAAGCGGTGCTGAGCCTCAATCCGCAGGACATGCTCAGCCATGACCTGCAACCCGGCGATCTGGTCAAACTGATCAGTCGGCGCGGCGAGCTGCTGTTGCCGGTCGGCAGTGAGGACAGCGTTGCAGTCGGCCAGGCTTTTGTGCCGATGCATTGGGGCGACAGGTTCCTCAAGGGGGGTGTCAACGTTCTCACCCAGCCAGCCTTCGACCCGGTTTCGAAGCAACCGGAACTCAAGCACGCCGGCGTCAGGATCGAAAAAGCCCGACTGCCCTGGCAGTTCTTTGCGCTGGTCGAGGGCAACGTGCAGCAACGGATGGAAAAGCTGCGCCCCTTGTGCGACACCTTCACCTATCTGAGCATGAGCCTTGCCGGACGCGAGCGACCGGCGCTGGTGATACGCGCCGCCAGCGCAGCAGCACCCGATTCAGCGCTGCTGCAGCAGATTGATCAAGTACTGGGCCTGGATGAAGGACCGGTCATGGCGTATGACGACCCCAAGCGCTCGATCGGCAAACGGGTACGGATCGACGGCGAACGTATTACTGCTATTCGCCTGGCCGGTGAAACACTTGCCCGGTATTGGCTGCAGACGTTGTGGCTGGAAGAGCGCGTTGAGGCTTCGTTGCGGCGCTGGCTGTTGGCACCGTTGAGCAGCGAACCGGGCAAAGACTCGACACAGCCTCGCGACAAGACCTTGTGCAACTGCATGAACGTCAGCCAGAGCGCGGTAATGAGCGCTATCGAGCGTGGCCTGGACCTGAATCAACTCAAGACACAGTTGGGCTGCGGCACCCAGTGCGGCTCCTGCGTGCCGGAAATAAGACGACTGATCCATACCGTGGCGGTTACAGAATGAGGAATGCGGCATGAGCGCAAAAGTATGGCTGGTGGGCGCGGGCCCAGGCGACCCCGAACTGCTGACTCTCAAGGCAGTACGTGCCCTGGCTGAAGCCGATGTGGTGCTGATCGACGATCTGGTCAACCCCGCAGTGCTGGAACATTGTCCGGGAGCGCGGGTCATCGCGGTCGGCAAGCGCGGCGGTTGTCGTTCGACGCCGCAAGCGTTCATCCATCGCCTGATGCTGCGCTACGTACGTCAGGGCAAATGTGTCGTTCGCCTCAAAGGCGGCGATCCGTGCATCTTCGGACGTGGCGGTGAAGAGGCTCAATGGCTACAGGAGCGCGGTGTCGCCGTGGAGCTGGTCAACGGCATTACAGCGGGTCTTGCCGGTGCAACACAGTGCGGCATTTCGCTGACCCTGCGCGGTATAAGCCGTGGCGTAACGCTGGTCACCGCCCACACTCAGGACGACAGCACCCTCAACTGGCAGGCACTCGCGCAAGGCGGAACCACCCTGGTGGTTTACATGGGCGTGGCGAAACTGGCGGAAATTCGCGAGAGTCTGCTGGCATGCGGAATGAGTGGGGAGATGCCGGTGGCGATGATCGAGAACGCTTCGCTGCCGTGGCAGCGCGAATGCCGCAGCACCCTGAATGCCATGCAACAGGACGCAGCCGCTTTCCAGTTGAAGAGCCCCGCCATTCTGGTGATCGGTGCGGTTGCCGCGTACAACAATGAGCTGATCGATCAAACCCTGATGGACCACGCGCAGTTGAATGCCGGCTGACCCCAGGCTCGTCTGAACAGACGCCCCGCCAAATCGCAGGCAAAAAAAAGCCCGGCCTGAGCCGGGCTTTTCAGTACAAGCGGCTAATTACTTAGCTTGAGCTTCTACTTCTGCTTCTACGCGACGGTTAACTGCGCGGCCAGCTTCAGTTGCGTTGTCAGCAACTGGACGGGATTCGCCGTAACCAACCGAGTTTACGCGGTTAGCGCCAACACCGTACTGGTTAACCAGAACCTGTTTAACGGCGTTTGCACGACGCTCGGACAGTTTTTGGTTGTAAGCGTCAGGACCGACGGAGTCAGTGTGACCTTCAACAGTGGTGGTGGTCTGTGGGTACTGCTGCATGAAGTCAGCGAGGTTCTTGATGTCGCCGTAGCTGTTAGGCTTGACTACGGATTTGTCGAAATCGAACTTCACGTCCAGCTCAACACGAACCACTTCGGCAACTGCTGGGCAGCCATCAGCGTCAACGGTAACGTTGGCTGGGGTGTCCGGGCACTTGTCGACGTTGTCGCACACGCCGTCGTTGTCGCTGTCGGAGCACACTTCAGCTACTGGAGCTGGTGCTGCTTCAACTTTCTTGCTGCCGCCGCCGAAGTTTACACCGATACCGACGCTAGGCGCCCACTCGGTGTTGCCTTGGTCGATGTTGTACTGAGCTTCAACGCCTGCACGGGCATAGAAGTTGTCAGTGAAGTACAGCTTGGCGCCGCCGCCGATGTTGGCGAAGGTGGAACCGTCACGGCCACGGCGAGCGTCTTGACCGATGCTCTGGTCAGAGAAACCGGCAGATACGTATGGACGCAGCATGTCGCCTGGGTTGTTGAAGTGGTACAGAGCGTCCAGAGCAGTGTCTGCGCCCTTGATGTTCTTGCCGCTGTCGCTACGGACGTTGTGGACTTCGTCGTAGCCCAGACGCAGCTCAACATCGTCAGTCAGGAAGTAGCCAACGGAGCCGCCGAACAGGTTGCCGTCGTTTTTGAAGTTACGATCGCTGTCGTAGTACTCTTTCTTGGCGAAGCCTTCGATTTCGACCGCGCCTTGGCCTTGAGCCAGAGCGCCGAACGAAGTTGCGGCAACAATAGTACCAATGGCCAAGCCCAAGGTGTTTTTCAGTTTCATCCGTTAAATCCCCATCTGATGATTATTAAGCAGTCCCACACAGGGGGACAACTCAGCGGCAAGTCTACCAGACCTTGCCAGTTTGTTAGAGATATTTGCACCGTATTAAGTTTCGGCGATTCCCGCAAATTTCTCTCGTAATTTATCTAAAGCCCGCTTGTAACGCATTTTCGTTGCGCTCAAGCCCATGTGCATGATGTCAGCGATTTCCTGGAATTCAAGTTCTGCTACAAACCGCAGCACCAGAATCTCCCGATCGATCGGGTTCACATACACAAGCCAGCGATCAAGTCCGCCCCGTTCTTCAGGTTTGGGCGCCTTTTCTTCCGACGCTTCCTCAAGTGGATCCAGACTCAGCGCGTCCATCAAGCGACGCTTACGCCGTTCCTTCCTGTACTGCGTGATGCATTCATTGTAGGTGATGCTGTACAGCCAGGTTTTAAATTTAGATTTACCTTCAAAATTTTTCAACCCATACAACACTTTAAGCATCACCTCCTGACAGACATCGTCAGCATCGCGATCGTTCCCCAGATAACGTGCACAGACGTTAAAAAGTGTTCTCTGGTAACGGCGCATCAATTCTTCGTAGGCCCGCGTCACATTGAACAGCTCAACGTGGGCGCGCGCAACCAGCTCCTCATCTGAGAGCTCGCGTGGATCGTAGCGCGTCGAAAACGGTTGAGGTTTATTCAAAACAAATCTTGCCGACAGTCAGGTCAGTGTCCGCCATGGCCTGTATCGGCAACCTGGCGGCATACATTAGCAGGTTAACCGCTTAACGGCTGCTTACTCTCTGCTCGAGCAGGATGCGATTGGAAAACGACACCAGCTCCCCCTCGTCTGTCAGCAGCGTTGTCTTGACCGTACCGATTTCCTCGATCTGCCCTTCCGTATCGCCTATCTGTACCTGTTGGCCGACCTGAAACAATTCGCGGACGTAGATTCCGGCAATGATCTGCCCGGCAATTTCGCGACTTCCGAGGCCCAGGGCAAGCGCCACTGTCAGACCAACGGTAATCAACGCAATCACAATAACGTGGTTCAGCAGGTCGGTCTTGACCTCGAGCTGGCTGATGGCGACCGAAATACTGATGATAATGACCAGCCCCTGGGCAATTCGCCCCAGGCCGGCAGAGTAGTCGATCCCTACACCTTCGGCAGCACCGCGCACCAAACCATTGACCAGTTGCGCCAGCAGCACACCGACCAGCAGCACCAGCGCGGCACCAAATACCTTGGGCAAATACAGCGCCAGCATGTCCAGCGTCGCTGAGACCCGCTGCAGGCCCAAAGATTCAGCGGCCGATACGAGAAAGATAAGCAGAACGAACCAGTAGACGACCTTGCCGATCAGCGTGGAGACCGGCACCTTGACGCCAGCGCGGCCGATGATCTTGGTCAGGCCGGTACCGCCGACCAGACGATCAAGGCCCAGCTTGGCCAGTAATTTGGAAAGCAGTGCGTCGAGCAGTTTGGCGACGACAAAACCGAGCAGCACCACAACCAGGGCGCCGAACAGGTTGGGAATGAAGTTTGCGACTTTGGTCCACAATGCAGTCATTGCAGCAAGAAGGCTCTGGGTCCAGAGATTCAATTCCATGCTCAATCAGCCTTATCGAGAGAACGCGCACCGTTCGAGGTGCGACGAGAAACGGGAGAGACGTGGGCCGAGCCGTTGTTCACGGCGATCATCAGCGCCTCCGACCAGCGGCCCAGCAACCCGAACAACACACCGGCGCCGACCTGGCGATTGGCGGTTTTCAGGACGCGTCCCAGACATGCGTCATCATCCCGGCTGGAGGATGAAGAATTGAGCATGTCGCGTAAAGATTCTTCAAACGGATCGTGCATCAGGCACCTCACGTAATGTCATTCAAAGACGCGACGCGAAAACAACAAGTCACACAGGCTCGCCAAATAACCATCACAGGCCCGCCCTATACCCAACGCAAACGGCGGAACAACCACCACTGCCCTGCGCCCAGCGCGACGATCAGCAGACAGGCCACCAGGAAGCCGTACGAACTGCTCGAACCCGGAATGCCGCCAACATTAATACCCAGCAGACCGGTGAGAAAACTCATCGGCAGAAAGATACAGGTAATGATCCCGAAGCGGTACATGGTGCGGTTCATGTGCTCGCGCAGGCGCCGGTCCTCGGACTCCAGCAGCAGCCCCACCCGCTCGCGGGTCAGCTCAAGCTCTTCCAGGTAACGGGTCAGGCTGTTGTTCAGCTCATTCCAGTAGTCAGCGTCGTCATGCGCAAACCAGGACAACTTGATGCGTGAAAGCTGGCCATAAATATCCCGCTGCGGCCCGAGGAACCGGCGCAGGCCGGCGGCGCGCCGACGAATATGCAGCAGCTTGCCGTGCTCGGGGCTGTACCATTCGTCGGCATCGTTCTTTTCTTCCTCTTCATCGACCGATTCGGTCAGCTCACCCACCAGATCCTGAACCTTGTCGGTGAGGTGCTGCGCCAGGTGCAGGATCAGCTCCGAGGCGCCCTTCGGGCCTTTGCCCTGCCCCAGCAGCTCAATCAGCTCCTCGGTGGCACGCAACGGACGCAGGCGCAGCGAGATGACTCGCTGCGCGGCGGCGAAGATACGCACCGAGACCATGTCTTCAGGTTCCGCACCGGGATTCAGATTCACGCCGCGCAGAAACAGCAGCAGCTCCTGCTCCGGCAACGGCAGCAAACGCGGCCGGGTGTTCTCTTCCAGCAACAGGTCGCAGGCAAACTCGCTCAGACCGCTGCCGGTGCGCAACCACGCATGTGTCTGCGGGTGACTACGATCCCAATGCAGCCACAGGCTTTCTTCTGGCTGCAATGCAAGGTCCTGCAACTCGGTTCGAGCGATGAAACGCGCCCCACCCTTACCGTCCAAAACGAGGGCATGAACCAGCCCCCACTGCGCGTTTGCTTCATCGAACATGGATACTTCGCTTATTCCGGCATGGTCAGGGGTGATGGGGAAATGATGACGCCATTGTTGTCGGCATACAGGTACTCACCCGGGCGGAACGTCACGCCGCCAAAGGTCACCGGCACATTCAGTTCGCCTATGCCGCGCTTCTCGGTTTTCTTCGGATGACTGGCGAGCGCCTGGACACCCAGGTCGGTCTGGGCGATGACATCCACGTCACGGATGCAGCCGTAGATCAACATGCCTTCCCAGCCGTTCTCGGCAGCCTTGTCTGCCAGCATGTCACCCAGCAGCGCGCAACGCAGCGAACCACCGCCGTCGACGACCAGCACCTTGCCCTTGCCGTCGAGCTCGACCTGCTCCCTGACCTTGGAGTTATCCTCGAAACATTTCAGCGTGACGATCTGGCCACCAAACGAATCGCGGCCGCCAAAATTGCTGAACATCGGCTCCACGACCTGGATCAGGTCCGGATAGGCGTCACACAGATCGGGGGTGAGGTAGTGCATGGGTCAACTCCTGTCATCGGCTATGGGGTCGCGATTGATACAGACGATTTATTGAAACAGACACGACCGGATCAGCATAACCATAGCGACTTTACCGGCTAACTGCCTACCGCGACCTGAAACTCTGCAACCTGTTCAGGAACGGAACGCTCACCCAGCCACTCGATCACTCGCGGCCAGACCTGCTGCTGCGCAGCCTTGCTGACCAGCATCTGCACATGGTCGAAATCCTCGCTGAAGCCGTATTCGCGGCCCAGGCAGAGGAATTGCCTGTGTGCGCTGCCGATCTGCTCGAACAGTTCACGGCAAGCCCACACCGGGTCCTGCTGGTCGCCGGCCGCAGCGACAGCCAGAAGCGGCACCTGAACCGCGCTCAACCCTGCCCACCAGTTGTTGTCACGCTCACCGAAACGTCGGAACAGCCCGTGCCAGCGCATGCTTTCCAGAACCAGACCGATCGGCTCGTCTTCCGGCCCGCGCTTGAAACGCGGGCCGGAAATATGCTCGAAGGACCTCAGCAGCAACTTCGCAGACCATTGCAGTGGCGGGACTTTCAGCGGCCAGTAGGTGCGGCTGACCTGGCTGCCGAACAGCGCCACGGACGCCGCAGTATCAGCACCCAGATACTGACCGCCCAAGGCTGCCGCCAGGCTGGTGCCGCCCAGCGAATGGCCGATCCAGTGCGGTATCTGCCCGCTTTGCTCGACGACGAATGCGGCAATGGCTGGCAAATCGAAACGCGCGTAGTCCGCCACGCAGTTGCTGCGGTAACTCAGGTTGCGAGCCGACAAGCCATGGCCGCGCATTTCGGGAATCCACACGTCATAGCCGGCCCGCGCCAGATACGCACCCAGACCGATGCCCTTGGGCGAATACCAGAAACGCCGGTTGGAAAAGCTGCCATGCAGCAGTATGACTGGAGTACCACGCACATCGGGCTGATCGGCGCACCCTAGCCGGGTCACCGCCAGTTCGACACTGGCGTCGGGACTGTTGGCAGGTTTGAGACGGTAGACGTCCTCGACCAGATCGCCACGACGCTCGGCGCTGATCAAGGCAACGGGAAAAAGCTGGCTGCTGCTCTGCATATCACTCTTTATCTGGCTTGACAGACGGGATGAAACCACGCGCTCCGGGATCTCGCGATGCGCCATAAAAAAGGCGGCTTCCGAAGAAACCGCCTCATTCAAACACCTGAACCACATGACGGCTCAGGCCGCGTTCGCGTCACACGGCGGCCCGCTCCTGCGAGGACCGCGCCTCAGGCGAGCCGCCTGTCAGACAGGCGACTGTGCTTCGGCGAGGAAGAACCAGGTCTCCAGCACCGAGTCGGGGTTGAGCGACACACTCTCGATGCCCTGATCCATTAGCCAGCGCGCCAGATCCGGGTGATCGGAAGGCCCCTGCCCGCAGATGCCGATGTACTTGCCGGCCTTGTTGCACGCCTGAATGGCGTTGGACAGAAGTTTCTTGACCGCCGGGTTACGTTCGTCGAACAGGTGGGCGATCACGCCGGAGTCACGGTCGAGACCGAGTGTCAGCTGGGTCAGGTCGTTGGAGCCGATGGAGAAGCCGTCGAAGTACTCCAGGAAATCTTCAGCCAGAATCGCGTTGGACGGCAGTTCGCACATCATGATGATGCGCAGGCCGTTTTCGCCACGCTTCAGGCCGTTGGCGGCCAGCAGATCGATCACCTGACTCGCCTCGCCCAAGGTACGGACGAACGGCACCATGATCTCGACGTTGGTCAGGCCCATCTCTTCGCGCACACGCTTGAGCGCACGGCACTCCAGCTCGAAACAGTCACGGAAGTTCTCACTGATATAGCGCGACGCACCGCGAAAGCCCAGCATCGGGTTTTCTTCTTCGGGCTCGTAGAGCTTGCCGCCAATCAGGTTCGCATACTCGTTGGACTTGAAGTCCGAGAGGCGCACGATGACCTTTTTCGGCGTGAACGCGGCGGCCAGGGTGCTGATACCCTCGACCAGCTTGTCGACGTAGAAACCGACCGGATCATGGTAACCGGCGATGCGCTTGTCGACGCTTTCCTTGATTTCCGGTGGCAGCACCGAATAGTTGAGCAACGCCTTGGGGTGCACGCCGATCATGCGGTTGATGATGAACTCCAGACGCGCCAGACCCACCCCGGCATTGGGCAATTGGGCGAAATCGAAGGCACGGTCCGGATTGCCGACGTTCATCATGATCTTGAACGGCAGATCAGGCATTGCATCGACCGAATTGGTCTTGATGTCGAAGCCCAGCTCGCCTTCGAAGATGTAACCGGTGTCGCCCTCAGCGCAGGAGACCGTGACGCCCTGGCCATCCTGAAGGGTCTGCGTGGCATTGCCGCAGCCAACCACTGCCGGGATGCCCAGTTCACGGGCGATGATCGCCGCGTGGCAGGTACGACCGCCACGGTTGGTGACGATTGCACTGGCGCGCTTCATCACCGGCTCCCAGTCCGGGTCGGTCATGTCCGACACCAGCACGTCGCCGGGCTGGACCTTGTCCATCTCGGACACGTCCTTGATGATGCGCACCTTGCCCGCGCCGATGCGCTGACCGATAGCACGGCCTTCGACCAGCACCTTGCCTGTCTCCTTGAGCAGATACCGTTCCATGACGTTGGCCGATGCACGGCTCTTCACCGTTTCCGGACGCGCCTGGACGATGTACAGCTTGCCGTCGTCACCGTCCTTGGCCCACTCGATATCCATCGGGCACTTGTAGTGCTTTTCGATGATCATCGCCTGTTTGGCCAGTTCGGACACTTCGGCATCGCTCAGACAGAAACGCGCGCGATCGGCAGGCTCGACGTCGATCACCTTGACCGAACGACCGGCCTTGGCTTCTTCGCCGTAAATCATCTTGATCGCCTTGCTGCCCAGATTGCGACGCAGGATCGCCGGGCGGCCAGCCGCCAGCGTGTCCTTGTGCACGTAGAACTCGTCCGGGTTGACGGCGCCCTGCACAACCGTCTCGCCCAGGCCGTAAGCACCGGTGATGAACACCACGTCGCGGAAGCCGGACTCGGTGTCAAGGGTGAACATGACACCGGCCGTACCGGTTTCGGAGCGCACCATACGCTGCACGCCCGCAGACAACGCGACCAGCTTGTGGTCGAAGCCCTGGTGTACGCGGTAGGAAATTGCACGGTCGTTGAACAGTGAAGCAAAAACTTCCTTGGCGGCACGGATCACGTTCTCGACGCCGCGGATGTTCAGGAAGGTCTCCTGCTGGCCGGCGAACGACGCATCCGGCAAGTCTTCGGCAGTTGCGGAGGAACGCACGGCCACAGCCAGGTTCGGATTACCCGCAGACAGCTCGGCAAACGCAGTACGAATCTGGGCGTTGAGCTGCTCGGGGAACTCGGCTTCCATGATCCACTGACGAATCTGCGCACCGGTGCGGGCCAGCGCGTTGACATCGTCGACGTCAAGGGCGTCCAGCGCAGCATGGATCTGCTCGTTGAGGCCGCTGAGCTCGAGAAAGTCACGGTAGGCCTGGGCGGTAGTCGCGAAGCCGCCGGGCACCGACACACCAGCACCTGCGAGGTTGCTGATCATCTCGCCGAGGGACGAGTTTTTGCCCCCCACGTGCTCTACATCATGGACGCCGAGCTTATCGAGGGAAACTACGTACTCTACCAAGGTGATCTCTCCACTAACTGTGTTTGTTGTTGGGAAAAGCTCATTCACCTGCGCCACATGCGGTGTGGCTTCAGGCGTGTCTGCCCGGAAGTACAGATCGGGCGTTGAAAACCGTGCTTCAAAACCAGGTGTGCAAAAAAGCTGCACCTGCGGGCTCTCATGGCAGGCCAGCACGCCTATGATAGCCAGAATTCGTCAACTGCTTAAGGCCTGGGGCAAAAATGAAACGATCCGCTTTTTTCATCTCGGACGGCACGGGTATCACCGCCGAAACCCTGGGCCAGAGCCTGTTGGCACAATTTGAAAACATTACGTTCAACAAGTTCACCAGGCCCTATATCGACAGTGTCGAGAAGGCGCGGGCGATGGTACAACAAATCAATAATGCCGCCGACAAGGACGATGTGCGGCCGATCATCTTCGACACCATCGTCAATCAGGACATTCGCGAGATTCTGGCGACGTCCAATGGCTTCATGATCGATATCTTTTCGACCTTCCTGGCCCCGCTGGAGCAGGAGCTTAGTTCACACTCGTCCTACTCCGTGGGTAAATCGCACTCCATCGGGCATAACTCCAATTACATGGAGCGCATCGAGGCGGTCAACTTCGCGCTGGACAACGATGATGGCGCACGGACGCATTATTACGACAAGGCCGACATTATCCTCGTCGGCGTCTCGCGCTGCGGCAAAACCCCGACCTGTCTGTACATGGCCATGCAGTTCGGTATCCGGGCCGCCAACTATCCGCTGACCGAAGATGACATGGAGAGGCTGCAACTGCCTGCGGCGCTCAAGCAGCATCGCGAAAAGCTCTTCGGCCTGACCATCGACCCGGACCGTCTCACCGCGATTCGCCACGAGCGCAAGCCCAATAGCCGCTACTCCAGCTACGCGCAGTGCGAATTCGAGGTGCGCGAGGTGGAAAGCCTGTTCCGCCGCGAGAACATCGCGCACATCAACTCCACGCATTTTTCGGTGGAAGAAATCTCCGCCAAGGTGCTGGTCGAAAAAGGCGTGGAGCGACGTTTCAAATAGACGCTGCGGTCACCCCGCCAAACTGATCACTTCACTCGCCTGACTGCGGCACACGTACCCAGCCTTCCATCAGCACTCGGGCGCTGCGGCTCATCAGGGCCTTGGTGACTTTCCAGTCACCGCCCTCCTGAACAGCCTGGGCGCCGACTCGCAAGGTGCCGGAGGGATGGCCAAAGCTGACCGCACTGCGCGCCTGACCGCCAGCGGCCAGATTGACCAGCGTGCCCGGAATGGCTGCTGCCGTACCGATGGCTACCGCAGCCGTACCCATCATCGCGTGGTGCAGCTTGCCCATCGACACGGCGCGCACCAGCAGCTCGATATCCTGCGCAGCGACAGGCTTGCCACTCGACGCCAGGTAATCGGCAGGCGCCGCCACAAAAGCCACTTTGGGTGTGTGCTGGCGTGCGGCAGCTTCATCGATGTTGCCAATCAGGCCCATCCGCACCGCACCGTAGGCGCGGATGGCCTCCAGACGGGCCAGCGCCTGCGGGTCAGCGTTGATATCGCCCTGCAACTCAGTGCCGGTATAGCCGATGTCAGCAGCGTTGACAAAAATCGTCGGAATGCCGGCATTGATCATGGTCGCTTTCAGAAGGCCGATACCGGGCACTTCCAGATCGTCCACCAGATTGCCAGTGGGGAACATCGAGCCGCCCGCGCCCTCTTCGTCCGCCGCCGGGTCAAGAAACTCCAGTGGCACTTCGGCTGCCGGGAAGGTCACGCCATCCAGCTCGAAATCGCCGGTTTCCTGCACCGCGCCGTTGCAGATCGGCACATGGGCGATGATGGTCTTACCGATGTTGGCCTGCCAGATACGCACCACCGCAACGCCGTCCTGCGGAACGCGGTCAGGGTCGACCAGACCGCTCGTAATCGCGAATGGCCCCACGGCCGCTGACAGGTTGCCGCAATTGCCGCTCCAGTCGACAAACGGCTTGTCGATGGACACCTGGCCGAACAGGTAATCGACATCGTGGTCGGGCCTGCTGCTGCGCGACACAATCACGCTCTTGCTGGTACTCGACGTCGCGCCGCCCATGCCATCGATCTGCTTTTCATAGGGGTCAGGGCTGCCGATGACCCGCAACAGCAAAGCATCCCGCGCCGATCCCGGAATCTGTGCAGCTTCAGGCAGATCCGTCAGCCTGAAAAACACACCCTTGCTGGTGCCACCACGCATGTAGGTGGCCGGGATGCGGATCTGGGGTAAATGAGCCATGAATTCGTTGTCCTGTTCAAAGAGCGCGCTGCGCGCTCAAAATCGGACGCAGAGCGTCCAGAACTGCATGCCCACGCGGAGCATGGGCACGATAGTGCTCTTGCGCACGCTTATCGTTCTTCACGCTCCAGCGTAGCTACGATGCAGTAGCCTCCAGAAAATCCTGAGCAAAACGCTGCAACACGCCGCCCGCCTCATAAATAGAAAGCTCTTCAGCAGTGTCCAGACGGCATGTCACCGGCACCTCGACGCGTTCGCCGTTACGGCGCTGAATCACCAGCGTCAATGTCGCGCGCGGTGTGCGCTGGCCGATCACATCGAAGGTTTCGCTGCCATCGATACCCAGAGTCAGACGGCTGGTGCCGGGCTTGAACTCCAGCGGCAGCACGCCCATGCCGACTAGGTTGGTGCGGTGAATACGCTCGAAACCTTCTGCAGCAATCGCTTCGACGCCCGCCAGCCTGACGCCTTTGGCCGCCCAGTCACGGGACGAGCCCTGCCCATAGTCGGCACCGGCAATAATGATCAACGGCTGCTTGCGCGCCATGTAGGTTTCGATGGCTTCCCACATGCGCGTGACCACGCCTTCGGGTTCGATGCGGGTCAGCGAGCCTTTTCTGACCTTGCCATCGACCACTGCCATCTCGTTGACCAGTTGCGGGTTGGCAAAGGTCGCGCGCTGGGCGGTCAGGTGGTCGCCCCGATGGGTCGCATAGGAGTTGAAGTCTTCTTCCGGCAGTCCCATTTTCGCCAGGTACTCGCCCGCCGCACTGTCGAGCATGATCGCGTTGGACGGCGACAGGTGATCGGTGGTGATGTTGTCCGGCAGCACGGCGAGAGCCCGCATGCCCTTGAGCGTACGTTCTCCGGCCAATGCGCCTTCCCAGTAGGGCGGGCGACGGATGTAGGTGCTCATAGGACGCCAGTCGTACAGCGGCTCGACCTTCGGCCCGCTGTGCTCTTCGATGGCAAACATCGGGATATAAACCTGACGGAACTGCTCAGGCTTGACCGACGCCTGCACGACCGCATCAATCTCTTCATCGCTCGGCCAGATGTCCTTGAGACGGATTTCCCGGCCCTCGGCGACGCCCAGCACATCGTTTTCTATATCGAAGCGGATGGTCCCGGCAATGGCATACGCCACTACCAGGGGCGGCGAAGCCAGAAAGGCCTGTTTGGCATAGGGGTGAATACGCCCGTCGAAATTACGGTTACCGGACAAGACCGCCGTGGCGTAAAGGTCGCGGTCGATGATTTCCTGCTGGATCAGCGGATCGAGCGCGCCGGACATGCCATTGCAGGTGGTGCAGGCAAAGGCCACGACGCCAAAACCCAGTTGCTCCAGCTCCGAGGTCAGCCCTGCTGCGTCCAGGTATAGCGCCACGGTTTTCGAGCCGGGTGCCAGCGATGATTTCACCCACGGCTTGCGCAGCAGCCCCAGGCGGTTGGCGTTGCGTGCCAGCAGACCGGCGGCAATGACGTTGCGCGGGTTGCTGGTGTTAGTGCAACTGGTGATCGCCGCGATGATCACCGCGCCGTCGGGCATCTGCCCCGGCACCTCGTCCCATTGCCCGGCAATACCTCTGGCCGCCAGATCGGCGGTGGCAACCCGCGCATGAGGGTTGGAGGGCCCGGCCATGTTGCGCACCACACTGGACAGGTCGAAACTCAGCACCCGCTCGTAGTGCACCTCGCTGAGGCTGTCCGACCAAAGGCCAGTGTGCCGGGCATACAGCTCGACCAGTTTGACCTGCTCGTCCTCGCGCCCTGTCAAACGCAGGTAGTCGATGGTTTGCGAGTCAATGGAGAACATCGCCGCCGTCGCGCCGTATTCAGGCGCCATGTTGGAGATCGTCGCCCGGTCGCCCAGGGTCAGGCTCGACGCGCCTGCGCCATAGAACTCCAGGTAAGCGCCAACCACCTTCTGTTGGCGCAGGTATTCGGTCAGCGCGAGCACTACGTCGGTGGCGGTGATGCCTGGCTGGCGGCGCCCGGTCAGTTCGACACCAATGATGTCCGGCAGGCGCATCCACGAGGCGCGCCCGAGCATGACGTTTTCGGCCTCGAGCCCGCCGACGCCGATGGCAATCACGCCGAGGGCGTCGACGTGCGGCGTGTGGCTGTCCGTGCCCACCAGTGTGTCGGGAAAGGCTACGCCGTCGAGCACCTGCACCACCGGCGACATTTTCTCCAGATTGATCTGGTGCATGATGCCGTTGCCCGGCGGGATCACTTCGACGTTCTTGAACGCCTGCTTGGTCCAGTCAATGAAATGAAAACGGTCTTCGTTGCGACGGTCTTCAATGGCGCGGTTCTTGGCGAACGCCTGCGGGTCGTTACCGTCGGACTCCACTGCCAGCGAGTGGTCGACGATCAATTGCACCGGAACCACCGGGTTGACCAGCGCAGGATCGCCACCCTGCGAAGCGATCGCGTCGCGCAGTCCGGCAAGGTCGACCAACGCGGTCTGACCCAGAATGTCGTGGCAGACCACACGTGCCGGGAACCAGGGAAAATCCAGATCACGCTTGCGCTCGATGAGCTGGGTCAACGAGGCATTCAAGGTCGCCGGATCACAACGGCGCACCAGGTTCTCGGCCAGCACCCGCGAGGTGTAGGGCAGCGTGGCATAGGCGCCGGGCTTGAGCGCCTCGACGGCCGCCCGAGCATCGAAATAATCCAGTCGGGTGCCAGGGAGCGGTTTGCGAAATTCACTGTTCATTGCGGGACTCGATCACGGAGTGTTCGGAATACGGGTGGGGAGCTCGTCGGCGGCTCCCCTGCCCCCTTTTCAGCGCTGTTCCAAGGGTACGAACGCGCGCTGTTCGACGCCGATGTACTCGGCGATAGGGCGAATGATGCGGTTATTGGCACGCTGTTCGAAAACGTGAGCGGCCCAGCCGGTCAGGCGTGAGCAGACGAAGATCGGGGTGAACAGCTTGGTCGGGATGCCCATGAAGTGATACGCCGACGCATGGTAGAAGTCGGCGTTGGGGAACAGTTTCTTCTGCTCCCACATGACCTTGTCGATGGCCTCGGAAACCGGGAACAGCACCGTATCGCCCACTTCGTCAGCGAGTTTCTTCGACCAGCCCTTGATCACCTCGTTGCGCGGGTCGGACTCCTTGTAGATCGCATGGCCAAAGCCCATGATCTTTTCCTTGCGTTCCAGCATGCCCAGCGTGCCTTTGGTGGCCTCTTCAGCCGAGGCGAAGCGCTGAATCATTTCCATTGCAGCCTCGTTGGCACCACCGTGCAGCGGGCCGCGCAAGGTGCCGATGGCGGCTGTGACGCAGGAATACAGGTCCGACAGCGTCGACGCGCAGACGCGGGCGGTGAAGGTCGAGGCATTGAATTCGTGCTCGGCGTACAGAATCAGCGAGACGTCCACGACCTTGCGGTGCAGTTCGCTGGGCGTCTTGTCGAGCAACAGGTGCAAAAAATGCCCGCCGATGGAGTCTTCTGCGGAGGTGCAGTCGATACGCTTGCCGTCATGACTGAAGCGATACCAGTAGCACATGATCGCCGGGAACGCTGCGAGCAGACGGTCGGTTGAGTCGCGCTGCTGATCGAAGCTGCGCTCCGGCTCCAGGGTGCCGAGCATGGAGGCACCCGTGCGCATGACATCCATCGGGTGAGTATCGGCGGGTATGCGTTCCAGCACTTCCTTCAAGGCCTGCGGCAGATCGCGCAGGCCCTTGAGTTTGTCCATATAGGCAGACAATTCGGCTTTATCAGGCAGTTCGCCGTACAGCAGCAGATAGGCAACTTCTTCAAAGCGAGCTTCGGCGGCCAGATCGCGCACATCATAGCCGCGATAGGTCAGCCCGGCACCGGCCATGCCCACCGTGGACAACGCCGTCTGCCCGGCCACCTGCCCGCGTAGTCCGGCACCACTCAATACTTTTGCTTCAGCCATGGTTTTCTCCAATTTTGTTTTTGTGTGACTGGACGCGGAGCGCGGGGCCGAGTGTCAGCCTGCCCCTTTCAGCCCTTCTTCTGCGCGAACAGCGCATCCAGCTTCTGCTCGAATGTGTGGTAATCGATCGCGTCATACAGCTCCATGCGCGTCTGCATACTGTCGATCACGTTTTTCTGGCTGCCGTCACGGCGGATCGCGCCGTAGACATTTTCCGCAGCCTTGTTCATCGCACGGAATGCGGAAAGCGGGTACAGCACCAGCGACACGTCCGCCTCGCGCAGCTCATCGACCGTAAACAACGGCGTGGCGCCAAACTCGGTGATGTTGGCGAGGATCGGCACACCTGCACGGTTGGCGAATTGCTTGTACATTGCCAGTTCGGTGATGGCCTCGGGGAACACCATATCCGCGCCGGCTTCAATACAGGCAGCGGCACGCTCCAGCGCCGACTCCAGCCCTTCAACCGCCAACGCATCGGTACGCGCCATGATCACGAAGCTGTCGTCAGTCCGGGCATCCACGGCAGCCTTGATCCGGTCGACCATTTCCTGCTGAGAGACAATTTCCTTGTTGGGACGATGCCCGCAACGCTTGGCACCCACCTGATCCTCAATGTGAATCGCCGCCGCTCCGGCCTTGATCATCGAGCGCACGGTACGCGCCACATTGAAAGCCGAAGAACCGAAACCGGTGTCGACATCCACCAGCAACGGCAGGTCGCAACCGTCGGTGATACGCCGCACATCGATCAGCACGTCTTCAAGACCGGTGATTCCCAGGTCCGGAATGCCCAGTGATCCCGCCGCGACTCCGCCGCCAGATAGATAAATGGCCTTGAACCCGGCACGTTTGGCGAGCAGTGCGTGGTTGGCATTGATCGCGCCGACCACTTGCAGCGGCTGTTCGCTGGCGACTGCGTCGCGGAAACGCTGGCCGGGAGTGCTGTTGTTATGACTCATTGTTTACCTCGGTCGGAAGTCGTCTGGGAAGCCGCCTGATAATGGCGCTCGATGTTGCGTCTGGACGCGCCGATATGGCGGCGCATCAACAATTCGGCCAGCTCACCGTCGCGGTCGGCGATGGCGTCGAGAATGCGGTGATGTTCGGCAAAGGCCTGGCGAGGCCGGTTGGGCGTGGTGGAATACTGAATGCGGTACATGCGCACCAACTGGTACAGCTCGCCACAGAGCATCTGGCTGAGGGTGCGATTGCCGCTGCCCTGGATGATGCGATAGTGAAAGTCGAAATCGCCCTCTTGCTGGTAATAGCCGATACCTGCCTGAAAGGCGGCATCGCGCTCATGGGTATCCAGAACGCCGCGCAGCTCGTCGATTTCGGCCTGGGTCATGCGTTCGGCGGCCAGACGACAGGCCATACCCTCCAGTGACTCGCGAATTTCATAGAGTTCGATCAGTTCGGCATGACTGAGCGACACCACCCGGGCGCCCACATGCGGCACACGAACCACCAGTCGCTGCCCTTCGAGCCGGTGAATCGCTTCGCGCAGCGGCCCGCGACTGATGCCATAGGTGCGAGCCAGTTCCGGCTCGGAAATCTTGCTGCCGGGGGCAATCTCGCCTTTCACGATAGCCGATTGAATGCGTCGGAAAACGTTCTCGGAGAGGGTTTCCGAGTCGTCGGCAACCGTCATTGTTTTTTCGACCACATTCAGCATTGTCGACACCTCATGGCTATATGCGCTCAAATCTAGTCATATTTAGTCAATCCGTCAAAGCCAAACCCAGCATTGTCGACAATCAGTCAAAGCGGGTGAACTCTGCTCGACAACGCAACCTGAACAGCTACACAGGTTGATCACTGGCAGCCGCAGGGCTTCATGCTAGAATGCGTCGCGTCCGTACAGCGCGCTCCGCAGCGGAGCCAGCGACTGCGAACCGCCTGCCCTACCATCATCAGGTCAATTCCATTTGCGCCCTGACCCTGAAGTTGTTCGCTCATCGCGCCAGGATTTATGAGACTGACTACCCTCCCCACACTGCTCAGCCTTCTGTTTTTGCCCGGCCTGACCCTGGCCGCCAACAAGACAGTCTATGGCCTCAACGAATACGCCCGGCTGATCGAAATCGATATCGAGATCGCCGCCAAGCTCGACACCGGTGCCAAGACCGCCTCGCTGAGCGCCCGCGACATCAAACATTTCAAGCGCGATGGCGAAAGCTGGGTGCGTTTCTATCTGGCCAGCGACAGCAAGCATGTACACCCCATCGAACGCCCCCTGGCGCGGGTCAGCAAAATCAAGCGGCGTGCCGACGATCTCGACCCGGATGACGACAATCGCTATTCGTCACGCCCGGTGATCAGCCTCGATATCTGCATGGGTGAATCTTTACGCACCATAGAAGTGAACTTGACTGACCGAAGTGCTTTCCAATACCCGCTTTTGATCGGCTCCGAAGCCTTGAAACGCTTTGATGCGCTGGTCGATCCAAGTCTTAAATATGCGGCAGGGAAGCCCGGCTGCGCTTCCGTCGCTCAAAACGCAGAGTAAATCCATGCGCTCTCTTACACTCCATCTGAAGATCCTGATCACTGCTCTGGTGACCCTCGGCATCGCGATCACGGCCTATCAGATTCTGGCGCTGGGCATACCCGTCAGCGAAGACGAAACCGATGACCTGTGGAATATCGACGCCAAAGTCGAATTCGTCGCCAATCCCAAGGATTCCGTGAAGGTGCAGATGTTCGTGCCGCCGCTGGCCCACGACTACATCAGCCTCAATGAAAGCTTCATCTCGAACAATTACGGCGTCAGCGTCAACCGCGCCGACGGCAACCGCAAGGTCACCTGGTCGGCCCGTCGCGCCACCGGCAATCAGACCCTCTACTACCGACTGGTGCTGACCAAGCGTTACAGCGGTGAAAAACCCAAGGTCAAAGGGCCTATCTTTCGCGACAGCATGACCGTCGAAGGCCCGGAAAAGATCGCCGCAGAAGCACTGCTGGCGCCCATTCGCCAGCATTCGGCGGACGTGGAGACCTTCATCACCGAGGCCATCAAGCGCGTCAACAACCTGAATGACGATAACGTCAAACTGCTGCTGGCCGGTGATAACTCGGCGTCCAACAAGGCTCGGGTCACCGAACTGCTACTGTCGATCGCCCACGTACCGCTGGAAAAAGCCCACACTATTCGCCTGGATGCCGAGCAGCAGACGCCGGAACTCTGGCTGCGCAGCTTCAACGGCAAGGAATGGCTGTACTTCAATCCCGACACTGGTGAAGCCGGCCTGCCGGATGACCGCTTGCTCTGGTGGACCGGCGAGGAAGGTCTGGTCAGCGTCGAAGGCGGCAAGAAGGTGCAAGTCACGTTCAGCCTCAACAACAGTGAAATGAACGCGATGCGGCTCGCCAAACTGACCGACGCCAGCACCGATTCGGACTTCCTGGCCTATTCGCTGTACGGCTTGCCGCTGCAAACCCAGCAGACCTTCATGATCATGGTCATGATCCCGATTGGCGTGCTGGTCATCCTGATCCTGCGCAACCTGATTGGCCTGCAGACACTGGGCACCTTCACCCCCGTGCTGATTGCGCTGGCATTCCGTGAAACGCAACTGGGCTTCGGCATTGCACTGTTTACCGTGATCACGGCGCTGGGCTTGTCCCTGCGCTCGTATCTGGAGCACCTGAAACTGCAAATGCTGCCGCGCCTGTCGGTGGTACTGACCTTCGTCGTGGTGCTGATCGCGGCCATCAGCCTGTTCAGCCACAAGCTCGGACTGGAGCGCGGCCTGTCGGTTGCGCTGTTCCCGATGGTGATTCTGACCATGACCATCGAGCGCCTGTCGATCACCTGGGAAGAACGTGGTGGCAGCCATGCCATGAAGGTCGCCATCGGGACACTGTTCGCCGCGTCGCTGGCGCACCTGATCATGAGCGTGCCGGAACTGACCTATTTCGTCTTCACCTTCCCCGCAGTGCTGCTGATACTGGTCGGCTTCATGCTGGCAATGGGCAGATACCGTGGCTACCGGCTGACCGAGCTGATGCGCTTCAAGGCATTCCTGAAAGAGGAAAAGGCCAAGTGATCGGCTGGTGGAAGACCTGGAAGGCGCTCGAAGCGCGCGGCATCATGGGCATCAATCGACGTAACGCCGACTATGTGCTCAAGTACAACAAGCGCAGCCTCTATCCGATCGTCGATGACAAGATCATCACCAAGGAGCGGGCCATCGCCGCAGGCATTCATGTGCCGGAGATGTACGGCGTGATTTCCACGGAAAAGGAAATCGACAAGCTCGACGAGATCATCGGCGCGCACCGCGACTTCGTGATCAAACCTGCACAGGGCGCAGGCGGCGATGGCATTCTGGTGATCGCCGACCGTTTCGAGGAACGCTTTCGCACCGTCTCGGGACGCATCATCAGCCACTCGGAAATCGAGCATCAGGTGTCCAGCATACTCACTGGCCTGTATTCCCTGGGCGGTCACCGCGACCGGGCGCTGATCGAGTACCGGGTCGTACCGGACCCGATCTTCAAAAGCATCAGTTACGAAGGCGTACCGGACATCCGCATCATCGTGCTGATGGGTTATCCGGTGATGGCCATGCTGCGCTTGCCTACCCGTCAATCAGGCGGCAAGGCTAACCTCCACCAAGGCGCCATTGGCGTAGGTGTGGACCTGGCCACCGGTGTCACCCTGCAAGGCACGTGGCTGAACAACATCATCAGCAAGCACCCGGACACCACCCACTCGGTGGATGGCGTGCAACTGCCCAACTGGGATGGCTTCATGAAGCTTGCCGCCGAGTGCTACGAGTTATGCGGCCTGGGCTATATCGGCGTCGACATGGTGCTGGACCAGGACAAAGGCCCGTTGATTCTGGAGCTCAACGCCCGTCCCGGTCTGAATATTCAGATCGCCAACGACAGTGGCTTGACCCATCGCACTCAGGCCGTCGAGGCGCGCCTGGAGCAACTGGCTCTTGAAGGACGCCACGAATCGGCGCAGGAGCGGGTCAGCTTTGTCCAGGACCTGTTCGGCCACGTGCCCGGCGCCTGAACCGACATACCGCTAGGACTGCCGCACCGGCAAGGCTACAATCGCCAGCCGCGTTTCCAAGACCGATATTCGACGATGCCGATCTGCTCGATACACCCCCTGCCCTACAGCGCCGACCCGATCGCGTTCTTTGCGCGAATCCGCGAAGCGCCGGGTGCGGTGCTGCTCGACAGCGGCAGGCCAGCAGCCGTTCGGGGCCGACATGACCTGCTCAGCGCATGGCCGCTGCAGGAACTGAGCGTGACCGATGACGAGGACGGAGCCACCTATCTCCAGCGCTTGCGCGACAGTCTCGAGGCGCTCGGCACAGCACAGCTGCCTGACGGATGCGAACTGCCCTTCGCTGGCGGCCTGATCGGTTATCTGAGCTATGAGTTCGGTAGACGCCTGGAGCCTTTGCCGGATCAGGCCATTGACGACCTGCAACTGCCCGAGGCCCGTCTGGGGCTCTACGCCTGGGCGCTGATCAGTGATCATCAGGAGCAGACCAGCCAGCTGATTTTTCACCCGTCCCTGGCCACACGCGAGCGCAAACGGCTGATTGAGCTGTTCTCTGTCGATGTCCCTGAGCCGCACGCGGAGTTCCGCCTCAGCCAGCCGTTTCAAGCCAGCATCAGCGCGGATCACTATCGCCAGGCTTTCCAACGAATTCAGGCCTACATTCAGGCTGGTGACTGCTATCAGGTGAACTTCGCACAACGCTTTCAGGCGCAGTGCGCTGGTGACCCGTGGGCCGCTTATTGTGCACTGCGAGCGGCTTGCCCGACGCCGTTCGCCGGCTACCTGAGCCTGCCGGGAGCCGATGCGATTTTGAGTCTTTCGCCGGAGCGCTTCGTGCGGGTCAGCGCCCGGCAGGTCGAAACCCGCCCGATCAAAGGCACTCGCCCCCGTAGCGCGGCCCCCGCGCAGGATGCCGCCTTCGCCGCCGAACTGCTGGCCAGCGAGAAGGATCGCGCAGAAAACCTGATGATCGTCGATTTACTGCGTAACGACCTGGGCCGCAGTTGCCGCATCGGCTCGGTGAAAGTCCCCGAGCTGTTCAGCCTAGAAAGCTACCCCAATGTGCACCACCTGGTGAGCAGCGTGACCGGCGAGCTGGCGGCTGGCAACGATGCACTGGACCTGATCGGCGGCAGCTTTCCCGGCGGCTCAATCACGGGTGCGCCGAAGATCCGCGCCATGCAGATCATCGACGAGCTGGAGCCGACCCGTCGCAGCCTGTATTGCGGCTCGCTGATGTACCTGGACGTGCGCGGCGAGATGGACAGTTCGATCGCCATCCGCAGCCTGCTGGTCAAGGACGGACAGATTTCCTGCTGGGGCGGTGGCGGCATCGTCGCCGATTCCGACTGCGACGCCGAGTATCAGGAAACTTTCACCAAGGTTCGTGTGCTACTGGAGACGCTTGAGGCGCTCTGAGATCCGGCGTCTGTGGGAACGAAGCGCCGGGAGTTCGCCCCGCCTAAAGCATCAGATCCCGATTCGAGGCCTTGATGAATTCCTTTTTCAGGTCATCGAACGTGTGCACCGCCGGAAACTGCGGGAATTCGCGGATCACGTTATTGGGAGCGTGGAACAGGATACCGGCGTCGGCCTCGCCCAGCATGGTCGTGTCGTTGTACGAATCACCGGCAGCAATGACCCGGTAATACAGGCTCTTGAAGGCCAGCACCGACTGACGCTTGGGGTCTTTCTGGCGTAACTGGTAACTGACCACCCGATCGGTCTCGTCAGTGATCAGACGATGACACAGCAGGGTCGGAAAACCCAGTTGACGCATCAGTGGCTGAGAGAACTCATAGAAAGTGTCCGAGAGAATCACCACCTGAAACCGCTCACGCAGCCAGTCGACAAACTCCACGGCGCCCTCCAGCGGCTTGAGGGTGCCGATCACTGCCTGAATGTCCGCCAGTTTCAGACCGTGCTCATCAAGAATGCGCAGGCGCTGCGTCATCAGCACGTCGTAATCGGGAATGTCCCGCGTGGTGGCACGCAGCGATTCGATACCTGTTTTTTCGGCAAAGGCGATCCAGATTTCCGGGACCAGTACCCCTTCGAGGTCCAGACAGGCAATTTCCACAACACACTCCTCAGACCATTCACGCTCGACGGAAGCGGCACTCTAGCCGCTGGCAACGGCCACTGAACAGCGGATTTTGTTACCATTGCCGCCATCACGAGCGCTTAAGCGCCACTCTTGCATTTTAGGAAGCCGCCTGATGAGCCAACCTTTCGACGTCGCTGAACTGGCGACGACCTATGCGAACAAGTCTGCACAAGACATTCTGAAGCTGGCCTTCGAACACTTCGGCGAAGACCTGTGGATCTCGTTCAGCGGTGCCGAGGACGTGGTTCTGGTCGACATGGCCTGGAAGCTGAACAAGAACGTCAAGGTCTTCAGCCTGGACACCGGGCGCCTGCACGCGGAAACCTATCGTTTCATCGAACAGGTCCGCGAGCACTACAAGATCGAGATCGAGATCGTTTCGCCCGACCACAGCAAACTCGAACCTTTCGTCAAGGAAAAGGGCCTGTTCAGCTTTTACCGGGACGGTCACGGCGAATGCTGCGGCATCCGCAAGATCGAGCCGCTGCGTCGCAAACTGTCTGGCGTCAGCGCCTGGGCAACCGGCCAGCGCCGTGATCAGAGCCCCGGCACGCGCAGTGCCGTTGCTGCAGTGGAAGTCGACAGCGCATTTTCGACGCCCGAGCGCACGCTGTACAAATTCAACCCGTTGGCACAGATGAGCAGCGAGGAAATCTGGGGCTACATCCGCATGCTGGAGCTGCCCTATAACAGCCTGCACGAGCGCGGCTTCATCAGCATCGGCTGCGAACCCTGCACCCGCCCGGTACTGCCGAACCAGCACGAACGCGAAGGTCGCTGGTGGTGGGAGGAAGCCACGCAGAAGGAATGCGGGCTGCATGCGGGCAACCTGATAGCGCGCAACTGACGCAGCCAGAGGCACGCCTCGACCTGCAAGCTACAAGTCAACGCGCGTCCGGCGCTGACTTGCAGCTTGCCGCTGCTCCTAGTGCACCGGCAACTCGACGTTGGCAAACAGCTCTTCCATTTCCTGCTTGTTATGGCACTGAATCGCCTTGGCCATGACTTCGCGGGTCAGGTGCGGTGCGAATTTCTCGATGAAATCGCACATGAAACCACGCAGGAAGGTGCCGCGACGGAAAGCGATTTTTGTCACGCTGGACTCGAACAGGTCACTGGCATCGAGCACCACCAGGTCGCTGTCCACTGCCTCGTCTATCGCCATTCTTGCCACGATGCCCACGCCCAGATTCAGCCTGACGTAGGTCTTGATCACGTCGGCATCCGCCGCCGTAAACACGACCTTGGGCACCAGCCCGCGATGGCTGAACGCCTCGTCCAGCTTGGAACGGCCGGTAAAGCCGAAGACGTAAGTCACGATCGGGTATTCGGCGAGCAATTCCAGCGTCAGCTTCGGTGCCTTGGTCAACGGGTGCCCCTGCGGCACGACAATGCAACGGTTCCAGCGATAGCACGGCATCATCACCAGATCGCTGAACTGCTCGAGGGCCTCGGTGGCGATGGCAAAATCAACCGTCCCGTCAGCCGCCATTTCAGCGATCTGCATCGGTGAGCCCTGATGCATGTGCAGCGCGACATCTGGGTATTGCTTGATGAAGTTGCTGATTACCGGCGGCAAGGCATAACGCGCCTGGGTGTGAGTGGTGGCGATCGACAGCGTGCCCTTCTTCTCGTTGGAGAACTCCTGGGCAATCTGCTTGATGCTCTCGACCTTGCGCAGGATCTCGCCCGCTGTGGTGATGATGCGCTCGCCTGCCGGTGTCACACGCGTCAGGTGCTTGCCACTGCGGGCGAAAACCTCGACGCCCAGCTCGTCTTCAAGCAGACGGATCTGCTTGCTGATACCGGGCTGGGAGGTGTAAAGGCTCTGGGCCGTCGCGGAAACGTTGAGGTCGTGGTGCGCCACTTCCCAAATGTAGCGCAGTTGTTGGAGCTTCATATGTATCCCTCAAAGCAGATAAACCCTATGGGTATCGGCGACGGTATATAACTGGATTAATGGTGAGACGAATAATTCTAGAACTTTTTATCACCTTTGTAAGGTGATCGCACGCTCGATTTCATTAAAACCACCAATTGGACCTTCCCTCTACCCCCGCCCCTTTTTCAACATCATCGGAACCATGTAGACCGGCACGTCGGAAAACTGCAGAACCCTGGCAGCCGTGCGGCCTATAGAGGTGCCCTCTTCCATCCTGCGGCTGTGACTGCCGACCACCAGCAAATCCACATTCAGCCTGTGCGCCTGTTCGAGAATCACGCTGGCAGGCTCGCCCTGAACGACACGCACCGTACGAATCAGGGAAAGGTCCGAGTGCCCTTCGCCCAGTTCTTCACGAAACCCGTCGAGCATTCGTTGCTCTATTCCACTCAGAAACGCATTCACACCCTTGCCGCGAAGCTCTTTCAACGCTTCCTCGCCCAGGTAACTCTGCAGCACCGACTCGGCGAACAGGCCCAAAGGCTCGACGACATGGATAACGTACAGCTCGGCGTTGAACGTTCGAGCCAGCGCCAGCGCGTGCTGCGTTACATAAGGCGCGTACAGACCGAGGTCTGCGGCATACAGCATCGAACGGACCATACAACCTCCCATACAACCGGAATGGCGGAGATTGACTCAGCGTAGCAGCGCATCCTCGGCTGCGACGGCGGACTTCTCAGCCCCCGTCGGCAAGTGGCACTATTTCGTTGCTGATGCCGTGCGGAACGTGCCCCGTCGCCACCACATCACGCGCCTTCTCGCAATGGCCGGGCTGATCGTCGAAAAACACATCGGCGGCGAACGCTTCAAGAAAGGCCGACTTTTGCAAGCCGCCGAGAAACAGCGACTCGTCCAGACGAATGTCCCATTCGCGCAAGGTGCGGATCACCCGCTCGTGGGCAGGTGCCGAGCGAGCCGTGACCAGCGCGGTGCGAATCGGGCAGCTCGCGTCGGGAAACTCGCGCTGCAGTTGATTGAGTGCGGCGAGAAACGGCTTGAAAGGACCGCCGCGCAACGGTTCGCGAGCCCACTCACGCTCGCTGGCCTGAAAGGCCGCCAGCCCGCCGCTCTGGTACACCCGCTCTGATTCGTCGGAAAACAACACGGCGTCGCCATCGAAGGCAATCCGCAGCTCAGCGCTGGCTGCACGCCGTGCGCCACCCGAAAGGATGGTCGCGGCCGCAAACCCCGCATCCAGGGCGCTGCGCACATCCTCGGCATGCGTGGAGAGAAACAGGTGGCAGCCAAACGCTGCGAGATACGGGTAAGGACTGCGTCCGCCAGCAAAGGCGGCGCGGCTGATGTCGAGGCCATAATGCTGAATCGAGTTGAAAACCCGCAGGCCGGTATCGGCACTGTTGCGTGACACCAGCACCACTTCGACGCGCGCCTTTTGCAGACTGGCATTGAGGCTCAGGAGTTTTTCGACCAGCGGGAACGCATCGCCCTGCGCGAGAATTTCATCCTCATGCTCGATCTGATACTTGCGGTAGGCCTCGACCCCATCGGCCATGTACACCTCATGACTGTCGCGCAGATCGAACAGCGCGCGCGATGAAATCGCCAGTACCAGCTTGTGGTCTTCAGCTTCTGTCATGAATCACTCCTTGCTTGCCGGGTGGTTGCCCCGATCGATGAACGCCAGTGCCTGATAAAGCGCCCGCACGCGAGGCATGTCAAACCCGGCGGCAAGCGCCGCTGCAAGGGGCCGGGCATAAATGGCGTCCAGCTCCAGCGGGCGTCTTTCGGCCAGGTCGTGGTACATGCTGGGCCTGTAATCCGGCATGCTTTCGGTCACTGTAAACAGATGCTGCGCGAAACCCGGCGGCAAAGTCTGCCCACAGGCCTCGGCGCCCTGCACGACCTCGTCCATCAGCGACCGGATCAAGGCCTGGCTGTCCGGATCGGCCATCAATCGCCCGGTACTGGTCTGCAACAAGGCCGACAGCCCGTTGTAGGGCACATTCCAGACCAGCTTCTGCCAGCGGGCCTGCTGCAGATTGGCCATGACCGGGGCGTCGATGCCGGCCGTGTTGAACAGAGCCGCACAGGCTTCGACGACCGCCATGCGGCTCGCCTCATCGGCTGCCGGGCCGCTGTGATAGCCGATGCTGACCGCGCCGAAAGCTTCATGGGCAACGACGCCGGGCGCAACCCGGTTGACGCAGACGAAACACAGCCCGCCGAGTATATGCAGGCTGTCGGGCAGGACATTACGCAGTTGGTCTTCGACAGCCAGACCGTTCTGCAACAGCAGCACGCTGGCGTTCGGCGCAGCCGCCTGGCGAATGATCGGACCGAGCGCGGCATTGCCGGTGCTTTTGGTGCCGACCAGCAGCCAGTCACAAGGCGGCATTTCAGCCGCCGAGCGATACGCCTGAACGGGCTTGAGGGACAATTCGCCATGCACGGCGCTTTTGACCTGCAAACCTTCGCGCGCCACCGTGTCAAACTCGCTGCGCAGCAGAAAATGCACATCGTATCCGGCACGCGCCAGCATCAGTCCGTAAAAGCCACCGATGGCACCCGTACCTATGATGCCGACGCGCGGACGACGAGAATCAACACTCATGACCTCTCCCTTGACTGTCTCGCTATTTGCGGCCGTACACTATCCGTCGCAGCGGATTGTCTTGCAATAAGGCAGCGCATCTCGGCCAAAGACCTGGCCGATACCTCGTTTACTTATTGTCGAACAACGCGATAACGCGCTAAGGTTCGGCTCCCCGCTGCGCTCAAACCTGCTGGGCACCGCCGCACGGGGGACCGTTGGCGGCCAGTACCCGCGACCTGATGAGTAACACGATGGCTGATTTACCGATTGACGACCTCAACGTTGCCTCCAACGAGACTCTGATCACTCCGGATCAGCTCAAGCGCGACATCCCCCTGACCGATGCTGCCCTGCAGACCGTCAGCCAGGGTCGTGAAGTGATTCGCAACATTCTCGATGGCCATGATCACCGCCTGTTCATTGTGATCGGCCCGTGCTCGATCCACGACCTGAAGGCAGCCAAGGAGTACGCCGAGCGTCTCAAGGCGCTGGCGGCGGAAGTATCCGACACGCTGTATCTGGTGATGCGCGTCTACTTCGAGAAGCCACGCACCACGGTAGGCTGGAAAGGTCTGATCAACGACCCGTACCTGGATGACTCGTTCAAGATCCAGGACGGCCTGCACATCGGTCGCCAGCTACTGCTGGATCTGGCCGAAATGGGGCTGCCCACCGCCACCGAAGCCCTGGACCCGATCTCTCCGCAGTATCTGCAGGACCTGATCAGCTGGTCGGCCATCGGCGCGCGCACCACAGAATCCCAGACTCACCGTGAGATGGCTTCGGGCCTGTCCTCGGCAGTCGGCTTCAAAAACGGCACCGACGGCGGCCTGACGGTTGCCATCAACGCCTTGCAATCGGTGTCGAGCCCGCATCGTTTCCTGGGTATCAACCAGGAAGGGGGCGTGTCGATCGTGACCACCAAAGGCAATGCCTACGGTCATGTGGTGCTGCGCGGCGGCAACGGCAAGCCCAACTATGACTCGGTCAGCGTCGCGCTCTGCGAACAGGCCCTGAACAAGTCCGGCATTCGTCCGAACATCATGGTCGACTGCAGCCATGCCAACTCCAACAAGGACCCGGCCCTGCAACCGCTGGTGATGGAAAACGTCGCCAACCAGATCCTGGAAGGCAACGAATCGATCATTGGCCTGATGGTCGAGAGCCATTTGAACTGGGGATGCCAGGCGATTCCCAAGGACCTGTCGGAATTGCAGTACGGCGTGTCCATTACCGATGCCTGCATCGATTGGGAAAGCACCGAAAAGACCCTGCGCAGCATGCATGCGAAACTCAGGGATGTGCTGCCAGCTCGCAAGCGCAAGTGATTGCCTGGCCGACTGCACCGCTATAACGAAAACGCCGAGCAAATGCTCGGCGTTTTTTATGCTTGCTGTCGGTAGCTATAGGTCGTCAGAGCTTGGCCGCCTGCGACTGCAGATCATGCAACTCCATATAACGCTCTACATAAGAGCAGGACGGTATGACGGAATAGCCCATGCTGTCGGCATAATCGAGCGCCTCCTTGGTCAGCGCCGCGGCAATTCCGCGACCTCGCAAGGCGTCCGGCACAAAGGTCCGATAGAAATCCAGGGTCTGCTTGCCGAGATCCATGTAGGTCAGATAAGCACGGTGGCCGTCGATAATGATTTCGAAATGGTGGCCGACTTCGTCATGGTGGATGGACAACGCCTCGCTCATCGCTACTCCTCGCGGGTCTTGGAATTTGACCCCTACCTTACCGGTCTTTTTCAGGCGAAGGAACATCTACGCCACCCAGTGTCTGTTTTCGACACCGGTAGAGCACTGCCGATCTCGACGGACATCACATTGAGATAGTAGGCGCCATTAGCGACTATGCTCAAGCGCGGTCGATGTAAAAACACCTTTAAATGTTCGCGTGCCGACCGACAGTCGATCAGGCCAGGGCTGATGAGAACTGTCGGGAACGCTTCAGCACGGCATGGGTCCCGTTAAAGTGGATAGTTTTTGTACAGAACGCTTGAGAAGTAACGCGGAACGCTTTCAAAGCGAGGAATTTTAGCAGCTTCTTGCGCCGGGTCCGTTTACTTACTACAAACAATGGGTACTATGTACGCTGGTCGTTTTCTCATTTTCGAGAGATGACTAATTTGAAAAAAAATTCCTTGAAGGTGAACACGATGAACAACGTTCTGAAATTCTCTGCTCTGGCTCTGGCCGCAGTTCTGGCTACCGGTTGCAGCAGCGTATCCAAAGAAACCGAAGCTCGTCTGACAGCTACCGAAGACGCAGCAGCTCGTTCGCAAGCACGTGCCGACGAAGCCTACCGCAAGGCTGACGAAGCTCTGGCTGCTGCTCAAAAAGCTCAGCAAACTGCTGACGAAGCCAACGAGCGCGCTCTGCGCATGTTGGACAAAGCCAGCCGCAAGTAATAATCCCCCGGGGTTATTGAAAGCCGACCCGGCAACGGGTCGGCTTTTTTTTGCCTGTTGTCTGGCTGAGTGATTGCCTGCAGAAGCCTGAATGACTCCAGGGACAGGGCTAAGACCCGATGACTTTTCTTTTGACTATCATGCCAACGCTGAGCATTGGCACGAGAGCAACTGCCGGCGGCGATTTACTGAAAAATCACCGGTTCTTCAGCACTCGCAGGCGCTTTGCCCGGCTCTGCGATCTCCACCGGTATGCCGTCTTCGGCCGCGACTACATCACGCACCACGTCCCAGTTCATGCGCAGGTTATTGGCCAGGTCGTCACGCTTGAGTAGCGCATTGATCACCGCAGTGTGCTTGTCGACCACCGACGGGTTGCCCAGGTCATCAACCGGTGTGTGCGCTTCCAGGTAAACCTTGCCGCCGCTGATCCCGAACTTGTAAGGCTCGCTGATGATGCGCACCGTCGTACCGACCGGGGCCATGTCGGCCAGTTCCAGCACGTTATTGTTATACATGCGGAAACAACCATGACTGGTGCGCATGCCGATGCCGAACTTCTTGTTCGAGCCGTGGATCAGGTAGCCGGAAAGCCCGAGGCCGAATTTGAACGGCCCCAGCGGGTTGTCCGGACCGGCCGGCACCACGTCTGGCAGCGGATCACCATCGGCCGCATGCTCGGCCTTGATCGAGGCTGGCGGCGTCCAGGTCGGGTTCGGCGTCTTGGCCGTCACCTTGGTCACGCCGATCGGCGACCCCCAGCCTTCACGACCGACACCCAGCGGATAGGTGTGCACGACATTCTGACCCTTGGGGTAGTAATACATGCGGTATTCGGCAAGGTTGATGACAATCCCTTCGCGCGGCCCCGGCGGCAGAATGAAACGGGTCGGCAGCACGATGTCCTTGCCTGCACCCGGCAGCCAGGGATCGACACCAGGGTTGGCGGCGATCATTTCCAGGTAGCCCAGATCATATTGGGTGCCAAGGTCGGCGAAGGTGTCTTCGTATTTGGCCTTGATGACCTGCACCTGCCCCACGATGTCTTCGCCGGGCGGCGGCAACGGAAACTCCAGTGCATGGACAGAGCTCGCCGCGCACAGAGCAGCAAGCGACAGACAGCGGGTAACGGCTGGAATGCGCGACAACATCCGGGAAGATCCTTCGGGTAACGACTAAAGAGATGGAAACAAGAACTGAAGTGTACACCGGCCCTTGCCGGATCGGGGATATCTGCGGTTGCCCTTCGGGCAGTCATGACAGCTAGAGTTCAGGCCAGATCGGATTCATCCCTCTGCGCTGCGCATCCATGATGGCCTTGCACAGGGGACACAGACGCTCATCGCGCATGGCCTGCAGTTCGACGGCGCGCATTTGCGGATGGGCCGGCAACAACGTGCCACATAATGTACGGTCGATCGAGCCGCCCAGCTCCAATTGGCGAGCGATCAAATGGACGCGCACTTCCTGACAGGCGAACAGATCCAGCTGCTCATCGGGTTCAAGCATTTGATAGGCATACAGGGACCAGGCGGGACGCGGCATGGGGGGCTCCAGATCGGGGGCGCCACATTAGCCGAAAGCCCCCGCCCGGGAAAGCCTCAAAGCAGCGGTTTCAGGCTCGGCCAGACATTTTCCAGCAACTTGCCCTGAGCAGCGGCGGCCGGATGCAGACCATCGGCCTGCATCAGTTCAGGCACCCCGCCTACACCTTCGAGAAAGAACGGCACGAAGGGGACCTTTTTCTCCTTGGCCAGGTTGCTGTAAACCTCTTCAAAGGCCTTGGTGTAGCGTGGCCCGTAGTTGGGCGGGATACGCATGCCCAACAACAGCACTTTGGCACCCGCCGCCTGCGAGCGGTCGATCATCGATGAAAGGTTTTGTTGCAATTGAGCAGGCTGCTGACCGCGCAGGCCATCGTTGCCCCCCAACTCCAGAATAACCAGCTCCGGCTTATGCTCTGCAAGCAGCGCAGGCAAACGCGCCTGGCCGCCTGCACTGGTGTCGCCACTGATCGAGGCATTGACCACCTTGTCGTCGAATCCCTCCTTGCCCAGACGCTGTTCCAGCAGGCTGACCCACCCCACGCGGGTATCCAGCCCGAAAGCCGCACTGATACTATCCCCAACGATCAATACCGTGCCCGCCAACGCGCCCTGTGACAGCAGCAGTAACCCCAGGCCAGCACTTAAAAACAACGCACGCATCGGATTCTCCATGAGTGAAAGTATTCTCAGTGCCCAAAGCCTCAGCAAAGTAGTCCCCAGCACCGAAGGTGACCTGACCATCCTGCACGAACTCTCCCTGGAACTAAACAAGGGCGACACGCTGGCCATCGTCGGCGCCTCCGGTTCGGGCAAATCCACCCTGCTCGGTTTACTCGCCGGACTGGACCTGCCGAGCGCCGGTTCGGTCATCCTTTCAGGCCGCAATCTCAGCGAGCTGGATGAAGACCAGCGCGCCAGAGTGCGGGCCGAGCACGTCGGGTTCGTGTTTCAGTCGTTCCAGTTGCTCGACAGCCTGAACGCGCTGGAAAACGTCATGCTGCCGATGGAGCTCGAAGGCCGCAAAGACGCCCGCGAAAAAGCCCGCGATCTGCTGCAACGGGTGGGCCTTGGCCAGCGCCTGACCCATACCCCGCGTCAGTTGTCCGGTGGTGAACAGCAACGGGTCGCCATTGCCCGCGCCTTCGCTGCCGACCCCGACGTGCTGTTCGCCGACGAACCCACCGGCAACCTCGACAGCCACACCGGCGAGCGTATCAGCGACCTGCTCTTCGAACTGAACAAGGAGCGCAACACCACGCTGGTGCTGGTCACTCACGATGAGCGTCTGGCGCATCGCTGCCGTCGCCTGATCCGTCTTGAAGGGGGCCGACTGGTCGCCCCGCTGGAGCCTTGATGGCACGTTTGCCTTTTGCCCGCCTGCTGAGCCTCGCTGTCCGCCAACTGATGCGCGATGCCCGCGCCGGAGAGTTGCGGGTATTGTTCTTTGCCCTTCTGGTCGCTGTGGCGGCGAGCACCGCCATCGGTTATTTCGGCGCCCGTCTGAACGGCGCGATGTTGCTGCGGGCGACCGAGTTCCTGGGCGCAGATCTGATCCTTGAAGGCTCGAGCCCGGCGCGTGCCGAGCAGGTCGAAGAAGGCAAACGCCTGCAACTCAAGCATGCGCAGATCGTGGTCTTTTCCAGCGTGATCGCGACCGACTCGGGCATCCAGCTGTCAAGCATCAAGGCGGTGGACGACGCTTACCCATTGCGCGGCGAACTGAAAAGCGCCGCAGACCTGTACCAGCCGGAACAGGCTGGCAGCGGCCCGCAACCGGGTGAAGCCTGGGTCGAGGCACGCCTGCTTCCTGCGGTCGACCTGAAGGTGGGAGACGACCTCGACGTCGGCTCCAAAACCTTGAAACTGACCCGCATACTGACTTATGAGCCAGACCGGGCAGGCAACTTCTACAGCCTGACCCCGCGCGTGATGATCAACCTGCAGGACCTTGCCGCCACTGGCGTGGTGCAACCGGGCAGCCGGGTCACCTATCGGGAGATGTGGAGCGGCCCGCCGGAAGCACTGGCGGCCTATCGCAAAGCCATCGAGCCGGGTCTTGAGCCGCATCAGGAAATCAAGGACGCCCGCGATGGCAGCCAGCAGATTGGCGGCGCACTGGGCAAGGCCGAACGTTATTTGAATATGGCCAGTCTGGTTGCCGTCTTACTGGCGGGCGTTGCCGTGGCGCTGTCGGCATCCCGATTCGCCGCACGGCGCTTCGATGCCAGCGCCCTGCTACGCTGCCTGGGGCTGTCGCGCGGTGAGGCGATGACCCTGTTCAGTCTGCAACTGGCGATCATCGGCTTGCTGGCCAGCCTGAGTGGTGCCTTGCTGGGTTGGCTTGCACAACTCGGGCTGTTCGCGCTGCTGCAAAATCTGCTTCCGGCAACCGTTCCGCCAGGCGGCGTGCTGCCTGCGCTGGCCGGCATGGGCACCGGGCTGGTAGCACTGGCCGGTTTCGCCCTGCCGCCGCTGGCTGCACTGGGTCGCGTGCCGCCGCTGCGTGTTCTACGCCGCGACATGCTGCCGATCCCCGCCAGCTCCTGGCTCGTGTATGGCGCGGCGCTGCTTGCGCTGGGCCTGATCATGTGGCGTCTGAGCCTGGATCTGGTGCTGACCTTCGCCCTGCTGGGTGGCGGTATCGTCGCCGCGCTGCTGCTCGGCAGTCTGCTGTTACTGGCGCTCAACAGCCTGCGCCGTCTGCTGTCCGGCGCCTCGCTGCCCTGGCGACTGGGCTTGGGGCAACTGCTGCGTTACCCGCTGGCCGCTGCCGGACAATCACTGGCTTTCGGCCTGATCCTGTTGTCGATGGGCTTGATCGCCCTGCTGCGCGGTGAGCTGCTCGACACCTGGCAAAATCAGCTGCCCAAGGATGCACCGAACTATTTCGTGCTCAACGTACTGCCAGCCGATAAAGAAAACTTCGCCCAGACCCTGAGCAAGCTGTCCACTCACGCTGCGCCCCTTTACCCGGTGGTGCCAGGACGCCTGACCAGCATCAATGGTGAACAGGTCAGTAACTTCGTGACCAAGGATTCGCGCGGTGAAAATGCCACGCGTCGCGACCTGAGCCTGACCTGGGCCGCCGAGCTTCCCGAGGGCAATACCCTGACTGCCGGTAACTGGTGGAAGGCGTTGCCTGACTCCGGGCAACGTGATGCAACGCCCGGTGTCTCGATCGAGGCCAAACTGGCCGACAGCCTGAAAATCAAGCTGGGCGACCGCCTGAGTTTCATTGTCGGCGGACTGACCCGCGAAGCCGTGGTGACCAGCCTCAGGAATGTGAACTGGGATACCTTCCAGCCCAACTTCTTCATGATTTTCCAGCCCGGCACCCTCGCCGACTTGCCGACCACCTACCTGACCAGCTTCTACCTGCCACCCGGCCAGGACAAGCAGATCGTCGAGCTGTCGCGCGCCTACCCGTCCATCAGCATTCTGGGTGTAGAGGCTTTGCTGGCACAGGTACGCAGCATCCTCGATCAGGTCACCCTGGCCGTGCAGTTCGTCCTGCTGTTCGTGCTGGCCGCGGGTATCGCCGTGCTGTTTTCCGGATTGCAGGCCACGCTGGATGAACGCATCCGGCAAGGCGCACTGCTGCGGGCACTGGGCGCAGAGCGAGCACTGCTGATCAAGTCGCGACGCATCGAATTCGGTTTGCTGGGCGCCGCGAGCGGTGTATTGGCGGCACTCGGTTGTGAGCTGGTGAGCTTTGTACTGTACCGCTACGCCTTTTCGCTGGAATGGCAACCGCATCCGTGGCTATTGCTGCTCCCGGTGATCGGTGCCCTGCTGGTCGGCGGTGCCGGTGTATTCGGCACCCGCCGCGCATTGAACGTCAGTCCGCTGACCGTGCTACGCGAGGGTTGAGGCTACTCACCATCCAGTGGGAGCGAGCTTGCTCGCGAAGAGGCCGGTACAGCCTTCAGAAATAGGGCGTTTGGACCAACGTCTTCGTGAGCAATGCGGATCGCCGCCCCGGTCACTCGCACAGAGATCTGCACCCTGCCTGACGCTACGGTTTTAGCCTCACTCTCCGGGCTCATCAGGAGTTGTGTATAGCGATGAGCGCATGAGAATGCAGGTCCGGGCGCTCTGCGTCCGGCCTCACTTCTCGTAATCAATCGAGTTCACGAACCACAGCTTCTCGCCTTCGGGCGTATTGACCAGCACCTCGTCGCCGACTTCCTTCTTCAGCAAGGCGCGCGCCATGGGCGAGTCGATGGAGATGTAGTCGTTGCGCCCATAGATTTCGTCATAGCCGACAATGCGGAATTTCTTGAGATCGCCCGCTTCGTTTTCGATCTCGACCCAGGCACCGAAGAACACCCGCCCTTCCTGCTCCGGCGAATACTGCACGACACGCATGTCTTCGAGGCGCTTGCGCAGGTAGCGCACGCGTCGGTCGATCTCGCGCAGCAGCTTCTTGTTGTACTGGTAATCGGCGTTTTCGCTGCGATCCCCGAGCGATGCCGCCCAAGCGACCTTTTGCGTAATGTCAGGCCGGTGCTCTCGCCACAGGTAGTCGAGCTCTTTCTTCAGGGCTTCATGCCCGTCACGGGTGATGATCTTTGTACTCAAGCGGTTTCTCCGGCCCTGCGAAAATCAGTTCGACAGGCGACAAAGACTCAACGTCGCGCCACCTCGTGCTGGATGCAGCCGTCGTAATAGACCTTGGTCACCGCATCAGGCTTCAGCCGCGACTCACTGTCGTAGGTCTGTTCCGTGATGCGCAATGCCATGGGCCGCATCCATTGTTTGGCAAACTTGCGCGCCTGCAGCTTCTGCCGCGCCCCATAGCGGGTAACGCCTGACAACTTGGAGGCCTGCGCACCGCCCGCAATGGCCGAGCCCCAACGACACAGATAACGCTCGTTTTCCGTCGCGTTTCTGGCCTGTACGGAGAAAGCCAGCCCGGAAAGCGTCAGGCACGCCAGAGCACAATAGACCAAACGCATGCGAAAACCACCTAATCCTTTGATAAGGCGGCGATTTTGCCTGTCCGTTCACGCGTCGGGGGCCAGCAATATGCCTTCTATGCCAATTGGCTGACTCAGGCCATTCAACCCAGCGTAATCAAGCCCTGCCGGGCAATGCGGGTCAGGTCACTAATCACCTGCCCGACATCATCTGCCTGCGGCGATTGCACCACGGCGAGGTCGAATTGATCGTCGGCAAAATGGCTCAGAGACTGGTGGGTCTCGACGAACTGAATCAAAAACGCACAGGAACCGCCACGCCGACGGGGCCAGCCGTCGAGATAGCGCAACAGCGTGGGCTGATGGGAGCCGCTGAGAAGGATTTTCGGGTTCTTGCGTGACAAGACCGTGCTGATCGGGGAAAGACGAATGAGGGGGCGCAGGTTGTTCATGGTTGTTTCTCTGCCTCGCAAGATCCGCTGGGCAGCGGTGAGAGGCAACACCGAACCAACGTTTTAGCGGTATTTCGACAAGGCCTCAGCCTTGCCAGGCGCCCCGCAAGTAGTTGTTAAATCGGCGCTTGAGCACGCATCCTAGAGAAACGTCCCATTCATTGTCAATTGCCATTCATGGCGGGTGCCTGCAAACGCGCAAGGCCCGCCACAAGAGCGGGCCTTGCAGAGCAAGCGTAGCCGGTTATCGGGCGATGATACGGTCCAGCGACAACTTGCCTGCACCTTCGATGAGTACCGCCACGGCACCGCCGAGCAGTGCCAGCGCGTACTCGTAGCCGTTTTTGGCCATGAAGAAACCGTTGTGGATGTGAACGGTGAAGATCGCCACCAGCAACAGCAGGATCACCACGACCGCAGCCGGACGAGCCAGCAGCCCCAACAACAGACCCAGGCCGCCAAAGAATTCGGCGCTGCCTGACATCAGCGCCATCAGGTAACCCGGCGTCAAGCCCAGGCTTTCCATGTACTGCGCAGTGCCTTCCAGGCCATAACCGCCGAAGGCGCCGAACAATTTCTGGCTGCCGTGCGCGATGAACGCGATACCGACGATGACGCGCAGGACAGTCAGGCCGTAACCGGCGCGAGTGGTGAGGACCGACTTGATCAATGTGTTCATGGGCGACTTTCCGTGAGTGGGGAGTGATTAACAACGAGTGGCGTCATGATAATCAAATTCACTCATGTAAAAACCGCAAATAACGGCGCATACAAATCGAATAAATCGATCTTTAGCGTTTTAACGCAGGTTTCGTGCCGCTCTTTTCCAGCGAGTCACGCTCGCGGTCGAAAGCCAGGTAGTACTTGTTCACGCTGTTCACGAACGCAACGACATTGGCACCGCCCTGCTCCATTGCCACACGTTCGGTCTGGAAGAACCACTGGTTCGGGTTCAGCCCGCGACGCCGCGCTTCCTCGCGCATGCCCTGCACGCGCTCGGGCCCCAGGTTATAGGCGGCCATCACGAATGCCATGCGCTCGCGTTCGTTGACCCGGTTACTGGAGAAATACTTGCGCTGGATCAGCGCCATATAGCGCGAGCCGGCACGGATATTGTCGTCAGCGCTCTGGATACTCGGTACGCCAACGCTTTTTGCCGCCGACGGAGTGATCTGCAACAGCCCTGTCGCGCCGCCGCTGCCCTTGGCAGTCGGGTCGAGTCTGGACTCCTTGAACGCGAGGGCAGCCAGGTCCAGCCAGTCCATGCCCTGCGCATCGGCATGGCGCTGCAGCATCGGACGCAGTTGTTCCAGGCGCTGCAGGTTGTTGCGCACCAGCGGGTTGTTGACCTTGTAGGTGTTCTTGTACGCCTTGGCCAACACCTGATCCTGCTGGGCCGAGGGCTTATAGCCTTTGAGGAAATCATCGACACTGGCCCGCAGCTGGGTGGCATTGTCACGCACGAACCAGCTGATATCCCCGTGGGTCTGCAACGTAAGGCCGCGGTCGATGCGCAGTTTGGGCATGATCTTCGCCCAGCGCTCGGCAATCGGCTGCTCGACCAGCGTCATCGGGTAAATCCCGGCCTGGACCATTTCCAGCACATCCTCGACGGCCAGGCTGGGGTCGACCCATTCGATTTTTGCCAGGGGCAGCTTGCGCAGCTCCAGTTGTCGATTGACCTGATGCAGGGCTTCGTCGGCCGCACTGCCGGTGGGCAGGCTCAGGGTCTTTCCGGACAATTGCTCCACACGGCGCACACTGCGCTGACCACTAACGCCGACCAGCACCAGAGGCACGTCATGCACGATGGGTGCGCTGGCCTGAATACCCTTGGCGTCGCTGACATCGAGCAGTTCCCCCGGCGCGATCATGTCGCCTTCTCCGCGCTGCAAGGCGGTGAGCAACTGGTTCTTGGCCTTGGGGACGACCTTGATCGTGACCCTCTGCCCCGCTCGGGCATGGCTGTTGAGGTACTGCTCAAAGGCTTGCAGGCGATGGTATTCGATGCCGATTTCCTGGCCCTTGACGTCACCGGAGCTGTTACGGCTCTGATTGACCAGCACGCGTAGCACCTTGCTGCTGCGAATCGCCGGCAAATCGCGCACCTGCACAGTGTGTTGCACGACCTCGGGACCGGTCTGACGAGCAGAAACCTGCAAGGGCAGCAGCGGTAACAGGCACATCAAAGACACAAGCGCGGATCGGATCATTCACTTCCCCAGGGCAATGCCGGAAAAAATCAGGAAAAAGGAAATCTTGAGGTCACGCAGCAGCATCGAACAGCGAAGGAAATCGTTGAACCCACAGGTTCAATCGCTTGAATACCCAGCGTTTTCTTGTTGTGGCCAGAGCTCTGGTATGCTCGACAGCCTTCAGCTGGAGGTAGCACCATGCAACTCATCGACATCGGCGTCAATCTGACCAACGCAAGCTTCGCCTCGTAGCGACAGGCGGTACTCGACCGCGCCTATGCCGCAGGCGTCCAGCAACTGGTGGTGACCGGCACCAGTGTCGAAGGCAGCGAACAGGCCCTGCAGTTGTGTCACGAGCTGGATGAGAGCGCGCAACGCCTGTTCTGCACGGCGGGTATCCACCCGCATTCGGCGAGCGATTGGACCGGCGACACCGAGAAACAGTTGCATGCCCTGCTCAAGGAAAATCGCGTTCGCGCCGTGGGTGAATGCGGCCTGGATTACAATCGCGATTTCTCGCCTCGCCCTCAGCAGGAAAAGGTCCTCGAAGCGCATCTGGCCATGGCCGTGGAACTGCAATTACCGGTGTTCCTCCACGAACGCGACGCCAACCAGCGGCTGCTGGAAATTCTGCGCGACTACCGCGACCGCCTGCCCGCGGCAGTCGTGCACTGTTTCACCGGTGAGCGCGCCGCGCTGTTCAGTTACCTGGACCTTGATCTGCATATCGGCATCACCGGCTGGATCTGCGACGAGCGACGCGGCACCCACCTGCACGCACTGGTGGGCAACATCCCTCGCGGCCGGCTGATGCTGGAAAGCGATGCGCCCTACCTGCTGCCACGCAGCCTGCGTCCCAAGCCGAAAAACGGTCGCAACGAGCCGGCTTACCTGCCGGAAGTCTTGCGCGAAGTAGCCTTGCACCGGGGCGAAACGCAGGAAGACCTCGCACGCCACAGCACAGATTGCGCACGGCAGTTTTTTGCCTTGCCAGTGCTGAAAACAAACCCGGAGGATGAAAATCTGCAGCTTTCTTGACCCGCATCAAGAGTCTCTTCGTTGGCTGAGGCACAGTGATGGCATCTTGCTGCTATCTCAACCGATCACCGAAGAAGACCACTCATGGGCTCATGGCTTGGCAACCTGTCACTGAAATATAAGTTCTGGGCCGTCAACGCGGTCGCTTTCGTCACCACCCTGTTGCTGGTGCTGTACGCCATGCAAACTGAACAACACGCGCGCACGGATGCGTCGCGCCAGGCAGCACAAGCGCAGGCGCGGCTGCTGACCGACTGGCCCGTCGACACGGCCCTGCCCTCCAGTAATGTCTTGCTGACGTACCGACAGGGTCAGACACCCGTTTTGGATGGCCTTGCGCTGCCGGAACTGGCTGACGCCAGCGACTGGGTTGCGCTGAACAAGCCCGCTGGCGATCGATGGCTGAGCGGTGCGCAGATCATCACCCGGGGCGCCGAGCAACGGATTGCGCTACTGGCATTCACCCCGACCTTCATGCAAATCCTGCTGGATCGCTTCACGCACTACGCGATTGCGGTTTTCGTGCTGATGTTATTGATGCTCTGCGCTTCGCAACTGCTGATCCGCTTTCTGCTCAGCCAGCTCAACGCGCTCAAGGATGTGATGCTGCATGTGGAAAAAAGCGGCGACCTGGCGGCCCGTGTTCCCAATCGCAGTGACGATGAGGTCGGACAGATGGCCAAGGCCTTTAATGCCATGCAGGCCGGCTATCAGCGAGTGGTCAATACCGTTTCACAAACCGCTGGCCGTCTCGATCAGGGTGCCGCGCACCTGGCGGCGGGCATGAAGGAAGTGCGCCAGGGTATGCTCGGCCAGCAAAGCGAAACCGACCAGGTGGCCACGGCCATCAACGAGATGACCGCTACGGTTCATCACATTGCCCAGCACGCCACGGCTACCCGTGATCAGTCGCAGACCGCCGACGCGCTGGCGGGCAGTGGCAAAGTGGTGGTCGACCGCGTGCAGGTGTCCATCGCAGGGCTGTCCAGCGGCGTGCAGCAGACGGCGGAAATGATCCAGCGCATGGCCGAAGACAGCCAGAAGATCAACGGTGTGGTCAACGTGATCCACAGCATCGCCGAGCAGACCAACCTGCTCGCCCTCAACGCAGCCATCGAAGCCGCACGCGCCGGGGAAATGGGTCGGGGTTTTGCCGTGGTCGCCGACGAGGTACGCAATCTGGCCAAGCGGGTGCAAACCTCCACCGATGAAATCACCACGATGGTCTCGACCCTGCAAAGCGGCACCCGCGATGCGGTGGATTTCATGCAGGAAAGCTCGTACAAGGCCGACGAATGCGTGCAGCAGGCGCGGGAAGCCGGCGATGCACTGGCGGCGATTGCCGGTGCCGTGGCGCAGATGCGCGAAAGCAACACGCAGATCGCCGTCGCGGCCCAGCAACAAAGTCAGGTCGCCGAGGAGATGAACCGTGCGGTGGTGAGTATCCGCGATGTCACCGAACGCACGGTGATCCAGACGGTTGACTCGGCCAGCACCAGTGACGAACTGGCCACGCTGGCAGGCGAACTGAATGCCGCCATTGGCCAGCTCAAGCTGTAACAGGCTATCGCCACGATAGACAGGCTTGACTCGTCAGCCATCAGCGCGCGGGCCTATCCTTCAGGCATTGAACGACGCTTTACGCGTTACCTGAAGAGGACCGCATCATGAACAAGCCACTTTCCGATCTGCAGTTGAATCAATGGCGTGACAGCAACGACAGTCAAGAGCACTCGACCAGTCTGGCCCTGTACCTGATCGCCGTACCGCTGTTCATTCTGGCGGCCCTGCTGATCCTCAACGGTCTGTTTTCCGAAAGCCTTTCATCGGTTGCCATCGGCGTGATCGGCCTGGTGGCGGCGCTGGGTTTTCAGCGCCAGGACGCCGCTCGGGCCGCTCGCAAACCTTGATCCGGTTGCCGGTCAGCCAAACACGGTGACCGTCTGGCGACTGATCGCGATCAGCTCGCCGTCGGGGCTCCATAATGCCGCGGCGGTGTGACCATAGCCATCGCGGGCATGCTCGATGACTGCGCGATAGCTGCACCACTGCAGGGTATCCAGCGACGGCTGGGGCTGGACGAACTCAATGGTCCAGGTCAGTGAACTGCCGGGTGCCGGCTTGTCCAGGTGCGGCAACACCGCAGGCGGCCAGGTGTCCACCAGGGCCAGAATATGCGCTTCGCTCATGGGCGTGGCGTGCGCCTCATCGCGAAAGCGCACGTAGCCGCCTATCGCCGGCGATTGGGTGTTACTGAAAGGCATGCCGCCCAACGCCCAGCGGATGTCCATGAAACGCAGGTAATCAGGCATCACGCCGCTGGCGAACGGTAGCTCCGGGCATTGTTCGACCGGTTTGAGGACCGGCGCGGCCTCTGCGGCAAAGGTGATCATTGATTCTCGAGGGGCACCGAAGCTCCCTTGTATCAGGGTCATTACCTGACCATTCTGCACTGCGCGCCCCAGCACCTGACTGACTGCCTTGCCATGGCGCAGGATGTCGACCTCGAAAGCAATCGGCACCCCGGGCGCCGCCGGCCCGACAAAGGTGATCGCCAGCGAACGAACCGGCCGCCCTTCCGGCACCTGTGCACGCATCGCTTCGTAGGTCAGCGCAGCCATCAGCCCGCCAAAGCAGGCACGCCCCTGAGACCATTCGGCAGGGATCGTGACAGCGCGAGGATCACGACGCAGCGCATCGATCAGTTCAGAAAAGGTCATGTTCACTCCACACGTCAACACACAAGTGGATGGATGATAACCATCCTCTTAGTTATCGACAGGCCGCATAATGGCCATTTTTGCGGCCTGAATGACATGCCTCACGATAAATTACCGGATCAGAAACAGGCCTTGGCCAGGCGTTTGAGCGACGCTTCGGCCTTGCGTTCGGCACGTACTATGCCGATTTGCCAGCCCGGCACGCAGGGGGCCAGATCAGGTTGTTCCGCAGCCTGCGCCAGCCATTGCAGATGATCATGCCAGTCGCCCAGTTCGCCTTGTGCGGATTTGAGCCGGGCTTGCATGTTTTTCGGCTGATGACTGAGTTGCGGATAGGCTTCGGCAGCGTAGCGTACGCGCTTGATCAGCAAACGCAGGTCATGCCGATCGTGTCCCGGCTCAGCGATGGCAACACGCAGCTTGTGCCATTGCTTGTCCATGCGTTTTTCAATGGTCTTGCGCAGACCCCGCAACATGCCCTGGCGCTGTTGCAGACGCAGCATTTCCGGGAACCGGTCAATCAGCTTGAGCAGACGGGTCAGCTCGGACGAGCTGGCGACCTTGGGGCAGGCGGTTTCCAGGTAGCGGTTGCGTGTGAACGCGGCCTCGTTCAAACCCTGCTCTTCAAGAAACCCGGCGAGCACCTGCATGTCACGCAGCGGCGTGGTCAATTGGCCGACCGCCTTGGCCGCCTCTTCCAGCTCTGCCGCACTCGGGTTTTCCCGCAGGGGCCGCAATACGCTGCGCAGACGGCGCACCGTGGTACGTAAATCGTGCAGCGCTTCGCTGTCAGTCGAAACGGCAAGGCGTGCCTGACACGCGAGTAATTTGACATCCAGCGCCAGCACTTCGGCGACCAGATGATCCACCATTGAAGACATGCAATTCCCCTTCGACAAACTGATTCATGAATGCCTGTCCCTGACGGCTGACAACCTCCATGGCAAAACCCGACGCAACGTGCTCAGCGCCTGCCTCAAGCGGCTCGCCGAAGCCAGACGCCCAGCGTAGCGCTGCGCCTGAAATTCGCGGATGAAACCTTCAATGGCCTCGGCATGCTGCGGAAAGTAGAGTACCGCCCTGCGGCAGAATGCGTCAGCGCCTTCACCCGGCATACGACGCAGACCATGACGGGCGAGCAAGCGTTCAAATGCGTTGAACACGCGCAACTGCGAGTCGCTTTCGCGTTGCCAGGGTTTGAACAGCCATAACGCCACCACCCCCAGTGAAAACAGGGTTCCCAGAACAAAAACCGGCGCCTGGAAGCCTGAAAACCAGCGACCGAGAATTTGTAACTGCTGTTGTCCCTGATAGCCCAGTACCCAGCGCTGCCAGCCGTAATTGAGGTTATCCCAACTGAGGCGCAGGGCGTTGACCCAAGCCACGTTACGGTAGCGTAACGCTGAATAGGGAGAGTCCTGCAGGAACGCTTCGTCCGCCGCCAGCGCCTGCTCCAGACCTTGCTCGATACGTTGCGGCGCCACGGCGGCAGTCGGGTCGACGCTGCGCCAGCCCACGCCTGGCTGCCAGTATTCCACCCAGGCATGCGCATCGAACTGGCGAACAGTCAGGTACTGCCCGTCGGGGTTCAGCTCACCGCCCTGATACCCGGCCACCACCCGCGCGGGAATGCCTGCCGCGCGCAGGACAAAGGTCATGGCTCCGGCGTAGTGGGCGCAAAAACCCTGACGACTGGCAAACAGGAATTCATCGATGCTGTCATTGCCCAATGGCACCGGTTTGAGGGTGTAGTGAAACGGCTGATCGCTGAAGTAGCCGAGCAGCGCCGCGACCATAGCGTCTGGTGTGGTGTAGCGCCGGCGCAGTTCATCGGCCCATTGCCGCGCCTGATCATTGCCCTTGGCAGGCAGTTGCAGGTCCTGACGCTGGATCTGCTCGCTGGACAGCGGATCACGGACGCTTTGCGGCCATGAGTTGACGGCGTACAACAACGACTGCTCGATGGGGCGTCTGCGCTGCAGGCGGAAGTCGCTCATCTGCCGCACGTCCGGCAACGTGGTTTCTGCCACGTCGAGGCTCGGCAACCAGGGCCGGCCGCTGGCTTCCATGACAACGCTGTAGGCCAGCGGCTCACCGCGTTTTTCCCACTGCGCAATCTGCACGGTCTGGGCACGTGCCGACTGCGACCAGCGACGTCCATCGAACTGCTCAAGGGTCAAACCGCGCCAGTAAAGCTGATTGCGCGCCGGGATCGGCCCTTCAAAACTGGCGCGGAACACCAGTGCAGGCGATTTGCTCAGTTCCGCCATGTCGCCGGGTGCCATGTTGTCCGACAGGCCGGTGACGCCTTTGTTACTCGGCTGCGGCAGCGACCAGAGCGGGTCCAGGCGCGGAAAGAATAGAAACAGCAGGAGCATCAATGGCAGTGCCTGCGCCATCAGCTTCAACGCCAGCTTGAGCGTGTCCGCCGACCTGCCGGCCAGGTCTGTGTGTTGCAGGCCGATCAACGCAGCCAGCAGCGCGCTGACCGGCAGCAGACTGAAGAGCGCCCACAGCAGGTTGTCTTCGAACAGATAGCCAACCGCCACGCAGAAGAAACCGAGGAAAATCAGCACGCGCGCGTCACGGCGACTGTTCATTTCCAGCATTTTCAGAACGAATGCAGCCACCAGTAACGCAGCCCCGGCATCCAGCCCGACCAGGCTGCCGCGCGCCAGATAAACGCCACCTGCGGTGCCCACCAACAGCCCGGACTTGACCCAGGTGCCAGGCAAACGCACGCGCATCCGGAACGCCTGCACGCGCCACACCGTACAGCCGAGCCAGAGGATCGTGATTGACACCGGTACATGCAGCGCGAACGGCAACACCACCAGTGCCTGCGCCACCAAGAGCCAGGTCAGGCTGACACGCGGAATGGGCGCGGATTGAACTGTCTTGACCTTGTCGTTCATGATCGATGGCCGTACAGCGCAAGGGCGCGCAGACAGACTTCGCGGTGTGCATCGCCGCTGTCCACCGCCGACAAAAAGCCCGGTAACCGCAGGGCAAACGGCTGCTGCCGCTGCGACAGCTCCAGCACCCAGTAACACAGGCGCGACAGGCGCTCTTCGATATCGCCGCCCAGCGCCATGAAGTCCAGGCACAGGTCATGGCCACTGAGGTCGGTGAAATCCTTGATCAGCAGCCCCTGCCCGCGGGAATAGGCTTTCCAGTGCAGGCGACTGCGATTGTCACCCGGCTGGTAGCTGCGCAAGCCCTGATAATCATCGACACCGGCCCCCTGGGTGGCATGGCCATCGTCCTCGGCATGCGGCTGCACGCCCTTGAGCAGCGGCATGGTCCCGGACAAGGGTCGAGGGTAGATCAAGGCGCTCTGCTCCAGATCTAGCCAGCTCCAGGCGCGAAAGATACCCAGCGGAAACACACTCTCGATGCGCAGCCTTGGCGCACGCAGCCAGCCGCGCTTTTCGGCGGGCAGAGTCAGTTCCAGGTCGGTCAGCCCACGGGGCTGCACGTCGCCGGACTGCAATGCTGTCGCACTCCAGCCCAATCCCAATGCCTGGTGGGCCTGCCCGGCACTTTCCAGGCGCAGGCGCAATTGCACCGGCTCGCCGACGAATACCGAACGCGCCACGCCCGCACTCAGAACCAGACCGCTGATGTTGCGGTAGGTGTGCAGGATGGCCAGCACGCCTATCGACAGCAATAGAAAGGTCAATCCGTAGGCCAGGCTGTTCTGATAATTGATCGCCACCAGCAGCATAAGCACCAGCACTAGCGCGTAAATCATGCCGGTGCGTGTCGGCATGATGAAAATACGCCGGTGGTCGAGGGTAATGCGTGACGCTGGAGGAATTCGCCTCGACAGCCAGCGTTGCCAGAGCGGTTTGAGCGGTTCGATCAAAGCACGGGCACCTCGCGCAACAGCCATTGCACCAGCGCACCGCCGCCATGCCCGGTCGGATCGCTGCGTTCACGCAAACGGTGTCCGATAACCGATGGCAGCACCGCCTGCACGTCTTCGGGAATCACGTACTCCCGCCCCAGCAACATCGCCCAGGCCCGTGCTGCGGCCAGAATCGCCAGGCTCGCCCTGGGTGAAAGTCCGTAAGCGAACTGCGGCTGACTGCGCGTCGCCTCGACCAGTCGCAGGACATAATCAACCAGTGCGTCACTGGCACGCACCTGCCGCGCCTGCGCCTGGAGCTGGCCAAGCAGGGCGTGATCCAGAATCGGTTGCAGACGCGGCAACAGCTCGCGGCGCGACTCGCCCAGCAGCAGGGCTTTCTCTGCGGCTCTGGCCGGGTAGCCCATGGAAATGCGCATCATGAACCTGTCCAGTTGCGACTCGGGCAACGCAAAAGTGCCGCCGGAACTGAACGGGTTCTGGGTCGCGATCACAAAGAACGGATCGGGCAACAGACGCGTAGCGCCTTCGATGGACACCTGCCCTTCTTCCATCGCTTCCAGCAACGCGCTCTGGCTCTTGGGCGTGGCGCGGTTGATCTCGTCGGCAAGCACCAACTCGGCGAAAATCGGACCAGGATGAAAGGTGAACTGCCCACTGTCCCGATCAAATATCGAAGTCCCCAGGATGTCACCTGGCAGCAGGTCAGAAGTGAACTGAATACGCTGATAACTCAGGCCGAGAATTTTCGCCAGCGCATGACTGAGAGTGGTCTTGCCCATCCCCGGCAAGTCCTCGATCAACAAATGCCCGCCGCCGACCAGACACGTCATCGCCAACCGTACCTGCGCCTCCTTGCCCAGCACCACCTCATTGATCGCGCTCAGGCACGCATCGAGTTTTCTACCCATCGAAAGCCCCTTCCGGCAACTGCTTCATGACTGTGGGACTGCAAGCGATGCCAGTGTCCGAACACTTTAAAGTGAGCGTAGGCCGTTTCGCCAGAGTTGGTTAGGCCTACCGTCTCGCCAGACCGAAAGATTTGTGACGCAGAACGTCACGAACGGCATTCCCACGCGGAGCGTGAGGAACGATAGCCATCAGCTCCCGGGCCGTGCCTTTAGCCAAATTGCTTAAAATGCTTTTCGAGCGCGATGGCACAGACGACGCAGAGTGCGACGTCAGTGACAGGGCAAAGGAACCCGACGAAGTCGGGCCGGAAACGGAGCTTGGGGGTTTGCTTACTTTGGCCCCTCAAAGTGAGTAGCCGAGGGGCGAAAAGGTGACTTGAGCCAGATGGAGAAATCACTGAAACCACAGAACAGCTGCGTGACGCAGAGCGTCACGAACCGCATGCCAACGCATTGGCACGATAGTCATTTTCCGGACGCCCCATTTTCAGGGGCTTTACTGGCCTCTTCGCGAGCAAGCTCGCTCCCACGGCCTTCGGCCAGAATCAAGAGCAGACCTGTGTATCGTCAGGTATCAACGGCCAGCGCGGGACTCGCGGATGTAGAAGCGGGCTTTCTCGGACTTCTCGGTGCAGCCTTCAAACGCCTCGAACTGCTGCTGAGTCTTGGCACCCGTCAGCAGCGACAAGGCCTTGGAGTAACTGACCGTTCCGGCGAAGCCTTCAGCCTTGGCCAGATCAAGCTCATGCCAGGCAGCGTCGAGCTGAGTAGCACAGCTGTCGCGATATCCAGTCTTGCCAGCACAACCTGCAAGAACCAAAACAAGCAATGGCAGACAGATAAGGGCTTTCATGCGGGTGTTACCTCAGAGTGAACAGGGAGTGTGCGGCTTTGACGGTGCGGGGCAGTAAAAGTGCCGCAGCACGGGGCTATGCTCGCTTTTTTCATCTAGTGATCAGCCAGCAGACGATACCCTATTCCAGGCTCGGTGAGGATGAACCGCGGAGCGGTCGGATCGTCCGCCAGCTTCTGCCGCAAATGCCCCACCACGATACGCAGATAATGACTGTCTTCGGTGTGCGTGGCCCCCCAGATATCCTTGAGCAACTGCTGCTGGGTAATGACCCGCCCGGGATGCCGCGCCAACTGCGCCAGCACCGCGTATTCCTTGCGGGTCAGCGCCACTTCCTGGCCGTCGAGCAGCACACGCCGATAGGCCAGGTCCACGGTAAGCGGCCCGAACTCAAGCGCAGACTCGGGCTTTTCGCTGCCCGACGCCTGCCTGAGCAGCGCCCTGATTCGGGCCAGAAACTCCTGAATGCCAAACGGCTTGGTCACGTAATCGTTGGCGCCGGCGTCCAGCGCCTGAACTTTCTGAGCCTCGCTGGCACGCACCGAGAGCACCAGCACCGGCACTCCCGACCACTCGCGAAACTCACTCAGCACATGCTGGCCGTCCATATCCGGCAACCCAAGGTCGAGCACCAGCAAATCCGGTTTGTTCAGGGCAGCTTGAGTCAGGCCCTCAGCGCCAGTGGCGGCTTCCAGCACCTTGTAGCCCTGCGAAACCAGACTGATGCGCAGGAACTTGCGAATCTGCGGCTCATCATCGATGACCAGAATGGTGGTCGCCTGGCTCAAGCGGATTCCTCCAGTTCTACGTCCGGCTGCGCCTGCAGCGGCAGAAACAGCGTGATGCGCGTGCCCAGCCCGTCAATGCCGTCCTCGACCGTGAGCCGTCCACCGTGTGCGCCGATCATGCCCTGACAGATCGCCAGGCCCAACCCTGTGCCCTGCCCGCCCCGATCGCCGCGCGCGCCGGTGTAGAACATGTCGAAAATCTTCGCTCGCTCATCCTCGGGAATGCCCGGGCCTTCGTCACTGACCGAGAAAAACAGTTCACTGTCGACCACACCGGCTGCTACCTGCAAGCGCCCGTCGACGGGTGAAAAGCGCGCAGCGTTCTCAAGCACATTGACCAGCGCCTGCTCGATCAGCGCCGCGTGCACATACAGCAGCGGCAGCTCGCCGGTCACCTGGGTGCTGACCTGCAAGGGCGCCAGTACGGCACGCAGCCGGTTGAGCGCGCTGCCGACGATATCGGCGGGCGACACCCAGTCGCGGGCGAGCTTGAGAGCGCCATGCCCCAGACGCGTCATGTCGAGCAGGTTCTGGATATAGCGGTCCAGGCGCTCGGCTTCGTCACGGGTACCCTCCAGCAGCTCGCGGCGATCCTCCAGTGGAATGGCTTCGCCCAGAGCCAGCAGGCTGTCGATGCTGCCGCGCATCGAGGTCAGCGGGGTACGCAGGTCGTGGGACACCGAAGCCAGCAAGGCGCTGCGCAATTGCTCGGTTTCGCCGTGCAGACGCGCCGCCTCGAGTTCCTGAGCCAATTGCGCACGGGCCAGTGCCTGCGCCAGTGGCTGGGTAAGCGCGGCCAGCAGACGTCGATGCTGCGCGGTAAACGACTGGCCTTCTCGCGCGCAGACTCCCAATAGAGCCAACGGCCCTTCTTCTGCGGTGATCGGCCACCACCACCAGCGCCCGGATGGCAAGGTGCCGGTGCCGCTGCCCGCGGGTTGATCGTGCTGCCAGGCCCAATCGGCAGCAGCGCGCTCGGGCTCCGAAAACGTCAGTGGCCCACCGGTTTCGACCACCCAACCGCCCTGCCCGTCGCGATCGACCAGGCACAGATGCAGTTCCTTCCAGCCGGAAAAATGCTGTTCGGCGGCGGCGAGCACCGCCTTGCGATCCGTGGCGGCGGTCATCTTGCGCGACAGGTCGAGCAGCTCGCTGGTCTGTTCCTGGGTATCGCGCAACGCCTGCAACTGCCTGCGCTGGCGCGCCGCGAGCTTGCCGGTCAAGGCCGACATCAACAGGAAGAACAACAGCGTCAGCACGTCTTCTTCGCGCTGGATGTTCAGGGAAAAACTCGGCGGAATGAACAGAAAGTCATAGGCCAGGAACGATAACCCGGCACAGGCGAGCGCTGGGCCCATGCTGCTGCGCACGGCGACCAGCAATACCGCAGCAAGAAAGATCAGGGATATGTTGGGCAGCGCCAGCACGCCTGCAACGCCCCAGGCGACCAGACTGGCGATCAGCGTGGCGACGAAGGCCAGACCGTAATCGAACCACACCACTTCGTGAGCCGGACGGGCACGCGGCGGCTGATCAGGCAGTTCCTCGCTGTCGTCGAGCACCGAGATTTCCAGCCCGTGCCCTTCGCGCAATAAGCGTGCCGCGACGCCGCCACCAAACACGCGACGCCGCCAATGCCGTCGCGACTGGCCGACCAGCACCACGCTGGCGCGCCGTTCGATGGCATGCTGCACCAGCGTTCGGGCGACCTCCCCGGCGCGCAGGGAAACCGCCTCGCCACCGAGCCGCTCGGCCAGTTGTTGGGCGCTTTGCAGACGCGCGCGAGACTGCTCGTCGAGGGTTTGCCCGTCGTCCACATGCACGGCGCTCCACGGCAGATGGCGACGCTGGGCAACCCGACTGGCGTGACGCACCAGACGCTCTGCATGGATATCACCGTCGATGCCCACCAGCATCCGCCCACGAACTGCCGGGGCCGACTGGCCCAATTGCCGGTAGCCCTGCGCCAGATCGTTATCGACCTGGGCAGCCGCCGTCTGCATGGCCATTTCACGCAGTGCAGTGAGGTTGGTCTGGGTGAAGAATGCGTCGATGGCCGCGCGTGCCTGCTCAGGCACGTAGACCTTGCCGTCGCGCAGGCGCTCCAGCAGTTCGCGGGGCGGCAGGTCGATCAGCACCAGATCAAAGGCTTCCTGCAACACCCAGTCCGGCAGCGTTTCGCGCACCTGCACGCCGGTGATGCCGCGCACCTGGTCATTCAGGCTTTCCAGGTGCTGGACGTTGACGGTGGTGTACACATCGATGCCGGCCGCCAGCAATTCCTGAATATCCTGCCAGCGTTTCGCGTGGCGACTGCCGGGCGCGTTGGTGTGCGCCAGTTCGTCGACCAGTACCAGGCTCGGCGCAGCCTTGAGCAGCGCGTCGAGGTCCATTTCTTCGAGGGTCATGCCGCGATACTCAGTGCGCAGCAAGGGCTGTTGCGGCAGACCGTTGAGCAGCGCCTCGGTTTCTGCGCGGCCGTGGGTTTCGACCACACCCGCCAGCACCTTCACGCCTTGGCGCAGCTGCGCGTGAGCCGCCTGGAGCATGGCGTAGGTCTTGCCGACGCCTGGCGCGGCACCCAGAAACACCTTCAGCCGCCCGCGCCCCTCGCGGGGCAACTGGGCCAGCAGTGCGTCAGCTCGACCGGAATCACTCACGTTGGTTACCACCCTCTTTCTGATCAGCTACAGCTTAGTGAATCTGCTGCGTACAAGGCGTACTTTGTTACAACTGCGCGTTGCGCGGTGCAGACGGTAACTGATTCAGGCTCATATTCAAGGCCAATACGTTGACCACGGGTGGGCCGATCAGCGGACGCTGAGTATTGGCGTCGATCAGCGCCTGAACCTTGTCCAACGGCAACTGGCGCGCCGCTGCAACACGACCGGCCTGCCAGGCAACCGCTTCAGGCGAGAGGTGCGGGTCCAGTCCGCTGCCGGAGGTGGTCAGCAAGGCCATTGGTATCGGTTCCTGAGAAGCGTTGGCCAGTTTCGCAGCGTCCTCTTTCACGCGAGTCGCCAGCGCCGGATTGCTCGGGGCAAAGTTACTCGCGCCGCTGGCCACGGTCGCGAATGCGCCCGCCGAAGGACGCGACTGGAACCACTCATCGCCGGTGAACGACTGGGCGATCAGCGTCGAGCCGCGCACCTTGCCCGACGCGTCATACACCAGGCTGCCGTTGGCCTGCGCCGGAAACGCCACTTGCGCAACCCCGGTGACCACCAGTGGATAGGCCACGCCGGTGATCAGGCTCATCAACACGATCAGGCTCAAGGCCGGACGCAATACATTGGACATCTGCACATCCTCAATCAGGTGAGGCTGCACGCCGACCGGCATGCAGCACAGGCTTCAAACAAGGCCGAGTGCGACCAGCAGCATGTCGATCAGCTTGATGCCGAGAAACGGCACAACGATGCCGCCCAGGCCATAGATCAGCAGGTTGCGACGCAGCAAGTGAGCGGCGCTGGCCGCCTGCACACGCACGCCACGCAGGGCCAGCGGAATCAGTACGACGATGATCAGCGCGTTGAAAACGATGGCCGAGACAATCGCGCTCTGCGGGCTGGCCAGCTTCATGACGTTGAGCACGCCCAGTTGCGGGTAGATCGAGGCAAACAGTGCGGGCAGTACCGCGAAGTACTTGGCCACGTCGTTGGCAATCGAAAAGGTGGTCAGCGCACCGCGGGTAACCAGCAGCTCCTTGCCGATCTGCACCACGTCCAGCAACTTGGTCGGGTCGCTGTCGAGGTCAACCATGTTGGCCGCTTCGCGCGCCGCCTGGGTGCCGTCATTCATCGCCATGCCGACGTCGGCCTGCGCCAGTGCAGGTGCATCGTTGGCACCGTCGCCACACATCGCCACCAGACGCCCTTCGCCCTGCTCCTGGCGAATGCGCTCCAGTTTTTTCTCCGGCGTGGCTTCGGCCAGCACGTCGTCGACACCGGCCTCGGCAGCAATCGCTGCGGCAGTCAGCGGGTTGTCGCCGGTGACCATCACGGTACGGATACCCAGTTTGCGCAGCTCTTCGAAGCGTTCGCGAATACCTGGCTTGACCACATCCTTGAGATGGATCGCGCCCAACAACCGACCGTTGGCGCAGACCAGCAGCGGTGTGCCACCGGTCTTGGCAATCTTGTCGACCTCACGGGCCAGTACAGGCGGCAGCTCGCTGCGCTGCATGTTGATGAAAGCCAGCAGCGAATCCACCGCGCCCTTGCGATACACGTGGCCCTGATAATCAACGCCGGACAGACGTGTGTCAGCGCTGAACGGCACGGCCGTCACCGAGCTCAGAGTCGGCTCGTTCATCGGGTGCAGGTTGCGCAGAAACTCGACGATGGATTTGCCTTCTGCCGTATCGTCGGCCAGCGAGGCCAGCAAAGCACCCTCGCCCAGCTCCTTGGGCGTCACACCCGGTGCAGCGTAGACAGCAGCGCAGCGACGGTTGCCGAAGGTGATGGTGCCGGTCTTGTCCAGCAGCAGCACATGCACATCGCCCGCGGCTTCCACGGCGCGACCGGACTTGGCAATCACATTGAGGCGCACCAGGCGGTCCATACCGGCAATGCCGATGGCCGACAGCAAACCACCAATGGTGGTGGGAATCAGCGTGACCAGCAGCGCCACGAGAAATACCAGCGGCAGGCTGCCACCGGCGAAGTGGGCGAACGGCTGCAAGGTGATGACCACCAACAGGAAGATCAGGGTCAGGCCGATCAGCAGAATATCCAGCGCGACTTCGTTGGGGGTCTTCTGCCGTTTGGCGCCTTCGACCAGCGCGATCATGCGGTCCAGCGTCGATTCGCCGGGGTTGGCGCTGATGCGTATCAGCAGCCAGTCGGACACCAGCCGGGTATTGCCGGTCACGGCCGAGCGGTCACCACCGGATTCGCGGATCACTGGCGCAGATTCGCCGGTAATCGCGGCCTCGTTGACGGCCGCGATGCCCTCGATGACTTCGCCGTCACCGGGAATCATTTCGCCGATCTCGACCCGCACCACGTCGCCCTTGCGCAACTCGCTGGCATTGATGATGCGCAGGCTGCCGTTGTCGTCCCTGATACGGGCCTTGAGCCCTTCGCTGCCCGCCTTGAGGCTGTCGGCGCGCGCCTTGCCACGGCCTTCGGCCAGCGCTTCGGCGAAGTTGGCGAACAACACGGTGAACCACAGCCACAGAGCGATCTGCACACAGACCGAAGTCGGCACCTGCGGGTTGGGGATCACGCACAGCACAGTGGTCAGAATAGCGGTCAGTTCCACCACCAGCATGACTGGTGAACGCTTGAGCTGACGCGGGTCGAGCTTGACGAACGCCTGCACCAGCGCCGGACGCCACAGGGCCGCGATTCCGGTTTTTGCCGATTCGGCGGCCTGCGATTCAGTAGATTTCGCAGCAGCATTTTTTGCGGGATTAATAGGTAAGTTCATGATCGGTTCCTCAGAAACCCAGGCTCAGGTGTTCGGCAATCGGCCCCAGTGCCAGGGTAGGCAGGAAGGTCAAGCCACCCACCAGCAGAATCGTGACGGTCAGCAGGGTGACGAACAGCAAGCCGTGGGTCGGGAAGCTGTTCTGGCCCTGCGGCGCGGTCTTCTTCATGGCCAGGCTACCGGCCAGGGCCAGCACCGGCAGGATGTAACCGAAGCGGCCGATGAAAATCGCCAGGCTGAGCATCAGGTTGTGGAACACGGTGTTGGCACTGAAACCGCCGAACGCCGAGCCGTTGTTGGCCGTGGCCGAGGTATAGGCGTACAGCAACTGACTGAAACCGTGTGCACCAGGGTTGCTGATCGCACCGGCCGGGCCTGGCAGGCTGGCAGCAATCGCGCCCAGCACCAGCACGCCCACCGGCATCACCAGCAAGGTGGCGACCAGCAGTCGGACTTCCTGCGCTTGCAGCTTCTTGCCCAGGTATTCCGGGGTACGGCCAATCATCAGACCTGCGAGGAACACAGCGATCAGTACGTTGAGCAGCATGCCGTTGAGGCCGACACCGACGCCGCCGAAGATCACTTCGCCGACCATCATGTTGACCAGCGCGACCATGCCGGTCAGCGGGTTAAGACTGTCATGCATGCCATTGACCGAGCCGTTGGAGGCCGCAGTGGTAGCGACTGACCACAGCACCGTGCCGGTGGTGCCGAAGCGGGTTTCCTTGCCTTCCAGCGGTGCGGTCTGTTCGACACCGGCGATGTTCAGCGCCGGGTTGGGCTGGTACTCGGCCCACAGAGAGACCGCGCCGCCGATCAACAGCAGCGCCAGCATGCAGCCGAGAATCGCGCGGCTCTGGCGCATGTCCTTGACGTAGTGGCCGAAGGTGAACACCAGTGCAGCCGGGATCAGCAGGATCGATACCAACTCGAACAGGTTACTCCAGGCAGTGGGGTTCTCGAACGGATGCGCCGAGTTGACGCCGAAGAAACCGCCGCCATTGGTGCCCAGTTGCTTGATCGATATCTGACTGGCCGCAGGGCCCATCGGCAGGCTCTGGTCAGCGCCTTGCAGGGTCAGTGCGTCGATGTAGTGGCCAAAGTTCTGTGGCACGCCCTGCCAGACCAGAAACACCGCCAGCACGATACTGATCGGCAACAGGCCGTAGAGCGTGGCGCGGGTCATGTCGGCCCAGAAGTTACCCAGGCTCTGCGACGAGCGACGGCTGATACCGCGACACAACGCGACCAGCACTGCCAGGCCGGTCGCGGCGCTGACGAAGTTCTGCACGGTCAGGCCGACCATCTGGCTCAGGTAGCTGAGCGACGCTTCGCCGCTGTAGGCCTGCCAGTTGGTGTTGGTGATAAAGCTCATCGCCGTGTTGAAGGCCAGCGACCACTCCATGCCCGGCAATTGCTGCGGGTTGAGCGGCAGCATGCCTTGCAGCATGAGGATGGCGAACAGCACGACAAAGCCCGCCAGGTTGAACGCCATCAACGCCCAGGCGTATTGCTTCCAGGACTGTTCGGTTTTCGGGTCGACGCCGGAAATCCGGTAGCAGGCGCGCTCGACCGGCCCCAGCACCGGGCTCAGCCAGGTGCGCTCGCCTTCCATGACCCGGTAATAGAAACGTCCCAGCCACGGCGCGGGGGCCAGCAGCAGGACCAGAAAGGCCAGGATCAACAGATAATCGTAACTGTGCATGATCACTCCTGACTCTGGTCGGCGCGCAACAGCGCCACCAGCAGATAGATGAACAGCCCGACTCCCATCAGCAGAGAGATACCATCCATAACGCTCATTGAAATTTCCCCCATCAGGCAACACCGGTACGGCGCAGGCCGCGTGAGGTGATTGTCCGCAGGCAGGGTGTAAAGGCGCGAGATCGACAGGCTGGCCGGGGCGTAAAGAAGCTGTAAAAAAGCGCTACAGCCTTGACGGCGCAAGGCGTTCACGGTCCTGCGGCGCTGTCATTTATGTCAGGTTCGCGTTAGGGGATGCAGGGGTATCGTGGTGCGGCGATCTTCAGGGAAAGGACTTCACCATGCTTCGCGACAATGGAAAACCACCCGGCATCACGCCGCCTTCCCAAGCCACACCCGCCACTGTCCAGTTGACTGTCAAGGAACGACAAGTCCTGGAATGGGTGGCGCTCGGCAAATCCGCCTGGGAGATATCCCGGATACAAGGCTGCTCGGAAGCGACCGTGCACTTTCATACCAGCAATATCCGCCGCAAGTTCGGGGTGACGTCATTGAAGGCGGCATTGGTGATGGCGATCAGGCAGGGGGTTATTTTGGTGGAGTGAAGTATCTAAGCCCGGTGCACCCCACAGGAGATACCCCCCCCCGCGTTGTGCACTTGGATTGCGGATCAACACGTACATTTAGTTGTCTGGGTTGTATCCATATCTATCCTTATCTCGTCCGCGCTGGAGCCAGTCCAATCCTGTTTTTTTAGGAGGCGGATTTGGACGCCTTATGTTCTCTACGGTGGGGATTTTTTTAAGCTCTTTTCTGGCAAGTGATAAATCTTTTTTAATCACAGAACGCGCATGGGCAGTCATTCCGGGCTCACCAATATTCTCCTGCATGTATCTTAATGCTTTGACTGCGTTGACTTCTTTGCCAGCAAGAAATTCCGCTGTTTCAAGCTCGTAATTAATTCTGGCAGATTTAATTCGAAGGCGATTACTTTCAGTAGCTTCAAGTAATCTAGCTGCGTCTTTTTGCCTGATGGTTTTTAATGCTGTTACGCTTTTACTACCACGAGAGGTAAGTAGCCCGGGAATTTCTTCGACGCCTGGAGATTTTGTGGTCAGAGTAGGAGTCTGCTTTAAGGCTCGGTACAACAGCTTGAATGGGGTCAATAACCCGACGTGCCCCGACGGATCCACCCTGTTCACCGGATCGCCCTCAACATACGCATACCCATTCACCCCTCCCTCGCCAAACGGACTCCAGCTATCGGGACTGTTGAAGCGCATCAACACCGGGCTGTAGGCCCGATAGCCATTGCCCAGCATTTGCCAGCCGGTATCCGCTTCGGCCAGTTCGCCGTTGAACCCCAGTTTGCCAAGTGGGGGGGCTTTACCGCTGGCGTGGCCGTAGGCCGTATACCACCTCCGGTTGACGCCGTCGGCACCTAGCTCGCCCAGCACGCTATCGCTGCCGTCGGTGGCAAGCAGCAGCGTGTGATCACTCTGCTGTTCGGCCAGCAGGTAGTCGTCGCCACGCATGAAGGTACTCTGGACATGGTTGCCGAGCTGATTGGCCAGCTCTCCGTCGCGATAGAAGCGCAGGTCCCTGTCGCCGCCACGGGTCTCCCCGGTCAGTTGGTCCTGGGGGTCATACTGGTAGTGAATGCCGGCTGACGGCGTGCCTACTTCGATCAGGCGGCCGAGGGGATCGTATTTGAGCGTGCGCCCGGCTTCGTCTATGTCCAGATTGCCGTCCAGGTCATAGCGGAGTTTGATTTCAGCTGGGTAATATTGATCATTGCTGTTCGTTACCCGGCTCAACTGCACGGGATCGTCACCTTCGTAAAAATACCGGGCATTGTTGGTACCGCCATCGAAGCGGGTCGTGACAACCGTCAGGTTGTTCGCGCCATCGAAAATGAAATTCTGCGCGAGCAGGGTCCTGCCATAGGGGTCCACCGGCCGTTGAGTTCCCGTGCATTGGTATTGAATCAGGCGACCGGACGTATCGTAGCGGTAGGTTTCGTCACGGAGTATTTCCGTGCCCTGGCTCAGGGTACGCTGGACCATGTCATCCACATCGTCATAGACCTGAACCATCTGTTGCTCGACACCGTCGAGGTCAAACGTACGCTTTACTTCCCGACCCAGGTCATCATATTCAAGGCCTGATCGCGACGGTTCTTTCGCGGCTGCTGTCGGTTTTGTCGGTGGTGGTGATTTTTGCGAGGCGACCAAAGACAGTGTCGTAGTCGAACGTCGAATAGACCTCACCCAGCGAGGTTTCGTAAAGACGACCGAAGTTGTCATAGCGATTGACCTGCTCCTGTCCCAGTACGTCGGTGTAAGACAGCAGCAGACCCTGTCGGCTGTAGCTGTAGAACATGTCGTAGGTTTTGCCTGCCGAGGTACGCTTCTCGCTTTTCAGCGATCCGGTACTGTAATACGTGCGATCCAGTGTCTCGCCCTGCTCCGAGGAATGAATCAGACGAGCATTCTGCTCATCGTAAGTGTAATCGGCAGCCACACCCGGCTCCGCAATCCGGGCCGGCCCCGACTCTTTCAGCGGATCGACTTCGCGAGTGGTTTCAGGTTCAGGCACAGCTTCGGACTGCACCCTGCGCCACGGCTCATCACCGACCTGGGGCTTGTATTCATAGTCGATTTTCCGCTTGCTGGGCAGGGTTACCGTTTTGGGTTGCAGCAGACCGGGGTCGTAAACAAGCGTACGTTTACGCCCACCGGTGACAGAACTGACCAGACGATCCAGCCCATCGAACTCCTGCTCTCCCAGCACAATGCTTTTGCCGTTGTGCTCGATGCCGATACTGACGGGCAAGTCTTCGCTGCTGTAGCTTGCATAGCTGCGACGCACGATGGCCCGGCTTGGTAATGTGGACTCGATCACCCGATCGAAGACGTCGTAAACAGAGGTGGTGCGCCGCCCGCCGTTTGCCTCCCCGACAATTTCCTCGACACGGCGGCCAAGGCCGTCGTAATGGTACTGGCTCAGGCTGACCGAGTTTTCAGCCTGATCCTTTCGCTCACTACGGGTCGGCTGTTCGAACAGGTTCATCCAGGTCTCGGTGAACTCGCTCTTCCCGCCACCGTTACCTTCGATCCAGCTACGCTGAATCGGGCCCTGCGATTGCACCGTGCCAATGGGGTCGGTCTCTTCGAACGTCTTGACGTTATCCGGGCCGGTGACGCAGCGCTGTTCGCCCCAATCGTCGTATTCGAAGACGCTCTTGAGCGCCAGATCCTGCTGGCCCAGCCAGTCGAACTCGGTCTCACTGACCATGAGCCCCCACGCATCGTAAACAGCCGCGTAGGTCTGGCGAGGCTTGTCGGCGCGCGCAGGGTTATCTGCGTCATCCCGCTCCTCATAGACGACTCGGTTGAGGCCATCGAAATGACTGCAGGTTTTTACCCCCTTGACGTCGATGAGCGTCTGCATGGCCCGATCAGTCGCCTTGGCACATAGCTGATACTCGTAACTTCTGGTCGCCCTGTAGGTTTCATCATTTGGTGCCACGGTTTCACTCAGTACACGCCGCAGGCTGTCGTAGACGTAGCGAATTTCCACATTGTTGTCATCGCGATTGAGCAAGGGTTCGCCGTTGAGCACAGAATCCTCCAGCGTGATGACCTTCTTCGCGCCATCGAAGCCGGTCACGGTCTGTACGGTTTGCAGCACCGTCGCGGCGTAACGGTTGCTCTCAGGGGAACCCTTAACGAAGCGCTCAGCGAAGCCATCAGGCGAGCCTTGGGCCGGGGTCTCGAAGGAGCGCTTGAAGATGCTGTAGGCATACGCTGTGCTGGTCACCTTCCCGCCCATGATCACTTGCTGCAGTTTGAGCCGACCGTGCAGGGCTGCGTTGCTCGGCTCATCGAAGTATTCATAGGTCGTGCGTTGCTGTTCCTGCTCAGGGGCCTGCGTCAATAAGGTCTCGCTTTGCGGTGCAAGCCATTCCTGTCGCTGGCCGCCATCCACCGCAGGCAACGCCAGGTAGCGATAGCGGGTGACAAGGACCGGTGCCTTGCCGTAGCTGGACAAGGCCGGGATGACCTTGCTGCTTTTCATCCAGCGGACGAAGCCTTCCGGGTCTGGCGGGCATCCGTCCTCACCGGCGGCCGGATACCACTCACTGACCTCGACCACACCGTTGGCCTGAGTCTGAGTGAGCAGATTACCGTGCTTGTCATACGTGCTGCTGACAGTCTCGCTGCGCGGCACACTGCCGTCTGACGACAGCCGCCAGGTGGTCTGCACCTCTTTGGGTAACTGGCAGTAGGCTGGCTGAGTCAAAAAGGGTTGTCCCGGCTCGATGTAGTAACGAGTGTCCACCTGCTTGACGGTGAGGTTCTTGCGCGTGGTTTCTCGAGTGAGCAGGTGAAACTGGTTGAAGGTCCGTTCGATGCTGCGCTCGGCATCAGCTTTGCCCGCGACCTGGACACGCCATGTTTCGGTCGACGAATACTCGTACGGCTCCGCCCCGAGGTATCGATACAGATTGTCCAGACCATTGTCTTCCCAGGCGATATCCAGCCCTGCGCCCAGAAAGTTGCGCTCGCGCCCGGCGCTGTCCTGGTAAGTGTAATAAACGTCCATTTGCGCCTGACCCAGGCCGGGCGTCGTGCGATGGCGCGTGACTCTGGGCAGAGCGGGACGTGCCGCCCTCGCAGGAAACTGATGGCCGCTGTCGGTATAAAAGACCTCTTCCCGACCGCCAACGGGTGTTTCCACCGACGTGATGCATAAATGCTCACGGATCGTGCTGTATGCAAAACGCCAGGAAGCAGCATTGTCGGTCGGCAATTCGATACGGTTGACATGGTGATTCGATCCGGCCAGCACCATCACGAAGGTCGCATCCGGGCCCTCTCCAGTGGTCATGCGCAGCTTCACCGACGTTGCGTCGCGGCTGATGCCGAGCAGGACCTGACCCGAGTCATCCTTGATTTCGCTGAGCATTTGATGCACGCCGAAAGAGGCATAACCCAGCGTGACACTGTGGCCTTCAGGGGCAAATACGCGCACCGGCAGCGCGACTCTGTTGGTGCCGCTGCCGCGCATTTCAAGCTGCTCAACCAGACCGGACTTGTGCATCACCCGGTAGTGGTTATCGTCCTCCTTGTACAAGTGGAAGCTGTCGATTTTCTTTTCCGACATCAGCATCTGGCCGTTGCCGGTACTATGGACCTTGAATGTCTCGCCGCTGCTCAGCGATACGATCTGGTTACCAGGATCGTACTGCGACAATGGCAGGTTCCAGCCAAGACCAAAGCCGCTGTCCAGACGGTTGAGAGGGTTATAACTGAGTGCCAGCGGCATGCCCGGGCCACGCAATCCGTTGGTCTTGACGTCGGGCAAGGTGATCGCCACCGTGTATTGCCCGGTGCGGGGGTCAACGCCGCTCTGTACATAACTGAGAAAGTTGAACGCGTTGGAGTGTACGGAAGTCGATGCTGTCATGTTCCATGAACCTCGAACGTTATGTATTAAGATAACCGCCGCCCACGGGGGCGACGGTTAAGCAGGCCTGACAAGTTCAGTTGTACTAACGACTAACTCGATACATCGACACGGACGCAGGACAACTTGCCTTTTATATTTTCATCACCGTCATACGCCTTGATCACAACAACGCCGCGACTGACGATGGTGCCGACCGGTTTGCTTCTGAGCTGGTCGATGGATATCCATTTTGTTGTCAAGGGGTCGATATACGTCTCGAGCCCAAATACCCAGCCTCCCGAATCATTACAGTCTCTGGATTCCAGGTAAATCTTCATGGCTGAGCGCACATTATCCAGCTTGATAAAACTCATCTCATCGTTCGTGCACGAATGATCGCGCTCGTTGAGATAAACCGTGTCGTCCTGGGCGGTAAAGGTGCAGTTCTTGCCTCCGCCATCAGCGTTTGCTGCGAGCATGATCAGTCGAACCGCCTGTGCCTGGGGCTTTGGCACGGGGCTGTGGGACGGGACGAGCGTACAGCCTGTCAAACCCGTAAGCGCCATGCAGGCCAAGGTTTTACTTAACGCATTCATGATAATGACTCCCTGTCAGTGTGTTGCATCAATGCCTCATTCGGGCAGCGTTTCCGAATAGAAGGTATGCATGAGACGGTTGCGCCTACCGGCGCCGTCGGCCAGAAAACCGATTCGCCGTTTATGGGCATTGCCTTGCTTATCGACCAACAGAACTACCAGTTCACCCGTCAATTTGTCGCGTGCGGGGTCACCTTCCGGGATGTATTGAAGGCCCCGGAGGCGGTGCAGGCTGATAACCAGTTTGCCGGCCTCGAATACGGACATCTTGACGTCAATGTCCAACGACTTAATATCTCCCATCACGTCCTGAAGCGCGTCGTCGAAGTGCACTTTGCTTACATCACCGGGAACCGCCGGGTCGTCGAAGATAAATCCCGTCCAGCTGAACATGACTTCGTTTTCCTGCTGGCTCTCCCAAAGAATGATCGACGTATTGATCACATCACTGTCAGGCTCGGAGGGCAGAAACTTCAGCGTCTGGAAACTCACCCATTGCTGGGTATCGGGGTTAATGGCAGCCAGCGTCCAGTAATCAGTAGTCTCGAACTGGTAATCGAAATGCACATCCTCACCGAAGTCCGGAGGCCCCTCCACCGGCGGCTCAACCGGAGGATCTCCGCCATCCCCATGAGCACGCCGCGGAAGGAAGGTGTAATTGCGGGAATCGAACGTTGGCAAGCGTCGCGGCGTTATTTCAACCGTGCTGTTCACATCTTCATACCGCACAGAGGTCCACCAAAAGCCGGTAGCGTCGGCCCGGAAGGTCGCGTGGAAGACGCCGACAAAACCCGTTTCCGCCCGACTGTGCAGGTAGAAGTCCTGCACGACTGGCCGTTGCGCATCCAGGCCCGATTCAGCAGCGGAGATGCCGGTCCCGGACAGCTCGAAACGGTTATGTTGACTGCGCACGCGCCACGCCTGCTTATCGCCCTCGGACATGCCGTCGAGAGGGGGGAGTACTGACTCGATATTTTGGCCGGTTTCATCGTCTACCAGACGCATGGAGGCCCTTTCAGTGGGACTCAGCTGGTACTCGATTTCGTTGTCCGGCATCACCTGGGTCTTGACCTGCAGCCTGATTTGCTGATAACCGTTGGGGTACAGATTACCTTTGGTATTGTCAGGTGATGACGAGCCAGGGACCGTGATGGTAAACATCGACATTTCGGTCCAACTGCCTTCATCGATGACCTCGGATAATTCGATGACGCTATAGCCGCACGCCAGAACCACCCCGTTGTTCACCACTTCACAGCTCACCACGCTACTGGCGACAAGCGTCTGATCGGGAGGCATGAAAAGCCCCTGCCGATCGACAGTGCCTGGCCCCCCCCACCACCTTCCAGCGTCGCTCAAGCCCGGGCAACAGTGCACGGTCATCCTGTAGCTGCACCGCTACCTTTGGCCGTGCTCTGGGTACGAAAGCCGGCTCGACACGCAGCATTTGCTGCCCGTTGGCAACAAGCACCGTTGCGATGCCAAGGTCATTGCCCGACGCTTCTATCTGTTGCACGGCCAGCGCTCTTTTCCCGGACCTGGCATCCGGACTGAAAAGCGCGCCCTTGCCGGCCTCACTCAACCTGCCAAGCTCGGAGCCCAGCAACGCCCAGCTCACCGGGCTGCCGTCAAGCGTCGAAGCCGCCAGCGAGACCGTTTGCAGCGTAGCCCCCCCTGGCACTACCGTCACACGTGGCGCCAACTCCATGCTGCGTGATACCACACCCACCAGCGCCGAGACCTTGACGACAGCGCCTGACTCTTCATACGTGGCTGTGATTACCACGCGCAGCGCGTCATGGCCGATCGCCTCAATACCCGCCGCCGTGTAGACGCCGCTGGAAGAGATGCTGCCGCTTCCGGCAGCCAGGTGGCTTTGAATGCTTAATGCACTCCAGCTGGTGGCCGGTATTTCTTCGCCTTGCGGGTTGCACAGGACAAAACGCTGGGTCTGCCCGGCCGTCAGGGTCGAGAACAGGGGTGTGATACTGGCCTGTTTCGACCGAAGGCCGCCAAACAACAGCAGGTCATCCGGGCGGTGCTGCTCAAGTGGTTCGAATACGCATCCACCGGTGAACTTCAGGCTGTCCGCCACCTGCAGGCCTTCACGCTCGATCATCGACTGAGTCTCCTGCGAGAGCATCAGCACCGTGCCGTAGGTTGACTGACCGTCTGCCCCACGATCATCAGGTATCGGATAAACGAAATCATCTGTCGGCGAAAACACGCCTTCGGCGTCGCTATCCTGCGCGTGCATGAACAGCACAAGCGCGCCATCACCGGTCGTGTCCATGCGCGCATCGCTTGAACGCGGCGCGGCGCGGGTAACAAGCCGCAAGCTGCCTGGAGTCTGAACATGGTAGCGATTGAGCTGTGCCTGCAGCACTGAGAAAACCCGACGATGAAGCGCAATGTCCTTGAACGCCTCAGCAAAGAAATCCGCCAGTCGCTGGTTGATCGCCTCATTGACGCCCCCCAGACTACAGGCAACGCCAGCCCCGCCGGCCAGATCGAGCAGCACATGCCCCTCCTCATCCACGAAGAGCTCGACAGTCATCGCCAGCCTGAAGCCCATGGGCTCGCTGATGATGAAGCTGCCGGACACGGTAGTTACACTCCCCTCCGGCTGATGCAAGCCGCTGTAACGGCCAGACACGATGTTCATCGTGACGAGGACACTACTGGAGCTCGGCGAGTCAGGCAGAAACGACAGGACCGGCACGCCCAGCTCGACCTGTTTCAGACGAACAGTGTCGCCTTGTCGCTCATCCACCACGATGTCGCCGGTGAACAACGGCAAGAAGGCCAGATCCTGATAGCGCTCGATGTATTGTTGCTCTATATGCCGGTTGAGCTCGCTGCGACTGACCGCCGCGACGGCTCCCCAGCCTTGGGTCAAGGTACCTGCACCCGCTCGCTGCACAATACCGCTCAATGAACGGGGCATTGCGTTAGCCGCCGTGCCCCCCGCTGTCCCGGTCAGTGCCTGCAACACACCGGAGGAACCACTCAATGGCAGCGGCAGAATCAAGTGCCCGGCCATTGTGCCAAAAACCTCGTCTTCAAATTCTGCAAACACGACAACGTAGCGTTCGGGTGCTTTGGCATCACTGCTGTACACACCCGTGGCGTCTATAGAGCCCGGCCCATCAATACTCCAGGTGACTGGAAGGTCACGGCCATTGACGACGACTTTCAGCTCGGCACGCTGATCATTGACGCTGGCAAGCGTTATGAACAGCATCGGAGGGTGGCGAACGACCAGTACCTGAATCGATTGGGTGTGCTGATCGTCGCTGACCGTTATTGTGTCAAGGACATAGGTATTCCCTGCCCCCCCTGCACCGGCGACGTAAAACTTCTCATGCGATGCATCAACGCCGTCCTCAAGCGTCCCGCTTTCTCCGGCTACCGGATCGACCACCGTCCATTTCAGGCTGGTTGCACGCGAACTGCGTGCTGTAAGCGCTACCCGCTGACCGTGATTACACACCTGAATCAACGGGCTGACGCTGACGCTGCTGGTGAGCACCGTCACCACAGCGGTACTGTAATGCCCCGACACCGGGTCCATCGCCTTGATCAGTACACGCTGAAAACCCTGCTTTGCGGGCAGCGCTGCGGGCGCCGTATACCGACCCTGCTTATCGATTTCTCCCAAACCTTCAGTACCGTCATCCGATGGATCTTCCAGGGTCCAGACGATGCCCGACCGCGCAGGCTGGGTGGTCAATTGCAGCGCTTCTCCCGTAGCGATCAATGCCTGGTGCCCGGCGATACTGAACGTCGACACACCGGGATCGATGCGTCCGAACACGACCTGGTCATAAGGCAGGCGCTTGAGTACAGGTTGCAACACTTGCTCGTCAGGCAATAACCAGCCGCCCAGAAAACGCTCGGCGCCCGTTGCATCCAGGGTTTTGCTCAACCCTTGCAGCAACGCGTGCTTGACGGTGTAGGCCACGAAGCCATTGACCTGCTCCAGCTCCCCGGCACTCAGGTTGTCCAGTGTTCCTGGAACGGCGCTGACTTCATGGTCGAACAGGTAAGGTGTATAAAGATGCCCTTCCACTGCCTGACCATCCGACCCACCTTCGGTCAGATGAAACTCATGCCTGAGGCTGATGTTGAAGGTAGCGTTGTGCGATTGCCATTCATCGCTGTCCAGCGCTCTGTAGCGAAAGCCCAGCGTGCAGGGAAATTCCCAGGTCTGCGTGGTCTGGGCGTACTCGAAGTCAATGGTCAGGGGATGCTGGGCGTTGAAGGCCTGAACGCTGAACGGTTCCGATTCAAAGACGAATTCCGCGCTGCGATATTCTCCAGCCGGAACTGCAAACGTGCCGGCCTGAGCGACCATCCGCTGCAGCGGTTTATCGTCCGGAACGCTGAAGCTGAAGTCAGGCGCTTGCAGCATTTGTATCACCGCATGGCCAAAGGCAGCACGGTGCAGTGCGTGAGAGGAAAACACAGCGGTCGCCGAGTACGACTGCTGAGCATCGTTGGGAATCAGGTAACGGAAGTCGGAGTCGCCACCCGGAATCCCGCCCGTCACGCCGTATTCCATGGTCGCAAACAGCAGCAACGCGCCTTTTTTATGGACCGATACAGCATCGGGGCTTTCAAGCTGTGATCGCACATCGATTCTACGTACATTGAGCAATTCGTTGCTCTGCTCGTTGAAAATACCCAGCCTGAACTGCTGCTCATGATTTTCCGGGTTGCTGAACCAATCCTGAAAAAAGTCGCCGATCTTCTCTCGTTCGGTAGAACCGCCCGGAAAATCCAGTGAAAGGTTTTCAGCCAGACCAAGGTCCACCACCAGATCCGCGCTTTGACTGCTCAGTTCCAGATCGAAGTCCAGACCTGGCGCGTTCAGTGGGTCGTAGGCTGCGATTCTGTGAACATTGTGCTGCCCTTGAGCGTTCTCTACCACGGTATGCAAACCGGCGATAACTGAAATGCGCCAGGCCAGCAGCGAATGCTCCAGAACGCTGTGCTTGAACGACAAGCCTGGTGGTCCGAGAACGCAGCCCGAGAAAAAATGGGAATCATGCGTATCGGGAATTGTGATACTTCCGTCCGGCACCGGACGCGACATTCCCTGGGCCAGACTCTGTTGGTAAACCTGGTCGAGGAGCTCGTTGACCTTGTCGCCATCCAGAGCAATGATCGCGTCCCAGCCTCTGAGACGCGTGGTATTTTTCATCCATGCCAGCAGACTTTCCGCTGAATAACCAGCCATGACATCACCTCCTGTGATGTTGATATATATAAGACCGATGTGCATTCGATCAGGACGCCGGGACTTCTTTGCCCTTCATCAATTCCAGCTCCGGGGCAAACCCGCACACCGGTAGCGGCAATATGATATGCCCCTCCATGACGTCAAAGACTGGATGATCGGCCTCGGCAAAAATAAGCACAAACCGGTCAGTCGACGATATGTCGGGGGTGTACAAGCCGTCACTGATGCTCCCGCTCCCGGCGCCTACTCTCCATTTGACGCCAGGCAGCGCAACGGCATTGGCAAACGCTTGCAGTTGAACCTGATCGGCACGAATGGTCACAACGTCCACGGGCTTGTCGACCTTCGCAACCTCCAGAACTTCAGAAACCTCCACGGTTTTTACGACTTTCACCGTTATCAATGGGGTTTGATGCTTTACCAATACCCACGACGAAACACTCGCCTGCCCGCCGGTCACGACTATCTGATCCAGAACATAGGTTTTGCCGGGCACCTTGTGCGCCGCGACGTAACGGTGATCACCATCAGCCAGTGCACTGCCCTCCAGAACACCGCTTTCGCCGGGAACCGGATCCTTGAGCGACCAGTGCATTTCTTCTGTGCCGAGCGAACCTGCCTCAAGCTCCACAATCTGCCCGGCGTCACACACCTGAATCAACGGATTGACGGTGATCGGGTTGGTCACGATCGTGACCAGCGCCGAACTCTGATAGTTGGAGTTCATGTCAGTGGCCGTCACCCGAACACGCGTGAACGCAAGCTCGGTCAAAGAGGCTTCTGGCGCGTAATATCGGCCGGTGCCATTGATGGCACCGAAGTTCTGCGCATCGCCCTGCAGACGTTCGACACTCCAGGTCACATTCGCACCCGGCGGTTGAATGGAGAAGGTGGTGGAACTGTCGACCACCATCAGATGCTCCGCCGGGCTGACGACAAAGTCTGCCCCGGAGCTGTTGATGCGGCCGAAGGCGGCTATGTCTCTAGGCCCACGCAGTACATCAGGCACAATGGCTTCGTTGAAATTGAGATCGATACTGTCCCGGATGAACGAACTGATCGGCACACGAGTAGCGAGTTTGCGTGCCAGTGCGGCTTTGATGTCGGACTCGAACGGGTCCTTGTTCAACTTCTCAAAATTGCTTTTTACCGCCTCTATTAAAAACAGTAATGAAAAGCTGTTTGCTGGTGGAGGGATCTCCACGAAAGTCAGGCCATCGATGATGGTGTTTATCGTGAGGCTGGGGATCAAAACCAAGTCGTTGTTTTCTTCGGCGAAGGTATAAATGCACCGTACATCGACCGTGACGACCTTGCTCATGACCAGCAGCGCCCCATGGCCTGGCAACGTAAGCACAACGCCGGGGGTTGCTTTGGACTTCCAGGTCAATGCCACCGTGCCATCGGCAATGAGCTCCACAGACAAAGGCGTGCTCCCCAACGCATCAAGCCAGGTCTCGGTTTTGTAAACATTTGCCAGGACTGACACGCCATCGATTTGAACCTGGACATCCTGGCTGCTCGACTCGGACGTCTTCAGTCTGCCCGACGTGGCAGTCGCCTTGACCAGTCGGCCGGAGCCATCATGAACAGGTTTGAACACCACGCCTTCAATAACCGAAGCAATGGTCTTGGTCACTTCACCTATGAACAGTGCCGCCTTGAACGTACGCTCCGCACTGAACAACACGGTGGCCGAGTAATCTTTCCCGACATCATCCGGTATCAGGTATTGGTACTCTACCGGGATGTCGCCGCCTTCCTGACTGCCTTCCAGACGAATGAACACCAACACGGCCCCGTCGCCGTAGTTGGCGGCATGCGGGTCGAGAGGTGCAGCGGGATTGGTCTGGGTGCGCAGTTTGAAAGACTGTGGGTGCATCAGATTATTCGTGCCACGCTTGATCACGCCAAGCGTCCATATGCGCTCCTCGTCCGGCAACGCATTGAACAAGGCTTTGAAAAAAGCTCCGCCGAGTGCCCGGTCAGTCCTGTCAGCCGCGAAGGTAAGAATGAAATTGTCACTGTCCTTGAGGTCGAGCCGCAGCCGGCCATCGCTCTCGATATTGCCCGGGACCCTTTCCAGCGCGAGATCCAGTGTCAGCTTCGGACCTTGCAGCGCATCGATATGGATGACCCTGTAGGCTTCCCAATTATCGACGTTATTCTTCATCGTCAATTGGGTTCCGCCCAGGATCGAGCAGGTCAATGTCGCATGAGACTGACCGAGGTTATCGTTCGAGAAGGCCAGCCTGGGCGCATCCAGAATAAAATTGTGAATGCTTTCTTTAAACCCTTCGCTCAGCCTCACCTCTCCGCTCACAGGCTTTAGATAGGTATCCGACGAAAAACGCGCGACATACTCCTGAAGCAACAGGTTATTCACCTTGCCTCGGGCCATTGCAGCGATGGAGTCCCAACCCCACATCACATTATTGTCGAGGTCTTTCATCCACTCGGTCAGGTGGTTCAGCGTGTTATTGGCCATGGGGTTACGTCCGTGTATGTGTGGGGTCATGCCAGTGGCTGTTGCGTCCTGCGCCAGCCTGCCGGCCTATAAAAAAAGACCGTCCAGTACGATGAAATTAATAGACGGAAACTGTGTGTAATTCGCCCCGTCATCAAAGCTGACTTCGACCGTGACGATGTTGGTCAGACTCTTTCTTTGCAGACTGTCCAGGAAATCCCTCGGGATGATCACCGGCACCTGCCTGGCATCGTATTCCGCCTCAGTGAGCGGTTCGGCGGCGCCGGTACGTAGCCCGAGCGCTTGTGGCGAACCCGACTGGGACAAGCCAGTAACCTTGATTCGTACCCGTTGCCCGGGTGCCATGTAGGCCCAGGATGCCAGCTCGAGAAGCGCACCTTCCGGTGGCACACAGCCAAGGTAAAGCAGGGTATCGGTAACGCGTGGTCGCATGATCTGGATATATGGCCAAACGGAGCTTAGGCCTCTGACTTCCAGCTTGAAGACTGGCGAAGTGCCTGATTGCAACGGTGAAACGACGCTGTAATAGACGCTCACCCACTTGTCCATATTGGCCGGGACCGCTGTGGACGGGATGATGAACAGGTGCGGGTTGTCTGGCGAAGGATCGGCGATAAAGCTGCCCGTGCCTGTATTGCCCTCCCAGTGCATCTGTATCGTGTAGTCGTCGCCGATGAACACATCTTTCGGTATGCGAATTCTCACCCCGCTCAGCAGCAACGAGGCATGGATATAGCCCACTACTCCCCATTCTTCAGCGCTCTCGATCTGGGCGTCGTCGATAACGGGCACAGGAAGATCGAGCGGACGGCTCAGCGTTACCTTGAGCGGCAACGAGCTGGCGGCATGGCCCGGTCGCGCATACTGATACATCAGCTCGATGTTCTTGCCGTTATTGGCAGAAAGCCAGGCCTTCGCCAGCGAGAACTGCAGCACGCCACTGTCGATATTGGATATGTCGGCCCTCAGGGTCTGCACCAGCTGATTGCCGCTGGAGATGTAAACCACGACATCGTCATTGATCTGCATGCCGAAAGGATCGATCAGCAGGGTGATGCCGCCAGGGAAGGCTTCCGGGTCCAGTGAGCCGCCGCTGAAATCCTTGATCTTCAAGGCCGGCAATAACACCAAGGAGGGTATGACCATGGCCAGCGACTGGGTGACCGAAACCGTTGTCAATGCGGGATCGCCGTACTCGATGAGGTAGCTCATCAGCGCGAAGCCACCCGTTTCAATTGGCACCAGTTCGTTAGTCGGTATCGACCACTGCAAAGGCTGGCCCACCTCTTCCAGCGCCAATACCCGGGACAGGATAACAGGGAGCGCGAAACTGCCGTCACTGTAATAAAGATCCAGTGTGAGGGTCACTCTGTCGCCCTCGCGCATGGCCAGATACGACGGCGTCACGATCGACAGCTCAGAAAGATCCCACAGCAGGCCGGGGTCAAGCTTCAGATCGTGAGACTCCTTGCATTGCGGCACCCCCAGCCCGGCGGCGGCTGACGGACGTTTGCCGGCATAGAAGAACAGGCGCTGGGATTCCTCGATGCTGCCTTCGACTACATACGAGTAAAACACCCAGCCCTGGTCAAGCCTCATCAGCAACGGGTTAGTGATCATCAGCAGCATACCTTCAGGCTGCAGCCCCGCGACCTCGATCAAATCGTTGACGTAGTCGTCCACTTCGCCCAGGGCGCCGCAACCTCGCCAGTTGGGCATGAACCGATCGCCGTTCTTGATCCCTGGGTAGTCAATCCAGGTGGTCAGGTCGGCACTGCCCAACTGATCCAGATCGAGGTAGTTCCCGGGCTGCTGCAAGTCAGGCACCTTGGGGGCGGGGAAATTCAGCGCCATGAGTGAGACTCCTTTCTCGTTTCCGCTGAAATGGGTAGGTCGCAAGGGTTGACCCTGCAAGTGCGGATAGGACTTTTTTTACGCCGATGCCCATCGGTTGCCCACTAGCACTACTGCTAGGTTGTTGCCCGGGTAAGGACTGTTAGGGTTAGGCAAGACTTCCAGCCACACGGACGCCTCAGGGCGTTCAGGCTTGGGGGTCGTCAATGACCAGAGCGCAAGGACTGCACAATCGTCAGACACCGCTGCGCTTGGCACGCATCAATCAGCGAGGTCCGCTCCATGGCTGCTTCCACTTCCGTGCACTCCAACGCGCTCAATTTCATGAGTTGTCTGAAAAGCGGCGTCGACCCACGCACCGGGCTTTACAACATATCGATCAGCATGCCCGATCTGCAGAGCAATGACCTGCGCGGGCCAGGGTTCCGACTCGACCTGTCCTACAATCAGCTCAATACGCTGGACAGCGGCTACGGCCTGGGCTGGAACCTGCAGTTGTCGCAGTACGACCCTGCCACCCAGATCCTGTCCCTGAGCACAGGCGAGACCTTCCGGGTCGACGGCACCGGCAGCAACGGTCTACTGACGATGACCGAGAAGAAAATTGACACCTTCCACTTCTACAAACAGGACGATACGTCTTACCGGGTGGTGCACAAATCAGGTCTGATGGAAATCCTCAAGCTGCACAGCAGCGGTAATAAAAAAATGGCCTGGGCGGTAAAGATCATCGCCCCGTCGGGACACAGCATCGCGCTCGAGCACACGGTGTTCAACAGCAGCACCTACAGACTTGCTTCGATCACTGACGACCTGGGTCAGACGCTGTTGGCAATTGCACGCAGCAGTACATCCGTCGAGCTGAAACTGCATCCGTACGCGGGCACTGGCGGTACTCCACTGGCGCGCTTTTTGATGACCCTCACCGGCACAAAACACGTAACGTGCATCACCCTGCCCACCGAGAACAATGCGTCGTGGCGCTTCGAATATGCCCTGAAGAACGGCAATCAGTTATGCATCAACCATGTAGAGACGCCCTCTGGAAGCAGCGAAGAAATTTACTACCAGGATGAAGGCCATGCGTTTCCATCCAGCGCCGCTCGCCAGCCCATACCCAGAGTGACAAGACACATCACCGATCCCGGCCTCAGTCAGGCAAAGGTCGATGTGCGATATACCTACAAGGACGGCCAGCAACGCTCACGAAATTTTCTCGGTGCCGGGTTGCCCATCGCCTGGAAAGACGACGGCCTGGACAACCTCTATAAATATCTGCAGGAGTACAACTATGTCTGTACCGAAAGCCTGTGGGTCGACAACAAGGCCGTGCGCAGCATAGAGCGCACCTTCAACCGCTTTCACTTGCAGACCCGCGAAGTCACCACCCAGAACAAAAACCAGCAAACGGTCACCACCGCCTACAACATCCTGGAGGACGTGCATTACTCCAGACAGCCCGACGATTGTCAGCTACCCAGCGAAGTCACCACCCGTTGGCAACGGCTGGACGAGCCTGAGCGGACGCGCACAGAAACCGTCACCAATACCTATGACCGTTACGGCAATCCGCTGGTGCATACACGCGCCGACGGGATCCAAGAAGTCAGCAGTTGGTACCCGGCCGCCGGTGGCGACGGTTGCCCGGCCGATGCGGAAGGGTTTGTCTCACGACTGAAAGAAAAAGTGGTCAAACCCGCCCTGTCGTCGCAGCCCGGGGCCCCTACCCTGTCCAAACGTTATCGCTACAGCACGCTGCCTGCACTGACCGGCAGCGAGTTACCCGACTGGATCGTGCCGGAAACCGAAACACTGCTGCAGCTTGAAAGCGATGGAACCTCTGTGGAGTTGCAAAAGATCCTGCTGGAGCACATCAACCAGCCGGACGCGCCTTTCCAGCATGGTCGAACCGGGAAAAATATCGAGTCCCTGAATGGAAAGGACACCGTTACCGTCTACGAGTACAGCCACGCCAGCATCAGTCACAGCAACAGCAACAACCGCAAGAACAAGGGTAAGGGCAACAACAAGGACAACAGCGAACACTTGCAGGTCCCGGTACAGCTGATAGAGATCACCACTATCGGCTTCGACAATGCCCGCATAAGCAAGCAGCAACAGCAGTCGTTGTTGACCGGCCAGGTGCTGATGACCCTGGAAGAAGGCGTGGAGATCCGCTATGCCTATGACGCGCTCAACCGGCTTACCAAGGAAACGATCGCACCGAATTCAAGTGCTGGCTATGAAGCCAGTCGCGAGTACGAGTACACCCTGTGTTCCGCTCCGGGACAGCATGCAGAACAAGTGCTGACCGACGCCCGCAAGGTCAGGACCCGCTCTGTCATGGATGGCCTGGGCCGGGCAATACTCGAGGAACGGGACCACATCGACAGCAATGATCTGAAAGCGATGCGCATGATCCATACAGCGCAATACAACGCCTGGAACAATGTGCAATACGAAATGGATTACGACTGGTTCGACAACCAGCAACGGTTCACCACGCAAAGTACCTACACCTACGACGACTGGAACCGCCAGTCTGTCATTACCTCGGATCACGGCGTGCAGACCCACCAGTACTACGACCCCATCGGCAGTGAAGAACATAACGGTCCGGTCCAGAAGACGTGGGTGCAAAGCAGTGACGCAGAACCTCTGATCAGTGGTCGTAGCGAGACCTGGCTGAACATGTTCGGCAAACCGGACAAGATCAAGAGCCAGAACGCAGCAGGAGAAGATCTGGGCTCACAAACCTTTCTCTACGACGGAATGGGGCGCTGCACGCAGCAGACTGACGAGTCAGACGACACAACCCTGTTCAGCTATGACGCCTGGTCGCGCATGGTCAGAACACGCTTGCCGGATAGCAGCGAGGCACATCGTGAATATGAACCGTTCAGCACCACCGAGCTGCCGACCAGCCTGAGCGTGATTCATCGGGACGGTATTACCAAAACCCTGACAGGCGAACAGAAGTTCGACGGGCTGGGCCGTCTGACACGGGCGCAGGCCGGGCAACGTGTGGAGCACTACAAGTACGAGGATGGTCAAATGCAGGTCAAAACCCGCACGACGGCCATGGGTGATGCCATCAGCTACACCTACAAGCGGGAGCTCACCGACCAGATCGTCTCCAGTACTGCACCGGATGACGCTGCCCGTTTCGACTATGACAACGTCAGTGCCCGCCTGGTCTCTGCCACTAATCAGCAGGGCAAGCGCGCTTACGCTTATGACGCGCATAACCAGCTGACCAAAGAGACCTGGGAAGATCTGCAAGGCCGGACCTGGCAAACCCTGCATCGGACATCCTTGCAGGGCCGTACGATGTATCGCACCGATGTCGAACAAAAAGAGGTCAAAAACCCGGTTAAAGACGTAGTCAAGGGCCGGGTTAGAGGCGGCGTCAAAAACAGTGTCAAAGGCGTGGAAACGACTTACCGGTATGACACGTTCGGCCGACTCGAAAGTGCCGCTCAGGGCAACGTGGAGGTGATCACCCGGTATGACACACTGGGTCAGCCCTGCGAGATGACAACCCATGACATCGTCGCCGGGACCCGCCTGATAAACCGTATGGAATATGACGACCAAGGGCAGGAAGTGCTCAGGACGCAGATTGCCGGCAATCACCCTGTACGTACGCTGGAACAGCAATGGCAACCGGACGGGCTCATGCAAAGCCGCCACTTGCGGGAAGCGGGCAACACGCTGCTGCTGGAAGAGTTCAGGTATGACACCCGAGCCCGGCTGACCGGCATCACCTATTCAGGCAGTAAGTTGCCAGTGCACGCTTCCGACAAGGCGATGCTCAGCCAGACGTTCACCTTCGACGAGCTGGACAACATGACCCTGAGCTATACCAAATTTGCCGACGGCAACACTGAAACAGCCACTTTCCGCTATGGCAAAGAGGGTGACCCCGACTCCGAGGACCGATGCCAGTTACTGGGCATCACCTACAGACCTCCACGGGACACGCCGGACCCGACGTTCAGCTATGACGCCAACGGCAATCAGTGCACTGACGAGCATGGCAACCAGTTGCACTACGACAGCCAGAGCCGCCTTCTTCGGGTGGCAAAACCGGCGGGTGAGCCCATCAACACCTACACGTACGACGGCCATAATCATCTGGCCACCACCCGCAATGGCAGTGACAGCGAAATACTGCGTTTTTATCAGGGCCAGCAGTTGGGCAGCACGGTGCAGGACGACCGACGTACTCAGTTTCTGCACATTGACGAGCAACCCATAGGCCAGCAGATCATCGGAGAACCTGCCAAAACCCTGCTGTTGCTGACGGATGCGAACCAGAGCGTTCTCGGTGAGTTCCAGCAGGACACGTTGCGAACGGCTGTCTACAGCGCCTACGGAGAACGCCACAGCGATGACGTGCTGCTCAGCGTTGCCGGGTTCAACGGCGAGGTGTGCGAAACAGATACGGGCTGGTACCTGCTGGGCAACGGCTACAGAGCCTACAACCCGGGCATGATGCGTTTTCACAGCCCTGACTTCTTGAGCCCCTTTGGTGCAGGCGGGGTCAACCCCTATACCTATTGCCTGGGCAATCCCATTGCCTGGCGCGACCCCACCGGGCATGACGCCAGCTCCCAGAGTGGCAGGCTGCGACGACCCGATGAGGATGAGATACCTGCAGAGATGTCGGGGGGGATTGGAATGATGACCTGGGTCATGCTTGCGGTTGGCGTAGCGTTCACGGCAGCAGGTGCCTACGCGACATATGCATCGTTTGGATTGGCCGCGCCCGCCTCGGTTCCTGTAACGGTCCTGGGTATCACGATGACCTCACAGGCGGCGGCCTACGTCGCAACCGGGGTGCTGGCGGCAGGGACCGTTCTGGGTGCTGCATCAACGGCTGCCACTGCTTATGGTGCAGCGAAAGGAGATAACACAGCCCTTCGGATAGGGGAATACGTCGGCTACGCCGCGATACCTTTGGACGTCGGTGGGATGCTATTGAAAAGTGCGGTTAAAAGCGCGCTCAAGGCTACGACCAAGGCTTTAGACCAAGGAAGTAAGATAATGAGGAGATCACTTGACGATTTGCAGGCCGCGCCTGGAATAGCTGCGCGACGTGGGTCTGCCCCAGCGAATTTGGCCGTACCCGGATTGGTTAGGGATGGGGAGATTCCAAGAGCGTCCGTCTTGAGGGGTGTGCCACCTCAACCGAACCCGCGGCCGACGAAAGGGCCTAACGCCAGGGTCAACCAGCAATCGGCAACTAATACAGCAGCATCCAGTGGCCCTTCATGGCTTCTACAGCGAACGGCTTTTCTTAAACGGATTCCCGGTTTAGGGCCAAACGTATTCCAGGTTATACGCGATATTCGCATGTACTAAAGCTGAACTTCCCGCCGCTGACAAAAAACTCGTGACTGTCGGCGGCATTTCAGTCATCGCCTCTAATTCTATACCGTTACATTTGCCCTTTGGGTTCTCTGCCCGAACAAAAAATCACAGCCCCATGAAAAACCCGGAACAACATAAAACTCAAGATTTTAAATGCATGACACTAGTTTAGGAAATATCCTACACCTCCCGCCATTAAACAAAGTGCTTCAGAGACTTTGCAACTAACGCTCCTGCTGTAAACTCCCGCCCCGTCATGACACACAACACAAACCGTCTACCAAGACACCATAAATAGTTACATTTTTAGTCCTGCAACTTTAATACTTATAAGGTTTTAATCGTGAACAAAATGCTATCCGTATTGGGCCTTGCTCTGGCGACTACACTGACCGGCACTGTCGCATCCGCCAACCCCGGCCCCGGCACCATCCGTTTCGAAGGCAAGATCACCGCCACCACCTGCCCTATCGAAGTGGTCAATCCGGGCGATGGCTCTATCGGCAACGTGGTGAACATGGGCTCTATCGAAGCCAACCGTTTCACCGGCATCGGTGACGAACTGTCTGGCAAGAGCTTTGCCCTGCGCGTCAATGACGACGGCAGTTGCGGTCTTACGTCTGGCGGCGCCGCGAACACTGCCAAAGTCACCTTCATCGGCGCCCCTGACAGCAGCGGCGACTACTTCGGCGTCACCCCTACTGTCGACGGGGCAAAGGGCGTTGCGATCGTGATCAAGGACCAGACCGGTACCGCCATCAAACCAGGCGACGCCTCGGCGCCTTATCCACTGGTCGAGGGGGGTGTCACCGACATGGTGTTCAACGCTTACTACCGTTCGACACTGGCTACCGTTCAACCCGGTGCTGCTTCGGCGGATGTCCAGTTTGTTGTCGCGATCAACTGATACATCGACCCACTCGCTCACTGTGTAAGGATCAATAGTCTTTTCACGTGAAGCATCTTCACTACGTTCAGGTCCGTTCGGATCTGAACGTACAAGGTAACTTTCCATGATTTGCCAACAGGCTTTTAAAAGACCTGCCCTCGCGGGGTGCATGATGTTATTCATGTGCGCAGCTTATATACCCGCCAGCCAGGCAGCACTGACCGTCAACGCAACGCGTATAGTGTTCGACGGCGACAAGCGCAGTACGTCGGTGGTCATATCCAATCCTAGTGATCGCCCGTTCGCGGTGCAGACCTGGGTAAATACGGAGGCAGACGACACTGTCACCGTCGTTCCATTCGCACCTTCGCCGCCACTTTTCCGCCTTAATCCGGGCAAGGAACAACAGGTACAGATCAATGGCCAGCCCCACGACCTGCCCTCTGATCGTGAGTCATTGTTCTACTTTAACGTGCAGGAAATACCTCAAGCCGACTCTTCGCAAGGCAATGTACTGAATATTGCCCTGCGTACCCGTATCAAACTGTTTTATCGCCCGGTTCTGCTGACTGACAACCCCATTGCCCGCCTCAAGGACCTGCAATGGTCGGTCCGGCAGATTGCCGGCAAGGCAGAGCTGACCGCCATGAATCCGACGCCCTTTCATGTGTCGTTCATTCGCCTCGACGTCTCCGGCGGTGGCAGGACTGAAAAGGTCAGTGAAGTCGCCATGCTTGGCCCGTTCAGCTCTCGCCATTACACGCTCAACGAAACGAAAGCGGTACCGGGCCTGCAGGTGGTGTTTGCCGCGATCAACGATTACGGCGGCTACAGCCAGCCGCAGACAGCTACGGCCACGCTGACTGACTGAAACAGCGCTGGCACGCTTCATCCCCAGGACATTGAACATGACCCTATTACCCGATTCCGGGTTCATACCGGTGCGCCTGCGTTTTATGCAGGTGCTGATTGTGTGCGGCAGCGTGACCGTTCCGCTGGAACTGACCAAGGCGGCAACACCTGTCAATTTCCAGTCCGGCTTCCTGCGTCAGGGCCAGGACTATGACAGTGCGGCCGCGGCCAGCGTGCTGAACCAGTTGTCAGTTGTCGAGAGCCTCGGGCCAGGCGACCATTGGGTAGAAATCCACGTCAATATGCGCTATTTCGGCCAACGGCAGATCCGTTTCGATGCCGACCCGCAAGGCAACGGCCTGCTGCCCTGCCTGTCGTCGGAATTGCTTGAGCAGATCGGCGTACGCCTCGACAGTCTGGCCGACCCGGCCTCGTTGCAAGTCGCCTGTGTCGCGTTGGGGCAATTGATTCCGGACTCCAGGGTCGTACTCGACGGCGGCAAACTGCAACTGTCGATCTCGATACCGCAGATCGCCATGCGCCGCGATGCCAACGGTCGAGTGGACCCGGCGCTTTGGGATTACGGCATCAACGCCGCCTTCATCAATTACCAGACCTCGGCGCAACAGACGACCCACAGGGAGACAGGCACCAGCAGCAGCGCAGACCTGTACCTAAACACCGGTATCAACCTGGGATCATGGCGATTGCGCAGCAATCAAAGCGTGCGCCAGGATGCACAGGGACATCGCGAATGGACCAGAGCCTACGCTTATGCACAGCGCGACCTGCCCGGCACGCACGCTAACCTGACCCTGGGTGAAACCTACACCGGTGGCGATGTCTTCCGGAGCGTGCCGATCAAGGGCGGGTTGATCAAAACCGATCAGGAGATGCTCCCCGATTCCCTGCAGGGTTACGCACCGGTGATTCGTGGCGTGGCGCAAAGCAGGGCCAAACTCGAAGTGCTGCAGAACGGATACCCGATCTACTCCACGTATGTCAGTGCGGGCCCCTATGAAATAGATGACCTGAACACGGCGGGCAGCGGCGAACTGGAGATCGTGCTGACCGAGGCCGATGGTCAGGTCCGGCGCTTTACCCAACCTTACTCGACTATCAGCAACCTGTTGCGCGAAGGCGTCTGGAAATACAGCACAGCCCTGGGCCGCTTCAACGGCGCCTACGCCACCGAGCATCCCTGGCTGTGGCAAGGCACTCTGGCCGTTGGAACAGGCTGGAACTCGACCCTTTATGGCGGACTGATGACCAGCGACTTCTACCACGCCGCTGCACTGGGCGTGTCGCGGGACATGGGCCTGCTGGGGGCAATGGCGTTCGATGTGACCCGGTCACGAGCCAATATCGATCAAACCGTTCGGTCCAGCGTGCAGGGCATGAGTTACGCCATCAAGTATGGCAAGGCGTTCACTACCCATACCAATCTGCGCTTCGCAGGTTATCGCTACTCCACCGAAGGCTATCGGGATTTCGACGAAGCCGTCAGTCAGCGCAGCAACGACGCTACGTTCACAGGCAGCCGCCGAAGCCGTCTGGAAACTTCGATTCATCAAAGAATCGGCGCACGCAGCAGCGTAGGTCTGACGCTGTCGCAACAGGATTACTGGGGCCGCGATATCGAGCAGCGGCAATTTCAACTCAACGTCAACACCCATCGTGCCGGGATCACCTACAACTTCTACGCCTCACAGTCACTGAGCGTAGACAGTAGCCGCGGCAACGACCGGCAGTTCGGCCTGAGTATCTCGATGCCCCTCGACACCGGCCATTCGAGTAATGCCACACTCGACCTGCAGAGCAGCGCCAATCGCCACAGTCAACGGGGCAGCCTGAGCGGCAGCTTCTATGAAAACCGCGTCAATTATCACGCCAGTCTTAGCAACGATGACGGCAAACAGCAAAGTGCAGGCCTTGCGGCAGGCTATCAGGCGCCCTTCGCCAGCCTCGGCGCCGGCGTGACCCAGGGCAATGATTATCGAAGTGCATCAGTCAACGTCAGTGGCGCCTTGTTGCTGCATGCGGACGGCATCGAGTTCGGCCCGAATCTGGGCGACACCATCGCCCTGATCGAAGTACCCGATACACCCGGCGTTGGCATACAGAACGCTACCGGTGTCAGGACCAATAGTCGCGGCTACGCATTGATGCCCTATCTGCGCCCCTACCGCTATAACCCGATCACCTTGCAAACCGACCGACTGGGGCCCGAGGTGGAAATCGATAACGCCAGTACTCAAGTGGTACCTGCCAAGGGGGCCGTGATCAAGACCACCTTCGCTGCGCGCAAGGTGACGCGCCTGGTCATCAATGCAACCACTGACAGTGGCAAGCCGCTGCCATTCGGCGCCCAGGTCAGCGATGCGCAGGGCAACATCCTGGGCATCGCAGGGCAAGGCGGGCAGATTTTGCTGTCTACCGGCATGCAGGTCCAAACCCTCGATGTCCGCTGGGGTGAGAAAAGCGACCCTCAGTGTCGTCTGCACATAGACCCCGCGGGCATGCCTCTGGCCAAGGGTTACCGAATGCAAGACATGACGTGTACCCAGTGACATCAGATCTGAGCCGTCCGCGACATTGTTATTTCAGGAATCACCCCATGAACACTGCATTGAATGCCCTGCTCCCCAGTCTGATCCTGTTGGGGACCAGCTATAGTGCTGCGGCTTACTCCGAAGAACCGGATGACACACCGAGCAACGATTGTTATTGGGTTTCCTCACCGGGAATAAAGGATTACCGGCGCGACATCGGCACGCTCTACGTCCCCAAAGACGCCGCAGTGGGTACCTTTATCGGCAGCATCGATATGCTTAACGCCACACCAGACCAGGCAGGCCTGGAGGCGGCCTGCAAAAATGACGGCACGGCGCTTCTGGAATTCAACGCTACGGCAACGGCTCCGATCTTTCCGGGCACGGTGGCCCCTATAAACGGGGAAGACCTCACAGGCAAGATACTGCAAACCAATATTCCGGGCGTCGGGGTGCGGGTAAGACTGGAGTTTCCGTATGACAGGAACTGCCCCAATTGCTTCACGCCTGTAGGTGGCAGCGCCTCCGTTCCGTTCATCGGCCTCAACGACCACGAGAAAATGCTCACGAGCCTGCGTTTTCTTCATCTGAACAACTATGTCACGCTGGTCAAGACCGGACCGATTCCCTCCGGCCCCAATGTGCTCAATGGCAGTGAACTGTTCTCCGGAAGCGTGACAACGCTTGGCAGGATCATGAAGTTCGGGCTAACCGGCACAATACTTCAGGCACAGTGCAGCGTCGGTGCAGATCCGGTCAGTGCCGACACGGTGCAGTTGGGTGAGTGGGACAGCGCTGACTTCACTGGTCCCGGTTTCACCACACCTGCGGTGCCATTCAGTATTGCGTTGAGCAACTGCGAGACCTATACGGGTGACGGCTTCGTGGCAACGGCGCATATCCAGCTCGATGGTGTCGAAGGCTCGGTCCCCGAGGGCCCTGTCGGCAGCGGGGTTTTCACCCTGACCAGCGATTCGGACGCCAAGGGCATGGGGATTCAGGTTCTCAAAGGTGATGGAGTCACGCCCATGGAGTTGCAGACCGAAGTGCCAATCATGGCGATCACACCCGGTAACGTTGTGCTGAACTTCTACGCCCGCTTCTATCAGACACAGGCCAGCAGCGCGATCCGGCCGGGCAAGGCCAAAGGAGCCCTCAGCTTCACGATGACCTACAAGTAGCAATGCATCATGGACTGCCAACTGGCGGTCCATGACCTCCTCAGGCATACAACGTGGTTCTGAGCGGTGGGAAAGGCTGCCAGGAGTGCGTCTGGTCAAAACTCACACGCACCCGGACATCCAGCTGAGTGCCGACCTGAAATGCCTGCAGATCCGTTTTGCTGATAACACCGGCGTCGATCTTATCGTCCACCCGCGGCACCGGGTATTCATCCAGAACGCCAATGGTCAACAACTCATTATCAGCACTGCTGACACCATGCACCTCGATGGTGAGGAACTGGTCAGTGCCCATGAATGACCAACTGTCGAGCGTGAACCGTGCGTAGCCTCCCTCGGCAATGTCCTGCAGGCTCAGACGCCCCCCGGAGACCTTGTCACACTGCACGACCGGAAAGCCTGTCATGACCATGATACTCAGCGTATGCAGGTCCGAAAGATAAGGCGGGGCGGCGCTTTTTTCGAATACCTCATAATAAACGGGGATCGACTTGCCGAAATGCTGGGCAATCTGTGTGGAAGGAATGTTGAACAGTCTCGAGTCTGCTACCTCCGTAAGAAAGGCCCCCACACTGCCGGGCTCGGCCCATTGGACGCGGACGGTGTCACCGGGAGCAATCACGGCACTCTCAGGTATCGATACCACGGCGCCCTGATAGGCATCCAACGGATCGAGCGTACTGGCGCTTGCCGAGCCTGACGCCTTCTGAACCCGCGGGGGTGGCAGCACACGCGGTACTGGCTGAGCACGCACCAGCAGCGAAACAGCCAGCGCACGGGGCCCGGCATTCCCCGAGCGATCCTTCAACCTGTAGCACACATAACGAATGCCATCGCCACTCTCGAGAACCATTTGCTTGTCGAAGGCAATATTGATCGTGCTACCGATGTCGGACGCTTCAAGCGTCAGGGTTCCGGTGTGCTCCGAGCCCGTCAGCGTACTGCTCCAGTACCAGATAATGAGATCCCCGGCGCTCGGCGAAAAATACGCGGGCACTTCGGCCAGCACGGTGTTGCCATGAGAGTCCAGCCAGGCCGAGGTAAGACCATCCCTGATGATTTCTTCCGGAAAAATCAGCGCCCCTTCGTCTGCGAATACCGGTGCCGTTTTATCAATGACAAAGGCCAGTGTTTCGGATTCGGTCTGCACCTGATTGGCGGTCTCGACGCTATAACGGAGTCGATGCTGGCCTTCGCCCAGGTATTGCTGCGCGATCATGATGAACAGATCGACAGGCTGTACAGGTTTGGTCCAGACCTTCTCCTCCAGCAGCAGGTCATTCCAGTACACGCGCAGATACTCAGGGTCGCCCGGAGTGGGCTCGGAGTTTTGCCACATGGGAAAATCGACCCGCAACGGCACGAGCCAGCCACTGCTGGGAAGCAGATTGGGTTCACCGCCGGGTACGTCAGGCAGGAGTTCGGCGATCACAGGCGGCGCAAGCAGCATGCTCTTGCGTCTTGAAGCCGGCCAGAAGAGGACTCTGATCCGTTCGATCCACTTTGAAATGACAGACATGAGCCAGGCCTCCAGTAGGAGAAAGCGGTGGCCGACCCGTTTGCCGACCGCCATGCCCGTCAGTTAACACCCTGTTTTTTTTTGCGGATACTGGCACAAGTGATAGGACCGTTGGCGCATCAGCGCCATCAATCAAGCATCACCCCCCCCCCCGCTTCGCTGTCGCTACCAGCTGTAACGCAAGCCTGCACTGGCGCCCCACGGCTGCTCGATGGCATCGCCATTGCTGTAATCGAAATCAGCATGCAACTGCAGGTTGTCAGACAGTGACACCGAAACGCCTGCCCCCAACTCGCCACGGGAACCGGAGAGGTCGTTACTGAAGACGTTGTCGTTGACCTTGACCTCGTTCCTGTTGACGAATTCGTGAGCCACGGCAACCCGCACGTAAGGTTGCAGCGTACGTCCCTGGCCCAGATCGAAACTGCGCCCCGCCGTCGTACCGACCTTGCCGAGCAGCGACCGGCTGCGGTCACCATCAGCGCGCATACCGTTGTCCAGTGCGTAGTCCTTGCCCTGAACGACCAGGCCCGCCAATTGGGTATAGGGTTCAAGAAAATAACCGTTGTTCAGTTTGATGTGCCGACCCAGTTCCAGCGACGCGCCAACCCCCAGATTGTCGTAGTTGCCGCGCGTGCGGGAACCATCGCTGAGATTGACTCTGGCCTTGTTTTTGAACTGATTGAGTTTGATCACGCCATCGACGTAGTAGCCGCTCTCGCTGTCCAGCCAGGTGCTGTAAGCGCCCAGCGAGTAGCTGTCGACCTTGCCACTGGCACCGTGATCCAGGCTGAGGTCGGACGAGCTCTGCCCGATCATCACACCCGCCAGCCATTGTCCCGACCCCACAGGCAGCTTGCCATCTGCGCCGAGAGCAACACCGTTCTGAACCTGCCGATATCCGAAGCCCGAGGCGTCGGCCACGTTGAGTTTGTTGCCGTAGGTCCGTATCCAGCCGCCGGAACGGGCCTCGTCCATGCGCAACTCGCCCATGCGCGAACGCAACGTGCTCAACTCCCCATACCAGACAGTCGGCGCCGTGTTGAACAACGCCATGACAGTCTGTGCGCCCGGGCTGATGGTCCGGGTGGCGGTATCCAGATACCAGTCGTTATCGCCCTGTTTGATCAGGTCATAGGACCAGGCGCCCAGGTCCACTGCGCCGCCTGAGAGCGAAAAGCTGGCATCGCCGGCTGCCGCATGCACGACGTGCAAGCTGGTATCGCTGAGCGGATCAGCCCCCGTGCTACCGATAAGCAAGGTATGACTGCCGGTCGCACTGCCCGTGATGTCAAGAAAGTCAGTGGTCTTGCCACCGAAATCCACGTCCATCATGAACGTACCATTCCCCGACAGGCTGGCGAGCGACAAGGTGTAAAACGAGGCCGCGTCGCCAAACCTGACCGATCCGCCGTCCATGGACAATTCATTCACCTGACCATTCTCGACCATCACCCACTGGCCCTGGCTACTGAGCGACAGGCTGGATACGTTCTCCAGGCGTCCGGTCAGGGTCGCGTTATTTTGCAGTGACAGGCTGGCGGTACTGCCCTCAACCGCCGATACGTCGCCCTGCAGATGGCTGTTGTCCACGGTCATGTGCGCCGTTGAGCCGTTGATCAACTCCAGTATCTTGCCATTGCCGCCGGTCAGCGTAGAACCATTGTTGACCTGGATATCGGCAGTCGCGGGCGCACCGGTGGGCGTTCCGACGATCAGCGCCGACCCGGTGATACCTTCGACCCGGGTTCCCTCAAGGACCAACAAATTGCTTGAGGGTACGGCCGGGTCAGCGCGCAAGCGCACGCCATATTGCTGCCCGGTGAGGGTACTGCCGGACGCCTTCACCGTGGAGTCAAACATCTCCATGCCTCTGCCATTGGTGCCGGTGGCCGTCACCGAAGTACTTTCCAGGGTCAGGTTGCTGAGCGAGCCGGCATTTATCCCGCGATTCGTGGCAGTGATCGTGCTGCCGATGACGGTGGCAGTGGAACCGACCAGTCGTGCACTTTCATTGCCCATCCCCAGGCCATCCGCACCACCTGTCAGGGCGCTGCCGACAATCAACGCATCTGCCCCGGTCAACGATACGGCTGAAGAGCTGGTGCCTGCACTGACCTGACTGCCAGTGAGCGTCAGCTGCGCCCCGGTGATCGTGGATATTTGCAGGGTTGTCGCGCCGTTGGCCGTCAGATTTCCGGTGCTGACAACCCGATAGCTGTCCAGCGGACCTGTTGCATCAATGGTCTGCGGCGTGTTGACAAGGATTTGCGCAAAGGCATGACTGCCAGGCAGCAAGGGAGAGAGAAAAATAACGGTTTTCAATGTCCATGAAAGCGGACGCAGCACGAATGGAGCATTCATGACGATGCATTACCTTGAGGTAAACCTGGTTGAACCCCGTGAAGACTGCCCGAAAGCGGTCTCGGGAGAGAGGCCGAAAGACTACGGGGATCCAACCGAATGCTCTGTAGGACGTTTCCTAGGTAAACGTAGGGAGGTTCTGACAGCAGAAGATCGTCGGGGAAAATACCAATAAGCGTAGGTGACATGACCCGGTACGCGCCGGCCTTCCTAAACCGTTTGGGAGCAACCTGAGCCTGCTTATACCCCACAGGGTGCCTGCCGCCTGCCGCAGGCACCCTGAACCGGCGACCTTCCTTACTTTTTCTTCGGTTTACGTGACTTGAACACGATAGGACACGCCCCAACTGCGTCGTACATCCCTACCCGGGCGGTGGTTTCCAACGAGGTAATGGTTTCAGTTGCGCCGCTCATGATGAAGGAGTACTTGATCCTCGCGCTCCCGTTCGGGCTGCCGCTTGCAGGATTATAGACAGGCAGAATGTGTGTCGCGTAGGGCGTGACCAGCCAGGTGAAACCGGTAGCCGGATGGTCGGCTCCCAGCACGATAGCCTCCTCTTTTTCTGTGCCCGGAATAAGAGCGTCGCCTGTAGTTCCTGTAGAGGCGTACCAGTGCAAAGTAACAGTCTCACCGTCCGACAGATATTTCGAAAGATCCGGAACGCGGACCCGTATCCCCGGCTCACCCGTGGCCGGATTTCCGATGCCGTTGGCGAAGAGTGAATCGCAGTTCAGCCAGCCACTTGTACTGGTGCCCTCGAAAAGCGGTGCGTCCGGGGTTATCACAATGGCGCTTACGTTGACCAGAGTCTCTTTCGAGTGCTGGGTGTTTGCTGAACCGGGCGCATGGATGCGGTAATGAACCGGCAAATCAACGCGATTGCCTTCCGCAAAGATATCATCCCAGGGTATTTCAACCTCACGATCGGAACCCGCTGCGTCTGAAGGCAGTACGGTGTAGGTGGCCGATGAAGTGAGCCTTGTGCCCCAGTAGAAATCGATCATTTCACCCGGCTGAAGATTGATATACAGCTTGAAAAGGACCCTGGCAGCCTCGCCTTTATCCGCTGCTGTCAGGACGTTCGCTGAATCGGAAGTCTTGCCACGGACCTCGACCAGCGGCAACGCATCGTTGACTGGATCCGGCCATACAGGATCGGTTATGGGATCAGGTCCGATAGTGGAGAAATTGACATTGACGCTGGTGCTTTTCACTGCGGAAGGGAGAATGCCACGCAGGATTCGATAACTCACATTAGTGGCCTGGTCACCGCCAGTCGCTAAATTGTATTGAGCACGCAGAACCTCACCAGGGACCCTGATCAAAAGCGGAAACTCTGGATAGCTGCCGACTTCCTCGGATCTCAGCATTCCTGCGCCCCAGGTGACTTCGATACGGTCGGTCGGCTTCCAGTTATCGAACGACTTGATCGATACCTGGACCCCGATTCCTGCGTCAGGCAGGTCGATCAAGTTATCATTTTCTGCCAATGGCACGACGGGGTCTTGCAGGTTGTCGGGCAACAGTCCCAGCGCTACGTCTATGCGCTTGTAGTTGGAGAGCGGAGTGCGGTTGGTGGCCTTGTCGATCAGAAAGTAGGCGATGTAGTAGGCATCGTCCCTGGACGCTCCAATGACCGAAACCGGGAATTTCAGCGTATTGTTATTCGGGCCGGGCAGGTAAACGACATCGACCGGAGGCGGCAGATCTTCGGGTTTTTCGGGCAACGGATTGCCAACGTAATAGAAAGCTACCCTGTCGTCAGGCGCCCAGTCGTAATAGTCAGGCAGCGTGCCGACCAGACCGTCCGGATGTTCATCCAGATACGCCTGGGTCAACTGATCGGTATCCAGAATCATCTGCTCTGGCTCAGAATGCCCGCCCGGCGGCGTGGTATCGACGATCAGGTTGATCGATGGGCTGGTGGTCTGTTGATCATTCGGTTGTCTGATCCGGTAGCGCAAACTGTAAGTACCGTCTGCAGGCTTTTCCAGGCCTTGCATCAAACTGCTCAACGGAATCTGGATCTTCTTGGGAAAGGTGCCAGGAGCCACCGGTGCGGTAACGATATCGCTAAACACCTCTTTAAACGCGTCCGTCTCCGCCTCTGCACCGATGGCCCAATCGATGAAAAAAGTATCGGAGTCGCCCGGATCAGTGACCAGTCCTGCCCACTGAAGCAAGGTGACCTCAAGAAACTCACCGAGCAGGACATCCTTGTTCAGCGTTCCATCGACAGGGTCCACAACGCCCGTCACCTCTGCCAGAGCAAGGTCTGCGTCGAGCTCCGAATCGGGTCCACTGCCCGCCAGCCCATGGGCGATACGCTCTTTTTGATTGTCATCTAAAGCCGCTGTTGTTTTTGAATCGACCATTATCAGCACTCCTTTGCTATCCGATTGCCGCCCCTGTTTATGCAGAAAACGTACGGGCGGATTGATCATGCCCCCAAGGACTGTCGTCCTTTCATCCCGAGCCGCGATGAAACGGCAACAGACCCTGGCTTTCTCGACAAAAACTTGTCTGCCCAGAACCAGCCATCCAGGCCGGTAGCCCGTTCGATTAAACGGCAGTTGCGCGACACTGGATACTGTCATAACTATCAGGGTGAGCTTCGCAGGGCAGGCTCGACAGGCGCTCGTATCAATCTCGATACATTTATGACATGCGCACGACATTCGGTCGCGCCACCCTACCGCCGAGCCTACCGGCGAAGTAGCATGAGGGGCAGCGTTGATCTTCAACAGCAGCCAGTCCATGGCGGCACAAGCAGGCGACAGACGCATTATGCAAGCACTTCCCGATACCCCCCTGGATGCCACATCGACCGAGCAGCGCTGGAGCGTTCGTGCGCTGATCGTCGATGACGATGTGGCCATTCGCGAGCTGCTCTGCGATTACCTGACGCGCTTCAATATCAACGCTCGTGGCGTCACCGATGGCACGCAGATGCGTCAGGCATTGACCGATGAAACCTTCGATGTCGTGGTGCTGGACCTGATGCTGCCCGGTGAAGACGGGCTGTCACTGTGCCGCTGGCTGCGCAGTACATCGGATATCCCTATTCTGATGCTGACCGCACGCTGCGAACCGACTGACCGGATCATCGGCCTGGAACTGGGTGCCGACGATTACATGGCCAAACCGTTCGAGCCGCGTGAACTGGTCGCGCGCATCCAGACCATTCTGCGCCGGGTCCGCGACGAACGCAGCGATCAGCGCACCACCATTCGCTTTGACGCCTGGCGCCTGAATAGCGTCCTGCGTCAGTTGACCGCCGCCGACGGCCTCGTGGTGCCGCTGTCCAACGCCGAGTTTCGCCTGTTACGTGTGTTTCTCGAACGGCCGCATCGGGTGCTGAGCCGCGAGCAGTTGCTCGATGCTGCCCGAGGCCGCTCGATCGAGGCGTTTGACCGCAGCATCGATTTACTGGTCTCGCGCCTGCGCCAGAAGCTCGGCGATGATCCGAAGAATCCGCAACTGATCAAAACCGTGCGCGGTGAAGGCTATCTGTTCGATGCCAGGGAGCTGGGTTGATCCGCAGATTCGATACACTGTTTGCGCGTCTGTTTGGTGGCGCCCTGCTGGCCATTCTGCTGGCGCACCTGCTGGCCTTCATCTGGTTCACCCAGTACGGCATGCGCCCCCCGCCGCCGCCGTCCAACGAGTTCAACGCCGAACATGGGCAATTCGATCAGCGGCCCATGCACAGACCGCCGATGCTCGGTGGCCCGGTCATCTTGCTGTTTTTCCAGTTCATCACCCTGATCATTGCCGCGTGGTACGGCGCCAAGGCCCTCAGCCGTCCCGTGCAGAGCCTGAGCGAAGCAGCCGAGCGCCTGAGTGAAGACCTCGACAGCCCGCCACTGGAAATCAGCGGTCCGCAGGAAGCCCGACAGGCTGCGCACACCTTCAATCTGATGCAACGCAAGATCCGCGAACAGATGCAGCAGCGCGGGCGCATGCTGGCTGCGGTATCCCATGACCTGCGCACCCCCCTTTCGCGGCTCAAGCTGCGTGTCGAACAGATCGAAGAGCCCAGGCTGCATGGCCAGATGACTCAGGACCTCAATGACATGATCAGCATGCTCGACGCCACGCTCGCCTACCTCAATGAACACCGACGCAGCGAAGGCCTGCAGCAGTTCGACCTGCAGGCACTGATCGAGTCGCAGGCCGAGAATGCCCAGGACAATGGCGACGACGTACAGTACGAAGGCCAGTGCAAACCGCTGAACACGCAGCCGATGGCACTGCGCTCGTGCCTGCAGAATCTGGTCGACAACGCTCTGCGTTATGCCGGCAGCGTACACATCGTGATCGAGGACAGCAGCGAGCGGGTGCGCATCTCCGTGGTCGATCACGGGCCTGGCATTGCACCTGAGTTTCACGAAGCCGTGTTCGAGCCGTTCTACCGACTGGAAGGTTCTCGCAACCGCAACTCCGGCGGTATAGGCATGGGCATGAGCATTGCGCGGGAAGCGGCGCGGCGTATCGGCGGCGAGCTGTCGCTCGCGCAAACGCCAGGCGGCGGCCTGACGGCGATACTGGACCTGCCACGACTGTGACGCACTCTGTAACGCTCCGCGTACAAAGCCTACATCCCCTCGACAACTGACGCCCCGAGTCTGCAAAAGCCGGTACACCGTTACCGGGTACATTCATCTCAGGGGAGTGAGACCAATGATCAGTGGGATAAGCAGCAGTTTCTCCAGCTACACCAGTTCGACCAGTGCAACCTCCAGCACCAGCAACAAGAAGTTTCAGGAAGAGCTGCTGGCCAAGCTGGACACCGATGGCGACGGCAGCATTGGCAAGAACGAGCTGAGCTCGGCCCTGTCGTCGAACAGCAAGGATGGCATCACTGTGAGCCTGAGCAAGGCATTCAGCGATCTGGACAGCAACGACGATGACAGCCTCGATGCCGACGAACTGGCCGCGATGACACCACCTCCGCCGCCGCCCATGCAGTCGGTCGATGAACAGGCAGAAGATCTGCTCGGCGCGCTGGACAGCGATGGCGATGGCGCCATTAGCAGCGACGAGCTGACCACCGGCCTGAGCAATGCGGGCAGTACGGCGAACAGCAGCCAGGTGTTCGATGCACTGGACACTGACGAGGACGGCACAGTCAGCCTTGAGGAGCTGGTCGCCGGTATGCAACCGCAACAGCCTCCTGCCGGTATGCCGCCTGCGCAGATGAGCACCTCCGGCAGTACTGACAGCGCCAGCCTGTTCAGTGCGCTGGACAGCGATAGCAACGACAGTATCAGCGCCTCCGAGTTGTCTGCCGCGTTGAAACAGAGTGACAGCACCATTGATCAGGGCAACACCAACCAGATTGCGACTCAGGCCTTGAACAAGATGATCGCCGCACTCAGCGAAAAATATGACACCCAGAGCAGCAAGCCGGTCGGCAAGTACCTGGATACCGCTGCGTAAAGCGAGGCTCCGCCGCCCGTCATGGCGCGGCGGAAACTTTCGCCGTCAGCGGCTGCGGGCACGCTCGCTGCCGACCCAGTCGGTCAGCAGGCTGTAGGCGACTGCCAGCAGCGTCGGGCCGATGAACAGGCCGATGAAGCCGAACGCCAGCAATCCGCCGAACACACCCAACAAGACAATCACCAGCGGCAGATTGCCGCCCCTGCTGATCAGGTATGGCTTGAGCACGTTGTCCACGCCACTGATGATGAACATCCCCCAGATGCCCAGAAATATCGCCATGCCGTACTCGCCCTGCCAGACCAGCCAGGCAGTGGCAGGCAGCCAGACCAGGGGTGGGCCCATCGGGATCAGACTGAACAGAAAAGTCAGAATACCCAGCACCAACGCGCCGGGAATGCCCGCGATCAGGAAGCCGATCAGCGCCAGTACCGCCTGGGCCGCTGCCGTACCGATGACCCCGTTGACCACGCGTTGCACCGTGCCAGCGACCAGATCCAGATAATACTGGGCGCGCTCCCCGATCAGGCGCTCCAGCAGGCTGAGCACGAATGCGGCCAGGCGCGGACCGTCCCTGTAAAAAAAGAAGGCGAAGACGATGCTCAGGGTCAGTTCCAGAATCCCGCTGCCAATCTGCGCACTGCGTGCCAGCACCCAGTTACCGACCTGACCCAGATGCGGTTTGAGCGTCGCCATGAACGCCGCGCCTTGCTGATCGATGGTGGTCCACAGCGCTACCAGTCGTTCGCCCACCAGCGGAATACCCGCCAGCCATTGCGGTGGATCGGGCAAGCCGTCGACCTGAATATCCTTGATCAGGCCTGTAGCGTCACGCACATGGTCGGCGAGATTGAAGCCCAGCCATACCAGCGGCGCCGCGACCAGCAGCATCCAGCACAGGCACATCACCAGCGCGGCCAACGACTCACGGCCCTTGAACCAGCGGGTCAGCAAACGCATCAGCGGCCAGCTGGCGAAGGCCAGTACCGCGCCCCAGACCAGCGCCGACCAGAACGGCGCCATCACCCAGAGACAGGCACCAAACAGCGCCAGCAGCAGAATCTGCACCAACAGACGGTCATTGTTGAACATGCGCTATCCACTAAAAAGGATCGGAGGGAGCGAGCATAATGGCGAACCTGCGCGTCCGCCATCGCTGTTCTAACGGATAACCTCGATCTTGAGCCCTTTGCCTTCAGTGACGCCCGCCTCGAGCCGGGCAGCGCGAACACCTTTGGCGATCAGGGCGTCAAGCCAGGCGCCGGCACTGGGTCCGGACACCGTGGCGCGCAGGCTGCTGTCCTGATTGAGGGCGCGGGAAACGAGGGTAATCCAGGCATCCTGTGGTTCGCCGCTCAGACGGGGCAGTTCCAGCTTGCCGGTGCTTCGCAGCTGGCGCAGCAAGGTGGCCGAGGTCGGCAGCAGTTCGCCCAGTGGCGCAGAGGATTCAAACTGCTCGACATGCAGGTAGGCCCGGCGATTGCCACGGGTGATGCTGTAAAACGCTACCAGCGTGTCGCTGCGCGGCTCTGCCAGACGCAGCAACAGGTAAGCCTGGCGGTCATCCGCGCCATACAGTTTGGCGTTGCCGAACACTTCGTTGGCCCACAGGCTGCTTTCTCCGCAGTCGCGCGCCTGGCACCAGAACAACAGCTCGGCGCCCTGCTGCTGCAAGGTTTCACGAGCCGCGGTGAAGGCGTCGTCGGAAGTCCGCTCTGCAGGTAACTGATAGGTGACCGACGTCAGATTGCCACGCGCACTGACCTGGCCGTCGAAACGCAACTGGCCGCTAATCTTGCGGATCGAGCCCATGGGGTAGACCCGCTCGAGCTCGGCAGCCGGACGATAATCGACGATTTCCGTGTCGGCCAGACGCGGCAGGATCTGCAGATCGCTGCTGCCTGGTACATCGGCGGCGCACAGCACAGCGCTGAACATAGACATGCACAAGGCAACAACGGGAACACTTGATAAACGCATGAGTGCTCTCATTGGCAGGCAAGCAGGGAGTGAAAATATAAAAGATCGCCAGCGAGGCGGTCACCAGAGGCTGCGGATTGATCCATCACGGTTGACTCCTGTTTCAACCCGTCCAGCGTCGGCAGTTGCCGGTCTCAAGTCAAGAAGCAGCGAAGAAGCGATTGATACAGTGTGCAACAGCGCTCGCACCCTGCTGGTCATCCAGGTGCAGATGATGACCACCTTCAAGCTGCACGACGTCGAAAGGCAGCCCGGACAGCACAAGCTGGTTTTTCGCCAGCATACCGCCCGCAGCGACCAGCAGTTGCGTCGGGCAACGGATAGCATTGACGAAAGACATTGCCTGCTGATGCGTGAGACGTATCGCAGATGGCAAGGTCAGGCGACTGTCGCTGCGCCAGGTATAGCCGCCGGGTACCGGCATCAGGCCGCGCTGCGCGAGTAATTCTGCAGCCTCGCGACTGACCGGAACGGTGCCTTTCATTCGCGCCTGGACAGCGCGTTGTAGATCTTCGTAAACCGGCTTTTTCTTGCCCGACAGCCTGAGCTGTGCCTGCATGGCCGAGCCCATGCGCTCGGCAGCGGATTCGGGGTCACTGGTCAAGGGAATCAAACCATCGATCAGTGCCAGCCGCGTGATGCGCTCCGGCAACGACCCGGCCAGCAATACCGAAATGATCGCGCCCAGCGAATGGCCCATCAGGGCGAAGCGCTGCCAGCCCAATTGCTCGGCGACCTGCAGCACATCAAACACATAGTCGGCCAGCGCATAGGACGCCCCGACAGGCCGATGCTCTGAATGACCATGCCCGGCCAGATCAAGCGCCACAATGCGCAGGCCCTCCAGTTGCGGTGCCAGGCGGGCAAAGCTGTTGGCGTTGTCGAGCCAGCCATGCAGGGCAATCACCGGCTGGCCGTCCTCGGGGCCGTAAAGATGCGCCGCCAGTTCGATATGGCCCAGATTGAAACGCACCTCCTCCACGGTAAACGTCACGCCGTCACCCTTGAGGCGCTGCGCGCGTCCCAGCGAGCCAGCAGCGTCTTGAGCAGCAATGCGGTTTCATCCGGTCGTTCAAGGGGAAACATGTGCCCTCCGGGCATGGACAGGTATTCGCCTTCGCGCATGCGTCGGGCCAGATAACCATGATGAGGCATGATCACCCGGCTGTGTTTGCCGCGCACCATGGCCAGCGGCACCTTGAGTTGCCGTGACGGCATTGGGCTGGTGTGCGGGATACTGCGGTAGATGCTGATCTCGGTCGCCGGGTCGAAACGCAGACGCCACTGCCCGCCGTCTTCGCGCAGACCATGTTGCAGGTAGGCGGTCAGGCAGTCGGGATCGAAGCGGCTGAACAGGGTCTTGCCCGCGAAGTAGGCGCGTGCCGACTGCAGATCGTCAAACGCCTCACGCCGGCCCAGGGTGCGACCCGCTGGCGTGATGCGGTCGATAAAACCCAGCCGCTTGGCAGCGCGTATGACTAACTGATCAGCCAGCCCCAGGACCGGTGAGTCGAGCATCACCACGCCCCGATAGAGTTCCGGACAGCGCAATGCGGCATGCAGGTGCAACACGCCGCCGAGCGAGTGCCCTACCCCCCACACCGGGCCCGGCTGCTCACGCAGATGGTGGAGCAACTCATCGACCAGATTAAGCCAGTTGTCATCTACCGGAAAACGCGGATCATGGGCGTGTTGCTCAAGATGAGCCACCGAATACTCCGGTGCCAGCGCGCAAAACAGCTTGTTGTACGTCGCTGAAGGGAAGCCATTGGCGTGAGCAAAGAACACGGGTTGCGACATGCCAATACTTCCATGAGCGGGCGAGTCACGATTGTGCCAAGTTGCTTCGCAGATCGGCAATGACTGGAACCGCCATCGCAGGTGTCACTCCGGCCATCAGGATTACCCGATACGGCGGTCGGAGCGGCGTGAAGGCCTATAAAGCTTGGGTAAAACGGTCCAGACAAGCCTTTATATAGGCGACCTGAAAACCAAAAGACTGTTTGGCAAGGGCCTTGGCCTCAGCAGAGGGCTTGGCCTTTCTGAAATCCAGGATGGCTAACTGCATGGCTTGTACTGCGGCATCCGCCAACGGCTGGAACAGCGCGAGGGGACCATTGTCGGGAAACTGGACCTTCAGCTTGTCGAACAGCATGTCGGCATCATCACGCAAGGCCATGAACTCGGCTGAGGTCATCAGGTTATCCGCATAGACCGCCTTCAAGCGCTTTTCCAGATTCAATTCACCGTGTTGCGGTGGAGCCTTGGCAGCAGGCGGGGTTGCAGCAGATATCGGTTGACCGGTGAGTACTCCGCCAAAGGGCGGTGAACTGCCCGGCAAAGCAGGCGTTTCAGACGCAACCGTCTGTTCAGGCGCAGGGCTCTCTCCGGGTGAGACTGGCTTTTCTTCGGTCATTATCAATCCTCCTGAGAATGAGTGCTCCCTCCAGGGAACACTCAAACACTAAGAGAAAAGATACCCTCTCACAACGGCCAAACCGGACCTGAGAATGCGTCCGTAATAGCTGAAAACACTCAATTGACTGGAGGCTCTTTGCCATGCGGTACAACGGCCACCGTCAAGCGCGAAATGCAGCTTGGCTTGCCTTCGTCGTTGCTGATACGGATGTCCCACACATGCGTGGTCCGGCCTATATGAACGGGCCTGACCACACCGGTGACACGGCCGGCACGCACACCGCGCAAATGGTTGGCGTTGACCTCCAGCCCGACGCAAAAGTACTTGCTCGGGTCGACTATCAGATAACTGGCCATCGATCCCAGCGACTCGGCCAGGACCACGGATGCGCCGCCGTGCAGCAGTCCGAAAGGCTGGTGGGTACGTTGATCGACCACCATGCTGGCCGTAAGGGAATCATCGGTGAAAGACTCGAAGCGAATGTCCAGCACCTCGCCAATGGTGTTCTTTTGAGCCGCCATGAGGGCTTCGATATCGGGAGCCTGACGCCATATGCTCATGCTAAATCCTTTTTCCGGGAGAGCCGCATTCGCGGCGGTCATTCATTGCTCGCACAGACCGTTCAGACGTGCCTGACGCTGTTGAGGCGCATCCCGCCTGCCACTAAGAACTCGCCTTCCAGCTCGGCAAGACTGGCCGTGCTCATCGGCTCGGCCTGCTGCGGGCTGCCGTGCGCCAGTACCCCGATCAGTTCGCCCACCAGAGGCTGATGGCTGACCAGCAGCACTTCGTCGACACCCAGCTTGTCCAGTTGCGCCAGCACCTCACGCGGACTGCTGTCGGGTGTAAGCCAGGGCGCGGTGACGATCGAGTCATCGAATGCCAACGACTGACGCACCAGCTCGGCAGTCTGTTGTGCTCGCACGTAGGGACTTGCGATGATCCGTTGCACGGGCTTGTCTGTCAGGTGCAGCGCACTTTTCAGCACTTCCTCACGTCCGTGTGCAGTCAACTCGCGTTCGGCATCACTGCGCGCCCGCGACTGCGCTTCGCCATGACGCAATACCCAGACCTTCATGGCCTTGGCTCCTCATCGCGCACCGGCTGAGCCGCTGACGGGACATGATGAGCCGACTCGCCTTCGGGCGCACGCGGCGCTGGCCAGTCGCCGAAAGGCCAGGGTTTGTGGTCGCTGTGAAAGGTCCCGAAACGACCGATCTGCGCCAGGTACTGGCTGATGCTGTCGCCGAAGTTCATCAGGCCGCCATTCGGCGCGCCGTAAATCAGGCGATAGACCAATTGCACCAGCACCACGCCCGCCAGAATGATTTGCGCGACGTGCCATACACCCAGAAACAGCAGCATCCACAGAATGCGCAGCAGGATCGATTCGTTGTGCTGGATTTTCGATTCGTTCAAGACCTTCTCCTGATCAGACTGAATTCAATTAAAGCCGGTAATCGAAATGAAATCGACGTCCGTCTTGGGCTCGGCCCGCATCAGTGCCTCGATGACCTGGCTGAGCGTACGGCCTTCAAAAAGAATCGCATGCAGCCCGGCGACCAACGGCATGTAGACCTGCACTTCCTGCGCCTTGACCTTGAGCACCTTGAGGGTGTTCACGCCCTCGGCCACCTCGCCCAGGCGGGTGACCGCTTCATCCAGCGTCAGCCCCTGGCCCAGCGCAAAGCCGACCTGATAGTTGCGGCTTTTCGGCGAGGAGCAGGTGACGATGAGATCGCCCACCCCGGCCAGGCCGAGAAAGGTCATCGGGTTGGCGCCCTGGCTGACCGCAAAACGGGTCATTTCCGCCAGCGCCCGGGTGATCAGCATGCTCTTGGTGTTTTCGCCCATGTCCAGCGCCACCGCCATCCCGGCAATAATCGCGTAGACGTTCTTCAGTGCCCCGCCCAGCTCGACACCAAAGCGGTCATTGCTGGCATAAACGCGAAAGGTGCGCCCGTGCAATGCAGCCTGAACCGCCTGACACAGCGCTTCGTCTTCACTGGCAACCACTGTTGCAGTCAACGCATGCTCCGCGATTTCCCGCGCCAGGTTGGGCCCGGACAACACGCCGATACGCGCCTGCGGGACGATCTCTTCGAGGATCTGACTCATCAGCTTGAAGCTCTGCGCTTCAATTCCCTTGGTCAGGCTCACCAGCATCTTGCCATTGAGGCGCTCGACGTGAGGCGACAGCACCGAGCGCAAGGCACTCGATGGCAAGGCGACGAAGATCAGTTCGCTGGCGTCGAGCACCGCCGTCAGGTCGGTGACCGGCTCGACTTCAGGACGAATCTTGATACCCTTGAGGTAACGGGGGTTTTCACGATTGACGCGAATGGCCTCAGCCTGCTCCGGATCGCGCATCCACTGACGAACCTGATGGCCGTTCTCGGCCAGCAGATTGGCAATGGCCGTACCGAAGCTGCCACCGCCAAGCACCGCGACGGGTTGCTGTGTGGTCATAAAACTATCCATCCAGAGCCATTCAAGTGGCGATGCCGTCATTATACGGAGCAACACGTTATCAGCCAGCGACAAAGCTGATCTGTTATGCACGCAGGATGGCATCCATCAACAAGTTCGCTGGAAACACGCGCCATCTCGGTTAACATGCGCGCACAGCATGAATCATCACGAATCGGCCCTGCCTTGTGCAGCCGGAGCGATTCGCGACCACCGGGCGAACAAGCATGGACGCATCAATCGAACCACCTCCGCAGTGCGTTGCGCGCGAGGCCCACAGTCGATGAAGTTTCGGCATTGGGACATCAATACCCGCACACAGATCATCAGCCTTGGCCCTGCCCTGTTGCTGACAGCTCTGTTGATCAGCTTTTTTACGTTCGTACGTATTCAGGACCTGCGTCAGGAGCTCAATCACACCGGGCAACTGATCGCCAATCAGCTGGCGACTGCGGTCGAGCCAGGCGTGACCTCGGGCGATATCGAAGGGCTCAAGGCGTTGATGCGCGCCACCCTGTCCATGCCCAGCGTTCGCTATGTGGAAATTCAGGACAGCTCCAACACCGCCGTAATTTACATAGACCAGCCGCGCGAAAACGAGCAGCAGACCCGGCAGATGGAAGTGTTTCTGGCCCCCGTTCAGCCGCAGCGCACCACCATTCATGGCAATCCAGGCACCCCCGCCGCAGGGAAAAGCCAACCCGCGCAGGGCGCTTCACAGAGTTATCTGGGCCGGGTGCTGGTAGGTATGTCCAGCGAAGCATTCAGCCGACGTCAGCAAGAGATCCTGCTCAAGGCTGGCGTCCTGGCGATGGTGGCCTTGCTGTTCGCCTTTCTGCTGGCGCGCAGCCTGGCCTTGAGCCTGTCCAGACCCATCAGCGCTATGGGCGAAGCCCTCAAGGCGATTCAACATGGCGATTACCACACGCCCATGCCGGTCAGCGATGATGCCGAGCTGGGTGCGCTGGCGCGGCACATCAACAACCTGGCGGAGAACCTGCACCGCGCCAGCCTCGAGCAGCAACGCTCGGTGGCACAACTGATCCAGACCCGGGAAGAAGCCGAACAGGCCAACCGCGCCAAATCGGATTTTCTGGCCATGATGAGTCACGAACTGCGTACGCCCATGAACGGTGTACTGGGCATGCTGCAGTTGCTGGAAACCACGCAGATGACCCACGAGCAGAGCGAGTACGCAACGCTGGCGACCGAATCCACCGAGCATCTGCTGCGGGTCATCAACGACATCCTCGATTTTTCCCGCATCGAGCGCGATGCCCTGCAAATGGAAGGCATACCGTTCAACCTGGCTGAACTGGTCAGCGCCTCGACCCACGCCTTCAACCACAGCGCCGCGCAACGCAAGCTGCTGTTGGAACTGCACATTCAGCCAGGTCTTGAGGCGATAAACGTCATAGGCGACCCGACACGCATTCGCCAGATTCTGGTGAACCTGATCGGCAACGCGCTTAAATTCACCGAGCAAGGCAAGGTCTGCGTCGACGCCAGGTGGGCAATGCTCGACGATGAGCGGCTGCACTTTACCTGCGCGGTTCAGGACAGCGGCATCGGTATCGACGCCGAGCGACTGGAGTCGATGTTCGATGCGTTCAAGCAGGCCGACAGCTCGATTTCCAGACGTTACGGCGGCACGGGTCTGGGGCTGCCGATTGCGCGGACCCTGGCCGAACGCATGGGCGGCACCTTGCACGCCGAAAGCGCGGAAGGTTCGGGCTCGCTGTTCACACTGCAGATCCCCCTGCCCGTCTCGCGCGACGCTTCGGTGGATATTGCCAAGCCGCTGTCGATACTCGATGCACATGGCCGGGAACGCAGCATTCTGCTGGTCGAAGACAACCCCGTGAACCGCACGGTGGTGCAGGCCATGTTGCGTAATCTGGGGTGCGAGGTCGACATCGCTGTCGACGGTGCCGAAGCGGTGGCGAAGGCAAGCGCAGGCAACCACGCGCTGATTCTCATGGATTGCCGACTGCCGGTCATGGATGGCTATGAGGCCACCCGTCGAATCAGGCAACTTTCCGGGCTGGAGCGAATCCCAATCATTGCCCTGACGGCCAACGCGTTACAGGGTGATCGGGACGCCTGCTTGCAGGCAGGAATGGATGATTACCTGCCCAAACCCTTCAAACATGCTGATTTACAGCAGGTTTTACAGCGCTGGCTGTCCTTTGAAGCACCTGTGACTGGCGATAAATGTTAAATTGCGGCAGTCTTGGCATCCAGATCGGCCAGCAAAATCGGCTGAATGACAAAATTCAGTGTACAGGTGTACCTTGATTTCACCTGCGCTGTGACTTTCATTACAACGCAACAGTCTATGAGTAGGCTGCCGGACAGGGTCCTGGCGAAAATAACACGCCAGAACTGGCGTTCGGGCCAGTGGCGCCACAACCTGCCGCACAAGATTATTGAGGAGCTCGCATGACCAAACAACACGCCTTTACCCGGGAAGACCTGCTGCGCTGCAGTCGTGGCGAGCTGTTCGGCCCAGGTAATGCGCAACTGCCCGCCCCCAACATGCTGATGGTTGATCGCATCACGCACATCAGTGATGAGGGCGGCAAGTTCGGCAAGGGTGAGTTGGTCGCCGAACTGGATATCAATCCGGACCTGTGGTTCTTTGCCTGCCACTTCGAAGGTGATCCGGTCATGCCTGGATGCCTGGGCCTCGACGCCATGTGGCAGTTGGTCGGTTTCTATCTTGGCTGGCAGGGCAACCCCGGCCGTGGTCGTGCCCTGGGTTCAGGCGAAGTGAAGTTTTTCGGTCAGGTGCTGCCTACCGCCAAGAAGGTCACTTACAACATCCACATCAAGCGCGTCCTGAAGGGCAAACTGAACCTGGCCATCGCCGACGGTTCGGTCAGTGTCGACGGTCGCGAAATCTATACCGCCGAAGGCCTCCGGGTCGGCGTGTTCACTTCCACTGAAAATTTCTAAGGGTACTCGCATGCGCCGCGTCGTTATCACTGGTCTGGGTATTGTTTCCTGCTTGGGCAATGACAAAGACACCGTCACCGCTAACCTGCGTGCTAACCGCCCTGGCATCCGCTTCAACCCGGAATATGCCGAAATGGGTCTGCGCAGCCAGGTTTCCGGCTCCATCGACCTGAACCTGGAAGAGCTGATCGATCGCAAGATCTTCCGTTTCGTCGGCCATGCGGCAGCCTATGCCTACCTGGCGATGAAAGACGCCATCACCGATTCGGGCCTGACCGACGAGCAGGTTTCCAACGTGCGTACCGGCCTGATCGCCGGCAGCGGCGGCGCCTCGACCCTGAACCAGATGGAAGCGCTGGACACCCTGCGCGAGAAAGGCGTCAAGCGCGTCGGCCCGTACCGCGTCACGCGGACCATGGGCAGCACCGTTTCGGCCTGCCTGGCCACGCCGTTCAAGATCAAGGGTGTGAACTACTCCATCTCGTCCGCCTGCGCCACCAGCGCACACTGCATCGGCAACGCTGTCGAGCAGATTCAGTTGGGCAAGCAGGACATCGTCTTTGCCGGTGGCGGCGAAGAAGAGCACTGGAGCCAGTCGTTCCTGTTCGACGCGATGGGTGCACTGTCCACCCAGTACAACGAAACGCCGGAAAAAGCCTCGCGTGCCTACGACGCCAAACGTGACGGTTTCGTCATTGCCGGTGGTGGCGGCATGGTCGTTGTCGAAGAACTCGAACACGCTCTGGCGCGTGGCGCGAAGATCTACGCAGAGATCGTCGGCTACGGCGCGACCTCCGATGGCTACGACATGGTCGCACCAAGCGGTGAAGGCGCCATTCGTTGCATGAGGATGGCGCTGGGCGACATCGATTCGGGTGCCATTGACTACATCAACACCCACGGCACCTCGACTCCGGTCGGCGACGCCAAGGAGATGGAAGGCGTGCGCGAAGTATTCGGCGCCAACGCTCCGGCGATCAGCTCCACCAAGAGCCTGTCGGGCCACTCGCTGGGCGCCGCAGGTGTCCACGAAGCGATCTACTGCCTGCTGATGATGGAAAACAACTTCATCGCAGGTTCGGCCAACATCGACGAGCTGGACCCGGTGGTTGCCGACATGCCTATCCTGCTCAAGACTCAGGAAGATGCGAAGATCGATCTGGTCATGAGCAACAGCTTCGGCTTCGGCGGCACCAACGCCACGCTGGTCTTGAAGCGCTGGGCGGGCAAGTAATACCGCTTTTGCGACAAACAAAGAAGGCGCCTTTCGAGGCGCCTTTTTTGTGAATGGGGAAAAGTGGCTGGTGTTCTCCGGTATGCCCACGCGGAGCATGGGCACGATAGTGTTCTCCGGCACGCCCTAGGCGCGATAGGTATTCATTCAGCCGAACACTTCTTTCAGCAAATCATGCATCGACTTGAACGCGCGGTTCGACACTTTGGCGTCGTACATCATCATGCCCGGCACGTTGGCGTGCGGATCTGTGAAGGAGTGGAATGCACCACCGTAGCTGTACAGTTGCCAGTCCACGCCAGCGGCGTTCATCTCATCTTCGAAAGCCGGTAGCTGCTCTTTCGGCACCAACGGGTCAGAAGCACCGTGCAGGACCAGCACCGAGCCCTTGATGTTTTTGGCGTCAGCCGGGTTAGGCGTATCCAGCGTGCCGTGGAAGGAAATCGCGGCTTTCAGTTCAGCACCGGTACGCGCAAGCTCCAGAGAGCAGCAGCCGCCGAAGCAGAAGCCGAAGGTTGCGATTCTGCTTGAGTCCAGAGCCACATCCCCCTGGCTCAACAACTGGTCGAGTCCTGCCTGCATACGCTTGCGCAGCAGGCTGCGATCGTTCTTGAGCGGCGTCATGGCAGCGCCCGCCTCGTCATTGTTACCGGGGCGAATCTGCTGACCATACAGGTCAGCCAGCAACACGACATAGCCCTCGGCTGCTACCGCTTTGGCGATGTCTTCGGCGCCCTTGCTGACACCCATCCAGTTGGGCGCCATCAACAGACCTGGCTGTGCAACAGTAGCATGGGTGTCGTACACCAGACGGCTTTCATAGGGCTGACCATCAATCTGATAGACCACAGAACGAATTTCGATATTGCTGCTCATTACTGACTCCTGATCGTTGGAGAGATGAAAGACGTGTCGCGGGAACTGAAACAAAAAACCCGCCGAGGCGGGTTTCTTGTCAACCGGCTATCAAACCGACAGTTCTACCAGCAACTTGTTCAGACGGCGCACGTAAGCGGCCGGATCCTTGAGGCTGTCACCGGCGGCCAGCGCGGCCTGATCGAACAGGATGTGCGACAGATCGCCGAAGCGGTCTTCGCTCTGTTCGGCATCAAGCTTGCCGATCAACGGGTGAGCCGGGTTGAATTCGAAGATAGGCTTGGAGTCTGGCACCTTCTGCCCGCTGGCCTCCAGAATCTGACGCATTTGCAGCCCCATATCCTGCTCGCCAATGGCAAGAATCGCAGGCGAATCGGTCAGACGATGGGAAACCCGCACTTCGCTCACCGATTCACCCAGCGCGGCTTTCAGGCGCTCGATCAGGCCTTCCTTGTCCTTGGCGATCTCTTCCTGAGCCTTCTTGTCCTCTTCGGAGTCAAGATTGCCCAGATCCAGGTCACCACGCGCCACATCCACAAAGCCCTTGCCATCGAAGTCGCTCAGGTAGCTCATCAGCCACTCGTCGATACGATCGGTGAGCAGCAGCACTTCGATGCCCTTCTTGCGGAAGACCTCAAGGTGCGGGCTGTTCTTGACCTGTGCGTAGGATTCGCCAGTGAGGTAATAAATCTTGTCCTGACCTTCCTTGGCACGCGCCAAGTACTCGGCCAGAGAAACGCTCTGTTCGCCGCTGTCGTCGGACGTCGATGCGAAACGCAGCAGACCGGCAATTTTTTCCTTGTTGGCGAAGTCTTCTGCAGGACCTTCCTTGAGGACCTGACCAAAGTTTTTCCAGAAACCCTTGTACTTCTCGGGCTCGTTTTTCGCCAGCTTCTCCAGCATGTCCAGCACGCGCTTGGTCAACGCCGACTTCATCGAGTCGATGATAGGGTCTTTCTGCAGGATTTCGCGGGAAACGTTCAGCGACAGGTCATTGGAGTCGACCACGCCCTTGACGAAGCGCATGTACAGCGGCAGGAACGACTCTGCCTGATCCATCACGAACACGCGCTGGACGTAAAGCTTGAGGCCACGCGGGGCTTCACGCTGATACAGATCGAACGGCGCACGCGCAGGCACGTACAGCAGCGAGGTGTATTCCAGCTTGCCTTCGACCTTGTTATGGCTCCAGCTCAGCGGGTTCTCGTAGTCGTGCGCGACATGCTTGTAGAACTCCTGATACTCCTCGTCCTTCACCTCGGTGCGCGGACGGGTCCAGAGTGCGCTGGCGCGGTTGACGGTTTCCCACTCCAGCGCCGGCGCCTCCTCGCCTTCGGCTGCCGGAGCCTGCTCTTTGGGCAGTTCGATCGGCAAGGCGATATGGTCGGAGTATTTCTTGATGATGTTACGCAGGCGGTAGCCGTCAGCGAATTCCTCTTCACCGTTTTTCAGGTGCAGAACAATGCGGGTGCCACGATCAGCCTTGTCGACGGTGGCAACTTCGAACTCGCCTTCGCCCTTGGAGGACCAGTGCACGCCTTCGCTCGCTGGCGTGCCGGCACGGCGACTGAACACTTCGACCTGATCGGCTACGATGAACGCCGAGTAGAAGCCCACGCCGAACTGACCGATCAGGTGCGAGTCCTTCTTCTGGTCGCCCGACAGGTTTTTCATGAAATCAGCGGTGCCGGACTTGGCGATCGTGCCCAGGTGGGTGATCACGTCTTCACGGCTCATACCGATGCCGTTGTCTTCAAGCGTAACGGTCTTCGCGTCCTTGTCGAAGCTCACACGAATTTTCAGCTCCGCGCCGCCTTCCAGCAACTCGGGCGTGGACAACGCTTCAAAACGCAATTTGTCGACCGCGTCAGACGCGTTCGAGATCAATTCGCGAAGGAAAATTTCCTTGTTGGAATACAGCGAATGGATCATGAGGTGCAGCAGTTGCTTTACCTCGGTCTGGAAGCCCAGGGTTTCCTTTTGAGTTTCCACACTCATAATCATCAAACTCCGATCTGGATGGTATAAGCCGTCACGGTCAGGCAGCAGCCTGTGTGACAGCGGGTAGTCATCAAGGTGGGGGCTGGGTCGAGGATTTCAAGAGCCAATGATGCGTGGAGCATGTTTCGTGCACCGGGCACAAGGCGAACCGGCTTGCTCGGCGCTCACCGGAAAGGCTCATGATCGGCCCGGTTTCATGAGTGTGTAACGGCCGTGCAACAGCGCTCCCCATTATTGTCGTCACGGGTGGAACTTAACTCGCGGGGGCAGGCTCTTAGGCTCGTGAATACTTAATAAGGAGAAACACCCCATGCGTAAATCTTTAGCCTATGCCTTGATGCTTTCTGCCACCCTGGGCCTTGCCGCCTGTGACAAAAAGTCCGAAAACACTCAGCAAGATGCCAACAAGGCAGCTCAGCAGTCCCAGGAGTCGATGGAAAAGGCTCAGGAAAAAGTGAATGACGCGGCCAAGGAAAGCCAGGAAGCCGCTCAGAAGAACGCTGAAGCCGCTCAGCAGCGCGCCAATGAAAACGCCGACAAGGCGCCAGAAGCAGCACCAGCCACCAAGTAAGGCTGATACGCTCGCAGAACTAAAAAGGCCCGCTTATAGCGGGCCTTTTCATGCAACACGGTTTTTCCTGCGCAATCGTCTAACGCAAGGCCTTCAAGCCAGCGCCTCGCTACGCTTGCCCATGGCCCTGTCGACCACCACCGCGACCGCCAGCGTGACAACAGCAGGCACCAGCCACGCGAGCCCCTGATCACCCAGCGGCAGATGGCTCAGAACATCGGGCAGCGCGTCGGCGAAACCAGCGCCCTTCAGCGCATCGATCAGGCCAAACACCAGCGAAACCAGCATCACAGGTGCCACTACGCGTCCCTGGCGCTGCCAGAGCTCCTTGCAGAAGCTCAGCGCGACCAGAACGATGCACGGCGGATAAATCGCCGTGAGCACCGGAATCGAAAACTGGATCAGTTTGGTCAACCCGAGATTGGACACCAGCAGCGAGAACACGGCGAGGATAATCACCAGCGTTCTGTAGGACAGCGGCAGCACCTTGGCAAAGTATTCGGCGCAGGCACAGGTCAGGCCTACTGCAGTGACCAGACACGCCAGGGAAATCAGCACGGCAAGGAACCCGCTGCCCAGCGAACCGAAGGTGTGTTGCACGTAGGCATGCAGAACCGCTGCGCCATTGCTCGCACCGGCCGCCACGGCGTGGCTGCCGGAACCAAGGCGAAACAGACTGACATACACCAGCGCCAACCCCACCCCGGCGATCAGCCCGGCAATGATCGCGTAGCGAGTGATCAGACGGGGCGATTCGACACCGCGAGAGCGGATCGCATTGACGATAACGATACCGAAGACCAACGCCCCCAGCGTATCCATGGTCAGGTAACCATTGATGAACCCCTGGGAAAACGGTGCTGCGGCGTACGCGGGCTCCGCCTCCCCTATTCCGCCCGCCGGCAAGCCGAATGCCGCAATGCCCAGAACCGCCAGCGCAATGATCTTCAGCGGCGCCAGAAAGCGTCCGACGGTATCGAGCAAGCGCCCTGGGTACAGCGAAACCCAGAACACCACCAGAAAATACACCAGGCTGTAGAGAAACAATGCCATCGGGGTGTCGCCGGTCAGAGGCGCCAGGCCGACTTCGAACGATACTGTGGCGGTACGTGGCGTGGCGAACAACGGACCGACCGCCAGATAGCAGACGGCAGCGAGCGCCCCGCCAGCGATCTTGCCAATCGGGCTGCTAAGGGCATCCATCGCGCCGCCGACCCTGGCCAGAGCAATCACGGTAATGACCGGCAAGCCAACCGCAGTGACCAGAAAGCCCAGCGCCGCCATCCACACATGCGGCCCGGCTTGCAGGCCGACTATAGGGGGAAAGATGATGTTGCCAGCCCCGACGAACAGGGCAAATGTCATAAAACCGAGTGCCAGGATGTCCTGGCCTTTCAACACTTTCATTACGAGGGACCACACGGAATCGAAAAAGGGATGGGACGTCACCCATGAATGGGGCAGACGCAGCCCGTCGGCGTAAGACGTGGCAGTACCTTGCGAAACGCCCCTCGTGAGGGCAACGCAAAAACGGCGGACAGGGTAGCCAACTTCGCTCGAAAATGCACTGTCTCAGGGCGAGCCACCCGACGACGCACCCTGAACTGGCAGCTGCAAAAGCCGCTGTAAAACGAGAAATGCCTGACAGACCAACCGTTTCCTGACAGATAGATTGGGCCTCCTCTCTATACCCGGCAGCTTATTTCCATGCCTGACATCACCCATCCGAGAGCGATACCCACGCCGACCCTGTATTCGCCACGCCTGGTCCTGCGCCCCTTAATGAAGCGTCGTGCCGCCTGTCGCGGCGCAAAGGCATGCGCCTTGTGATCGTTCAGGAAGCACAGTTTGTTTGCGGGACCACTCAGGAACAGATATAGGAATTGACCTGTCAGGAATGGCAGATGAATAACAATCGATAGACGCAAGCAGCACAAGGACGCACCTCTGCGTTTTTCAGCGGCCCAAACAAAAGCCACCCGAAGGTGGCTTTTGTCGATTACCCGAAAAGCAAGCTAGGCTTACTTGGTCGGCCAACCGGTCAGCTCGGCCAGGGCCTTGCCGATGTCTGCCAGGGAGCGCACGGTTTTCACGCCAGCGTCCTGCAGTGCAGCGAACTTCTCGTCTGCAGTACCTTTACCACCCGAGATGATTGCACCGGCATGGCCCATGCGCTTGCCCGGAGGAGCAGTCACACCAGCGATGTAGGAAACAACCGGCTTGGTCACGTGCGCCTTGATGTAGGCAGCGGCTTCTTCTTCAGCCGAACCGCCGATCTCGCCGATCATGACGATCGCTTCGGTCTTCGGGTCTTCCTGGAACAGCTTCAGGATGTCGATGAAGTTCGAGCCCGGGATCGGGTCACCGCCGATACCGACGCAGGTGGACTGGCCGAAACCGGCGTCAGTGGTCTGCTTCACAGCTTCGTAAGTCAGGGTGCCGGAACGCGACACGATGCCTACCTTGCCTGGCAAGTGAATATGACCTGGCATGATACCGATCTTGCACTCGCCCGGAGTGATGACGCCTGGGCAGTTAGGGCCGATCAGGACCACACCCAGCTCGTCGCACTTGACCTTGGCTTCCAGCATGTCGATGGTCGGGATGCCTTCGGTGATGCACACGATCAGCTTGATGCCGCCGAACGCTGCTTCAAGGATGGAATCCTTGCAGAAAGGAGCCGGAACGTAGATGACGCTGGCGGTTGCGCCAGTGGTGTCTACCGCTTCTTTCACAGTGTTGAACACTGGCAGGTTCAGGTGCGTGGTGCCGCCCTTGCCTGGTGTCACGCCGCCAACCATCTTGGTGCCGTAGGCAATGGCTTGCTCGGAGTGGAAGGTACCTTGCGAACCAGTGAAACCCTGGCAGATAACCTTGGTGTCTTTATTGATCAGGACGCTCATTACTTGCCCTCCGCGGCTTTGACAACTTGTTGAGCAGCGTCGGTCAGGCTGGTAGCCGCGATGATGTTCAAACCGCTTTCTGCCAGTACTTTAGCGCCCAGCTCAGCGTTGTTGCCTTCAAGGCGAACAACAACCGGGATTTTAACGCCGACTTCTTTCACTGCGCCGATGATGCCTTCGGCAATCATGTCGCAACGAACGATACCGCCGAAGATGTTGACCAGAACTGCAGCGACGTTGGCGTCGGACAGAATGATCTTGAACGCTTCGGTAACGCGTTCCTTGGTGGCACCGCCGCCAACGTCAAGGAAGTTTGCAGGCTTGCCGCCATGCAGGTTGACGATGTCCATGGTACCCATGGCCAGACCGGCACCGTTGACCATGCAGCCGATGTTGCCTTCCAGCGCAACGTAGTTCAGTTCGAACTTGGCGGCGTGAGCTTCACGAGGATCGTCCTGCGAAGGATCGTGGAAGCCCTTCAGCTTTGGCTGACGGTACATGGCGTTGGCGTCGATGTTGATCTTGGCGTCCAGGCAGTGCAGATCGCCATCAGCCTTGATCACCAGCGGGTTCACTTCCAGCAGTGCCAGGTCATGGTCCTGGAACAGCTTGGCCAGACCGGTGAAGATCTTGGCGAACTGAGTGACCTGCTTGCCTTCCAGACCCAGCTGGAATGCCAGATCGCGACCCTGGAACGGCTGAGCGCCAACCAGTGGATCGATGGTGGCCTTGAGAATCTTTTCAGGAGTGTCGTGCGCGATCTTCTCGATGTCCACGCCACCTTCGGTGGAAGCCATGAACACGATACGACGGCTGGAACGATCGACCACAGCGCCCAGATACAGCTCTTTGGCGATGTCGGTGCAGGACTCGACCAGGATCTTGGTCACTGGCTGACCGTTGGCGTCAGTCTGGTAAGTCACCAGGCGCTTGCCCAACCACTGTTGAGCGAACGCTGCAGCGTCTTCCTTGCTGCGAACCAGCTTTACGCCGCCCGCTTTACCGCGACCACCTGCGTGAACCTGGGCTTTGACGACCCACTCGGTCCCGCCGATCTTGTCGCAGGCTTCTGCTGCTGCTTCCGGGGTGTCTACCGCGTAACCCTTGGATACTGGCAGGCCGTACTCAGCGAACAGCTGCTTACCCTGATACTCGTGAAGATTCATGCTTATTACCGTCTTCGTTTAGGTACTGCGCATTCGGTGCTGCACGTCGGCGTGCCGCACCACCTGTGACCGCTACTCCGGGTGGACTCCGCAAGTGCCGTGGGACACTCATGAAGCCGCCTGAGAGGTCGAGTCCGGCGCAGATTCCGCGGTAAGCCCTGCTTGCAAGGCCAACGACGGGCACTGCGCCGTGGTTTCTCTTGTTGTCTTAGCGTTTCTTGCGATTCTGGATATGGATGGCGCCGCCATTCACAGCCAGTGCAGCTTCATGCAGCGCTTCGGACAGGGTCGGGTGCGAGAAGACCATCATGCCGATGTCCTCTGCGCTGCTGCCGAATTCCATCGCGATTGCGCCCTGCTGTACCAGTTCTGCAGCGCTCGGGCCAATAACGTGAACACCCAGTACGCGATCGGTCTTGGCGTCGGCAATGATCTTGACGAAACCGCCGGTGTCATTGGCTGCCATGGCACGGCCGCTGGCTGCGAACGGGAACGTACCGACGTTGACTTCAACGCCTTCGGCCTTGAGCGTCTGCTCGGTCTTGCCGACCCAGGCGATTTCCGGGTGGGTATAGATAACCGACGGGATCAGGTTGTAGTTCATCTGGGCCTTGTGGCCCTTGATGCGCTCGACAACCATGATGCCCTCTTCCGAGGCCTTGTGCGCCAGCATCAGGCCGCGAACCACGTCACCAATGGCGTATACGCCCGGAACGCTGGTGGTGCAGTAGTCATCAACGTAGATGAAACCGCGCTCGTCGAGATCGACGCCGCTGTCCGAAGCCAGCAGGTCAGTGGTAACCGGACGACGGCCCACGGCAACGATCAGACGGTCGAAGGTGATCGACTGTTCGCCGGCAGAGTCGGTGTAGCTGACCACAACCTGCTCGCCTTCGACCTTGGAACCGGTCACGCGAGCGCCCAGCTTGATGTCCAGGCCCTGCTTGTTGAAGGTTTTCAGCGCTTCCTTGGAAACCGCTTCGTCGGCTGCCGGGATGAACTTCTCCAGCGCTTCCAGAACGGTAACCTGGGCACCCAGGCGAGCCCAGACAGAACCCAGTTCCAGACCGATCACGCCAGCGCCGATCACGCCCAGACGCTGTGGAACCTGTTGGAATTCAAGAGCACCAGTCGAATCGACGATGACTTTCTGGTCAACAGGCGCTGGCGGAATGTCGATAGGACGCGAACCCGAAGCCAGGATCACATGATCCGCTTCAATGATTTCGACAGTGCCATCGGCTGCGGTCAGTTCAACCTTCTTGCCGGCCAGCAGTTTGCCGTGGCCCTGCAACGTGGTCACGCCGTTGGCTTTGAACAGGCTGGCAACGCCGCCGGTCAGGCCTTTGACGATGGTCGACTTGCGGCCGATCATCGCTGGAACGTCGATGTTCAGTTCAGAGGTCGAGATGCCATGCACGCTGAAGCCGTTCTTGGCTTCATAGAATTTCCAGGAGCTGTCGAGCAGTGCCTTGGAAGGAATGCAACCCACGTTCAGGCAGGTACCGCCGAGGGCCAGTTTGCCCTCCTTGTCCTGATACTTCTCGATGCAGGCAGTCTTGAGACCAAGTTGCGCAGCCTTGATGGCGGCAACATAACCGCCAGGGCCTGCGCCAATCACTACCACGTCGAATTTCTGGGACATAAAAAAGAATTCCTCTATAGCTGCGAGCTTTAACCTGCAAGCTGCAGGCAGGTCTGTGATGCTTTACAGACGAGCGTTGCAACCTGTTCATTAGATGTAATCTGCAAGACCCGGGCTGTGCGACAGACTGCGCTCTTGCGCAGCCTGTCGTGTGCAGCCCGGGGCTGCGTCATCAAATATCCAGCAGCAGACGAGCCGGATCTTCCAGCAGGTTCTTGATGGTCACGAGGAAGGTTACCGCTTCCTTGCCGTCGATCAAACGGTGATCATACGACAACGCCAGATACATCATCGGGCGAATCACAACCTGACCATTGACCGCCATCGGACGCTGCAGAATGTTGTGCATGCCCAGAATTGCAGCCTGTGGCGGGTTGACGATCGGCGTCGACATCATCGAACCGAAAGTACCACCATTGGTGATAGTGAACGTACCGCCGTTCATCTCGTCGATGGACAGTTTACCGTCACGGGCTTTCTTGCCGAAGGTGGCGATGCCGCCTTCGATTTCAGCCAGGCTCATGTGCTCTGCGTTACGCAGAACCGGTACGACCAGACCGCGATCGCTGGAAACCGCGACACCGACGTCAGCATAGCCGTGGTAAACGATATCGGAACCGTCGATCGACGCGTTGACGGCCGGGAAGCGCTTCAGCGCTTCAGTGGCAGCCTTGACGAAGAACGACATGAAGCCCAGGCGTACGCCATTGTGCGACTTCTCGAACAGGTCCTTGTACTTCGAACGCAGTGCCATGACTTCGGTCATGTCGACTTCGTTGAAAGTGGTCAGCATCGCCATGTTCGACTGGGCTTCGACCAGACGCTTGGCAACGGTTGCACGCACGCGGGTCATCGGCACACGCTTCTCGGTGCGATCGCCAGCAGCGACCACAGGAGCCGCGGCGGCAGCAGGCTTGGCGGCAGGCGCAGCGGCCGGAGCGAATTTCTTCGCTTCAACTGCAGCAACCACGTCTTCCTTGGTGATACGGCCGTCTTTACCGGTGCCCTTGACGCTGGCCAGGTTGATGCCGTTTTCTTCAGCCAGTTGACGCGCAGCAGGCGCAGCAATCGGGTCTTCTTCGCCAGCGCCGGCAGGTGCAGCGGGAGCCGCAGCAGGAGCCGAGGCAGGCGCGGCCGCAGCGGCAGCTGGCGCAGCAGAAGCAGTAGCACCAGCGTCCAGCGTTGCAATCACTTCGTTGGACAGGACAGTGCTGCCCTCGCCTTTCACGATCGATACCAGCACGCCGTCGGCTTCGGCCAGTACTTCGAGAACGACCTTGTCGGTCTCGATGTCGACCAGCAGCTCGTCACGTTTTACCGCATCGCCCGGCTGCTTGTGCCAGGTGGAAATGGTGCCGTCGGCAACGGATTCCGGGAAAGAGGGGGCTTTGATCTCGATAGCCATTATCTGTAATTCCTTAATTCGGTTTCTAATGCTCGAAGGCGTTAAACAGTGAAGGCATCTTGCAGCAGTTTTTCCTGCTGCTCGGCGTGCATCGAAGCGTAACCACATGCTGGAGCGGCAGAAGCATCACGACCGGCGTACTCGAGAACGAGTTCACGTTTGTGGTTGCCCATGCTACGACGCAGATGGTGTTGGCTGCTGTACCAGGCACCCTGGTTCATCGGCTCTTCCTGACACCAGACCACATGCTGCAGGTTGGTATAAGGCGCGATGGTTTCCATCAAATCATCTTCAGGGAACGGATACAGCTGCTCAAGGCGAACGATGGCGATGTCTTCACGCCCTTCGGCACGGCGTTTTTCCAGGAGATCGTAGTAAACCTTGCCGCTGCACAGCACCAGACGCGTGACCTTGGCCGGATCGAGGGTATCGATTTCCGGAATGACGGTCTGGAACGAGCCTTCGGCCAAGTCTTCCAGAGTCGAAACAGCCAGCTTGTGACGCAACAGCGACTTCGGTGTCAGCACGATCAGCGGCTTGCGCAGCGGACGGATGACCTGACGACGCAACAAGTGATAGATCTGCGCCGGAGTCGTCGGTACGCACACCTGAATGTTGTGCTCGGCGCACAATTGCAGGTAACGCTCCAGACGGGCCGACGAGTGCTCTGGCCCCTGCCCTTCATAGCCATGAGGTAACAGCATGGTCAGACCGCACAGACGGCCCCACTTGTGCTCGCCGCTGGTGATGAACTGGTCGACAACCACCTGAGCGCCGTTGGCGAAGTCGCCGAACTGGGCTTCCCAGATAACCAGCGCATCAGGCTGGGTAGTCGAATAACCGTATTCGAATGCCAGTACGGCCTCTTCCGAAAGGAAGGAGTCGTACAGGTCGAAACGTGGCTGACCGGAGTACAGATTCTGCAGCGGGATATAGGTCCCGGCGTCTTTCTGGTTGTGCAGCACGGCGTGACGGTGCGAGAACGTACCGCGACCGATGTCCTGCCCCGTCATGCGGATCGGGTGACCTTCGAATGCCAGTGTGGCGTACGCCATGGTTTCGGCGTAACCCCAGTTGATCGGCAAGCCACCGGCCTGCATCTTCTGGCGGTCTTCGTAGATTTTCTGAACCTGACGCTGCACGACGAAGCCTTCCGGCAGCTCCATGAGCTTGGCGGACAGTTCCTGCAGGGTCTTGAGATCGAAGCGGGTGTCGTGACGCGCAGTCCAGGCATGGCCCAGGTATGGACGCCAGTCGACGAACAATTCCTTGTTCGGCTCCTTGACCAGACTTTTCACCACGTGCAGACCGTTGTCCAGCGCGCTGCGGTAGTCGTCGACCTTGGCCTGAACGCGGGCATCGTCGAGAACGCCGGTCTTGATCAGATGCTCGGCATACAGCTCGCGCGTGGTGCGCTGCTTGGTGATCTGCTGATACATCAAAGGCTGGGTGCCGCTCGGCTCGTCAGCTTCGTTGTGACCACGGCGACGGTAGCAAACCAGATCGATCACGATGTCGCGCTTGAACTGCATGCGGTAATCGATGGCCAGCTGGGTCACGAACATCACGGCTTCCGGATCATCACCATTCACATGGAGGATCGGTGCCTGGATCATCTTGGCAACGTCGGTGGCGTACTCGGTAGAACGCGAGTCCAGCGGGTTGCTGATGGTGAAGCCCACCTGGTTGTTGATGACGATGTGGATCGTACCGCCCGTCTTGAAGCCGCGAGTCTGCGACATCTGGAAGGTTTCCATGACCACGCCCTGGCCGGCAAAGGCCGCGTCGCCGTGGAGGGAAATCGGCAGAACCTTGTCGCCGTTTGGATCGTTGCGACGATCCTGACGCGCACGCACCGACCCCTCGACCACCGGAGACACGATCTCCAGGTGAGACGGGTTGAAGGCCATGGCGAGGTGAACCTCACCGCCTGCGGTCATGACGTTGGAAGAGAAGCCCTGGTGGTATTTGACGTCACCGGAACCCAGTTCCACTTTCTTCTTGCCTTCGAACTCGTCGAACAGGTCGCGAGGATTCTTGCCGAAGGTGTTCACCAGTACGTTGAGGCGGCCACGGTGGGCCATGCCGATCACGACTTCCTTGGTGCCATAGGACCCGGAACGCTGAATCAGCTCGTCCAGCATTGGAATCAGGCTTTCGCCGCCTTCCAGACCGAAACGCTTGGTGCCCGGGTATTTGGTACCCAGGTATTTCTCGAGGCCTTCAGCTGCGGTAACACGCTCGAGCAGGTGGCTCTGAATGTCAGCCGAGAACACCGGACGGCCACGAACACTCTCGAGACGCTGCATGAACCAGTTGCGCTGCTCGGAATCCACGATGTGAGTGAACTCGGAGCCGATGGTGCGACAATATGTCTGCTGCAACGCTTCATGAATTTCGCGTAGGCTCGCTTCCTCTTTGCCGATGAACAGGTCGCCGGCACGGAAGGTCGTATCAAGATCGGCATTGGTCAAGCCGTAATGATTGATGGACAGATCCGCAGGCGCAGGGCGCTGCCACAGGCCCAGCGGATCGAGTTGGGCAGCCTGGTGGCCACGCATCCGATATGCCTGGATCAGTCGCAGCACTTCAACCTGCTTCTTCTCGTGTTCGCTGCTCACACTGCCGGCGGACACCGGTTGAGCGCGGCGCTGGTTTTTGGCCAGCAACACGAAATGATCGCGAATGGTCGAGTGCGATACATCAGTGGCAGAGCTGCCGTCTGCTGGCAACTTCTGAAAGTAGGTGCGCCATTCTTCTGGCACAGCGTTAGGGTCGTGCAGGTAAAGCTCATAGAGCTCTTCCACATAGGCAGCGTTACCACCGGATAGGTGGGCACTGTTCCACATGCGCTGCATCACGCTTTCTTGCATGCTTGGTCACCCTCGGTAAGGGGACACCACCGGCGAAGACACCAGAGCAATCCTGAAATAGTCGTGTGCAGCGACTGTATCAAGTCACCAGGGATCACGCAGATAGTCCGGGTACCAGCCCGGATGCCCCTGCTGGTCTCATTTCTTCAAAATAAGAGCCGCAGCTTTGCGAGCTACTGCTCAGGTTAAAACTACGGCGCCGGTTGAAGCCTGCGCCGTAGCCACTTCAGTACAACGGTGTAACAGATAAAGCGATGAATCAGACGCCGTTCTGCAACAGCATGTTGCGTACGTGACCGATAGCCTTGGTTGGGTTAAGGCCCTTCGGACAGACGTTGACGCAGTTCATGATGCCGCGGCAGCGGAATACGCTGAACGGATCATCAAGCGAAGCCAGACGCTCACTGGTGCGGGTATCACGGCTGTCAGCCAGGAAACGGTAGGCTTGCAGCAGTGCAGCAGGACCCAGGAACTTGTCGGGGTTCCACCAGAAGGACGGGCAGGAAGTCGAGCAGCAAGCGCACAGGATGCACTCGTACAGACCATCGAGCTTTTCGCGCTCTTCCGGTGTTTGCAGACGTTCGATGGCCGGAGCCGGCGTGTCGTTCTGCAGGAACGGCTTCACCTTCTCGTACTGCTTGTAGAAGATGCTCATATCGACGACCAGGTCACGGATAACCGGCAAACCAGGCAGCGGACGTACGATCAGCTTGTTCTTGGCAACGACAGCCGACAGCGGCGTGATGCAGGCCAGACCGTTCTTGCCGTTGATGTTCATGCCGTCGGAACCGCACACGCCTTCACGGCATGAGCGACGATAAGAGAACCCCTGATCCTGTTCTTTGACTAGGGCGAGCACGTCCAGCACCATCAGGTCCTTGCCACCGGTATCGACCTGAAACTCCTGCATGAACGGCGCGGCGTCCTGCTCAGGGTTGTAACGATAAACACTGACTTGCAACATATCGGCCACCCCTTAATAAGTCCGAATCTTGGGTTCAAAAGTCGGAACAGTCTTCGGCGAGAAGTTCACGGCACGCTTGGTCACGCGCTTGTCACCCGGGAAATACAGGGTGTGGCACAACCAGTTCTCGTCGTCGCGATCTTCGAAGTCTTCGCGAGCGTGAGCGCCGCGGGACTCTTTACGATGCTCTGCAGCAATCGCCGTGGCTTCGGCAACTTCCAGCAGGTTTTGCAGTTCAAGCGCTTCGATACGGGCGGTGTTGAACGCCTGGCTCTTGTCGTTGATCTTGACGTTGGCGATACGCACGCGCAGATCAGCCAGCTGGGCAATACCCTTCTGCATGTATTCGCCAGTACGGAATACACCGAAGTAGTTCTGCATGCAGCTCTGCAGTTCTTTACGCAGGGACGCGACGTCTTCACCGGTGGTGCGTTCGTTCAGGCCGGCAAGGCGCGCGAGGGCAGCATCGATGTCGGACTCGGAAGCGCGCGCATAATCGACGCCTTCACGCAGCGCCTGCTCGAGGTGGATACCCGCAGCGCGGCCGAACACCACCAGATCGAGCAGCGAGTTGCCGCCCAGACGGTTTGCGCCGTGAACCGATACGCAAGCCACTTCACCTACCGCGAACAGACCTGGAATGATCTGATCGACGCCCGCCGCATCCTGAGTGATCGCCTGACCATGAATGTTGGTGGCAACGCCGCCCATCATATAGTGGCAGGTTGGTACGACAGGGATCGGAGCGGTCGCAGGATCGACGTGAGCAAAGGTCTTGGACAGCTCCATGATCCCTGGCAGACGGCTGTGCAGCACTTCTTCGCCAAGGTGATCGAGCTTGAGCATCACGTGATCGCCATCGGGACCACAGCCGTTACCGGCAATGATTTCCTTGACCATGGAACGTGCCACAACGTCACGACCGGCAAGGTCCTTGGCGTTCGGAGCATAACGCTCCATGAAACGCTCACCGTGCTTGTTGATCAGGTAACCGCCTTCACCGCGGCAACCTTCGGTGACCAGTACACCTGCACCGGCAATACCGGTCGGGTGGAACTGCCACATTTCGATGTCCTGAACAGGTACACCGGCACGCAGCGCCATGCCGATACCGTCACCGGTATTGATCAGGGCATTGGTGGTCGACGAGTAGATACGGCCTGCACCGCCAGTCGCCAGCACGGTTGCATTGGCGCGGATGTACGAGGTTTCGCCTGTCTCGATGCAGATTGCGATGATGCCGACAAAGGCGCCGTCGTTGTTCTTTACCAGATCCACTGCATAGTATTCGTTGAGGAATACAGTGCCTGCCTTCAGGTTGGCCTGATACAGGGTGTGCAGCAGTGCGTGACCGGTACGGTCGGCGGCAGCGCAGGTACGGGCAGCCTGCCCGCCCTTGCCGAAGTCCTTGGACTGGCCACCGAACGGACGCTGGTAGATACGGCCCTGCTCGGTACGGGAGAACGGCAGGCCCATGTGCTCGAGCTCGAAGACCGCTTCCGGACCTACGGAACACATGTATTCGATAGCGTCCTGGTCACCGATGTAGTCGGAGCCCTTGACGGTATCGTACATGTGCCAGCGCCAGTCATCGTTCGGATCGGCGGAGGCGATTGCACAGGTGATGCCACCCTGGGCGGATACGGTGTGCGAGCGGGTCGGGAAAACCTTGGTGACCACGGCAGTCTTGTGACCGCCCTGGGCGAGCTGCAGCGCAGCGCGCATGCCGGCACCGCCACCACCAATGATGATGGCGTCGAAAGAAAGCGCATTAATGTTAGCCATGGATCAGATACCCCAAAGAATCTGCACGCCCCAGACGAAGTAGGCGAACATCAGAACGCCGCATATCGCCTGGAACAGGAAACGTACTGCAGTTGCGGACTTGCCCAGCGCCATCGGCGTCAGGTAGTCGGTCGCGATGGTCCACATGCCGACCCAGGCGTGAGCGCCAAGGGCAACGAGGGCCAGGAGACTGAAGATACGCATTCCGTTGTGAGCGAACAGACCATGCCATTGGGCGTAGCTCAGACCCGGGTGAAAGACCATGTAACCGATCAGGAAAATGAAATAAGCCGCGAGCACGACTGCGGAGACACGCTGAGCCATCCAGTCATAGAGGCCCGAACGCGACAGGTTGGTGACGTTGGTTACCATATCCATACTCCCGCCAGAAGAATCAGAATCACGGAAACCGCGATAACGATTTTGGAGCCCAGCTTTCCGCCTTCAAGCGTCTCGCCTACCCCCGAGTCCATGATGAGGTGACGAATACCGGCCACCAGGTGGTACAGCAGGGCAGACAGAAGTCCCCAGATGATCAGCTTGGCCAGCGGACTGGTCATATACGCCTTGACTTCACCAAATCCCTCTTCGGAGGCCAGCGACTTGTCCATTGCATACAGCATGATTGCAATACCGACAAAGAGGATGACACCGGAGATGCGGTGAAGGATGGACGTGTAAGCGGTGACTGGGAGCTTGATGGTCCTTAGGTCTAGATTTACAGGTCGTTGGCTATTCACGGCTTTTTTTCACACTGAAGAGCCCCTAACAATCAGGGCAAGTTGTTGGGAAGTGCACTGGTCAGGTACCCACCACCCAGGAAGTGACGACCCCCTTGAAACAGGCCAAAAGCCTCTGGCGGTCGGACGCCGAGTATAGACAGTTAGGTTACTAATGACAACGCGCAGACGTACCGCCAATAGCGGATTGCGTTGCCGCGACAAAAGGCGTAAATGGCAGTAAACCGTCTGAAAAATCCACGGTCGAGCCCTTGCGGAACACGACTTTAGGCAAATTGACTTTAGAATTTATCTCACTATAGTGATGCGGGCCCTGCGTGGGGGGCCTGTCTGATGATTTGAAGCATAAATAGGAGGCCACATGGCTGACAAAAAAGCGCAGTTGATCATCGAGGGCGCTGCCCCCGTCGAGCTGCCAATTCTGACCGGTACAGTGGGTCCGGACGTGATCGACGTACGCGGCCTGACCGCCACCGGCCGCTTCACATTTGACCCTGGTTTCATGTCCACGGCCTCTTGCGATTCGAAGATCACCTACATCGATGGTGATAATGGCATTCTGCTACACCGCGGCTACCCGATCGAACAACTGGCCGAGCAGTCCGACTACCTCGAGACCTGCTACCTGCTGCTTAACGGTGAACTGCCCACCGCCGAGCAGAAAGCCCAGTTCGTGGCCGTGGTCAAGAACCACACGATGGTTCACGAACAACTCAAGACCTTCTTCAACGGTTTCCGCCGTGACGCCCACCCGATGGCCGTCATGTGTGGCGTAGTCGGCGCCCTGTCGGCGTTCTACCACGACTCGCTGGACATCAATAACCCGCAGCACCGCGAGATTTCCGCAGTCCGTCTGGTCGCCAAGATGCCGACCTTGGCAGCGATGGTCTACAAGTACTCCATGGGTCAACCCATGATGTACCCGCGCAACGACCTCAGCTACGCGGAAAACTTCCTGCACATGATGTTCAACACCCCGTGCGAGATCAAACCGATCAGCCCGGTGCTGGCCAAGGCGATGGACAAGATCTTCATCCTCCACGCCGATCACGAGCAGAACGCTTCGACCTCCACCGTGCGCATGGCGGGCTCTTCGGGTGCCAACCCGTTCGCCTGTATCGCAGCCGGTATCGCAGCGCTCTGGGGCCCTGCCCACGGCGGCGCCAACGAAGCGGTACTGACCATGCTCGATGAAATCGGCGACGTGTCGAACATCGACACGTTCATTGCCAAGGCCAAGGACAAGAACGATCCATTCAAGCTCATGGGCTTCGGTCACCGCGTGTACAAGAACCGTGACCCGCGCGCCACCGTAATGAAGCAGACCTGCGACGAAGTGCTGAAAGAGCTGGGCATCACCAACGATCCTCAACTCGAACTGGCCATGCGCCTCGAAGAGATCGCCCTGACCGACCCGTACTTCATCGAGCGCTCGCTGTACCCGAACGTCGACTTCTACTCGGGCATTATCCTCAAGGCCATCGGCATTCCGACCAGCATGTTCACCGTGATCTTCGCCCTGGCGCGGACTGTCGGCTGGATCTCGCACTGGAAGGAAATGCTCTCCAGCCCCTACAAGATCGGTCGCCCTCGCCAGCTGTACACCGGCAACGTGCAACGCGACATCGTCGCCCTGCAAGACCGCAAGTAAGCGCCACGCGCAAAAAAAGGGCTGCCATTGGCAGCCCTTTTTTGTGCGCGCTATCCGATGCACATCATGGGGTTTGCGCAGCACGCTCCCTGAGGGCTTTCAAGGTGTTGAACGGAGCATCGACAACGAACTTGTTGGCCAGCATCGAAGGCACACTGCCACCCGGCTCGGTGTGAACCTGATAGGTCACTTCAGTCTGGTTCGGCCCTTTGGGTACCATTTTCCAGAAGCCCTTGACCTCGGTTACGCGCACATAGCCCTTCTCCTCGGGGATGTACGAAGGCTGCTCTTCAAGATTACGGGTAACACTCCCGTCAGGGCCTTCCTGAGTGGTGATCAACAGCACGGAATCGCGAGGCGTCACTGGCCAGGGAGTGTTGAACTGGCTGTAGGTCCAGGTCTTGTTGCCTTCGTGCTTGAGCACTTTCTGTAACTTGCACTCATGAATCCAGGAGCAGGCGCCCGTGACATCCTCCTGAAGCGCGCGCAACTTGCTCACGCTGGCATTGATCAGCGCAATGCCCTGATAAGCCTTGTAATCAGACCCGGGCACGTCGCTCAACGAAACCTTGATGCCCTCCTGATTCTTGACCTCTTTCCACTCTTCAGCCTGCGCCGTTCCGGCAAGCATTACAGTCAAACCACAAGCAACAGCCATGCGATACAGCGGACCCATTGTTTTATTCCTTGTTTTGAAGTTCCGAAGAAGCATTTGTGCTCGAAAACACTTTTTCAGGCCACCGCAGTGGCTTTTTCCCACCAACCGATCAGGCGAATGGCATCCGCCTGGTCGACACCGCAGACATCCTCTGCCGCCTTGAACTGACTGCATACGGCGGGCCGCTCAGCCCTGCCAAACAAGGCGCACAAAAACTCGACCGACAGGTGCAGACAACGCTCGCCTGCAGGCTTTCCGTCGGGCATACCGGGTATGGGAGACGTTATGGAAGGCGCTATGCAGCACGCTCCACAACCGGAACGGCAGTCCATGACCAGACACCCTTTTGTGAAAATTGAAAAAGAGGAAGGATATTAACCGTCAAAACGTCTGTTTGAAAACGCCGTATCGGACGACAGGCAGGGCTTACTGCTTGAATTTGAAGTCCAGCGCAGCGCCTTCCACGTCGCGACGGTTTTCGTTGCGCATCTGCAATTGCATTTCGTTGGTCAGCAATCGCCCTTCGAGCTCGAACGGACCAGGGTTCGCAGAGTCGCCCTTGTCGCTGAACATCTGCGGCAATATCGGCTTGCGCTTGCTGGTAATCACCTTGGCAGGCGGGTCGAGTTCCTTGACCAGTTCGGGAGGCAGGCTCAGGTCCAGCTTGGGCGATTTGATTCGCACATCCTTGACGCTGGCCGTCTTGGCATCCTTGGCGTTCTTGCGCTTGCTCGCAGGCGCCTTGGCTGCCGCGACCTTGGAAGACGCTTTTTCGGACGCCGCCGATTTGGCGCTTTGGGGTGCTGCAGGTTCTGACTTTTCCTTTCCGACCACCACAGGCACGACTGGCACCCCCGGCATCAGCTGATGCATGGTGTCCGGCGCCTTGATTTGCCTGGCATCGGTGGCGGCTGCCTCCGCAGGTGCCTCAGTCTTCAGATGCACCTCGGGCGATACCGGCGCGGTGATGACCGCCTCGGTCTTGGGTTTGGGCACAGAGGTATCCGGAGCGTCACAACCGCTCAGAAGTACGACGACAAGCAATCCGAGACAGCGAAAAACATTCATAGGCAAAAAGTCAGGCAAGACAGTGGCAAAAAGCCGGAAAGAAACACATGCTGTCCTTTTGAGGCCAACCTGACAAGACAAGAGTTCCGAAGAATTGACAAATATCTTTGCCAATCAATAAGCCTGGACAGCTTCCTGACATAACTGCTTGGCCAGAATCCCCAATGTCATCAATGCCCGCTCGGCTTCCTTGTTCCATTTCATGCCGCAATTCAAACGAATACAGTGGTTGAACTGCTCGGTATTACTGAAAATCAGCCCGGGTGCAATGCTGATGCCCTGCTCGAGCGCACGCACGTGCAATTCCTGGGTATTGACCCTGCCCGGCAGACTGACCCAGAGGATAAAGCCCCCTGCGGGACGGCTCATCTGCGTGCCTTCGGGAAAGAACTGCTGCACCGCCAGCTGATACGCACTGAGGTTCTTGCGATATTCGAGCCGAATGAAGCGCAGGTGCCGATCATAGCCGCCGTTTTCAAGGTACGCGGCGACGGCCATTTGCGTGACACTGCACGCCGAGTGAGTACTGAAGGTCTGCAGGCGCTGAATTTCCGCCTGGTATTTGCCGGCTATCATCCAGCCGATGCGCACACCCGGTGACAAGGTCTTGGAGAAGCTTGAGCAGTAAATCACCCTCCCCAGCCGGTCGAAGGCCTTGAGCGCCTTGGTCCGCCCTACTTCGAACATCAACTCGCCGTAGACGTCGTCTTCAACCACCTGGATATCGAAATCCGAGGTCAGCCGCAGCAGGTTTTTCTGCCGCTCCTCGGGCATGGTGCCGCCCAGTGGATTGCTCAGCCGTGAGGTCAGCACGAGGGCCTTGATGGACCATTGATTGGCCGCCAGTTGCAAGGCTTCAAGACTGATGCCGGTGGCCGGATCACTGGGGATTTCGATGACTTTCAAACCCAGCAGGTCGGCAAGTTGCAGCAACCCGTAATAAGCCGGTGATTCGGCGGCTATCAGATCGCCGGGCCGGGTCAGCACCCGCAGGGCCATCTGCAGCGCATCCACGCAGCCGTGAGTGATGACCACTTCTGACGGGTCGACCACTACACCGGCGTCGCGCATGCGGATCGCGACCTGCCTGCGCAAGGGTTCGAAGCCAGGGCTGAACATGTAACTGAAGGCCCGTGGGCTGTGAAAACGCGTGACCTTGGCCAGCTGCTGATGCAGCGCGCGCACCGGCAGGTAATCCACATGAGGCACGGCGGCCCCGAGGGCGAAGACGCCTTCGCGGCGCGACTCTTCGAGCACTTGCTGGATAATGCTGCTGCGTGTGACCAGGCCGGGCCGCTCGACCCGCGCGATATCCGGGGTGGACGCTGTCAGCGCGGGCGTTTGATGGACGTAGTAGCCGGATTGAGGACGCGCCCGGATCAGCCCCTGGTCTTCAAGGTTCGCGTAAGCCTGCAATACAGTCGCATGGCTGACGTTGAGCTGCGAACTCATTTTGCGAACGGACGGCACACGCTCGCCGGGCTGATACACACCACGGCGGATGTCTTCGGCCAACTGCTGAGCGATACGCTGGTAGAGCAAGAGATTGGTCATGACACAGCCTCGAAAAGACCGGTGATTTATTATTTTTGAAAATACAGATGCGTAATAACCGGCACAGATCGGAAGTGTACGGGAACAGTTTGAAGACAGGCCAGCATTGATGGCTGCTGAGTGAAAATAAACGCGGGCAGAAACGCCATAATCAATGTGATTAAAGACAAAAAAGCCCGAGGCCGTTTCCGGCATCGGGCTTTTTATCGTCTATTTATCAGCGAGCTGCGCCCAGCTGACCTTTTTCGTCCGAGAAAACGATCTCGACACGCCTGTTTTGCGCGCGGCCCCGCTCGGAGGTATTGGCATTCACAGGAAACTCCTGGCCATAGCCTTCGACCTGAATGCGTTTTTCGTCGATGCCCAGGTCCATCAGCACATCAGCGACTGCTTGCGCCCGGTCTTTCGAGAGCTTCAGGTTTTCCTGACGATCGCCCGTGCTGTCGGTATAGCCTTCGATGCGGACCACTCGGCGCGGATTGATCTGCAGAAACTGCACAACCTTGAGAATGGTACGGCTGGCCGAGTTTTTCAGCTCGGCATGTCCGGCGTCGAACAGCACATCGCCCAGGGTCATGACCAGCCCGCGGTCGGTTTCGGTGGTGGCCAGGCTGAGGATCTGATCCTCCAGCCAACGGCCCTGTTGCTGGGCGCTGGCCAACTTGGCTTCGCGCAGTGCCAACTGCATACGCTGACGTTCCATGTCCATTTTCGCCAGACGCTCCTGACTCAGCATCAGGTTGCTGTGCTCACGCGCGATCTCGCTGTAGCGGCTGCTGAGGTAGGCGTAGTGAGCGACATCGGCGCCACTCCCCAGGTAACTGGACAGACGCTCGGCGCGAGCCAGCGATTCACCCGCACGAATGACATCCTTGGGTGCACTGCGCAGCACATCGGTATCTTCCTTGACCTTCTGGAAGTCGGCACTGGCCTGCTGCAACGCCTGGCCGCTGTCCTGGTGACCGGCACAACCATAAAGGCCAGCCGCACCCAGCAACAGACACACACTCAGGACACGCGGAATACTCTTCATTGCGCCTCCCCCAGCTGCTTGCGCAAGCGATTGAGGCGGGTATTCAACTGATTGACCTGCTCCTGGCTCTTGAGGGTCAACACGCGCGCTTCAGCCAGGCGCGCATCAAGCTCGGCCTGCTCGGCTTTCATACGCGCGTCCTTGTAGGCATGGCTTGCCATAGAAGCGCGGGCTTCGGCAAATCCTGCCTGAGCGACTTCCATCTCGGGTTGATCATCACTCGCGCCGACCGCCTTGGCCTGCTCCAGCGCCTGCTCGGTCAGTTTGAACTGCTCGGTTGGTACCGGATCACTGGCGCAACCGGCCAGCGTGGCGATTGCCATGACGGCAATTGAAAAACGAATACTCACAAAAACATCCCTACTTGTTGGGTGCGCTGGCGCTGGCGGGTTGCAACAGTTGGGCTTTCCACAACTCTAGGTTGTGCCTGATGACATCGCCCGCAAGGCCAGAGGCGGCCGATTCTGTCATCTTTTTCGCCAGCTGTCCGCGCAACCATGGTTCATTGCAGGCCGAGTTGAACGACAAGGCCAGATAGAAACCCGGCGTATCGACCGGTAGAGGCTGTGCCGTCAGGTCTTTGGAAAGACCCAGCGTCTGCACCATGACCATACCGGCATAACGCCCGGCAAGCACGTAATCCACCTCACCCAAGGCCAGCTTCTGAAAGGCAGGTGTGAGTGCGGGCAGGCGCTCCAGGGTCAGATTCTGTCTGGCCAGCACCTCAAAGGAAGGCGTCAGGCGGGTCTTTTCCGACATGGCGCCGGGATGGCCCTGCAGCTCGCTCACGGCATTGAACGGCACGCTGTGATCGTGACGCGTCCAGACCATGATCTCGTTCTGCACGATCGGCGGATGAATGTAATCCAGCGCTTCGAGTTGTGCGACATTCAATGGCGCGTCAGCCAGCAGGTCCATGCGCCCGGTGCGCACCTCTTCGAGCGCCTGACTACGCTTGCCGCCATACAGAAATTCGACCTTGATACCCAGCTCGCCTGCCGCCTGGGTGAGCAGATCGGCATTGGCCCCCATCAGGTGGCGCGGATCCTGGGGATCACGCCACAGATACGGCGGCGCGTCCGGGCTGCCGGTCACGATCAGACGCTCGCACTTGCCTGCGGCGGATGCCAGCGTCGGCAGCGTGATCAGCCCGAGGAGAAGCGAAGAAAGCAGCCGGGAATGCACCATGAAAAGTCCTTTCGATACGCAATAAAAAACCCGCTTCATCCAGGCAGGCGCACCGTAAACCGCTGGTGCGCAAACCCCGAATGGAACGGGTTCTCTTTATAGTGGAAGCGCGTGGCTTAAACCAGCTTCTCCAGCTCGGGGATGGCTTCGAACAAGTCAGCCACCAGACCGTAATCGGCGACCTGGAAGATCGGTGCCTCTTCATCCTTGTTGATCGCAACGATCACCTTGGAATCCTTCATACCGGCCAGGTGCTGAATGGCGCCGGAAATACCGACTGCGATGTACAGCTGAGGAGCAACGATCTTGCCGGTCTGACCGACCTGCATGTCGTTGGGTACGAAACCGGCATCGACCGCAGCTCGGGAAGCGCCCACTGCCGCACCGAGCTTGTCGGCCAGCGTGTACAGGTGCCTGAAGTTGTCGCCGTTCTGCATGCCGCGACCACCGGAAACGACGATCTTGGCCGCGGTCAGTTCCGGACGATCGGATTTGGCCAGTTCTTCACCGACGAAGCTGGACTTGCCGGCATCGTGAGCAGCCGACACCGCCTCGACAGCGGCCGAGCCACCCTCTGCAGCCACCGGGTCGAAGCCGGTGGCACGTACGGTAATGACCTTGACCGCAGCCGTCGACTGTACGGTGGCGATGGCATTACCGGCATAGATCGGACGAGTGAAGGTGTCAGCGGAAACCACCGAAACGATCTCGGAGATCTGATCGACATCCAACTGAGCAGCGACGCGCGGCAGGATGTTCTTGCCATTGGACGTTGCCGCAGCCAGAACATGGCTATGGCCTGCAGCCAGCTCCACGACCAGCGGTGCGATGTTTTCAGGGAGTTGGTGCGCGTAGGCTTCGTGGTCGGCCACCAGCACTTTCGTCACACCGGCAATTTTGGCGGCGGCGTCGGCAACGGCGCTCACGCCGGACCCGGCCACCAGCAAATGGATGTCACCGCCGATCTTCTGGGCAGCAGCAAGGGTGTTGAGCGTAGCCGGGGCTACGGTCGCGTTGTCGTGTTCAGCGATAACCAGGATCGTCATTTAGATTACCTTCGCTTCGTTTTTCAGTTTCTCGACCAGTTCGGCCACCGACTTGACCTTGATGCCGGCGCTGCGTGCAGCCGGCGCTTCAACCTTGAGGGTCTTGTTGGTCGAGGCCGTGGAAACGCCCAGCGCATCCGGGGTCAGCACTTCGAGCGGCTTTTTCTTGGCCTTCATGATGTTGGGCAGTGAAGCGTAGCGTGGCTCGTTCAGACGCAGGTCCGTGGTCACGATGGCTGGCAGGCTCAGGGAAACGGTCTGCAGGCCGCCGTCGATTTCGCGGGTCACGGCAACCTTGTCACCGGTCACTTCAACCTTGGATGCGAACGTACCCTGCGGGTAGCCGCTCAACGCAGCCAGCATCTGGCCGGTCTGGTTGTTATCACTGTCGATGGCCTGTTTGCCAAGGATCACCAGCTGTGGCTGCTCCTTGTCAACCACGGCCTTGAGCAGCTTGGCCACGGCCAGAGAAGTCAGCTCCTCGGCGGACTCGACCAGCACGGCGCGGTCGGCACCCAGCGCCAGGGCGGTACGCAGTTGCTCCTGAGCCGTGGTAGGACCGATGGTGACGACGACGATTTCGGTGGCTACACCCTTCTCTTTAAGGCGAACAGCCTCTTCAACGGCGATTTCGCAAAACGGGTTCATGGACATTTTGACGTTGGCAAGATCGACGCCGGAGTTGTCCGCCTTGACGCGAACCTTGACGTTGTAGTCGACCACTCGTTTGACAGCTACAAGAACCTTCATGGATTCCTCACTCTCCGGTGAAAAGAAGTCGCCCGGCGGCACCAGGCGATCGATATGTGTCCTCAACAAGCAATCGCAATGCGTGCAGGCCACCCGGACGACTTTAAAAAGCCATATAAAAGCCGGGAGTCACCCGTCAAGCAGCGGCTGGGTGTGTAAAATGCGCCGTGCGACGTTGACCTGTTGCCTGCAGCGCGTCTGCCTGATGCCTTTTGAGAGATTGCCCGCAATCCGGAAACCTCGTTTCAGCCTACGGCAAACGCAAAACCGCCCGTATATTGACCGCAACGCCTTTTCCGGTCAATACGCCAAATCGGCCAGTTCCGAGTCTGGTGTCTTTGATTTATCTGGCCTGCGGCCGATTCAAACAAACGTTTGTATTGGACCCGCGCAGTGGTGTAGATATAATGCGAACCATTAAAAGACGGGACGGTTCAATACCTCCATGCGTCGGCCTGCAGCGACCAAAAAAGCAGTGCCCATAAAAACACCGTGAGCCTTGAGAGTAGGAGATAGCCTGTGGAACGCGAATACATGGAATTCGACGTCGTTATCGTCGGAGCCGGCCCGTCCGGGCTTTCTGCCGCTTGCCGCCTTAAACAGAAGGCCGCTGAAGCTGGCCAGGAAATCAGCGTCTGCGTGGTGGAAAAAGGCTCCGAAGTCGGCGCGCACATCCTCTCCGGTGCGGTATTCGAGCCCCGCGCGCTGAATGAACTGTTCCCCAACTGGCAGGAACTGGGCGCTCCGCTCAACACGCCGGTCAAGCGCGACGACATCTATGTGCTGCGCGATGCTGAAAAAGCTCAGAAAATACCGGACTTTTTCGTCCCCAAGACCATGCACAACCATGGCAACTACATCATCTCGCTGGGCAACCTGTGCCGCTGGCTGGCTCAGCAGGCTGAAAACCTCGGTGTCGAAATCTATCCTGGCTTTGCCGCTCAGGAAGCGCTGTTCGACGAAAACGGTGTAGTGCGCGGCATCGTCACCGGGGATCTGGGTGTCGACCGCGAAGGCAATCCTAAGGAAGGCCTGTACACACCCGGCATGGAACTGCGCGCCAAGTACACGCTGTTCGCCGAAGGCTGCCGTGGTCACATCGGCAAGCAGCTGCTCAAGCGCTTCAACCTCGACGACGAAGCCGACGTGCAGCATTACGCTATCGGCCTCAAGGAAATCTGGGAAGTCGACCCGGCCAAACATGAACAAGGGCTGGTGGTGCACACCGCAGGCTGGCCGCTGGACGATGCCAATCCGGGCGGCTCGTTCCTGTACCACCTGGAGAACAATCAGGTAGTGGTCGGCCTGATCGTCGACCTGTCCTACAGCAACCCGTACCTGTCGCCGTTCGACGAGTTCCAGCGCTACAAGCACCACCCGGTCGTCAAGCAATACCTGGAAGGCGGCAAGCGCATCAGCTACGGTGCCCGCGCGATTGCCAAGGGTGGCTTGAACTCCCTGCCGAAAATGGTCTTCCCCGGCGGCGCGCTGATCGGCTGCGATCTGGGCACGCTGAACTTCGCCAAGATCAAGGGCAGCCATACGGCCATGAAGTCGGGCATGCTGGCCGCCGATTCGGTGGCCGACGCGCTGCTGGCCGGTAAGGAAGGTGGCGACGTGCTGACCTCCTACGTGGATGCCTTCAAGGCCAGCTGGCTGCATGAAGAGCTGTTCGCCAGCCGCAACTTTGGCGTGGCGATCCATAAATATGGCGCGATCAAGGGTGGCGCATTCAACTTCATCGATCAGAACATTTTCGGCGGCAAGCTGCCGTTCACGCTGCACGACACCAAGCCGGATTACGCCTGCCTCAAGCTGGCAGCCGACTCGAAGAAGATCGATTACCCGAAACCCGACGGCAAGCTCAGCTTCGACAAGCTCAGTTCGGTGTTCCTCTCCAGCACCAATCATGAAGAGGAACAACCCTGCCACCTGAAGCTGACCGATCCGAGCATCCCGATCAGCAAGAACCTGCCGCTGTACGACGAGCCGGCTCAGCGTTACTGCCCGGCTGGCGTGTATGAAGTCATCACCAAGGAAGACGGCGAGAAGCGCTTCCAGATCAACGCGCAGAACTGCGTGCACTGCAAGACCTGCGACATCAAGGACCCGTCGCAGAACATCACCTGGGTAGCACCGGAAGGCGCTGGCGGACCTACTTACCCGAATATGTAATGAGCCGCAGCAAGCCTCAATAGAGAAAGCCCCTTTCGGGGCTTTTTTTATTCAGGCAGGGACACGCAGATTGCTGCTCTCCTCCCCCGGGCTGCGCTCGAAGTAGCGCTTGTATTCACGACTGAACTGCGACGCGCTTTGATAGCCGACCTTCAACGCGACCTGCGCCACCCCCAGGCCCTCGGCCACCAGCAATTGCTGAGCCTTGAGCAGGCGCAGACGCTTGAGGTATTGCACCGGCGACAACAGCGTGCTGCGCTTGAAATGCTCATGAAAGGTCGACGTGCTCATGTTCGCGCAACTGGCCAGCGTGTCGACGTTCAGTGCGTGATCATAATGCTCATGCAGGTAGGTCACCGCAGAAGCAATTCGTGCGAACTGCCCCTGCTGCTCGACCAGCGCACGCAAAACCCCTGACTGCGGTCCGCGCAGCGCGCTATACAGCACCTCGCGAATCCGTGCCTGGCCCATGGCCTGACACTCCAGCGGATCATGCAGACAACGCAGCAGACGCTCGACACTGTCGCGCATGCTGTTGTCGATGCGCACCGAGGTCATCGATTCCGGCGTCTGCACCTGACTCTCCTGGCCGGTGACCGGGCCCATCGCCTGCACCAGCTCACCGAGCAATACCCGGTCGATGGCCACTGAAACGCCGTAAAGCGGCTTTTCCGGAGTAGCGAAGGTTTCACACTTGAACGGCACAGAGAGCGCCTGAATCAGGTAATGCCCGGTGCCGTATTCGAACGTGCGCGGCCCCAGGCACGCGACCTTGCTGCCCTGTACCACGATCATCAGGCTTGGCTCGTAGATCTGCGGGCTGCTGGCGACATAACCAAACGCCGAAAGCACACGTACCTCCGGCAACGGCGTCGCGACGAACCCCGGGCGCACCGCCAGCGGCTGGATCAGGGACACAAGGGTGGCATTGCCATCCAGCACAACAGGTAAGTTCATGAGCACCGCCTGACAGAGAAACAGACAGTCATATAATCGCAGATTTGCGCCTCAGCGCCGACCCCGAACTATCAGACCGGAGGAATAGGCATGAAACACGGAGGATTCACCATAGCCGCGAAGGGCCCGTATCAGGACAATGGTTCGCCTCTCTTCCGTCACACCTTGCGAGGTCAAACATGTACACAGCTATCGGTTACGCCGCACAGTCAGCTACCGCCCCCCTCGCCCCGATGACCTTCGAACGTCGCGCTCTGCGTGCCGACGACGTTGCCATCGAAATCCTTTATTGCGGCGTCTGCCACTCCGATATTCACCAGGCACGCAACGAATGGGGCATCGCCGTCTACCCGCTGATGCCGGGCCATGAAATCGTCGGTCGTGTCACTGCCACCGGCAGCAGTGCAACCCAGTACCAGGTCGGTGACATGGTCGGTGTCGGCTGCATGGTCGATTCGTGCCGCGAATGCTCGGCTTGCAAATCAGACCTCGAGCAGTATTGCCTGGAAGGCCCGACCATGACTTACGCCACGCCAGACCGCGTGGACGGCAGCAACACCATGGGCGGTTACTCGAACAGCATCGTGGTCGCCGAGCACTTTGTCGTGCGCGTCCCGGAAAAACTCGATCCGGCCGCCGCTGCACCGATTCTCTGCGCAGGTATCACCACTTATTCGCCGCTCAAGCACTACGGTGTCAAGGCTGGCGACAAGGTCGGCATTCTGGGCATGGGCGGCCTGGGCCATATGGGCATCAAGTTCGCCAAGGCCATGGGCGCTGAAGTGACCCTGTTCACTCGTTCCGCCGCCAAGGCGCAGGAAGCGCGTCGCCAGGGCGCCGATCATGTGATCGTATCCACCGACGCTGAACAGATGAAGGCTGCTGCCGGGCACTTCGACTTCCTGCTCGACACCATTCCGGTCCAGCATGACCTGAATCCCTACCTGGAAACCCTGCGTTTCGATGGCGTACATATCCTCGTCGGCCTGATCGAGCCGGTCGAGCCGCCGGTACATGCAGCCAATCTGGTGATGAGCCGTCGCGTGCTGGCCGGTTCGTTGATCGGCGGTATCGCGGAAACTCAGGAAGTACTGGATTTCTGTGCCGAGAACGACATCACCTGCGACATCGAGATGCTCGATATTCGCAACATCAACGAAGCCTACGAGCGCATGCTGGCCGGTGACGTGAAGTACCGCTTCGTGATCGACATGGCCACGCTGAAGGCCTGATCGACTGCCGATCAGCCGCCGAGATCGGCCGAGAGTTCCGCTGCGATGGTTTTGATCAGCGGAACCAGCTCGGCCATCTTCTCCAGCGGCATGTAGGGCACGGTACTGGCGACACTGATGCCGGCAACGATCTGTTTGCTGGCATCACGTACCGGCGCTGCAACACAACGGATCGACGGTTCGTTGTCCTCCAGATCGAATGCATACCCCCCTTGTACATACTCCTCGCGCCGCGCCTTCAACTGCTCCCAGGTTTGCTGCTCATGAGCAGGCCATAGCGGATTTCTGCCTGTGCTCGGCATGCTGATTTCATACAGCCGTTGCCACTCGGACTGAGCACTGTCCAGCAGCAGCGCCTTGCCGATACCGGTGCGCACCAGCGGCATCCGATGCCCGACCCGCGAACGCATTTCCGGACCATTGCGACCGGGATTCTTGTGCAGATAGAGCACGTCGTCCCCTTCTCGTACTGCCAGATGCACGGTATCGCCGGTCAGCTCCGACAAGCGATCCAGATACGGCCGGGCGAGCATCGCCAAGGGCACCTCTTCACGCGCCTGAAATCCCAGTTCGATCAATTTCGGGCCGAGCAGATAGCCCACCTGAGGAACGACCCGCAGGTAACGCTCCTCGACCAGGCAACTGGCCAGGCGGTGCGTGGTACTGCGCGTGGTACCGATCAGCCGGGCGATCTCCTTGAGGTCCCGTGCGCCACCGGCAACCGCCTGCACCACCCCCAGCCCGCGCAGCAAGGTCTGAGTCCCGGTGGGTACGGAATCCTTGCCGGTGATTTTTTCAGGGGTGATCGAATCGTTGTGCATGAGAGGCCTTGCTCGGATCAAAAGGGTTCGGATCGAAAACCGGCGGCATTATCGCCGCCTGAGTCCAGAGGCGTCGACATCAGAGCTCGATACGCTCCACTTTCCCTACCAGCAGGATGTACGACAGCGCGCCCAACAGTGCCAGGACCGAAATGTAGGTGATGGCAGGCGCGAACGAGTCTCCCGATGCCAGAAAGCCGATCACGATCGGGGTGGCGATGGCTGAGAGGTTGCCGATGAAGTTGAACGTGCCACCGGTCAGGCCCAGCAGGCGCGCCGGTGCCAGGGTCGAGACCAGCGACCAGGTGATCGACGCCAGGCCGTTGCCGAAGAACGCCAGCGCCAGAAAGGTGATCACCAACGGCGTCGAGTCGACGAAGTTGGCACCGATGATCGAGGTCGAGATCAGCAGCCCGGCAATGATCGGCAGCTTGCGCGCAAAGCCTACGCTATGCCCGCGGCGGATCAGCCAGTCGGAGAAGAAGCCCGAGCACAACACACCGACAAACGCGGCGAGGAACGGCAACGACGCCAGCAGGCCGGACTTGATGAAGTCCATGCCCCGGTATTTCACCAGGTAGGTCGGGAACCAGGTCAGGAAAAACCACAGCGTGGAGTTCAGGCAGAACTGCCCCAGGTAGATGCCCCATAGCTTGCGTTTGCTCAACACAATGCCCAGGTCCAGCCAGCTGAACGCCTGCTTCTGTTTTTCGACATCCTTCTGGATGTCCACCAGCCCGCCGCCCTCCTGGATCAGCTCGATTTCCTGCTGATTGACGCCTTTGAAATCACGTGGCTCGCGATACACCGTGTACCAGATCAACGCCCACAGCACGCCGACTCCCCCTGTGGCGACAAACACCATGTGCCAGCCGTAGTGCGCCTGCAACCAGGCCAGCACCGGGGTCAGAAACGCCAGGCCGACGAACTGCCCGGAGGTATAGACGCCGATGGCAGTGGCCCGCTCGCGCTCAGGAAACCAGGTGGTGACTACGCGGCTGTTGATCGGATAGGCAGGTGCTTCCAGCGCGCCGACCGCCATGCGCAGTACGAACAGGGCGATGAAGCTGGCGGCGAAGCCGAGCATGATGGTCGCGATGGACCACAGCAGCAGGGCTGCGGTGTAGAGAATGCGCGGCGGCACGCGGTCCACCAGCCAGCCACCGGGCAGTTGCATGGCGGCGTAGGTCCAGCCGAACGCAGAAAAGATCAGCCCGACATGCACCGGGTCAAGGCCCAGTTCGGAGGTCAGCGCTGGTGCGGCAATCGACAGGTTGCTGCGGTCCAGGTAGTTGATCACCACCGTGATGAACAGCAGCACCATGATAAAGAAACGTTTGCGGGACGGCGTCACCAGGGATGCCGCACCCTCCAGAGTTCGAGTGCGCATGGAATGTAGCCTCTTGTTGGATTTATTGAGGTCTGTGTTTCGATATAACTGAGCTGAAGGCACGCCGGTTCTCGTTCCCGCGCAGAGCGCTCATCGTTATGCACCAGTGCGCTTTTGATTCTGGCCGAAGGCCGTGGGAGCGAACGTGTTCGCGAAGACATTGTTCAAACGAAACATTTTCAGAGAACACGTCGGCCTTGTCGCGAACACGTTCGCTCCTACGCCCTGCGGGCAGAAGCCTGAACGCCCATTTTCCGGGCTCTTCAGGGCTTATGTATGGCGATGAGCGCAGGGCGCCGAAACGATGATTAGCGGAGTTGTTGTTCTACCACTCTGCAAAACTGCCATCCGCATGCCGCCAGATCGGGTTGCGCCAGCGGTGGCCGATGGCGGCGCGTTCGATGACGTACTCTTCGTTGATCTCGATGCCCAGGCCAGGGCCGTTGGGGATCTTGACCATGCCTTGGTCGTAGTCGAAGACTTCCGGGTGCTTGACGTAATCGAGCAGGTCGTTGCTTTCGTTGTAGTGAATACCCAGGCTCTGCTCCTGGATGAAGGCGTTGTAGCAAACCGCGTCCAGTTGCAGGCACGCTGCCAGCGCGATAGGCCCCAGCGGGCAATGCAGCGCCAGCGCGACGTCGTAGGCTTCGGCCATGTTGGCGATCTTGCGGGTCTCGGTAATGCCACCGGCGTGCGAGGCATCGGGCTGGATGATGTCGACGTAGCCTTCGCTCAACACGCGCTTGAAGTCCCAGCGCGAGAACAGCCGTTCGCCCAGCGCAATCGGCGTACTGGTCAGCGGTGCCAACTCCTTCAGTGCTTCATAGTTCTCGCTGAGCACCGGTTCTTCGATGAACATCAGCTTGTAAGGGTCCAGCTCCTTCATCAGCACCTTGGCCATCGGCTTGTGAACCCGGCCATGGAAGTCCACACCAATGCCGACATTCGGCCCAACGGCATCACGCACAGCGGCCACGTTGGCCAGCGCCAGGTCGACCTTGTCGAAGGTGTCGAGAAACTGCAGCTCTTCGGTGCCATTCATTTTCACCGCAGTAAAACCGCGCTCTACCGCCTCCTTCGCGGCGCGTGCCGTATCGGCGGGCCGATCACCGCCGATCCACGAATAGACGCGAATCTTGTCACGTACCTGACCGCCGAGCAGGTCACTGACCGACACCCCCAGCGCCTTGCCCTTGATGTCCCACAACGCCTGATCGATGCCGGCCAGCGCACTCATGTGGATCGCGCCGCCGCGGTAGAAGCCGCCGCGGTACAGCACGGTCCAGATGTCCTCGATGTTGCGCGGGTCCTTGCCGATCAGGTAGTCGGAAAGCTCTTCCACCGCGGCAGCAACCGTGTGCGCGCGGCCTTCGACCACTGGCTCGCCCCAGCCGACAACGCCCTCGTCGGTCTCGACCTTGAGGAAGCACCAGCGCGGCGGAACGATGAACGTGGTGAGTTTGGTGATTTTCATGGGTGCGGTTTCTCTTGTTGATTCTCTTGTTGGATAGCGGCTGCTGCACGGCGGCGTCTGCTGCGCCACTCAGTCTGCAAGCGCTGCGCTGTGCTGCTTCCAGGCCGCCACATAAGCCTGGGCACGCTCGGTGACGTCTGCGACGCTCATGCCGGGTTTGAACAGCCCGGAGCCCAGGCCAAAACCCTTCACGCCGGCGTCGAGAAATACCTTCATGTTGTCCGGCGAAATACCCCCGACCGGCAGCAGAATCGTGCCCTTGGGCAGGACAGCCAGCCACGCCTTGACCACCGCCGGCGACATCTGCTCGGCAGGAAACAGCTTGAGCACATCAGCGCCTTCGGCCAGCGCGGCAAAGGCTTCGGTCGGCGTCGCGACCCCTGGCGACAGGAACAGCCCGGCCGCCTTGGCCGCACGCAGCACCTTGGCATCGCTGTGCGGCATGACAATCACCTGCCCGCCGGCGTCCTTGACCTGAGTTACCTGTTCAGCGGTGAGCACGGTGCCAGCACCGATCAGGCAATCGGCAGGCAACTGCTGACGCAACAGGCGGATGCTGTCGAACGGTTGCGGGGAGTTGAGCGGCACTTCGATGACCCGAAACCCCGCCTCGTACAGCACATCGCCCATGGCAGGCGCTTCTTCGGGGCGCAGGCCGCGCAGAATCGCGACCAGACCATTTTCTTTCAATGCTTGCTTGAGCATGTCAAATCTCTCGAATGTGTTGGGACGAGCGGCGCGCGATCAGGCCGGCCTGAACGGCGACCTGCCAGAGGCCGCGCTCGGTCGCCTGCTCGGCCAATGTCACCCCGGGAAAGCCACAAACGGCCAGCCCGCGCGCATAGCGCGTGCACAGCGAATCGCTACCGATGAGGATCACCGCAGGCAATTGTTCGTGGTTGTGCAGATGCAGCCTGGCGATGGCACCCAGTTCATGGCCAATCAACAGGCCGGAAAGATAGTCAGGTTGCGCACTGGCAGCCAATTGCCCGGTCAGGCCGAGCGTTCGTGTGCTGAAAATCGTCGACAGCGGCCCCGCAGAGCCCGCGTCGGACAGGGCAATCGACAAGCCGCGGTCAAACGCCTGCTCGTCGAACGCCTCCGAAGGCTGCATGGTGCGTCCCAGAATGGTGTGCGCGCAGAGCGCGGCGTAGACCTCGCCGGTCATGAAGGTATCGAAGTGAACGATGCGACCCCGTTCTACCTGCACCCATTTGGAGTGGCTGCCGGGCAGACCGATCAGCAGAGGCTGGCTGCCCTGCCCGTCTTCGCGCCCTGCCAGCACACCCAGCACCTGGGTTTCTTCGCCACGCATGACGTTGGGCAGGGTCGAGCGCTGCAGGACGCCGGGGATGATGTGCACCGTCACGCCGCGCACGCTGCGCACCGTCTGCAACGCTGCGCTCAGCTCATTGACGCTGGCCGGCGTTTCCCGGTAGGCCGCCTCGCGCCAGCCCTGTGCGCTGCCGACCATGCCACAGGCAATCACCTGCAGGTCCGGCTGTGCATCGAGCCAGTCGCCGCACGCCTGGTCAAAGGCCAACTCGAAACCGTCACTGCAGAACTGCCCCGCGATCAGCCGCGGCGTGGTCGGCAACTGCATGATGCCCGCGCTCAATGCGCGCTGTTCCAGTACCTGGCCGTGTTCGCCAAGTCGATAAGCACGAAGTGAGGTTGTCCCCCAATCGAGCGCGATCAATTGCGCCTGCATTGCGTCACCTGTTGTTTTTTTGGAAGTGAGTGCAGGACGACTATAAACCTGTTGTTACACTTATCTCAATATGTAAATTTCAATCCCATATATAGGGATGAAAGGCGATCAATCAAAAGTATCAGGCATTAAAAAACCCGCCTTCCTTTCGGAAAGCGGGTTTGCTGTAAAACCGAGCCTCAACGCTCCAGCAGGATTCTCAGCATGCGACGCAGCGGCTCCGCAGCGCCCCACAACAGCTGGTCACCCACGGTAAAAGCGCCCAGGTACTGCGAACCCATGTTCAGTTTGCGCAAACGCCCCACGGGAATGCTCATGGTCCCGGTCACCGCCGTCGGGCTCAGCTCATGCATGCTGGCTTCGCGATTGTTCGGCACCAGCTTGACCCACGGGTTGTGCTGGCTGATCAACCCTTCGATGTCCGCAATCGGCACATCCTTGTTGAGCTTGATGGTCAGCGCCTGACTGTGGCAGCGCATGGCGCCGATGCGCACGCAGATGCCGTCCACCGGGATCGGGCTCTTGAAGCGACCGAGGATCTTGTTGGTCTCAGCCTGGCCTTTCCACTCTTCGCGGCTCTGGCCGTTTGGCAGCGCCTTGTCGATCCACGGGATCAGGCTGCCCGCCAGTGGCACACCGAAGTTCTTGGTAGGGAACGACTCGCCGCGCATGGCTTCAGCCACCTTGCGGTCGATATCCAGAATGGCGCTGGCCGGGTTGGCCAGATCATCGGCCACCGAGGCATGCACCGCGCCCATCTGCCTGATCAGCTCACGCATGTTCTGCGCGCCGGCGCCGGAGGCTGCCTGATAGGTCATGACATTCATCCACTCGACCAGACCGGCATCGAACAGGCCGCCCAGCCCCATCAGCATCAGGCTGACGGTGCAGTTGCCACCGATATAGTTCTTGGTGCCCGCGTCCAGTTGCTGGTCGATAACCTTGCGGTTGACCGGATCCAGCACGATGACCGCGTCATCCTGCATGCGCAGGCTGGACGCCGCATCGATCCAGTAACCCTGCCAGCCCGCTTCGCGCAGCTTGGGGAACACCTCATTGGTGTAGTCGCCACCCTGGCAGGTCAGCACCACGTCCAGGGTTTTCAGCTCGTCGATGCTGTAGGCGTCTTTCAGGGGCGCAACATCCTTGCCCACCGAAGGCGCCTGGCCACCGACATTGGAAGTAGTGAAGAACACCGGCTCAATGAGATCGAAGTCCTGCTCTTCCCGCATCCGCTGCATGAGCACGGAACCGACCATGCCACGCCAACCGATCAGACCTACACGTTTCATCGCAACTACACCTTGAATAAAAGTGGGACCGCCGCTCTGCGCGTACACAGCAGGCGGCGGGCCAGAGAGATTACAGATTCCGCAGCGCGGCGACTACCGCATCGCCCATTTCCTGCGTACCGACTTTGACTTTGCCTTCCGACCAGATGTCGCCGGTGCGGATACCCTGATCCAGAACCAGGCTGACAGCCTTTTCGATGGCGTCGGCCGCATCGGTCAGATTGAAGCTGTAACGCAGCATCATCGACACCGACAGAATGGTCGCCAACGGGTTGGCAATGCCTTTGCCGGCGATGTCCGGCGCCGAGCCGTGACATGGCTCGTACATGCCCTTGTTGGCCGTGTCCAGCGAGGCCGACGGCAGCATGCCGATGGAGCCGGTGAGCATCGACGCCTGATCGGAGAGGATGTCGCCGAACAGGTTATCGGTCACGATCACATCGAACTGCTTGGGTGCACGCACCAGTTGCATGGCGGCATTGTCGACGTACATGTGGCTCAGTTCGACTTCAGGGTAATCCTTGGCGACCTGCTCGACGATTTCACGCCACAGCTGGCTGGACGCGAGTACGTTGGCCTTGTCCACCGAGCAGAGCTTCTTGCCACGCACCATGGCCATATCGAAACCGACCCTGGCAATGCGGCGGATCTCGCTTTCGCTGTACGGCAGCGTGTCGTAGGCCTGACGCTCGCCATTATCCAGCACCCGAGTACCGCGTGGCGCACCGAAGTAGATACCACCGGTCAGCTCGCGAACGATCAGGATATCCAGGCCGGCGACGATTTCCGGCTTCAGGCTCGACGCGTCGGCCAGTTGTGGATACAGGATCGCAGGACGCAGGTTGCCGAACAGGCCCAGTTGCGAACGGATTTTCAGCAGACCGCGCTCAGGACGGATGTCACGCTCAATAGTGTCCCATTTCGGGCCGCCGACTGCACCGAGCAGCACGGCGTCGGCCGCACGGGCACGATCCAGGGTTTCATCGGCCAGCGGCACGCCGTGCTTGTCGATGGCCGCGCCACCGATCACGTCGTGGGTCAATTCAAACCCCAGTTGATACTTTTCGTTGGCCAGCTCCAGCACCTTGACCGCTTCGGTCATGATTTCCGGACCAATACCATCACCTGGGAGAATCAGAATCTGCTTGCTCATAACATCCTCGATTTTGTGCATCGGCGTCTTTGACAACGCCTGCTTGAAACGCTCAATACCACAGAAAATTTAGCGTCCGGCCAAAACACTTTTGCCAGCAAGGCGCAATTGCACCTTACTGGCAAACATGCAGCATCCGCTGTTGATCGATCAGTCGCGGAACAGCCATGGCTGGCTGGCGCGGTGCCTGCTCTCGAAACCGGCGATTGCCTCAGCGTCCATCAGCGTCAGGCCGATGTCATCCAGGCCATTGAGCAGGCAATGCTTGCGGAACGCATCGATTTCGAAGCTCAGGACCTTGCCATCCGGACGGGTCACGGTCTGCGCCTGCAGATCGATATTCAACTGATAGCCGGGCGTGGCTTCCACCTGCTTGAACAGTTGATCGACGTCTTCTTCGGACAGGATGATCGGCAACAAGCCGTTCTTGAAGCTGTTGTTGAAGAAGATGTCCGCGTAGCTCGGCGCGATGATTGCGCAGAAACCGTACTCTTCCAGTGCCCACGGCGCGTGTTCGCGGCTGGAGCCGCAGCCGAAGTTTTCCCGGGCCAACAGCACGCTGGCACCCTGGTAACGCTCGTGGTTGAGGACGAAGTCAGGGTTCAACGGACGCTTGGAGTTATCCTGGTAAGGCTGCCCCACGTCCATATAACGCCATTCATCGAACAGGTTCGGGCCGAAGCCGGTGCGCTTGATCGACTTGAGAAACTGCTTGGGAATGATCTGATCGGTGTCGACATTGGCACGATCCAGAGGAGCGACCAGGCCATGATGCTGGGTAAAGGCTTTCATACAGGACTCCTCAGTGCTGGATCAGGTCGCGAACATCGATGAAACGGCCATTGACCGCAGCGGCAGCGGCCATTGCCGGGCTCACCAGATGCGTCCGGCCACCGGCCCCCTGACGACCTTCGAAGTTACGGTTGGAAGTCGACGCGCAGTGCTCGCCGGACCCCAGGCGGTCCGGATTCATCGCCAGGCACATGGAGCAGCCCGGTTCGCGCCATTCAAAGCCAGCATCGATGAACACCTTATCCAGCCCTTCCTTCTCGGCCTGCTCCTTGATCAGCCCCGAGCCCGGCACCACGATGGCCTGCTTGATGGTCGCGGCCACCTTGCGACCCTTGGCAACATCGGCCGCAGCACGCAGGTCTTCGATACGCGAGTTGGTGCAGGAACCGATGAATACCCGGTCCAGCTGGATATCGGTAATCGGCTGATTGGCTTTCAGGCCCATGTACTTGAGCGCACGCTCGATGGAGCCACGCTTGACCAGATCCGGCTCTTGCGCAGGGTCCGGCACGTTCTGATCGACCGCCAGGACCATTTCCGGCGAAGTGCCCCAGCTGACCTGCGGCTTGATCTGTGCGGCATCCAGCCTGACCACGGTATCGAACACAGCGTCCGGGTCGGACACCAGGTCCTTCCAGGCTTCGACAGCAAGGTCCCACTCCGCGCCCTTGGGTGCGAACGGACGGCCTTTGACATACTCGACGGTCTTCTCGTCGGTGGCCACCATACCGACCCGGGCACCCGCTTCGATGGACATGTTGCAGATGGTCATACGGCCTTCGATCGACAGGTCGCGAATCGCGCTGCCGGCGAACTCGATGGCGTAACCGTTACCGCCTGCCGTGCCGATCTTGCCGATCACCGCCAGAACGATGTCCTTGGCCGTCACGCCGAAGGGCAATTGCCCTTCGACCGACACCAGCATGTTCTTCATTTTCTTGGCGACCAGGCACTGGGTGGCGAGCACGTGCTCGACCTCGGAAGTGCCGATGCCGTGGGCCAGCGCACCGAAGGCGCCGTGGGTAGAGGTGTGCGAGTCGCCGCAGACCACACTCATGCCTGGCAGGGTTGCACCCTGCTCCGGGCCGATCACGTGGACGATGCCCTGGCGCGGATCATTCATCTTGAATTCGGTGATGCCGTATTCGTCGCAGTTATCGTCGAGGGTCTGCACCTGCAAGCGCGACACCTGATCCTCGATGGCACCGATGCCACCCTTGCGTTCGGCCGTGGTCGGCACGTTGTGGTCAGGCGTGGCGATGATCGAGTCGATCCGCCACGGCTTGCGCTTCGCCAGCCGCAGACCTTCGAACGCCTGCGGCGAGGTCACTTCATGGATGATATGGCGGTCAATGTAGATCAGCGCCGAACCGTCGTCGCGCTGTTTGACCAAATGCGAATCCCAGAGCTTGTCGTAGAGCGTTTTCCCGGCCATCGGACGTACTTCCTCATCAGCTTGTTTCTATGCCTTGGGCAATCGTTGCGATGACCCCTTGGCTTGTGCGGTCATCCTATGGAATATGCTTAAATAACTCAAATTCATAATTTTCATACTTTGGATAACCAACTGGAATCCGACCATGGACCTGGCCAACCTCAATGCCTTTATCGCCATCGCTGAAACGGGCAGTTTCTCCGGGGCAGGCGAACGCCTTTACCTGACCCAGCCGGCCATTAGCAAACGCATTGCCGGTCTGGAGCAGCAACTCAACGTACGCCTGTTCGATCGCCTGGGCCGCGAAGTCAGTCTGACCGAGGCCGGACGCGCCCTGTTGCCGCGTGCCTACCAGATTCTCAACGTGCTGGATGACACACGCCGGGCCCTGACCAACCTGACCGGGGAAGTCACCGGGCGGCTGACTCTGGCGACCAGCCACCACATCGGCCTGCACCGTTTGCCGCCGATATTGCGCGCCTTTACCCGCACTTACCCGAAGGTTGCACTGGACATCCAGTTCCTGGATTCGGAAATTGCTTATGAAGAAATTCTTCACGGGCGCGCCGAGTTGGCAGTCATTACACTGGCGCCCGAGCCGCATACGCTGATCCGCGCCGTGCCCGTCTGGGACGATCCGCTGGATTTCGTCGCGGCCCCCGAGCACCCGCTGGCCAACAGCGGCCCGATGAAGCTGGAGGATATTGTGCGCTATCCGGCGGTATTTCCCGGCGGTAACACGTTTACCCATCATATTGTCAGCGGATTGTGCGAGGCTCAGGGCCTCAAGCCCAACATCGCGATGAGCACCAACTATATGGAGACCATCAAAATGATGGTTTCCATCGGCCTGGCCTGGAGCGTTCTGCCGCGCACCATGCTCGACGAGCAGGTGGCGCGCATCCCGCTGCCGGGCGTACAGCTCAATCGCCAGCTAGGCTACATCCTGCACACCGAACGCACGCTCTCAAATGCGGCACGGGCATTCATGAAACTGCTCGATGCGCAGACACAGTGAACAGATGCTGCAGCAGGCCGCAGGCAGATCGCTCTGGCCGCCCTATCGATCAAAGGCTCGGATAACATGCCCAACCCACCGGATAACGCCGTGCCGAATGTTGCCGCACAGTCGGTCTCTGCCAGGCTGCCGCTGACAGACGCAGAGCGGATCCTGCAGGAAACCCGTGATCGCCTGGAGCTGGCACTGGAACTGGCGCAAATGGGCACCTGGGATCTGGATATCGTCCGCAACCGGCTGCAAGCCTCGGCACGCGCGGCGCTGCTGCACGGCATGCCGGCAATGCCCTTCAATGAGTCTGGCGGGCAGTTCTTCGGCAGCCTGCCCGGCGAAGAACGCCGCCGAATGCGCGCGCTCTATGCCGCGGCACTCGAAACCGGGCAGGACTGCCTGCAAGTCACTTACCGGTTCCGGCTGAAAAACGGCACGTCACGCCTGCTTGAGAGCCGCGCGCGGATTTACCGGGATGAACAGGGCCAGCCCGTCAGACTGTCCGGCACACTGCTGGACATTACCCAGCAGTGTGCTCAGGTCGCACTGGAGGCCAGCGAGGAGAAATTTGCCAAGGCGTTTCATTCAAGTCCCGACTCGATCACCATCACTGAAATCGACTCGGGCCGCTATGTCGAGGTCAACGATGGCTTCAGCCGCCTGACCGGTTTCAGCGCCCAGGAAGTGCTCGGCCGTACAGCGCATGAAATCGGCATCTGGACCGACACCTTGCAGCGCGAACACATGCTTGAAGAACTGCGCCAGAAAGGCCGCGTGCATCATCGTGAAATGAACGGGCGAGACAAGCACGGTGCGCCTCTGGTGCTGGATATATCGGTCGAGTTCATCACCCTGAACAACACCGCCTGCCTGCTGATGAATGCCCGCGACATCGGCGAACTCAAAAATGCCCAGGCGCAGATCCAGCACCTGGCTTATCACGATCCACTGACCGGGCTGCCCAATCGCGCGCTGCTGCTCGACCGCCTCAGCCAGCAAGTGTCGCTGCTCCAGCACCAGAATCTGCGCGGCGCCCTGTTGTTTCTCGATCTGGACCATTTCAAGCACATCAATGACTCGCTTGGCCACCCGGTAGGCGACAGCGTTTTAAGCATCATCGCCGCGCGCCTGGAAGCCAGCGTGCGCCAGGAAGACACCGTGGCACGCCTCGGCGGCGACGAATTCGTGGTATTGATCTGCGGCCTGGAAGGCTCGCAGGACGAGGTCACCCGGCAAGTCCGGGAGCTGGCCGACAACCTGCGCAACCTGCTGGCCGAGCCGATGTTTCTCGACGGCCATCGTCTGCAGGTCACGCCGAGCATCGGCGTGGTGCTGATTCCGGATGATGGCCTGACCCCGGCCGATCTGCTCAAGCGCGCCGATATTGCCCTGTATCGGGCCAAGGATTGCGGGCGTAACGCTTCACAGTTTTTCCATGTATCCATGCAACAGGCCGTCAGCCAGCGCCTGCGCCTGGAAAATGACTTGCGCCTGGCGCTGACCCGCAACGAATTTCACCTGCACTTCCAGGCCCAGGTCGACTGTCGTAACGAATACATCACCGGGGCCGAGGCCCTGCTGCGCTGGCAACACCCCGAATACGGCCTGCTGGCGCCCGATCAGTTCGTGCAGATACTTGAAGAAAGCGGGATGATTCTGGAGGTCGGCAGCCATATTCTGAACGAGGCCTGTAAAACCGGTGGCCTGCTGTTAAAGCAAGGGCTGATCCCGGAAAACAGATTCCTGATGGGCGTCAATATCAGCCCGCGACAGTTTCTGCAGCACGATTTCATCGAGCGCGTGGAACGCAGCCTGACCCTGCATCAGTTGCCTGCATCCATGCTCAAGCTGGAAATCACCGAAGGTATCGTCATCCAGAACCTGGACGACACCATCCTCAAGATGCTCAGCCTCAAGGCACTGGGCGTCAGCTTTGCGATGGACGACTTCGGCACCGGCTACTCGTCCCTGACCTATCTCAAGCGCTTGCCGGTGGATACGCTGAAGATCGACCAGTCCTTCGTCCAGGACGCTACCAGTGATCCCAACGACGCAGAAATCATCCGTGCCATTGTCGCCATGGCGCAGAGTCTCAACCTGAACGTGATCGCTGAAGGCGTTGAAACCTCAGAGCAGTTGGCGTTTCTGGAAAAAGTCGGCTGCTACATCTATCAAGGCTATCTGTTCAGCGAACCGCTGCCAGGCCCACAGTTCGAGTCCCTGCTGGAGCTCAGGGGGCCTGCGCAGCAAACCGCACATCAGGACTGAAAAAAGGAAGGCGCCCCGCAGGCGCCTTCCCCGTTACATGCCGCTGACTCAACATCACCTGTCGGATCAGTTTTCCAGCGCTTTTTGGCTATTGAGCGGAATGCGTTTTGGTTTCGCTTCTTCCGGCACGTTGCGCACCAGGTCAATATTCAGCAGGCCGTGAGACAGATCGGCCCCTTTGACTTCGATATTGTCCGCCAGCCTGAATGACAGCTTGAATTCACGCCGGGCAATACCCTGATGCAGATACGTCACGTTTTCGGCTTCTTGCTCGCGCTTGTTGCCGATCACGGTCAGCACACCTTTTTCAACCTGCAACTCGAGATCCTGCTCTTGCATGCCTGCTGCAGCAATCACGATTCGATAATGGTCATCGGTGTGCCGCTCGACGTTGTAGGGCGGATAGCCGCTGGTTGTCTCATTTCGCGCCGCCGACTCGAAGAGGTCGTTGAAGCGGTCGAATCCCACTGAGTTGCGAAACAGTGGAGCCAGAGAAAATGCAGTAGCCATAACAATTCTCCTGTTTATCAGCGAGTGGTTTACGCGACCCGTGTTCGGCATCGCTTGGTCACCAAAATAGGGACAGCCATTCGCTTTTCAAGAGACTTTTTTCAGGATTTTTTTGACCGTTCGTCGGGATCAGCTTCTGGGTAGCAACCGGGCGCGCAACCCAGCAATACGCTGATGCAATTGCAGTCGGTTTCGCGGCGCAACGTATTGAACATGAGAGTCGCCTCGGGGTAGCTTTTGGTCAGCAGCACCAGCCACTGCTTGAGCCGGCCCGGCGCCTGAATCAGCGTCATCTTCGCCAGACAGTCCTGCCAGAAGACCCGCAGCATCGGCTGCAACTCGTCCCAGGTCATGGGCACGACCTCGTCGCCCTTCTGCGCTGCAGCGATCTGCCGGGCCAGATCAGGACGCGCCACCAGACCGCGACCGATCATGATGTCCCGCGCACCGCAGATTTCACGGCAACGGCGCCAATCCTCAACGGTCCAGATTTCCCCGTTGGCGACCACCGGGACATTGACCACTTCCTGGATGCGCGCAATCCACTCCCAGTGCGCGGGAGGCTTGTAGCCGTCGACCTTGGTGCGCGCATGAACGACGATTTGCTCTGCCCCGCCGTCAGCCAGCGCTCTGGCGCAGTCCAGCGCGCCATCGGTGTTTTCGTAACCCAGGCGCATCTTGGCGGTAACGGGGATAGGTCTGGGCACGGCACGGCGCACCTGGCTGACGATCGAGTGCAGCAGTTCCGGCTCCTTGAGCAGGATTGCGCCGCCCCGCGAGCGGTTGACGGTCTTGGCCGGGCAGCCGAAGTTGAGGTCCAGCACGGGTGCACCCAACTCGCAGGCGAACGCGGCGTTTTCGGCCAGGCACACCGGGTCAGAGCCCAGCAACTGAAGGCGCAACGGCGTGCCTGCGTCAGTTTTCGCGCCCTGGTGAAATTCCGATGCGTACTTGTAGAAGTAATGCGCTGGCATCAAACGCTCGGACACCCGGATGAATTCGGTCACGCACCAGTCGATGCCGCCGACTTTCGTCAGCACATTACGCAGGATGTCGTCGACCAACCCCTCCATGGGCGCCAAAGCAATTTGCATGGGTCACACTCGAAAAAAAGTCCGGCAGTTTACTGCCCGGCGTGCGGATTGGGAACGGCGCTGTCAGAGATGGCTGCGCCATAGCCCTCGATGAACTCGGCAGGCATACGCTTGGGCTTACCAGTGGACAGTTCGATGCAGACAAAGGTGGTTTGCGCGCGCAGCAAGGTCAGGTTGTCGGCAGGACGCTTGAGCTGAAAGCAGCGGGTCATTTTCAGGCGGCGATCCCAGTCGACGATCCAGGTCGCCAATTGCAGCCCGTCGTTCTCGTAGGCGCTGGCAAGGTAGTCGATCTCATGCCTGACCACCGCCATCGCCCGATCCAGACGCCGGTATTCGGTAAGGTCCAGCCCGAGGAACTGCGAATGACGCCAGGCACAGCGCTCCAGCCAGGACACATAGACAGCGTTATTGGCATGCCCCAGCCCGTCGATGTCTTCGGCGGCGACATTCAGATCGATGACAAACGGCGTTGCCCGGTCCCAGACCATGCGTGCTCCTGCTTGAGTGGATGTAATTGGCGGGAGTGTAGCGGGTCATGGCGCGCGTTCACACGCGTTGGCATGAAAAGCGCCCCTCCGAACGCCTTTTGCTCTTCACGCTACAGCGCTCAGAGTCATACACAAGTCTGGATAAGCCCGGATAAAAGGCCTGAAACCGTACGTGCAGACTGGACACAGACCTGTGGGAGTGAGCTTGCTCACGAAGACGATGCATCCAACCCCTATTTCCTGGGGGCTATACCGGCCTCTTCGCGAGCAAGCTCGCTCCCACAAGATTTGTGTATAACCAAGAGGGCTGCAGCGCGAGGATGTAGTTCGCGGCGCACTGCGTTGCGAACGCATAGAGGACGCGGAGTGTCCTGAACGGCATGCCAACGCAGTATCGGCACGAGAGTCGGTTACAGTTGAGTGTGGCAATAGATAAAAACAGAAAGGAGGGGTTTTCAAACCCTGAAAAAACAAAAGGGCCATTCAATAATCGAATGACCCTTGGTCCCGCAGAGCGGGAAATCGTGGCGTCCCCTAGGGGACTCGAACCCCTGTTACCGCCGTGAAAGGGCGGTGTCCTAGGCCACTAGACGAAGGGGACGCAAAACCTTCAGTCAGGTTCATCGAACGATGAACCCTGGCAAAATTGGTGGAGCTTAGCGGGATCGAACCGCTGACCTCCTGCATGCCATGCAGGCGCTCTCCCAGCTGAGCTAAAGCCCCGGATTTACGCCTCTCGGCGGAGATCAACCTTCCGGCATCCCTCGGTGAAACTGGCGTCCCCTAGGGGACTCGAACCCCTGTTACCGCCGTGAAAGGGCGGTGTCCTAGGCCACTAGACGAAGGGGACAAAACCTTCTTGCAAAACAAACGGTCGCTGGATCCGCTTGTTTCACATCATTTCAGAGCAGTGTAGCAGCACTCTGAAATGCTAAATTTGGTGGAGCTTAGCGGGATCGAACCGCTGACCTCCTGCATGCCATGCAGGCGCTCTCCCAGCTGAGCTAAAGCCCCACATCAGTGGACGGGGCGCATATTAAGCGTGAGTGACAGGGCTGTCAAATTTATTTTCTACAATTTGCAAAGTTTTTTGTCGGTAATACAACCACTTACCTTTCAACCCCCGGAAAACCGGGGGCGATTCACAGGAACAGGTAATGCCTCAGGCAATCGAGCCCAGCAGCTTTTCCCATTCCTTGTTTTCTTTCTTGGAAACGCCGCCCAGCAAATCGAGGGCCTGACGCAGGCGGAAGCGAGTCAGGTCCGGGCCGAGGATTTCCATCGCATCGGTCACCGAGACCGAGTTGGCCTGACCGGTGATCGCAGCGAACATCAATGGCATGGCGTCTCGCAGCTTGAGCTCAAGATGCTCGACCACGGCCTGAATGCAGCCCATGATCCGGTCCTTCTCCCACTGACGCAGCGATTCCAGCTTCCACAGGATCAACTGAATCACCTGGCGCACCTGCTCCGGGGACAGCTTCTTGTGTTCGAAGAGCTTCACATCAGGCGTGACGCCACCTGCGAAGAAGAAGCCGGCCAGCGGTGCAACCTGACTGAAGGTCTCTACCCTGCCCTGCACGTGCGGTGCGATCTTCATCATGTAGTCAGGGTTCAGCGCCCAGGTCTTCAGACGCGAGGCAAACTCCTCGACCGGCAGATCACGCAGCCATTGGCCATTGAGCCAGGACAGCTTTTCTATATCGAAGATCGGCCCGCCCAGCGAAACACGCGACAGGTCGAAGTTGTCGACCATCTCCTGCAAGGAGAACTTCTCGCGCTCGTCAGGCATCGACCAGCCCATACGCCCCAGGTAGTTGAGCATCGCCTCGGGCATGAAGCCCATGCGCTCGTAGAAGGTCACCGACGTGGGGTTCTTGCGCTTGGACAGCTTGCTCTTGTCGGGGTTACGCAGCAGCGGCATGTAGCACAGCTGCGGCTTGTCCCAGCCGAAGTATTCGTACAGCAGGATCAGTTTGGGTGCCGATGGCAGCCATTCTTCGCCGCGCAGTACGTGGGTGATGCCCATCAGGTGGTCATCGACGACGTTGGCGAGGAAGTAGGTCGGCAGGCCGTCGGTCTTCATCAGGACCTGCATGTCCATGCGGTCCCACGGGATTTCGACTTCGCCACGCAGCATGTCAGGGACGACGCAGACGCCTTCGGTCGGCACTTTCATGCGGATCACGTGTGGCTCGCCGGCGTCCAGGCGGCGCTGGACTTCTTCCTTGGAGAGCAGCAAGGCGCGACCGTCATAGCGCGGGGTTTCGCCCTTGGCCTGCTGTTCGGCGCGCATCTGGTCCAGCTCTTCGGCGGTGCAGAAGCACGGGAAGGCATGGCCCATGTCGACCAGTTGCTGCGCGTATTTCTTATAGATGTCGCCGCGCTCGCTTTGGCGGTATGGGCCATGTGGACCACCGACGTCGGGGCCTTCGCTCCAGTCGATGCCCAGCCAGCGCAGTGCGTCGAAGATCTGCTGTTCGGACTCGCGGGTAGAGCGCAGTTGATCGGTGTCTTCAATACGCAGGATGAACTCGCCGCCGTGCTGTTTGGCAAAGCAGTAGTTGAACAGCGCGATGTAGGCCGTGCCGACGTGGGGGTCGCCAGTGGGCGATGGCGCGATGCGGGTACGAACGGTGGTCATGGAAAATCCCGAATTAGGTCGATCAAGCGCGGAATGTTAACAGGCCGGGGGCATGAGGCTCCAGCAACAAAGGCAATTGCCCGGACGCCTCTCGTTCCGCAAGCTCCGCGCCCGGAGTTGTAAACAAATTCAGCTGATTATCGTGCCAGTGCTCCGCGTGGGCATGCAGTTCGTGACGCTCTGCGCCACACGGCGGTTTTTCTTTGTCAGGTAAATGGGGGTTCGACTCAGGTCACCTTTTCGCCCCTCGGCGAGTCACTTCGAAAGGGGCCAAAGTGACCGAAGCCCCCTGCTCCGTTTCCGGCCCGACTTCGTCGGGTTCCTTCGCCCTGACACTGATCCGGGGGTCGCCGCACCGGCATGAGAGGTGGCGTGTCCAATGCTTCAAACCGCCAGCAACCGCTCGCGCAGTTTGCCGATTTCGTCGCGCATTTGTGCGGCGGCTTCGAATTCCAGGTCGCGGGCCAGTTGGTACATTTTTTCTTCCAGTTGGCGAATGCGTTTGTTGATCTCGCTCGGCGAGCGCAGTTCGTTTTCGTAGCGGGCGTTTTCTTCGGCGGCTTTGGCCATGCCTTTGCGTTTTTTGCTGCGCGAGCCGGGGACGGTGGCGCCTTCCATGATGTCGGCGACGTCCTTGAACACACCTTTGGGGGTGATGCCATGTTCCAGGTTGAACGCCAATTGCTTCTCGCGTCGCCGCTCGGTCTCGCCGATGGCGCGCTCCATTGAGCCGGTAATCCGGTCGGCATACAGAATCGCCCGACCATTGAGGTTACGTGCCGCCCGGCCAATGGTCTGGATCAGCGAACGGTCGGAGCGCAGGAAGCCTTCCTTGTCGGCATCGAGAATTGCCACCAGCGACACTTCCGGCATGTCCAGGCCTTCGCGCAGCAGGTTGATGCCCACCAGCACATCGAACGTACCCAGGCGCAGGTCGCGGATGATTTCGACACGTTCCACCGTATCGATGTCCGAGTGCAGGTAACGCACGCGCACCCCGTGGTCGCTCAGGTAGTCGGTCAAATCCTCGGACATGCGCTTGGTCAGCGTGGTGACCAGCACCCGTTCTTCCAGCGCGGTGCGCTTGTGGATTTCCGACAGCAGATCATCGACCTGGGTCAGCGCCGGACGAATCTCGATCTGTGGGTCCACCAGGCCGGTCGGACGCACCACCTGCTCGACGATACGCCCGGCGTGCTCGGCCTCGTAGTTACCCGGGGTCGCCGAGACGAAAATGGTCTGCGGGCTGATCGCCTCCCACTCGTCGAAACGCATCGGGCGGTTATCCAGTGCCGATGGCAGACGAAAGCCGTACTCGACCAGGGTTTCCTTACGCGAACGGTCACCTTTGTACATCGCGCCGACCTGCGGCACGCTGACATGGGACTCGTCGATCACCAGCAAGGCATCCGGTGGCAGGTAATCGAAAAGGGTTGGCGGCGGCGCACCGGAAGGACGGCCCGACAGGTAGCGCGAGTAGTTTTCGATACCGTTGCAGTAGCCCAGCTCCAGCATCATTTCCAGATCGAAACGGGTGCGCTGCTCCAGACGCTGAGCTTCCACCAGTTTGTTCTGGCTGCGCAGGTATTCGAGGCGCTCCTGCAGCTCGACCTTGATCCCTTCCATCGCCTCGATCAGCGTCTCGCGCGGGGTGACGTAGTGGCTTTTCGGGTAGAAGGTGAAGCGCGGCAGCTTGCGAATCACCTCGCCGGTCAGGGGGTCGAACGCCGACAGGCTCTCGACCTCGTCATCGAACAGCTCGACCCGGATCGCTTCCAGATCGGATTCGGCCGGGTAGATATCGATCACATCACCGCGCACCCTGAACGTCGCACGGGCAAAGTCCATGTCGTTACGGGTGTACTGCAGGTCGGCGAGGCGGCGCAGCAAGGCACGCTGATCGAGTTTGTCGCCACGATCGATGTGCATGACCATGCGCAGATAGGTTTCCGGACTGCCCAGGCCGTAGATGCACGACACCGTGGTGACGATGATCGCATCCTTGCGCTCCAGCAGCGCCTTGGTCGCGGACAGACGCATCTGTTCAATGTGGTCGTTGATCGAGGCATCCTTCTCGATGAAGGTGTCGGACGACGGCACGTAGGCTTCCGGCTGGTAGTAGTCGTAGTAGGAAACGAAGTACTCCACGGCGTTGTTCGGGAAAAACGCCTTGAATTCGCCATACAACTGCGCCGCCAGGGTCTTGTTCGGTGCCAGCACCAGCGTTGGACGCTTGATCTGGGAAATCACGTTGGCGATGCTGAACGTCTTGCCCGACCCGGTCACCCCGAGCAGGGTCTGGTGCGCGAGCCCGGCGTCGATCCCTTCGACCAGTTGGCGAATGGCCTCGGGCTGATCGCCGGCTGGCTCAAAGCGGGTAACGAGCTGGAACTCGGACATAACTGACCTCTTGAATGGTGCGCGTGTGACGGGGTTCGCGTGAAACCTTCCGCGACCTGACCGCCTCGACGGCACAACTGGAAATATTCGTCGGCGCATGACGGCGCGCAACGACGAAATCATCGCAAACAGCCGTTCCCGCCGGGAAGCAGGCGTGCGATGTTTTGAAGTGATGGCTAATAGATGGAGTCATATATCAGCCTTTCAAGGCACGCACTTAAAGCATTGAGGTTTTAACCGAACGAACGTTCTACAAATATGCGCAAAAACCTGTAAAAAACCCGCCCTGCACTGTCGATCACCGAGGGGATGCTCTCTATACTACGCTCAGTTTGCGCACCGCTTTGGCGCATCGAGCCTCAGCGTGTCCCCTTCCCACTCTTCACCAAGAGCCGCCGCACCATGAGCCTGTTTTCCGCTGTCGAAATGGCACCCCGCGATCCGATCCTGGGTATCAACGAAGCCTTCAACGCCGACACCCGCAGTACCAAGGTCAACCTTGGCGTGGGCGTCTACTGTGATGAAGACGGGCGCATTCCCCTGCTGCGCGCCGTGGCCGAAGCCGAAAAGATCCGCGTGGCCCAGCATGCGCCGCGTGGCTACCTGCCGATCGACGGTATTGCCGCCTACGACCAGGCCGTGCAAAAACTGTTGCTGGGCGCCGATTCGCCGCTGATCGCCTCGGGCCGTGTGCTGACCACCCAATCGGTCGGCGGCACCGGCGCACTGAAGATCGGTGCCGACTTCCTCAAGCAGTTGCTGCCCGATGCCGTCGTCGCCATCAGCGACCCGAGCTGGGAAAACCACCGCGCGCTGTTCGAAACCGCAGGCTTTGCGGTGCAGAACTACCGCTACTACGACGCTGCCACCCACGACGTGAACCGTGCCGGCATGCTCGAAGACCTGCACAACCTGCCGAACAACTCGGTAGTCGTGCTGCACGCCTGCTGCCACAACCCCACCGGTGTCGACCTGAGCCTGGATGACTGGAAAAAAGTGCTGGAAGTGGTCAAGGCCAAGGGCCACGTACCGTTTCTGGACATGGCCTATCAAGGCTTCGGTCAGGGCATTCAGGAAGATGCCCTGGCAGTGCGTCTGTTCGCCGAGTCGGGCCTGACCTTCTTCGCCTCGAGCTCGTTCTCCAAATCACTGTCGCTGTATGGCGAACGCGTCGGCGCGCTGTCGATCATTACCGAATCGAAGGAAGAAACCACTCGCGTCCTGTCCCAGGTCAAGCGCGTGATCCGCACCAACTATTCCAACCCGCCGACCCACGGTGCGATCATCTCCGCTGCGGTGCTTAACGACCCTGCGTTGCGTGCAATGTGGGAAGAGGAACTGGGCGAAATGCGTCTGCGCATCCAGGGCATGCGCAAGGCGATGGTCGAGCGCCTGGCTGACAACCCGGCCGGTCAGGACTTCAGCTTCGTCGCGCGCCAGTGCGGCATGTTCTCCTACTCCGGTCTGACCGCCGAACAGGCCCAGCGCCTGCGCAGCGAGTTCGGTATCTACGCGCTGGACACCGGGCGTATCTGCGTGGCCGCGCTGAATCAGAAGAACATCGACGTGGTGTGTGACGCGATCAAAAAAGTGCTCTGACTGCGCTGAAGCGCACTGGTAGAAGCGAACCTGTTCGCGAAGGCTGTTCTCCGGTCGATGCATCTCATGCAACGTACGGGCCTTTCGCGAACAGCGCTTATCCAACAGCCTTGCACGCAGCACTTCCCACTGCATCACCATTCGGCAACTGAATCGAACGATCCCCATTGCTACCCCTCGAAACTGTGTCAAAACATTTTCTGAAACCGATATCGAGGTACTCATGTCTATCGAACCGCAACGTCAGAAAGAACCGACGCCAAATCAGGACGCACCTGCCAGCCCGGGCCCGGACCGCAACGATCCGGCAATCGAGCCGCAAGTCGGGGACGTAAAACCCGAGACTGAAAAGGGCAATGGCCAGAGCCAGGGCCAGACGCCCGCCCCAAGTCAGTCACAGACTCAGTCGCAGGGCCAGTCAACCAGCGACAGCGCCTACGTGCCTGACCATGAGCCGGAAGAAAAAACCGAGGATTTACGCAATCATCAGCCCACCACTGGCGTTGACGCCGATATCGATACACCGGGCGGCTGATTACCGATAAGCGCATTTGGGCCGCATGGCCCAAACGCTTTTCTTGCCTCTTTCAGCGATCAGGCTCCTCGCTTATCACCTGCACCTCATACGCAGGATCAGCCTTGATCTGCTGTTCAGTGAACGGCAACGCCTGCCATTGTTTTTTTGAAAATGCTTCAGTCTGGTCGCTTGAATGGGCTGACTGTGGATTGCTCGACTCAGAGAACGCCAGTAAACCCTGCGCCCTTGGGCCGTGCTCGTCGAATGTCACCACCTGCAGGTAACTGGTGCCACTAACCACCTCGCGCTTGCCGTCCTTGCCTGCCACGGTCTGCATGGCGTTGTAGATGCCAAGCCCGGCCGGACCACCGTGAATCGGGATCTGCTTGCCGCTGATGCTGGAAACCTGAATGTCGCCCCATTGACTGCTTGCCGAGAGGCCTGCCTTGGCCACTTCATCCACTGCGGCCCGCATGGCGGCGCGCAATGCAGTGGCGACCTGCGGGTTCTCAATCGCCAGCCCGCTCGGCGTGTGAACCGGGTCGCGCGGGTCGAACGCAACACGCCAGCGCGAGGCAACAGCCTGCATGGACGTCACGATTCTCTGGAAGTACACGAACCCGATGCCACTGTTCAGGTCAGCGCGTCCATCCCAGGCTTTCAGTGCGGTACACAGCGGCGTCAGCCGCGCAGCATCATCACCCAGCTCCGAGGCACAGAACCTGAGCAGATCCGGCAGCACTTGCCCGGCCTGATAGACCTCGTTGTCCATGACCATCGCTTGCAGATTCTCGACGCTGATCTTGCCCGCCTTCTTCAGGCTGCCCAGCCGATCCAGCGCAAAACGTGCTCGCTGCCCCAGCGGCTGGCTGTCCTCGCTGATCAGCGGCGAAAAGTCCTTCAACGGCGCAGCGGGATTGACCATCCAGGCCGAGTCGTTGGAGTGCTGCACGAAGTCGGTCCGCAATAACTGCGGCTGACGGGAAGAGGGATAAATACCGGCCTGTGCCGCCTCTGCGGAAACCTCCCAGTTGCATTCACTGCGCGAGCCGTCGAGCACGATCAGTTCCGTGCCGATGCGCGGATCACTGCATCGGGCAAGCCTGACGGCGTCGACGTTTGGCACCACCGAGAGGTTCATGTACAGCGCCTGCCCCCGCGCATCGACTGCCAGGGTGTTGACCCACGGGATGCCCTGGATCTTGCGCACCGAATCCTGAAACGCCTTGAGGCTGTCAGCCTTGTCCATTGCATACCACTGCTGCAACACTCGGTCGTTTTGCAGATTGGCATCACGCAGGCTGAAGGCAAACTTTTCGTCCCAGTCCAGCTTGCCCGGCCACTGCACCACCGGACCGAACCTGGACGAATAGACAATGCGTGGCACCGACTTCAAGCTGCCATCGGCTTGCTTCACGTCGACACTCACCTGCTGCTTGTCCATGGCAACCGATTTGCCATCCAGCAGGTAACGGGTGGAATCCTTCGGGTCGAGCTGCAGGCGATGCAGCGTGAAGTGTTTCGACGTGTCGACGGTATGGCTCCAGGCCAAATGCTGATTGAAGCCGATATTGATCAGTGGCAGGCCCGGCAAGGCTGCGCCCATCACGTCGAGCTTGCCGGGAATGGTCAGGTGCATTTGATAGAAGCGCAGGCCGCCAGCCCATGGAAAATGCGGATTGGCCAGCAGCATGCCGCGCCCGTTGGCCGATAGCTCGCGCCCTATTGCCACGGCATTGCTGCCGCGCTCCAGAGCAAACCGCTGGTTGCGCGCAGCAGCCAGTTGCAGCGCCTGAACCTGCTGAGCATTTACCTGCAGTGGCTTTTGCAGCGCAGGCGGCGTAGCACCGGCCAGCGCTTCGGCGAACTGCCCCACGCCCCCCTCTACCAGCAGGCGACGGGTCAAGCGCACCAGATCTTCGGTACTGATCGGCCGAACCCACTCGGCCGCACAGGGCTGCGGCAGGCCCTTGGCCTTCTGTTCATCGAGCGAGCGGTTGTAACCGGCGACATAGCCCTGCATCAACTGGCGAATCTCCAGCGGCTGCGCATTCCAGAAATCCGCCAGTGCCTGCGGCGTATTGAGCCACTGGAACAACAGGTCGCTGGCCATGTTGTTGCGCTGCTCAAGGGTCGCCTTATCGGGGCCAAAATAGCGCGAGCGCTGGCCGTTGACGGTGACGATCTCATTGGCCAGCAGGCACAGGTTGTCCTGCGCATAGGCATAACCGATGCCGTAACCCAAACCGCGCTCATTGGCGGCAACGATATGCGGCACGCCAAAACCGGTCCGCCGGATCTCGGCACTGGCCGCCTGTTTTCCAGGCTCAACCAAGGCTTGCGCAGGGAAAATCACAGCGAACGAAAGACCTGCAAACACAAAACCGCACAGGGGTCTGGACATAATCACGCTGACTCCAACTCGACAAGACGACCCGAATTAGCCGCTCCCGTTAAACGAAGCACGGACGCTGATGTTTAGCCGAAGCGGGTAACCCGTGATCAACGCTAAATTCCTGCTGGCATGCCTCGTTTAAAGGGCAGCTCTCGTGGCCGTCGTTCACCGACCGACTGATCTCCCAGCGCAGGAATCTGCATGAAACGCTCTCGACATCCTCGCCGCGCCCTCCTGGTGGCGCTGTGCCTGTTCCCGGTCATTGCCGTATGCGCCTGGCAGATCCTGCCCGACAGCAAAAGCAGCGCCGCGACCGTGACGGTGACCCGCGGCACGATCGAAAACAGCGTCACGGCGCTCGGTACCCTGCAGCCGCGCAGTTACGTGGATGTGGGCTCGCAGGCCAGCGGGCAGATCATGAAAATCCATGCTCAGGTCGGCGATCAGGTCAAGGAAGGCGACTTGCTGGTCGAAATCGACCCTTCGACGCAAAAGGCCAGACTCGACGCCGCACGCTACGCCATCGATAACCTCAAGGCGCAATTGCAGGAGCAGCGTGCGCTGCACGAACTTGCAGAACAGAAGCAGCAGCGCCAGAAGCGCCTCGCTGCAGGCGGCGCCACACGAGCCGAGGACGTTCAGGCTGCGGAATCGGAATTTCGCGCCACCCAGGCACGGGTCGACATGTTCAAGGCGCAGATTCTCGAAGCTCAGGCCGCGCTGCGCAGCGACGAAGCAGCGCTGGGCTACACCCGTATTTTCGCGCCCATGAGCGGCACAGTGGTCGCCCTCGATGCACGTGAAGGCCAGACGCTGAACGCGCAACAACAGACCCCGCTGATTCTGCGCATCGCCCGCTTGTCACCGATGACGGTCTGGGCCGAGGTCTCGGAAGCCGATATCGGCCATGTCAAACCCGGCATGACTGCCTATTTCACCACCTTGAGCGGCGGCAACCGGCGCTGGAGCAGCACCGTGCGGCAGATCCTGCCGGTGCCGCCCAGGCCGCTGGATCAAGCCAATCAGGGCGGCGGCAGCCCGAGCAGTTCGCGCAAGAACGGCGGTGGCCGTGTGGTGCTGTACACCGTGCTGCTGGACGTGGATAACAGCGATCAGGCGCTGATGGCAGAAATGACCGCACAGATATTCTTCGTCGCCGAAAAAGCCGAGAACACCCTCACCGCGCCACTCGCGGCGTTGCGAAACGGGGCGCAGGCCGATCGGCAGACCGCCCAGGTGCTATCTGCCAATGGTGAGGTGCAGAACCGTGAGGTGCGCACCGGCATCAGCGACCGTATGCGCGTGCAGGTACTCGACGGGCTGAATGAAGGTGAGCGCCTGCTGGTGCCCGCCTCTGTCGGCAGCGGAGGCTGAATGCGCACGCCGCTGATCGACCTGCGAGGCATCCGCAAATCCTACGGCGGAGGCGACAGCCCACGGGTCAACGTGCTGCGCGGCATCGATCTGTCGATTCATGCCGGTGAATTCGTGGCGATTGTCGGCGCTTCCGGGTCCGGCAAGTCGACGCTGATGAACATCCTCGGCTGCCTGGACCGCCCGACCTCGGGCGAATACCTGTTCGCCGGGGAAAACGTCGCCGAACTGGGCAGCGACGAGCTCGCCTGGCTGCGCCGTGAAGCGTTCGGGTTCGTGTTTCAGGGCTATCACCTGATTCCGTCCGGCTCGGCACAGGAAAACGTCGAGATGCCGGCAATCTACGCCGGGACGCCCGCCGCAGAGCGTCATGCGCGGGCCGCCGCCCTGCTTGACCGACTGGGCCTGGCGTCGCGCACCGGCAATCGACCGCATCAGTTATCCGGCGGCCAGCAGCAACGGGTTTCCATCGCCCGCGCCTTGATGAATGGCGGGCACATCATCCTCGCCGACGAGCCCACCGGTGCGCTGGACAGCCACAGTGGCGCGGAGGTGATGACCCTGCTGGACGAACTGGCCAGCCAGGGCCATGTGGTGATCCTCATCACCCATGACCGGGAAGTGGCGGCGCGCGCCAAACGGGTCATCGAGATCAGCGATGGGCTGGTGATCAGTGATACGGCTCGAGATGCTTCTGACGTGCAGCGCTCAGTCAATCCGGGCACGCTGCAGGCGGTAGACCTGCGCAAGCGCCTGAGCGAGGGCAGCGGCAGCCACGGCGCCTGGCAAGGCGAGCTGCTCGAGGCGATTCAGGCGGCGTGGCGCGTCATGTGGATCAATCGCTTCCGAACCGCGCTGACCCTGCTGGGCATCGTCATCGGCGTGGCGTCGGTGGTGGTGATGCTGGCCGTCGGCGAAGGCAGCAAGCGTCAGGTCATGGCGCAGATGTCCTCGTTCGGTTCCAATATCATTTACCTCAACGGCAAGGCGCCCAATCCGCGCGCGCCGAAAGGCGTCATCACCCTGGAGGAAGTCGCCGCGCTGGGCCAGTTGCCCGAGGTGAAAATGATCATGCCGGTCAACGGCGGCCAGGCCGGGGTGCGCTACGGCAACGTCGATCACTCCAGTTACGTCGGCGGCAATGACACGCACTTTCCGGCGATCTTCAACTGGCCGGTGGTGGAAGGCAGTTATTTCAGCGAAGCGGATGAGCAGAGCGCAGCCGCCGTCGCAGTGATTGGCTACAAGGTTCGCCAGAAACTGTTCGGCGAGCATAACGACCCTGTCGGCCAGTACATCCTGATCGAAAACGTGCCTTTTCAGGTGGTCGGCGTGCTGCAGGAAAAAGGCGCCACGTCCGGCGATCTGGACAGCGACAATCGCATCGCCATCCCCTACTCGTCGGCCAGTATCCGCCTGTTCGGCACGCAGGACCCCGAGTACATCACCATCGCCACCCGTGACGCCAACAACGTCAAACAGGCCGAAACGGCGATCCGTAACCTGCTGCAACAACTGCATCACGGCAAACAGGATTACGAACTGACCAACAACGCCGCGATGATCCAGGCCGAAGCACGCACCCAGAACACCCTGTCGCTGATGCTCGGCTCGATTGCCGCCATTTCGTTGCTGGTCGGTGGTATCGGCGTGATGAACATCATGCTGATGACAGTGCGCGAACGCACCCGTGAAATCGGCATCCGCATGGCCACCGGTGCGCGACAGAGCGACATCCTGCGGCAGTTTCTTACCGAGGCTGTGATGCTTTCCGTGGTCGGCGGGCTGGCCGGTATCGTGCTGGCGCTGGGCATGGGCGCAGCGCTGTTGCTGAGTAAGGTGGCCGTTGCGTTCACCCTGCCGGCTGTGACCGGGGCGTTTGCCTGCGCCCTGATTACCGGCGTGATCTTCGGCTTCATGCCGGCCCGCAAAGCTGCCCGCCTCGACCCGGTCGCGGCCCTCACCTGTGAATGATCGATCAATGAAGCCTAGCCTTTGCGTTTTGACTGCCTGCCTGTTGCTGAGCGCCTGCCAGACGCCTGCTCCGCCGCCGGACAGCGGCATCCAGCCGCCGGCAAGCTGGGCGTTTGCCGCAAACGCCGCCGCACAGCGCAGTGATATCCGTTGGTGGCAGCAGTTCGGCAGCCCACAGCTGAATCGCCTGATCGAACAGGCCAGCCTTGACAGCCATGAAGTCGCTGCGGCGATGGCACGGGTTCGTCAGGCACAGGCAAGCGCCATTATCGGCGGCGCGCCCTTGGTCCCGGAACTGGCCTTTGACCTGCGCGGCGAACGTAACCGGTTCCTGCGCAACAGCGACCGCAAGGCCAACCCTTCCGACGACAACAACACCAACAACTTCACCAGCGACCTGACCGCCAGCTATGAGGTGGATTTCTGGGGCGGTATCGCAGCGGGACGCGACAGCGCACTCCAAGGGCTGCGCGCCAGCCAGTTCGATCAGGCGACCGTGGAGCTGACCCTGCTGGCCAACGTCGCCGATCGCTATGCGCAAACCTTGGCGGCGCGCGAGCAAGGGTGGATTGCCGAACTGAATCTGGCCAACGCCCAAGACGTACTGCGCCTGGTGCAAACCCGCTATGAATCGGGCTCAGCTACCGCCCTCGAGCTGGCGCAGCAAAAAAATCTGGTTGCGGCCCAGCAGCGTGAACTGCCCCGCGTTCAGCAACTGGCCAACGAGCAGTTGATCACCCTGGCAGCCTTGCTCGGTCAGCCGGTGCAGAATCTGCACCTCGCGGATCAGCCCTTCGACACCCTGAACTGGCCGGACATCGGCCCCGGCCTGCCCAGCGAACTGCTGACCCGCCGCCCTGATCTGGCCAAGGCCGAGGCTGACCTGGCGGCGGCACAGGCCAATGTCACCGTCGCCCGCGCCGCCATGCTGCCAAAACTGACCCTGAGCGCCCGGCTCGGCACCGAAAACACCCGCGCCGAAGACTGGCTGCGCGCACCGTTCAGCAGCCTCGCTGCCGGGCTGATCGGACCGATCTTCAACAATGGCCGTCTGGCCGCCGAGCGCGACAAGGCCACAGCGCGTCAGGAAGAACTGCTGGAAACCTATCGCGGCGCGATCATCAACAGCTTCGCCGACGTGGAAAAAGCCCTGAACAGCATTCACGGCCTGGATCAACAGCGCTACTGGCACGAAGAAGAACTCAAACAGGCGCAAACCGCCTTCCGCATCGCCCAAAGCCGCTACCAGGAAGGCGCCGAGGACCTGCTCACCGTACTGGAAACCCAACGCACCCTTTACCAGGCACAGGACGTAAGCGTGCAGTTGCGGGTGGCACGGGTGCAGGCGAGCATCGCGCTGTACAAAGCGCTGGGCGGTGGCTGGCAGGTGCGCTGAGCGGGCTTCAGGCCCGCTATTCCTCAAACTTGCGCTTTGCCCCCGTCTACACACATCTCGATACCCGCAATGAAACTGCTGTCGTCGCAGGCAAGAAACAGCGCGGCCGCGGCCACTTCCTCAGGGCGGCCAAGACGGCCCAGTGGAATACCTCTGATCAGCGCTGCTTTCATTTGATCGACGTGCTCTTGCGCAAGCCCTTCCAGGCCCATGATCGGCGTGTCGATCGGGCCCGGGCTCAGTGTATTGACGCGAATACCTCGACTTTGCAGCTCGGCTGTCCAGGTTAGGGCAAACGAGCGTATGGCTGCCTTTGTAGCGCTGTAAGTGCTGCGGCCCGAAACGCCCCTGTTGGCGGCAATGGACGAATTCAAGATGATCGAGCCGCCGTCGTGCATCAACACCAGTGCCTTTTGCACGCTGAACAACAGGCCTTTGACGTTGGTATCAAAAACCTTGTCGTAGTGCGCCGCATCGACGCCATCGATGGATTGCATTTCCATAATGCCGGCGTTGGCGAAGAGCACGTCAATGCAGCCTTTCTCGCGCCTGACCACTGCGTAGAGTCGGTCCAGATCGTCAAGACTGGACACATAGCCTTGTACGGCTGTCATGTTACGACCTATACGTGCAACGGCATCGTCCAGCTCGGGCTGACGTCTACCCGTGATAAACACATAGGCGCCCTCTTCCACAAAACGCTGGGCGGTCGCAAGACCGATGCCGCTGCTGCCGCCGGTAATCATCGCAATTTTGCCTTGAAGCCTGCTCATGATGATGCTCTCGAAAAGGTGAAAGTCAGCGAGTACCCACCGGGCACTCGCTGCATGATCTACGGCATGGATCAAATTATTCAGGACTTGCCAGTGAGCAGACTGCCCAAGCGCTCCCCGATGATCACGCACGGGGCCATGGTGTTGCCGGTGGTTACTCGCGGCATGATCGAGGCGTCCGCGACCCTCAGATTGTCGATGCCATAGACGCGCAATTGCGCGTCCACCACCGATAACTCATCAATACCCATTCTGGCCGTACCGGACTGGTGCCAGACGGTCGATGCGGTGTTGCGCACGAACGACTCCAGATCCTTGCGGTTCATCTTTCCGGGCATCACCTCACGGCGTACAAACGGGCGCAGGGTCGAGCTGTTGCCGATCTCTCGGCAAAATTCGACTGCACGCACCAGCGCCTGCAGATCTTCGGGTTCGGCAAGCGCACCGCTGTCGATTCTCAGTGCGTCCCGGTGCCCGCCGCCAGACAACGTGATCGAGCCACGGCTTTTGGGCCGTACCAGCCCCGGCAACAAAGACCATGCGCTGGCCGGAGGGTTGAACGTCGCCTGCGCTTCAAACGAGGCAATGGGCATTTCAGCGAGAAAGGTCTGGATGTCGGGTACATCGAGCGCCGGATCACTCTTCCAGAAGAACGTCGATTCCCCGGCGTTGTTGCGCGCCGCATGAGCCTGTTCGTATTCCCAGATGCACCCCGAGACCATGATGTGGTCCTGATAATTCTGGCCGACACCCGGCAGATTCTCTAACGGAGCGATACCATGCCGAACCAGTTGCTGCGCATCGCCGATTCCGGACAGCATCAACACCTTGGGTGTGTTGATGGCACCCAGTGACAGCACGACTTCCTCTCGTGCTCTGAAACTCATGATCCTGCCTTCATGAATGACCTCGACCCCGACCGCTCGCTTGCCTTCCAGCAACACGCGCAATACATGGGTGTGGGCCAGGACCGTCAGGTTGGGCTGCGCCATCAGCGGGTACACATAACTACGAAAAATCGAACGGCGACGACCGTTTTCCAGACACATATTGACCAGTGCCGCGCCACCCGCGCCCTCCATCATCGCGCCGTTCTGGTCATCGAAAACAGGCATTCCGAGCTCCGCCACCGCTCCCAGCATGGCTGGTGCAATCGGGTTGGGATCAGGCGCAGGCTGCACGAAGACCAGACCGCCCGTGCCTCTGCGCAGTGCGTCTGGCGTACCCTGCCAGTTCTCGATACGTCGATAGGTGGCGAGTGTCGATTGATAATTCCAGGCCGGATCACCTGATTCGCTGGCAAAGTGGTCCCAGTCACTGCTGTGCCCGCGCGCCCAGACCATCACGTTGATCGAGGATCCACCGCCCAGCACCTTGCCCATCGACAAGGGAATGGCCCGGTTATTGAGGTGCGGGTTGGGTTGTGCCTGAAACTGCCAGTCGCGCTCGCTGCCCAGGTTGGTGAACCAGATACTGGCATCGGTAACACTGGGCACATCATCGGTGCCGCCTGCCTCCAGGAGCAGAACACTGACGTCGGGATTCTCTGCCAGACGCCGCGCAACGACCGACCCGGAGGTGCCGGAGCCACACACGATGTAATCGTAAGCGCCCTTCAGACTGGCTTTCAGTCGCCGCTGATTGTCTTCAACACGACGTGCAAAGTCTGCAGTGTCGGTTGCGCCGGTATAACTTTCCATAAGAGTGCCTTTGTAAAACTTCCATGAATTGACGGCGCAAAACTGCCGGGGCCAATCGCGAAAGATGAATAACGGTGGGCTGTGACCGATGCGTCAGCGCAGCAGCCATTGAGATGAATCAGTCACTGAATGACAGGATCGATTCTAGGGCGCAGACGGCGTATCACCGTTACCTGCAAGGCGCGTGAGGGATGTCCACAAGGCGCTTTCAACTGATAAGGCGAGAGCAGAAGTTGCTCAGTTGAAAGTAGCCCGAACATGCGAGGGGCAAATACCGAACTGTGCCCGGTAGGCCCGACTGAAATGCGCTGCCGTGGTGAAACCGCACTGCCAGGCAACGTCCTGAACACTTGGCCGAAGCGTGCGGGTCGAACTGAGCAATTGCTGTGCGTGTTGCAGGCGGATATTCCAGACATCACGCATCACCGTCGTCTCCTCACTCCGGAACAAGCGTTGCAAGTGCTTGACTGAAACATGCACGGCACCGGCAATGGCCGCGCAGTCGAGTTCGGTGTCACTCAAACGCGTGTAAATGTAACGTCTGGCGCGCAACAGCACGACATCAGTGCTGCGCGAAACTGCCTTGTCGCCGGGGCCGCCCAGCATGGCGTCAATCAGCTCCAGCAATTGTCTGCCCATCAACTCGCGTATGACCAAGCCAGGGGCCGCCTGTTGCTGCGCGATGCAATGGATCAGGTCACGGGCTGCGCGTATGTCTGCCGACTCCATGTCGGCAACCATCAGCCCCGGCAACGAATGCCTCAGGCCCCGATCGCGCAAACTGGACTTGGGAATGCGCAATACGGTCATTTGCCCATGCTGGGTAAACGACTCCTGAAAGGATTGCCCGGGATCGATGAAGAACATGCTGCCAGCCATGAAGCGATGTTGCTTTCCGGCTTCGTCGATATCGACATACCCACCGGTCATAAGCTTCAGATAAAGCCATTCCCCCTGCCAGCAATCCTGTTCTTCTCCAACCGGGATCAATACCAGAGATTTCAGATCAGCCTGCGTGACACCAATAGCCCCCAGGCTCCAGCTTTGCGCTGTGGAGTTGCCTGACAGGGTTTTATCGAACTCACAGTAAAGCCCGTGATGCTCCAGCATGACCTCAGACCAGTTGCCACCGGCATCGGGGCCCAGATCAAAGTGAATGTTGTTCGCGTCAAAAATTCCGGGTGTCATGAAAGGTATTCTCGAGGGCGCAAGCAAGGAAGGGATGAGAAACGGCCGAACATCCAGACAGCTTGCGACCTGGCGCCACCCTACGCCTTTTGTTCGAGAATCAGGGGGGCATTCATGAAATATCCGACAGAGCGGAGTGCGTTAGGCTCTGTACGAAAAGTCCGCGAGCGAAGGTCAGGCAAGGCAAAAACAGGCGAGGAACGGCCGGGGTCGCGTTCGACTCTACGTGTTGTAAATGAGCATTCCGATTGGACTCGCATCCGAGCCTGTTTTTAACGCAGCATCACCGAGCGCAGCCACTTTTCGTACAGAGCCTAGGAGCCAGCGCTGCTCAAAACCACCTCTCCGGCAGCAGATTCCGTGCATACCAGGGCCGGCGCGGCACGCGGCGTAGCAGGTTGCTCAGTTTGTCATCGGCCGCGAAGGTGATGCGCAGCGCCAGCTTCATGACTTCCGGGTCCATTTCCATGGTCGTGCCTGCAGTCTGGCCGGGCACTGTGCTGCAACCGTGCGTTTCAGGCCCCAGCCACGGGTCGCTGACATTCACCCAGCGGCCTGGCGCAAACCACGGCACGCCGTTGACTTGCAGGCGCTTCACTTCGCCCGGATGAAAGCGCTCGTGGGCGCGGAACCAGTCCTCAATGCGGTCGTCAATCCAGCCATGGAACATCCAGAACACCGGGTTCACGTGCGATGAAAACGGGTCGGCAAGAAAGTCGTTTTCAGGCTCGAACCAGCGCTCGGCAAAATCATCCGATCGACGTGCCATCGGCACCGGCTGCCCGTTGGCCGGATCGCGGGCCACCGAGGCCCAGCGCATGTGCAGCCAGTCGTGCAGTTCCAGTTCGACCTGCGAACCAAACTGGCCCAGGGTCAGCTTCGACAAAAAGCGCGGATCGCGATACTGCGATTCCCAGACCTGAAAATGCGTATGAAACGTCTCGTGGCTTTTGATATCGCTGACCAGCTGTGTGTATTCCTCGTCACCATGCGCCAGCCAGTTGGGCGGCAGCGAACAACCGTCGTGATTGTCGAAATAGCGGGCAAAGCCCAGGCGGTCACGTTCCAGCTCAGGCTGCGGCAGCGGAAAACGCGGCCAGGACGGCAAGTCCTGAATCCTGCGTGCCTGGATCAGCATGTGCCGGTGCATATAAAAGAAGTCTTCACCCGAGCCGTTGCGGTCCTTGTGCGGGCCACGCGCATCGCGCTCATGGTCACGCGGCCCCGGCTGCCAGCCGATGCCGCGCAGGGCGTTACGCTTGTCTTCGGGCAATTTGTGCCACTTGTCTCGCGAGGCATGCCAGAGCTGATGGAACAGACGATGCTCCCTGGAAACCAGCCAGGCCAGAAACGGCGGACTCAGGCCCACCCTTTCCCGCGCTTCTGGAAACACCTGTTTGATCGCGATCAGACGGTTTTCCAGTTCCGGCAGGGCCAGCGGTCGGTCAAGACGTTCGATACGCCCGCTCAGGGTGCCGCTGCCGGCGTTACCGAACGCGCCCCAGACTTCATCGAGGGTCAGGCTGAATTCGTAATCCGGGTTGTCGCTGTGCGGACCATTGCCGGCATGGCCGTCCATGACCCGCAGGTAGAGTCTTGCGGCATTGGCCGGTTGCAGATCGCCAATCACCCGAAAACGCGGCAGCGCATCGCCGCGCAATTGCCCGGCCGTGTCGATATAGCCGCGCAGGCCGCGACCACGCGGGGCGATGTCGAGAAACATTTCCAGGCCTTCGAGCGGCGCACCGCTCAGTCCGGCATCGCGCCCTTCGAAGCGCAGAGTCCACACACCGCGCAGCTTGTCGGCCAGGCGCTGGGTGGCGGTATCGGCAGGCCCCGCCGTCGCTTCGCCCGGCGTTTCCGGCAGGTCGACCCGGGTGAGTTCCCGATGCGCGTAATACGCTGCCGGAACTGCCGCACCGGTCAGCGCCAGACCCGCTATGAACCCTCGTCGAGAAATCGTCATTACCCTACCTGTTCCAGCCCCGAGACAGCCGTTATCCAAGCTAGAACGTAAACCCGGCAGACAAATTTAGCGCTGCACACACATCCATGAGCCCGCGCTAAATTTCTCGGTGATCCGCTCGTTCTCCACCAGATAGCAACAGCCGTCGCAGGCTGCGCAACGGTTAACCACACGAGACGGAAATGACAAGACCGCGTTGGAAAAAAGCTCTCTTCATCGGCCTGCCACTGGCCCTGGCGATCAGTGCAGGTACGGGCTTTCTGGCCTGGAATTACTGGTCGCCAGCAGGCTACCCGGTCAAGGTCATGCAGCAGGCCGACGACCTGCAGGAGCGGATCATTTCCTTCGACAGCCACATCACCGTGCCGATGAAATTCGGCAGCGAGGGCAACGAAGCCGACAAGGACGGCTCGGGGCAGTTCGACCTGGTGAAAGCCGCGCGCGGACGCCTGTCCGGTGCAGCGCTGACGGTATTCGGCTGGCCGGAGATCTGGAACGGCGACAACGCCCCGCATCGTCCGACACCCGGTTTCGTCGACGAAGCACGCCATCAGCAGGAAGTGCGCTACCGGATCATCAGCGGGCTGGTGCGCGATTTCCCCAATCAGGTCGGCATCGCCTACACCCCGGACGACATGCGCCGCCTGCACGGCGAAGGCAAGTTTGCGATCTTCATCAGCATGCTCAACGCCTACCCGCTGGGCAATGACCTGAGCCTGCTGGACCACTGGGCCGCACGCGGCATGCGCATGTTCGGTTTCAGTTATGTCGGCAATAACAGCTGGGCCGATTCTTCACGCCCCCTGCCCTTTCTCAATGACACGCCCGACGCTCTGGGCGGCCTGTCGGAGATCGGCAGGCAGGCCGTGCAACGCCTCAATGACCTGGGTGTGATCATCGACGTGTCGCAGATGTCGAGCAAGGCGCTGCAACAGGTCAGCGAGCTGAGCCGCACGCCGATGGTCGCCTCGCACTCGGCGCCGCGTGCGCTGGTGGACATCCCGCGCAACCTCAGCGACGAGGAACTGCAGCTCATCAAGCGCAGCGGCGGTGTGGTGCAAATCGTGGCGTTCCCAGCCTATTTGAAGCCGCTGACCCAGAAAACCCAGAACAAGCTCAATGCGCTACGCAAGGACTTCGACCTGCCACCGCTGCCGAACCTGGCCATGGCGCTGATGCCCGGCGACCCGATCATCACCGTCTGGCCGGAGCAACGCTTCGGCGCCTATGCCAGCAAGCTGTACGCGATTCTCGAGGAGGAGCCCAAAGCCACGGTCAAGGATTTCGTCGACGCCATCGATTACACGGTCCGCAAAATCGGCATCGACCATGTCGGCATCAGCTCCGACTTCAACGATGGCGGTGGTGTGAAAGGCTTCAACGATGTCAGCGAAATCCGCAACGTGACGGCCGAATTGATCGAGCGCGGCTACGCCGAAGCGGATATCACCAAGCTCTGGGGCGGCAACTTTCTGCGCGTCTGGGAGCAGGTTCAGGCGGCTGCCCGTCCGGATGTGAAACACATGAATCTCTCAAACGCCGCCACCCGACCCTCAGGCGCAGACGCTCATGACTGATCGCAGAACCTTTCTCAAACAGGCCGGAGTGCTGGCCGCAGCCCTGCCACTGGGCTCCGGCCTGGCAACAGCGGCCATGACGCCAGCCACTCAGCCGGCCTCCACGGATAAATGGACGCGCCTGAAACAATTGTTCAATCAGGACCCGGACTACGTTCACCTCTCGAATTTTCTGGTCACTTCGCACCCCGCACCGGTTCGCCAGGCCATCGAACAGCATCGCGCGCATATCGACCGCAATCCCGGTCTGGCCATGGACTGGGATCTGGGAGAGACCGAGCGCCGCGAACACGAGGTTCGCGTCTGGGCGGGCAAGTACCTGAAGGCCCAACCCGGCCAGATCGCCCTGACCGGCAGCACCACTGAAGGCCTGGCGATCATCTACGGCGGTATTCATGTGCGCCCGGATCAGGAGATTCTGACCACCGAACACGAGCATTCCTGCGTCCGCGACATCCTGAAATTCCGCCAGCAGCGCGACGGCACGCAGGTTCGCAAGATTCGCCTGTTCAAGGACCCGGCTACCGTCTCGGTCGACGAAATCATCGGCTCCATCGCGCGCAGTATCCAGCCGAAGACGCGCGTGCTGGGCATGACCTGGGTGCAGTCCGGCAGCGGCGTGAAACTGCCCATCGGGGCCATCGGCGATCTGGTCGAGGAACACAACCGCAACCGTGACGACCAGGACCGCATCCTCTATGTGGTCGACGGCGTGCATGGCTTTGGCGTCGAGAACCTCGACTTCCCGGAGATGAAGTGCGACTTCTATGTCGCCGGCACCCACAAGTGGCTGTTCGGTCCACGCGGTACCGGCATCGTCTGCGCCCGCTCGGAACAGGTCAAGGTCCTCACGCCGCTGATCCCGACGTTCTCGGAAGCCAGCGGTTTCAGCACGATCATGACGCCCGGCGGCTACCACTCGTTCGAACACCGCTGGGCGTTGAACGAGGCCTTCAAACTGCACCTGCAACTGGGCAAGGCCGATGTGCAGGCACGTATTCACCAGCTCAACAGTGACCTCAAGCAGCGCCTCAAGGCCCAGCCCAATGTCGAGCTGGTGACGCCCATGGATCCTGCGCTGTCGGCGGGTTTCAGCTTCTTCCGGCTCAAGGGCCAATCGTGCGACGACGTGGCGGCCTGGCTGATGAAGCAGCGCATGGTCGTTGACGCGGTGAGTCGCGACGTCGGCCCGGTGGTGCGCACCGCGCCGGGGCTGCTGAACAGCGAAGCCGAAATCGATCGCTTCATGACGCTGCTCGCCCGACGCGCCTGACACGCCTGCACCGTTCACCTGTTTTCCGTTTTCCATCGAGACCCGTCATGAAAAAAACATTGCTGCCCCTGTCCGCCCTGCTCGGCCTGTTGCTATGCGGCACCACCCTCGCCGCCACGCCCGCTGCGGTGCCCGCGCCCGGAAAAGTGTTCAAGGACTGCAAGGACTGCCCGGAAATGGTCGTGCTGCCTGCGGGCACCTTCACCATGGGTGCGCCCGAAGAGGAACTGGGTCGTCAGCCGGACGAAGGCCCGCTGCACGACGTGACCTTCGCCAAACCCTTCGCCATCAGCCGTTTTCAGGTGCTGAGCGGCGAGTGGAATGCCTATATCAAGAGCTCCGGCTACACGATGCCGGATGGCGATACCCGGCCAGGCCGCGAGTGCAAGGCCGGCAAGCCGCGCTACCCGCTGAGCCCGCGTCAGCCAGCAGTGTGCATGGACTGGAACGAAGCCAAGGCGTATGTCGACTGGCTGTCGAAAAAGACCGGCAAGTCCTACCACATGGTCAGCGAAGCCCAGCGCGAATACGCGGCACGCGGCGGCAGCAAAGGCTCGTTCCCGTTTCCGATGGACGAAGGCAAGCCCTACAGCATCGCCAAACATGCCAACACTTACGGCCCGGAAGACGGCTTCAGCTACACGGCACCCGCTGGCAGCTACAGCCCCAACGATTTCGGCATCTACGACGCCCACGGCAATGTCTACGAATGGACTGCCGATTGCGAGACCAGCAACTACAACGGCGCGCCCACCGATGGCAGCGCATGGCTGGCCGGTGATTGCACCTGGAAGATGATTCGCGGCAATGACTGGACCGAAGCGCCGATCTTCTCGCGCTCCGGCAACCGCAACAGCCGCCAGCCGGATGTACGGGGTGACTGGCTGGGTTTCCGGGTCGCCCGCGACCTCTGACCGATTTCATGCGCACCCTCGGCCGGCGATAGCCCACGCCGCACTCACGGACACTGACGAGACACACCATGACCCGCACAACTGAAAGCCTCGCCCGGGAAACCCTGAGAATCCTCAAGCCATTCTGGTGGCTGGTGGCGCTATCGACCGTGCTGGGGATTGTCAGCGGCCTGAGCGTCACCGGGCTGCTGGCCACCATCAACAACGCGATGAACATGCCCGGCGGGCCGGACACGCAGACCGCGCTGCTGTTCGCCGGATTGTGTGTGCTGACCCTGGCGTGCTCGACCCTGTCCAACCTGTCGACCAATTACGTCGGCCAGCGGGTCGTCGCCAACCTGCGCCGCGAGCTGGCAGCCAAGGTGCTGGTCGCGCCCATCGAGCAGCTGGAACGCTATCGCGCGCACCGCCTGATCCCGGTGCTGCTCAACGACGTCAACACCATCAGCACCTTTGCCCTGTCGGTCGCCCCGATGGTCATCTCGTTCACCGTCACCCTTGGCTGCCTGACCTATCTGGCCTTGCTGTCCTGGCAGATTCTGGCGCTGACGGTGCTCACCGTGGTGCTCGGCACCGGCGCGCAATACCTGGCGCATGCGTTCGGCATGCGCAGCATTCTGGCCGCGCGCAACAGCGAAGACGAATTGCAGAAGCACTATCAGGCGCTGTCCGCAGGCGCCAAGGAGCTGCGCATCCAGCGCAAGCGTCGTCAGCACATGCTCGACGAGAAGATTCATGGGGCCACCGAACACATCTGCCGCTCGAACATTCGCGCTGCCAATATCTTCGTCAGCGCGGAAACCTTCGGCTCGATGCTGTTCTTCGCGGTGATCGGCATGGCCATCGCCTTTCAGGCGTTCTGGCCGACGACCGAAAAGACCGTACTGGGCGGCTTCGTGCTGGTGATGCTGTACATGAAAGGCCCACTGGAGCGCCTGATTACTGCCCTGCCCGGCATCAGCCGTGCGCAGATCGCCATGCGCCGCATTGCCGAGCTGTCATGGAAATTCTCCAGCCCCGAACCGCACCTGCTGGTCAGTGACCGCCCGACGTCGCTGCCCAGCATGCACACGCTGGAGCTGCACAACCTGCGCTATGACTACCCGCCCGTCGAGGGCAGCGATGCCTTCCACCTCGGCCCGGTCGACCTGAGCATCAAACAGGGCGACATCGTGTTCATCGTCGGCGAGAACGGTTGTGGCAAGACCACGCTGATCAAGCTGCTGCTGGGACTGTACACCCCGCAACAGGGTGAGATCCGCCTCAATGGCCAGCCCGTCAGCGCGGAAAACCTGGATGACTACCGCCAGCTGTTCACCACGATTTTCGCCGACTACTACCTGTTCGACGAGCCGTTGCAGGGGCAGGCCGCGCTGCCGCAGGACGCGGGCAAATACCTGGAGCGCCTGGACATCGCGCACAAGGTCAGGATCGAGAACGGTGCCTTCACCACCACCGATCTGTCGACCGGTCAGCGCAAGCGCCTGGCCCTGATCAATGCGTGGCTGGACGAGCGGCAGGTGCTGGTGTTCGACGAGTGGGCCGCCGATCAGGACCCGGCGTTCCGTCGCGTGTTCTACACCGAACTGCTGCCGGAACTGAAGCAGCAGGGCAAGACCATCATCGTGATCTCCCATGACGACCGCTATTTCTACGTCGCCGACCAGTTGGTGCGGATGCAGGCCGGGCAGATTCAGGTCGAACAGGTTCGCAACGAAACCCGCGATAAAACCATTACGGCGTGATTCACTCGCACCTGAAACGCCCCGCCCGGCCCGTCCGCGAGCGGGGCTTTTTTTGCCTGGCCGCTCCGCACCACCCTCAATTGCTAGCCAAGCGCCATCTTTTTTTCGTGGATTGTGAAAAAAACATTAAATAAACGTTATTCGCTTTCGTTCTCATTAACAGCGAATTGCGCGCCCAGCCATCTCTCGCGCAACGCCCCATAAAAAAGTGGCTCACGCCTGCCCGGTCGACGGCTGGACCCGACTGCGCAGGCCTGAACGACGCTCCCAATCTCCTTGCCGATACTCACTGGAAAGAGCCAATTCATGCACAACCCGTCACGACTCACCCCGCTCAGCAAAGCGTTGATGCTCAGTCAGATGTTCCGCTCCCGGCCATCCATGGCGGCCATGGGTCTTGCGCTGTGCATGCCGGTCGCCGGTCAGGCACAGGAAACCGTCGCAGACGATTCGAACACCACAGGCACCGTCAATCTGGCCCCGACTGCAATCGACTCGCATTACCTGGGCACCACCACCGACGGCACCGGTTCCTACACCACCGGCGCAGTGAGTATCGGCAAGGGTGCACCGCAATCGCTGCGCGAAACACCGCAATCGGTGAGCGTGGTGACTCGGCAAGTCATGGATGACAACAACCTCACCAGCCTCAGCGACGTGCTGGAAGACACCCCGGGTATCACTTTCCAGTACCGCAACTTCGGCGGTCACGTGTACACCTCGCGCGGCTTCTCGCTGCTGGCGGAAAGCTTCCTGGTCGACGGCATTGGCGGTCAGGGCTATCAGATCACCGGCTGGATGCAGCCGGACATGGCCATCTACGACCGTGTGGAAGTGCTGCGCGGCGCGTCAGGGCTGTTGGTCGGTGCCGGGCAGCCCGGCGGCGCGGTCAATCTGGTGCGCAAACGCCCGACTGCCGATAACAAATTCTCGATCACCACCCGCGCCGGTTCCTGGGACCAGTACCGGGTCGACCTGGATGGCAGCGGCAAGCTCAACGATTCGGGCACCCTGCGCGGGCGCATGGTCGCGGCCTACGATGACAGCGGCTCCTATCTGGATGGTCGCGACAGCCGCACGCCGCTGCTGTACGGCATCGTCGAAGCCGACCTGAGCGACGACACCACCCTGACCATGAGCCTGCGACGTCAGGAACAGGTCATCAACGGCTACTCGATCTATGGCCTGCCGCGCTACAGCAACGGCCAGTCGCTGGGCCTGTCGCGCTCGACCAACCTGGCGCAGAAGTGGAATCGCCATGAAAGCGACATGACCGAGGTGTTCACCGAAGTCGCGCATCGCTTCAATGAGGACTGGACCAGCCGGACCTCGCTGACCTATTCCCAGGGTGGCTTCGATCAGAACATTGCCTACGCACGGGGCGCAGTGAATCCCGTGACGCTGGCGGGCTCCAACTTTCAGGGCACGCTGTTTCGCAAGGACGAGGTCGACAGCGTCGGTCTGAACAGCCAGCTGGAAGGCAACTTCAACGCGTTCGGCCTCGAACATCAGGTGACCCTGGGTGCCGATTGGTCGAAGCAGAACGCCAACACGCATCAGGCGACCGTGACCAGGCGCACCGCCGTCAACGTCTTCGATGTCGATCAGAGCGCTTTCGCCAAACCAGCCCGTCCAGCCTGGCAAACCGACATCGACACCACCGAAGAACGCGCGGGTCTGTACGCCAACACGCGCATTCACCTGAGCGAACCGTTGAGCGTGGTGCTTGGCACGCGCCTCAGCTGGTATGACTACAAGTACGACGTCAAAACCGGTGCGGCAAACAGTTACGAATCCAAGCAGACTCAGGAATTCACGCCGTTCGCGGGCGTCATCTATGACATCAACGACAGTTGGTCGTGGTACGCCAGTTATGCCGACATCTTCACGCCACAGGCCAACTACGTCTCCGCTGGCGGCTCGCCACTGGACCCGGCCATCGGCTCCAACTACGAAACCGGCTTCAAGGGTGAGCTATTCGACAAGCGCATGAACCTGTCGATGGCGCTGTTCTACATCAAGCAGAAAGATGTGGCCGCCGTTGATGTGAACACCACTGAACTGTGCCCTACCAGCTCCGACGGCTCCTGCTACCTGCAGGACGGCATCAGCCGCAGCAAGGGCGTCGATGTCGAGGCCAGCGGTGAGGTGTTACCGGGGCTGCAAGTGTTCGGCGGTTACACCTACAACATGCTGCGCAACAACGGTGATTCGGATGTGGCTTACGAAACACCGAAACACATGCTGCGCCTCAACACCAGCTACAACCTGCCGGGTGCCTGGAACCGCCTGACCCTGGGCGCCGGTGTGTCGGCGGATTCGGGTTACGAAGTGCCGTCCAACAAAGAGCTTGGCGTGGCCGGTCGGGCCATCTGGGATGCCAGGGCGTCGTGGAAACTGGACGAAAACTGGAAGGTGTCACTCAACGCCGAAAACCTGTTCGACCGCAAGTACTACACCACCTCGATCGCCACCGATCGCTCCAACGTCTACGGCGAACCGCGCAGCTACGTCCTGACACTGCGGGGGGATTTCTGATCTAAGCTCAACGTTATTGAAATCCCTGTGGGGGAGCGAGCTTGCTCGCGAAGGCAATGGTTCAAACGCCCTGATTTCCGGGACTGGACAGGTCTCTTCGCGAGCAAGCGAAGCGTTGATCGCGCGGCGCGACAGCGAGTGTGAAGCAAAGCGTCACGAACGGCATTCCCGCGCTGGAGCGTGCGCAACGATGGGTCTCCGGAGAGGCACCAGCGTGCCCATGCCCCGCGCGGAGCGGCTTCGGTACGTGATACAGCGCTCTGCACGCGACCAGGCTGCCGCAAATGCATTATCCTTCGCCATTGATCTCAACGAGCCATCCCTCCCATGCAAACATCCTCCAGCCGTCTGCGCACAGGCCGCGTGAAAACGCTCGGCCTGCGTCTGGGCAGTGTGGGGCTGGTGCTGGCGTTGAGTGTCCAGGGACAGGTGCTGGCGGAGGAGTTCGAGTTCGATATCCCGGCCCAGACACTGAGCAGTGCCCTGAAGGAATTGGGCCGCCAGTGCGATCTGCAAATCCTCTACAACCCCGACGACCTGAACGGCAAGCTCAGCAGCCCGGTGCACGGCAGGCTGACGCCCGAACAGGCCGTCGCCGACCTGCTGAAAAAAGCCAACGTAGCGCACAGTCTTGAAGACAACACCCTGACCCTCGGCGCTGCTGCCTCCGCACAAACCATGAGCCTCGGGCCGGTGGCGATCAAGGGCGATTCGTTCGGCATCACCACCGAGGGCAGCGGCGCGTATTCAGCCACCGGCGTGAGCATCAACAAGACCGCTCAGTCGCTGCGCGAAACGCCGCAGTCGGTCACCGTCATGACCCGCCAGGTGATGGACGACAAAAACCTCACCGGCCTCGACGAGGTGATGGCACAAACGCCCGGCATCACCTTTTCCCAACGCAATTTCGGCTCTCATGTCTTCAGTTCGCGAGGCTTTGCGCTGGAGGACGAGAGTTACATCATCGATGGCGTGGCTGGTCAGGGTTACAGCGTGACCGGCTGGATGACCCCGGACATGGAAATCTACGACCGCGTCGAAGTGCTGCGCGGCGCGGCCGGTCTGCTGATTGGCGCAGGCAACCCCGGTGGCGCGGTCAATCTGGTCCGCAAGCGCCCGACTGCCCTGCCGCAGTTCTCGATTACCACCCGCGCAGGCAGTTGGGACAACTACCGGGTCGACCTGGATGGCAGCAGCAAACTCAACGATTCCGGCAGCATCCGCGGGCGTGTTGTAACGTCCTATGAAGACCGCGGCTATTTCACCGATGGTCTGCAGAAAACCGCGCCGTTGTTCTACGGCATCCTGGAAACCGACCTGAGCGAAGACACTACCCTGACCCTGGGCGTGCGCCATCAGAACGCCGACACCCAAGGCTTTTCGATCTTCGGTCTGCCCCGCTACAGCAACGGCAAGGCCATCGACCTGCCGCGCTCGACGTCGCTGGCCCAGGACTGGAACCGCCACCAGACCCGCACTGACGAAGTGTTCAGCGAGCTGGAAACCCGCTTTGACGAAAACTGGAGCGGCACACTGTCGGCAACCCGCTCCGAGGGTGCTTTCGATCAGAAGGTGGCCTACGCACAGGGCGCCATCGACCCGGCGACGCAGAGCGGTTCCCGACTGGTCAGAACCCTGTTTCGCTCGGACGATATCCATAGCGATGGCATCGACGCGCACCTGGACGGCCGGTTCGACGCCTTTGGCCTGAGTCACCAGTTGACCGTCGGCGGTAATGGGTCCGAACAGAAACGCGAGTCGCGCTATGCCACGGTCAACGCCAATCAGCCGCTGGCTATCTTCAACCCCGACCACGACGCGATTGCCGAACCTGTGCGCCCGGCCTGGCGCCGTACCGACTACAGCGACAAACGTTATGGCCTCTACAGCAACCTGCGTCTGAGCCTGACGGAATCGTTGAGCCTGGTGATGGGCGGCCGGGTCAGCAGCTATGACTATCAGACCACATCCGCAGGCGTAACCCGTCGCGCGCAGGAGGACAACCAGGTCACGCCGTTTGCGGGGGTCATCTACGACCTCAACCGGGACTGGTCGTGGTACGCCAGTTACACGGATATTTTCCTGCCGCAAAGCGCCTATCGAACGGCATCAGGCACGCTGCTTGATCCGGCCATCGGCGCCAGCCACGAAACCGGAATCAAGGGCGAACTGTTCGACAAACGTCTGAACGTGTCACTGGCGCTGTTTTATGTGAAGCAGAAGGACGTAGCCGTCGCGGATGACGCCAACGCCGGCCAGTGCCTGAGTAATGATGCCTATGGGACCTGCTACCTGAACGGTGATATCCGGCGCAGCAAGGGCGTCGACATGGAAATCAGTGGCGAGCCGTTACCGGGATTGCAGACCCTCGCCGGGTACACGTTCAACATCACCCGCGGCAGTGACGGACAGTCCATTTCAGCAGAAACACCCCGGCATATGCTGCGCCTGACCAGCAGCTACACCCTGCCCGGCGCCTGGCGTCGGTTGAGCGTCGGCGGCGGGGTTTCGGCGCAGAGCGGCTACTCGGAACACGAGTCGACCCAACCCATCGATAACGCTGGCCGGGCCATCTGGGATGCCCGGGTCGCGTGGAAAATCGACGAACACTGGTCGGTGGCGCTCAACGGCAACAACCTGCTGGATCGCAAATACTACAAGGCCACCGGCGACATCGACCGCGGTAACTATTACGGCGACCCGCGCAACTACGTCCTGACCCTGCGCGGTGATTTTTAAGCGACGCTTGCCCCTCGCGATCAACAGCGGACACCTGTCGTCCCTCGCACTCCAGCCCGGACACCTATCGTTCCTCACGCTCCGCGTGGGAATGCCGTTCGTGACGCTCTGCGTCACACCAACCGCTCGGCAAGCCCCTGCAAAAATGCTTCAGCGATCACCAGGTTGTCGTGTCGTTGATCAATCGTCGTCGAGCTGCGCAGTCCGTTGACCGAGCACTGTTCCAGCAGCACTGCTTCAGCCTTGGCAATCTGCCCCGGTTTGCGGCTTTGCCCTGCCCACCAGCAATCGGCCTTTACATTGAGAGTCTTCAAGGTAAACGCCTGGCTGAGTTTCGCGTTGGCTTCCAGCAATGTGTAACCGGTTTCGATTTCGTCCTGCACCGCAATGTCCTGGAACATGCTGCGCAGGTTGTCGACGTTCATTGCGTGTTGCAGCGCGATCTGCTCGATCACTCGATCAATCACTTCACTCTCCCCGGTCACCGACTGCCGGGCCGTTTCGATCAGGTCGACAATGGTTTGCTCCTGCAAGCCCGGCACGAAGGCCTGCAGGCTCTTGATCAGGCCGCGGTAGTAGTTTTCGCCCTGCTGCTGCGTGGTGACGTGCGGGTCCTCTTCGACCCATTCCATGCCAGCCGATGTCGGTAGCTGGGTGTCGACCAGCCCGAGAAAGCTCACCACTTCGCCAGCGTGCTCCAGTACATGCGCGACCTCAATGGCCAGCGCGCCACCCATCGACCAACCCAGCAGGTTGTAAGGCCCGTGTGGCTGGGTCGTGCGGATCAGCTCGACGTAGTAATCGACCATGTCCGGCCACGACGTATCGAACCAGCCCGGCACCACATAGGCCTTGTTGACCAACCCGTAAACCCGTCGGCTGTCGCCCAATTTGCCCGCCAGCGGGTAATACGAATACGTGCCACCACCGCCCGGCGGCAGGCAGAACAGTGGCGCATGCGTCGAGCCATTGGCGTTCATGGCGATGACCGCCGATTTGACCCTGGCTTCATCGGCACGCATGAAATCAGCCAGCTCGCCCAGGGTCTGCAGCAACAGCAAGTCATGCAGCTTGATGGAGATATCGAACGTCTCGCGAATCCTGCCCGCCAGTGAAACCGCCAGCAGCGAGTGCCCGCCCAAGGCAAAAAAGTTGTCGTTGAGCCCGACCCGTTCGACGTGCAACACCTGCTCCCACAACTCAGCAAGACGCTGCTCGAATGCAGTGCGCGGCGCCACGTAACCCTGCTGTGAGCGGGCCACGTCCGGCTTCGGCAGTGCTCTGCGATCCAGCTTGCCATTGGCGGTCAGTGGCATCGAATCGATAAATACGAAGTAGCCCGGCACCATGTAATCCGGCACATGAGCCTTGAGATGAACCTGCAGACGCTCGCGCAGAACGTCCGGCGCATCAGCGGCATCGGTCGGCACCACATAAGCGACCAATTGCTTGCCGGACGCCCCGTCGATGTCGATCACCGTGGCTTCGCGCACGGCGGCATGCTCATGCAGACGCGCTTCGATTTCGCCCAGTTCGATGCGCAAGCCGCGAATCTTCACCTGATGGTCGATACGCCCGGCGTAGTCGATGACACCTGCGTCGCGATAACGCGCCAGATCGCCAGTGCGGTACAACCTGCCGCCGCCCTGCTCGTCGAACGGGTCCGGCACAAAGCGCTCGGCCGTCAGTGCTGCACGATTGTGATAACCACGCGCCAGACCGACGCCCCCCAGGTACAACTCCGCCGCCACACCCTGTGCAGCAGGTAACAGGCCGTCGTCGAGGATATGGGTTTTCAGGTTGTCGATCGGCTGCCCGATCGGCACGCTGAGGATATCGTCGGTGCTACAAGTCCAATGGGTCACGTCGATGGCCGCTTCGGTCGGGCCATACAGGTTGTACAGACCGGCCAGCGGCAGACGCTTGAGCACCTGAGCGGCCAGCTCGGCAGGCAGTGCTTCGCCGCTGCATACCACCCGACGCAGCGTGTTGCAGCTTTCCACCTGAGGATGAGCCATGAACGCCTGCAGCATTGACGGCACGAAATGCAGGGTCGTGACCTGATACTCACGGATGGTCTGCACCAGCCGCTCGGGGTCGCGATGATCACCCGGCAGCGCCATGGCCAGGCGTGCGCCGGTCATCAGCGGCCAGAAGAACTCCCAGACCGACACGTCGAAACTGAACGGCGTCTTCTGCAGAACCGTATCGCTGCCATCCAGCCCGTAGGCCTTCTGCATCCAGTGCAAGCGGTTGACCAAAGCACGATGACTGTTGCCCGCGCCCTTGGGCTTGCCGGTCGAGCCGGAGGTGTAAATCACGTAAGCCAGGTTCAATGGATGGCTGAGGTTGACCGGGTTGGCGGTGCTGTAACCGGCAAGCCAGTCGCCGTCCTGATCCAGGCACAGGCTCTGCACCTGAGGCGGAACAGGCAAACGCTCCAATAGCGCCGCTTGGGTCAACAGCAAACCGATACCACTGTCCTGCATCATGTAGGCCAGACGATCCTCGGGGTAGTCCGGGTCCAGCGGCACGTAGGCACCACCGGCCTTGATGATCGCCAGCAGACCGATCACCAGTTCCAGGCTGCGCTCGACGCAAATGCCCACCAATACGTCCGGGCCAACGCCCGACTCACGCAGGCGATGCGCAAGCTGATTGGCGCGGGCGTTGAGTTGCGCGTAGCTCAGTTGTTCAGTAGCGAAAATCAGCGCCGGTGCGTCCGGCGTGGCGCATACCTGGGCTTCGATCAGGCTGTGCAGGCAGTCTTTGCTCGGGAAGTCTGCGGCTGTGGCGTTCCACTCGCGCAGAACATGCTGCTGCTCACGGTCGCTCAACAGCGCCAGTTCGCCAAGCGCCGTCTGTGCGTCATGCGTCAGCGCCTGCAAGACCTGCTGGAAATGCGCCGACAACTGCGCCATGTGTTGCTCGCTGAACGCCTCGCGGGCGTAGCTGAAGCGCAGCGACAGGGTTTCGCCGAGATTGACCACCAGGGTCAGCGGATAATGCGTTTGCTCCTGCGTACGCAGGCCGCCGAACACCAGCCCCGGCGGCGCAGCCTGTTGCAGGGCTTCGGACACCGGGTAGTTTTCGAACACCAGAATGGTGTCGAACAGCGCCTCGCCAGCGCTGCGGGCCCAACGCTGAATCTCGTACAGCGGCGTGTGTTCATGCTCACGCAAGGCGATGTTCTGCGCCTGGACCTGTTGCACCCACTCCGCCACCCGTTGCTCGGCACGCGGGCTGGCGATCACCGGCAGGGTATTGATGAACAGCCCGAGCTGCTCCTCGACACCCGGCAGATCAGCCGGACGCCCGGCCACGGTTGCGCCGAAGGTGACGCTGGACTGCCCCGTATAGCGTTGCAGCACCAGCAGCCAGGCCGATTGCACCAGCGTATTGAGGGTCACGCGCTGCTCACGGGCAAACTCGCTCAGTTGACGGGTATTCTCGGCGTCGATCAAGTGCAGGTAATCACCGTGCCCCTGGCCGTTCTCAGGCGCCTTGAAGGCCTGAACCAGACGCGTGGGCTCATCGAGTCTGGCGAGTTGATCGGTCCAGAAACGCTCGCTGAGCCCGGCATCCTGGCGCTGCAACCATTCGATGTAATCGCGATAGCGGCTGACCTGCCTCGGCTGTGTCTGGCCGCTATAGCGTTGCAGCACTTCACCGAGCAGGCGCGAGCTGCTCCAGCCATCCATGAGGATGTGATGGCTGGTGTAAATCAGCTGATGGCTCTGCTCGCCGGTGCGCAATACGGCCAGGCGCAGCAACGGCCCGTGGACCAGCTCGAAACCCTGCCGGCGGTCGGCATCGGCCCATTGGTCGATCCAGCCGGACGACTGCGTCCGGGCATCCAGCTCGACAAAAGGCATGCGCACATCACGCAAGACCACTTGCAGCGCTGGCTGCAGATGGCTGATGAAAGCACTGCGCAGCACCTCATGGGCATCCAGCGTGGCCTGCCAGGCGGTGCGGAAACGCGGCACGTCCAGGCCGCTGACCTCAATGCGCATCTGATTGATGTAATTGCCCGCCTCCTGCTCGAACAAGGTGTGGAACAGCATGCCCTGCTGCATCGGTGCCAGCGGGTAGAGGTCTTCGATCTGCCCGGCAGGTATCGGCAAACGGCTTAACTGCGACTGACTGAGGCACGCCAGCGGGAAGTCCGACGGGGTCACCCCCGCCACGCCTTCGGTGGTGCAATGGGCAATCAGCTGTTGCAATTCGGCGGTGTACTCATCGGCCAGGCGCTGCATGGTGTCGCGCTCGAACACCGCGCCACTGAAGGTCCAGCTCAGCCGCAGCTCACCGGCATAGACCTGACCGTTGATGCTGATCGGCGCAGCCAGCGGCGCATCGGCACTCTGTGAGGCACCGCTACTGTCGACGGAGGGTGTGAACAGTGCCTGCGGTGCGTCGAAGCTGCCGTCGAACTGCCCCAGGTAATTGAACACGATGCTGCCCAGCGGCAAGGCTTGCAGGGTCTGACGCGCCGATTCGCGGCCCAGGTAACGCAACGCGCCGTAACCGATGCCCTTGTCGGGCACTGCGCGCAGTTGCTCTTTGATGGTCATGATCGAATCGGCCAGCGAGGCCTGTGGGGTGAGCCTGACCGGGTACACATTGCTGAACCAACCCACCGTGCGGCTCAGGTCCAGTGCGTCGAACAGGTCTTCGCGACCATGGCCTTCGAGACGAATCAGTGCATGCGGCTGCGCGGTCCAGCGACTGACCACCCGCGCCAGCGCGGTCAGCAGCAGGTCATTGATCTGCGTGCGGTAGGCCGCCGGGGCGTCCTGCAGCAGTTGCCGGGTCAGCTCGCCATTGAGTTGCGTGACCACCGACAGCGCGTGCTGCTGTTGCTGGCCGCCATGCGGATGATCAAACGGCAAGGCGTCGCTGACGTCCTGCAATTGCGCCTGCCAGTAGCCCAACTCCTGCTCCAGCGCCGGGCTTTGCGCGTAGGCCTGCAAGTGCTCGGCCCAGCTTTTCAGCGAACTGGTTTTCGCCGGCAGCAGCGCTGGCTGACCTGCTGCCAGGGCGATGTACGCCTGTTGCAGGTCTTCCAGCAACACCCGCCATGACACGCCGTCCACCACAAGATGGTGAATCACCAGCAACAGGCGCTGTTCGCCTTGTGGCAGGTTGATCAGCACGGCACGCAGCAGCGGCCCGTTTTTCAGGTCCAGGCTACGTTGCGCTTCATCGGCCAGCTCAGACAAACGCTCGATGCTGTCCAGCTCATGGGTCCAGAGCAGCTCACGAGTGTTCTGCATGCCGAAGGTGGCCAGCCATTGGCCGTCCTGTTGGGAGAAACCCAAACGCAACGCGTCGTGCTGTTCGACCAACGCCGTCAATGCCGACTGAAGACAAGAGGCCTCCAGCGCTTGCAGAGGCTTGAGCATCAGCGCCTGATTCCAGTGCTGACGCTCGGGGATGTCCAGCTCGAAGAAACGCGCCTGAATCGGCAGCAACGGCAACGAACCGCTGATCTGCTCTGCCACGGCGGCGGGCTTTTTCTGAATCAGTTTCGCCACCGAAGCCAGTTGGCCGATGGTCTGTCTTTCGAACAATTGCTTGGGGCTGAGCTTGATGCCCTGACGCTTGGCGCGGGCGATGATCTGCAGACTGAGGATCGAATCGCCGCCCAGCTCGAAGAAGTTGTCGGTGCTGCCGACCTGTTCCAGCTTGAGGACATCCGCCCACACGGCGGCGAGCTTTTCCTCGATCTCGCCGACTGGCGCGGTGTAGCGCTGTTTGACCACGCCAGGCTTAGGCAAGGCGCGCTTGTCGAGCTTGCCGTTGGCGGTCAGTGGCAGACTGTCCAGCAGCATGATCTGCGCGGGCACCAGATACTCGGGCAAGCGCGCCGCCAGTTGCTCACGCAGTTTGTCGACGTTGAGGCTCGTGCCGGCTGCCGCGACGCAATAGGCCACCAGTTGCAGACGTGTTTCATCGCTTTCCAGCGGCTGCGCCAGCACCACGGCGTCGGCCACGTTTTCCAGGGTTTGCAGAAGCTGGCCGACCTCGCCCGGTTCGACCCGGTAACCGCGGATTTTCACCTGATCGTCAGCACGGCCGAGGTATTCCAGCACGCCATCCACCCAACGCGCACGGTCCCCTGCACGGTACAAACGCTGACCGTTGGCGTCCGGGTCCGGCACAAAGCGTTCGGCGGTCATTGCCGCACGGCCCAGATAGCCCTGCGCCAGCCCGCGACCGCCCAGATACAGTTCACCGGCCACCCGTTCGGCCACCGGATTGAGGTATGCGTCCAGCACCCGCGCCTTGCCGTTGGCCAGCGGCTGACCGACCGGCACACTACGGCAGGCACTGAGGTGCCCGGCCACTTCGTGGGTCAGGATACCGACCGTGGTTTCGGTCGGGCCGTAGTGGTTGATGATCCGGCAGCCCGGCTTGAGCGTACGCACCTGCTCGATCAACGCCCAGGCGCTGGCCTCGCCACCCAGAATGAGCACTTGCCCAGGCAGCACGTCCGCCGGGTTGGCGGCCTGCAACAGGCCCTGCAAATGGCTGGGCACGATTTTCAGCACTTCAACCTGATGCTCGGCCATGTAACGCGCAAAACCGTCAGGGTCGAACGCCTGCTCGTGCGACAGCAGATGCAGCGGTCGGCCGGACGCCAGCGCACCGAACAACAGCGTATGCCCCAGGTCGGCAGCGACCGTCGACACCATCGCCATGCTCGCCCCTTCATTCAACGCCAGACGCTCAAGCACGCCCTGCACATAGTTGGCCAGCGCGCCGTGGCTGACCACCACCCCCTTGGGCTGCCCGGTGGAGCCGGAGGTGTAGATGATGTACGCCGCTTGCCCAGACAGCACCCGAACATCCAGCGCCCCGCTATCGACAGCGGCCCACAGCGCAGCATCGAACGCCAGCACCGGGCACACGCCCAACCGCGCGGCCTTGTCATCATCGGGTGCATGCACCAGCAGCACCGCGCCGCTGTCACGGGCCAGTTGCTGCAAGCGCTCGAACGGTTGCGCGCTGTCCAGCGGCAAGTACACCGCGCCCAGTTTCAGCACCGCCAGCAGGCTGACCACCCATTCCACGGAGCGGTCCAGGCACAGCGCGACGGTCATGCCCGGCTTTATGTCCTGAGCGTGCAGGTAGCGGGCGAATTGGTTACTGCGTGTCTCAAGCTCGTCAAAGCTCAACACCTGCTGACCCACACGCAACGCGGTGTTGCCACGCCCGGCACGCAGGCCCTGTTGCCAGAGGCTGAGGAAATCGGGGCAGGCAACATCCTGGGTTTGCTCGGCGACCGGCGACGATACGGCGTGTGGATGATCGGCCAGACGCCGGTCGGTGTCCGAGACCAGTGCTTGCAGCACGTTGCGCAACGCTTCGGCGATACGCTCGATGCTCTGCGCTTCGAACAGGTCGGTGGCGTAGGTGAAATAACCACGTATCCCTTCGGGCGTGTCGGTGAAGTCGAAGGCCAGATCGAAACGCGCATCGCTGCTGCCCATCGGGAACTCATCGACCGTCAGGCCCGACACGCGCTGCCCGCTGCCATCGGCCGCCAGCACGTGCTGATTGATCTTGAACTGGAACAGCGGGTTGTGGCCCGGATTGCGCTCCGGTGCCAAGGCATCCACCAGATGCTCGAACGGCAGTTCCTGATGCGACTGCGCGCCCGTCACCACCTGTTTGACCTGATCCAGCAGCTCGGCAAAGCTCTGCCGCTCATCCACCTGCACGCGCAGCACCTGAGTGTTGATGAAAAAGCCGATCAGCCCTTCCAGCTCGCTGCGTGTGCGCCCGGCATTGGGTGCGCCGATGCGGATGTCGGACTGCCCGCTGAAGCGCGACAGCACCACCGACAGCGCCGCCAGCGTCACCATGAACAGGGTCTGGCCATTGTTGCGCGCCAGGCTTTTCAGTTGCGTGGACAATTGCTGCGGCAGGTCGACGCGCACCATCGCACCGCGATGGCTCGGTTGCAGCGGACGCGGATGATCCAGTGGCAGGCTCAGCAACGGATGTTCGCTGCCCAGTTGCTGTTTCCAGTAGTCCAGCTGCCGCTCGCCCTCCCCGGCCTCCAGCCAGGCGCGTTGCCAGATCGCGTAATCTGCGTACTGAATCGCCAGCTCAGGTAACGAAATCGGCTGTCCGGATACCTGAGTCTGATACAACTGCACGAACTCGCGAATCAGCACTTCGCCGGACCAGCCATCGGACACCACATGATGCATGCACACGGTCAGTACGTGTTCGCTTTCACTCAGTTGGAACAGCTTGACCCGCAGCAGCGTGCCGCTCAGCAGGTCGAAGGGCTTTTGCAACTCGGCGCGCACCTGCTGCTCGATGTCTGCGGGCGCCACCGACGCGAACTCGAGAGCGACTGTAGCCTGTTCGAGAATCTCCTGATAGAACACGCCATCCTCTGAAACGAAGCGGGTGCGCAGGGTTTCATGGCGTTGCACCAGCCGCTCCAGCGCTGCGCTCAGCGCCTGCCGGTCCAGTGCGCCTTTCAAACGCACCGCCAAAGGCACGTTGTAGGCTGCGTTGCCCGGCTCCATCTGCCAGAGGAACAGCATGCGCTGCTGCGCGTAAGACAGCGGAATACGCGCTGCGGCATGCCGGGTCACGGCGATGGGCAGCAGTTTGAAGCTCTGTCCGGTCTCATGCATTTTGGCGAGGATCTGGCGCCGCTGTTCGACGGGCAGGCCGATGAAACGCTGGGCAATACGCTCTGCTGCAGACTTGTCCATGTCAGATACCCGCCATTTCATTCATCATTTTTTCAATATCGGACAAGCCGTCCTCGGTCAGCGACAGGCCACTGCCGGCGAAGGCCTGAATAAATTCGTTCAGTTGCGGTTTCTCGAAGATCAGGCGCAGCGGAATGTCGATTCCCAGGCCGGTGTGGATTCTGGAAATCAGCTGCGTCGCCAACAGCGAGTGACCACCCAGCTCGAAGAAATCATCGCTCAGCCCGACACGCTCGACTTTCAGCACATCGGCCCAGATCGCCGCCATCTGCTGTTCCTGCTCGGTACAGGGTGCGACGTACTGGCGCTGCAACTGGCTGGCGTCCGGCTTAGGCAGTGCCTTGCGATCGAGCTTGCCGTTGGCGCTCAGCGGCATTCTGTCCAGCACGATGAAATGCGTGGGCACCATGTAATCCGGCAGCGATTCCTTGAGACAGGCCTTGAGCGCATCACGCAACTGATCGTCGTGGTGCCCGACCACCAGATACGCCGCCAGCTGTTTGCCGGACGGGCCGTCAACGTCGATCACCACCGCCTCATGAACGCTGTCGTGCTCCAGCAGGCTGGCTTCGATTTCGCCCAGTTCGATGCGCAAGCCGCGAATCTTCACCTGATGGTCGATACGCCCGGCGTAGTCGATGACACCTGCGTCGCGATAACGCGCCAGATCGCCAGTGCGGTACAGCCTGCCGCCGCCCTGCTCGTCGAACGGGTCCGGCACGAAGCGCTCGGCCGTCAGTGCTGCACGGTTGTGATAACCCCGCGCCAGACCGACGCCCCCCAGGTACAACTCCGCCGCCACACCCTGTGCAGCAGGTAACAGGCCGTCGTCGAGGATATGGGTTTTCAGGTTGTCGATCGGCTGCCCGATCGGCACGCTGAGGATATCGTCGGTGCTACAAGTCCAGTGGGTCACGTCGATGGCCGCTTCGGTCGGGCCATACAGGTTGTACAAACCGACCTGCGGCAAGCGCTTGAGCACCTGAGCGGCCAGTTCGGCAGGCAGTGCTTCACCGCTGCATACCACTCGGCGCAGCGTGTTACAGCTTTCAACGTGGGGGTGAGTCATGAACGCCTGCAGCATCGACGGCACAAAGTGCAGCGTCGTGACCTGATGCTCGCGGATGGTCTGCACCAGCCGCTCGGGGTCGCGGTGATCCCCCGGCAGCGCCATGGCCAGACGTGCGCCGGTCATCAGCGGCCAGAAGAATTCCCAGACCGACACGTCGAAACTGAACGGTGTCTTCTGCAGAACGGTATCGCTGCCATCAATTTTGTAAGCTTTCTGCATCCAGTGCAGACGGTTGACCAGCGCACGATGACTGTTGCCCGCGCCCTTGGGTTTGCCGGTCGAGCCGGAGGTGTAAATCACGTAAGCCAGGTTCAATGGATGGCTGAGGTTGACCGGGTTGGCGGTGCT